>NZ_JBPZGY010000013.1:0-144209 GCF_051857535.1 Roseateles sp. DB2 | reverse complement strand
ACTTCATCGTCGGCGAGTCCTGGACCAAGGGCTTGGCGCCCATCAGGAAGAAGCTATCCATGTCGCCATTGCAACCCCGATGACCGATCACGGCGCATCAGGGAAGTTATGCAGCGGTCTCGGGGCTTTCCAGCTCACCGACCGCAATGTGGTCGAGCCGGTGGACCTGGGCTACCTGCTGCTGCGCTATGCCCCCGCGCCAGAGCTGCGCGATGACGGCTGCTCGCAGCAGGCGGCCATGACGCCCAAGTGGGCTCGTGGCGGCGTCGCGGACGACGAGCAGTTGGACGGCGGCGAGTTTGCCAGCCAGGACCGCACACGACTGGATCGCTCGGTCCGCTACTTTGCCTGCCGGGTGGAGCGCGCTACCGAGGACCAGCGCAGGCAGGCACGCAATGCCATGCAGGAGCGGCTGCTCGCCTCGTCCGAGCAGCGCTGCTCGGCCTTCAAGGTCGGCTTGCAGCGCAGCTTTTCGCGCACCAACTTCGGCCTGGGCATCCTGACGACCCTGGCCGGCACGGCCGGCGCGCTCGTGAGCTCGGTCGGTGCGGCTCGCAACTGGGCTGGCACCGCAGCCATCTCCAGTGGGGCACGGGCGGAGTACAACCAGGACTTCTTCTCCAACCTGGCCGCGCACGTGGTGATCGAGGGTATCGACAAGCGCCGCCGGGATGTCTACCAGCAGATCCAGCATGCGGGCCAGGCCAAGGCCTATGCCGACTACCCCGTGGAAGCGGCCATCAAGGACGCCATGTACTTCCACGGGCAGTGCTCCTTGGCCGCGGGCTTCCAGCAGGCGGCCGATGCAATCCGCCTCTTCGACGATCCGGGGATCAACACCGGCATGAGCATGATCGCGAAGCTGAAGGCGGCCAACCAGCTGATGCTGAGCCAGAACGTGTCCGCAGACGAGCTGCTCAAGCGGAGCAAGGCTCTCCTGGAGCACATGCCCAAGCTGGCGGGGTCGCAGCTCAGCGGGGGCAAGCCGGCCAGCGATCCGGCCGCGCTGCCTATGCTCAACCTGGCGCTTGCGGCCATGGCCGCCGCTGTGGACGACATGAAGGGCACGGTCCAGCAGTTCAGGGAGCGAAGGCCCGCCTCGGCCCCTGGCGAGGACGAGATGGGGATCAAGGCTGTCGACTTCAGCGCCGCTGGCCTGCCCGCCACACTGCCTGCGGCATGCCGCCTGGCCACGGCGACACTGATTGCCAGCGAGCAGTCCGCTGCGGCCGCCGCCCTTGTGGAGACTGATGCCGTCAAGCGCAGCGGCCTGCTGGGCGATGCAGCCAAGGCCGGGCGACAGGCCCAGCTGATCGCGGAACAGGCGCAGTCGCTGGCATTGGCCTACAAGGTCAGGGTCGGCGACAGCGTCGCCGCCTGGACGGTCAGCTATGCCAAGGCGGTGGATCCCAAGAACACCCAGGCCAAGGAGGCTGCTGCCGAGTTGAAGTCCGCCCTTGGCCAGCTGCCGACACTGGCCGGCGATGCAGGCCTTGCCGCGCTCAAGAAGTTGTGCGCCAGCAGCTGAAACGCCAGGCGGCGTGCGGGCTCAAGTGATGGGGATCTGCGCATCCTCCCGCGTGTTCACCTCGATCACCAGCCCGCCCGGCGCCTCGCAGAAGAAGCGCGTCCCGCGCACCGCGTGATGCAGGGCCTGCGTGAAGCGCACGCCCTGGGCGGTGAAGCGCTCGAACAGCTCGACCACGGCCTGCCGCGTGGGCAGCTCGAAGCCGATGTGGAAGTTGTGCGGCCAGTCGACGGTGCCGAGCTCGTGATGGCGGCCGTCCTCGATGACGATGTCAAAGCCCTGGTGCTTGAGGAAGTTGAAGGCGCCCATGCGGTGCACGGTGCAGCCCAGCTGTTGCTCGAAGAAGCGGGTGGTGGCCTCCAGGTCGGGGGCGGGGAAGCTGAGGTGGTTCAGGGTCATGGTGGCGGGGGGCTGGCGGGTCGGGTGCGGCATGGATGCTCCGTGCGTTGAAATGTCCGCCCATGCTAGGGAGCAGGCCCCCGGCGCGGTACTCGCATCCAGGCCGCGCGTGCCTGGCCGGTGGGATCAGGCCGGGTCGGCGCCGGCCCGCATGCCCGACTCGCATTCACGGCCTTGCCGGCCCGGCTCAATGGCCGCGGCCCATTCCAGGTAGCCGAAGATCGCCGCCTCCACGCGGCGCTGCAGATGCGCCAGATCGGTTTCCCGCCGCTCGCCCGCGCCATCCACCAGGCCGCGGATCAGGGCGGCGACGTCTGCAGCGGCGAGGGCGGTGTCCGCCTGCCGGGGCAGGCCCGGGCGCCGCAGCAGCGTGTCGATCAGCTGGCCGAAGCGCCCCTTGTCCAGATGGGCACGCAGCTCGGGCCGGCCCTCCTGCTCGTCCAGCAACCGGGCCAGCTCGGCACGCTCCAGCTGCTGGCGTACTGAGGCCCGGATCAGGTGACGCAGGGCGGCGGGGCCGTCTGTCACCTCCAGCGAGGCCATGGCATCGGCCTCGAAGCGTGCGGCCTCGCGTTCCAGCAGGGCCAGTGTCAGGGCATCCTTGGACGGAAAGTACTGGTACAGCGAGCCAATGCCCACGCCCGCGCGCTCGGCCACCGCATTGGTGTTGAATCCCTCCAGCCCCTGCGTTTCCAGGAGTTGGGCCGCGGCTTCCAGGAGGCTGGCAACAGTCAGCTGCGAACGGCGCTGGCGCGGGGACTTGCGGGGAAGCAGGGGCGGTGTGGAGCTCATGGGTGGGGTCAGCGGAACAAGGGGCGATCCGCAGTCTAGAGCGGGCAGGCGATGCGCTTCCCTGCGTTGCCGTCCTGATGCCAGCGCCTGCCTAACGCCGGGGACGTTCGGCCTGCGCAAGGGTTCGCGGTGGGAACCACCGATCCCGGCATCCCCCTAGGTTGGCGCGCTCCCGGGGCCGGGCCCCCCTAGGTCGTGGGCGGCTTCGCGGCGCGGGGCTCCTAGAGTCTGAAGGCCAAGCCGCGCGTCCTGCGCGGCCGCCTTTGCCCTCATCAAGGGAGTCCCCATCATGAACATCGACAAGCAACGTGGTTCGGAAAAGCTGCTGGCCGCCTGGAAGGCCCGCCAGCTGACCGAGGAGTCCGTGCGGGAGATCGCACAGGCGATGGACAAGTCGCCGGCCCGCATCGAGGAAGCCACGGTCTACGGTGGGGCCAACGCCACCGGCATGCGGCTCTCGCTGAGCTATGCGGGCGATGACGTGCCCATGTGCGGCAACGACCTGCTGTTCTGGCTGAAGTGGCACCGGGTGCATGGTGGGGAGGTCAAGCCGCCACGCATCCTGATTGATGGCACGCCCTGGCCGGACCTGATCCGCATGCAGCTGGACTTCGGCCACGTGGTGCAGCCCGGCAATGTGCTGGAAGGCGGCATCACCCAGCTTGGCGCCCGCGGGGCCGTGGGTGGCTGAGCTTTTCGCCCCCTGGACGGCGCCGGGTGCCATCGCGCGCCCGGCGTTGCAGGCCGGCTGTGGCGGGCCTACGGGTGTGGCGCCCATCGTCCAGCTGCATCCCACGCGCCTGTGCAACCTGGCCTGTGCACATTGCTACACAGCTTCCGGCCCGCGGGCAACGCAGCAGCTCCCGCTGGAGCTGCTGTGCGCAGTCCTCGATGATGCCGCGGCATTGGGCTATCGGCAGTTGGCGGTGTCCGGCGGCGAACCCCTGCTCTACGACGAACTGCCAGGCTTGCTGCGCCATGCCCGCCGGCTCGGGCTGCTGACCAGTCTCACCAGCAACGGCCTGCTGCTGAGTCCGGGACGATGGGCGGCCATTGCGCCGCTGCTGGACCGGCTCGCCATTTCCATCGACGGTCGCGAGGCCACGCATGATGCGTTGCGCGGCTTGGCCGGTGCGCGGGCTCGCACCCTGCGTCTGCTGGAGCAGCCCCGGGCCACGGGCACACCCTTCGGCTTCATCTTCACGCTGACCCAGCACAACGTTGACGAGCTTGAGGACGTCGTGGGGCTGGCCGCTGCGCACGGCGCACACAGCGTGCAGGTGCATCCGCTGACGCTGCACGGGCGTGCGCGCGAGACCCTGCTGGATGAGCGTCCTGACGGCCAGGAGCTGCTGGCCGCCATCGTCGAGGCGCAGCGCCTGGCGCTGACCCTGCAGGCGAGCAGCGGCGTGAGGGTGCAGGTGGACGCACTGAGCCAGGGCCAGATCCTCGCCCACCGCGATCGCCTGGTGCCCACTTGGCCGGCGCCGGGCCTGACGGCCCTGGCACCTGTGCTGGTGCTGCAGTCGGACGGACAGGTGCTGCCGCTGACCCACGAACTCCCGCCCGCGCTGTGGCTGGGTTCGGTCCATGAATTGCCGCTGAAGGCCCTGGCTGCGCGCTGGCTGCACAGCAGCGCCAGCCGGCGCCTGGTGCAGGCGCTGGAACGTACCTGGCATGAACTCGCCGAGGGCGCACAGCCTGCGGCCTATTGGTATGACGAGGTCGCGGCGCGGGTGCAGCAGGTCGGGCAGGTTGCGCCGGTGCCAGTGCCGCTCTTGCCGGCCAGGGGGCTCATTGCGCGGGGCCCGACCCTGGCGCAGGGACGCGCGGCTCAGGCTTGAGGCAACAGGCAGGGGCGTGGAGTTCAGGCCGCGTCAGGCCCGCGGTGTCGGTACACGAGGCCCTGGCCGCCGCGGAAGGGGATGCACTGCTCAAGCTGTGCGCCCAGGCGCTCGGCCACGGCCCTGGACGCGGTGTTGCCCTCTGCCACCACGCTGACGGCCGTGCGCCAGCCGAAGTGGTCGTAGGCTGCGGCCAGGGCGCCTCGCGCAGCTTCGGTGGCATAGCCCTGTCCCTGGGCCTCGGGCAGCAGGGCCCAGGTGATCTCGGGCTCCACCCAGCCCTCAGGGTTCCACAAGCCGCTCAGGCCGATGAAGGCGCCGTCACGCTTGCATTCCAGCGCCCAGGGGCCGTAGCCGCGCAGGGCCCAGTGACCCAGGTAGGCCGCGAACTTGCGCCAGGCTTCCTCGCGCGAGCAGGGGCCGCCATAGGTGGCGGAGACCGGGCTGGCAAAGAAATGCGCCAGGCCGTCGAAGTCTGCCTCGCAGAAGGGGCGCAGCCACAGGCGCTCGGTCTCGAAGCGCGGTATCTGCAGGCCGCCCAGTTGCGCGACGCTCATGCCCCGGCCGCAGGTGTCGCGAGGTTCTGGGGGGCGGCGGAGATCCCGTACAGCGCGAGCAGCCCCAGCACGTGGCCAATGGCCACGCCGGGCTCGCCGGCCTCGATCCGGCCTATGGTCTGCACATGCACACCCAGCCGCGCGGCCGCGGCGGCCTGGCCCTCGCCGGCCTGCTGCCGTGCCTGGCGGGCGGCCGCGCCCAGGGCCTGGATGGCCTGCAGTGCGCTGGGGTGGATGTCGACGGAGATGCGTTTGCCTTGTGCCATGGCGCCATTGTGGCCGCAGTGGCCCCATGGGTGGCCCCGTAGATGGGTCCGTAATGGCCCTATGCTGCCTGGCCCGCTGCGCGCTGACCCGCGGCTTGTCTGCACGCCCGCGAGACAATAGCCCGCATGAGTCCGCCCTCCGCACCCGCGCCCGACGACGACCCCATGCCCCAGCCGCCACAGCCACCCGCGCTGGAGGACTGTTGCGGCAATGGCTGCGACCCTTGCATCTTCGACGCCCACGACCTGGCCATGGACGCCTACCGCCAGGCCTTGCGGGCCTGGGCTGCGCGGCATCCGCAGGGCTGAATGCCTGCCTGTGCTTTAGAGAGGGCTCTCGCTCCGTCTCTCGGGCTGACCTGAATCAAGCGGTCGCAGCCGCCCCTGCGAAGAATGGGCCTCACTCATTCTTGACAGGGAGCATTCCAATGAAAGCCCATTTCCTCGGCAGCGGCATCGGTTCGCTGGCCGGCGCCGCCTTCATGATCCGAGACGCCGGTGTGCCCGGCACGGACATCACCATCTACGAGAGCCAGCCCCTCAGCGGCGGCAGCCTGGACGCCGCCTGGCGCCCAGAGCAGGGCTACAGCCTGCGCGGGGGGCGGATGCTGACCACCGATCACTACGAGTGCCTCTGGGACCTGATGAAGACCATCCCCTCGCTGGACCAGCCTGGTCTCTCGGTCTTCGAGGAGACGGTTCGCTTCAACGAGCAGAACCCCGCGCACTCCAAGGCCCGGCTGGTGGATCGCCGCCGCCACAAGCTGGATGTCTCTCACATGGGCTTCAGCCACGCCGACCGCCTGGAGCTGCTGCGCCTCACCGAGGCCAGCGAGGAGGCGCTGGGCAGCAGCAAGATCAGCGACTGGCTTTCGCCCGGCTTCTTCGAGACCAACTTCTGGTGGATGTGGCAGACCACCTTTGCCTTCCAGCCCTGGCACAGCGCGGTGGAGTTCAAGCGCTATCTGCACCGCTTCATGAACGAGTTCCCGCGCATCGAAACCCTGGGCGGCGTCAAGCGCACGGTCTACAACCAGTACGACTCCCTGGTGCGTCCACTGGAAGCCTGGTTGCTGCAGCACGGTGTCAGCTTCGTGCACGGCACGACCGCGACGGACGTGTCGCTGGAGGAGCAGGACAACCAGATCCTGGCCCGTTCGATCACCCTGCGTGACGCCCAGGGCGAGCGCCGCGTGACGCTGGCGCCCGATGACCTGGTCTTCGTGCAGAACGCTTCCATGACCGACGCGTCCAGTGTTGGCAGCATGAGTGCCCCGGCGCCGCGCCTGAGCAAGACGGACAGCCAGGGCTGGGCCCTGTGGGAGAAGCTGGCTCAGGGCCGGCCTCAGTTCGGCAATCCGGCGGCCTTCAACGGCAAGCTCACGGAGTCCTACTGGCTCTCCTTCACCGTCACCTGCGCGCAGCCGGCCTTCTTCGACCGCATGGAGGGCTTCACGGGCAATCGCGCCGGCACTGGCGGCTTGGTGACTTTCAAGGACTCGAACTGGCAGATGTCCGTGGTGCTCTATCACCAGCCGCATTTCCGAGGCCAGCCGGAGGGCCTGCAGGTGTTCTGGGGCTATGCCCTGCAGCCTGACCGCATTGGCAACTTCGTGGCCAAGCCCATGAGCGAGTGCAGCGGTGCAGAGATCCTGCAGGAGCTGCGTGGCCACCTGAACTTCGACCCCGAGGTCTTGGACGAGGCTGTCTGCATCCCCTGCCGCATGCCCTACATCACCAGCATGTTCATGCCACGGGCGCATGCCGACCGGCCGCTGCCGGTGCCGCCGGGCTCGCGCAACCTGGCCTTTGTCAGCCAGTTCGTCGAGATCGCGGACGATGTGGTCTTCACGGTCGAGTATTCGGTGCGTGCCGCGCAGATGGCGGTCTACCAGTTGCTGGGCGTTCAGCGCCCCGTGCCGCCGATCACGCGGCACGACCGCTCGCTCAAGGTCATGATGGACTCACTGGTGAAGGCCCTGCGCTGAGCCACTCGGGCGCGGCCTCCTCGCGCCCTATCGCCAGCGGCGCCACTGGCGCCAGCGAGGCTTCCCATGCCGGGCTCCCAGCATCACGCGCCGAGGCTGCTCGCAGATGAGGGCCGGCGCGAGGTCGGGGCAAGACCTGTCCATCAGGGGTGCGGCCGCGATGGCGGGCCGGCGTTGATGGTCCGGCTCGTCGGTGGATCGCGGTACACACAAAAGCCGTGCATCAGCAGATCGTGCCCTCGCTCACGTGCAGGTCCTCGGCAGTCTGCAAGGCCGTCCGCAGTGCCAGGCGCAGGCCTGCGCTCATGGTATCCAGGGCCATGGAGGGCGCATGCGGGTGATGGGCCCCCTGCTCGGGCAGGTAGGGCACGTGCATGAAGCCGGCCTGGCGCAGCCAGGGGCGTCGCTGCGCCAGGTGCATCAGGCCGTAGAAGACGTGGTTGCACACAAAGGTGCCGGCGGTGTAGGACACCTCGGCCGGCAGTCCGGCGCTGCGCAAGGCCTGGGTCATGGCCTTGACCGGCAGGCTCGTGAAGTAGGCGGCGGGGCCCGTCGCAAAGACCGGGCGGTCGATGGGCTGCGCGCCAGCGTTGTCGGGAATGCGGGCGTCGTCGAGGTTGATGGCCACCCGTTCGAAGCTCAGCGCGCTGCGTCCGCCGGCCTGGCCGCAGCACAGGACGAGGCGCGGCCGCAGCCGGTCCAGGTGGCCTTCCAGGGCTCGCAGGGCCTCGTCGAAAACGCAAGGCAGGACGACGGCCTCCACACGCGCGCCGGGCGCGACCACTTCGCCCTGCAACTGCAGCACCAGTTGGGCGGAGGGGTTCACGGCCTCGCCGTCAAAGGGCTCGAAGCCGGTGATCAGGATGCAATCGGGCGTGCTCATGGATAGCGGGGCTCAGACGATCAGGTACAGCAGCAGGGTCTGAAGCGCCAGCAGCAGCAGGGCCGTCGGCGTCTGCGCCTTGATCACTGCGTGGCGGTCCTTCAGGTTCAGCAGGGCGGCGGGCACGATGTTGAAGTTGGCCGCCATGGGCGTCATCAGCGTACCGCAATAGCCGCAGAGCATGCCGATGGACAGCACCGCGGCTGGATTGGCGCCATGGCCCTGGATCAGAAAAGGCAGGGCCACACCGGCAGCCATCACAGGGAAAGCAGCGAAGGCATTGCCCATGATCATGGTGAAGGCAGTCATGCCCAGGGTGTAGACGGTCACCACGGCCAGCTTGCTGTCGGGCCGCAGCAGCCCCTGCGCCAGCGTCTCCACTGCCTTGCCAGTGTGGCTGGCCAGGAAGACCCCTCCCAGCATGGCCAGCATGAGGGGCAGCGCCAGCGGCCAGCCAATCGACTCGATCAAGCCCTGCGAGGACTGCAGCGCCTGCCGTGGCGAGTCCCCCGTCAGCCGCCAGGCCAGCAATAGCGCGCAGAGGCATGCCAGGGTCAGCGCCGCGAGGGTCAGGTTTTGCGGGGCGAGCAGGCTCCACCGCGCGGTATGCAGCGCGGGGCCGGCCAGGACGCCAGCCACCGTCAGCACGGGGATGGCCAGCACCGGGATGAAGAGGCGGTGGCCCAGCAGGGCGGCGCGCTGCTGGCGGCGCTTCAGCTCTTGGGGCGAGGGCTTTGTGTCGGGGGCGGCGCTGAGGCCCAGCCCCGCGATCAGGCCCAGGGCCAGCACCAACAGACCGACCAGGCGGTAGGTGAGGGGCTTGCCGAGCTGGTCCAGCATCAGGTCGCCCAGCAGGAAGGGCAGGCCGAACAAGGCCCAGAACAGGCCGCGCCAGACACGTCGCGGCGTGCCAGTCTCGCGCCAGCACCTCAAGGCCGATGCCAGCAGCACCACGCCCACCAGGGGCAGGGTCAGGCCGGGGCTGATCAGGGCGGGCAAGGGCGGGACGGCGGCGCTGGCGATGGCGCTCATGCGGCCTCCCAGGTGCTGGGCTCTGCAGGCATGGCGGCGGCGATCTGTGCGTCCAGCCGCGACAAGCGCGCCAGGTGCACGATCGCCGCGCACAGCGCCGTCGGAATGGCCCACAGGCCGATCACCAGCGGCTCTGCCACCGGGATGCCGCTCTGCAACATGAAGCCGTGGATCAGCAGCACGGCGCCGAAGGCGATGAAGATGTCCTCGCCGAAGAAGAGCGCCACGTTGTCGCAGGCCGCGGCGTGGGCCAGGATGCGCTCGCGCAGGGCCGGCGGCAAGGGGCCATGGCGGTGCACGGCCAGGCCCTCAGCCATGGGGGCCAGCAGGGGGCGTACCGTCTGGGCTGGTCCGCCCAGGCTGGTCAGACCCAAGGCTGCCGTGCCCTGGCGCAGCAGGTAGTACAGCATCAGCAGGCGGCCGGTGCTGGCGCCCCTCAGCCGGCCTACCCAGGCTTGGGCGTGCTCGCGCAGGCCGTGGCGCTCCACCAGTGCCATCACCGGCAGCAGCAGCACGACCACCGCCAGCGAGCGGCTGGCCATGAATTTTTCGCCAAAGAGCTCCAGCAGCGCCAGGGGCGCGATGCCGGCGCACAGACCGGTCACGGCCCCAGCCACCAGCACCACCAGCAGGGCGTTGAAGCGCAGGGCGAATCCAGCGACGACGAGGGGGATGCCGATCAGGGGCAGGAGTTGGGCGAGGTCCATGGGGTCAGGTCTTGAGGGCGGTAGGAACGGCTCAGTCAGGGGCGCGCAGGGCCAGGCCGGCCGCTCGCAGGGATTCATGCAGCGCGCGCACCAGAGGCAGGGCGGCCAGGCCGTCGCCATGCACGCAAAGGGTGTCGATGTGCAGTCGTAGCGCGCTGCCCTCGTGCGCCTGGACGGGCTCGCCCAGGGCCAGAGCCAGGCCTTGGGCGACGCCATCCGCAAGCGCTTCCAGCACGGCCCCGGGCTCGCTGCGCGGCAGCAGGGTGGCGGACGCGGTGTAGCGCCGATCGGCAAAGCCCTCCTCGCGCACAGGCAGGCCTGCGCGGCGTGCAGCCTGGGCCAGCGGGCTGCCTGCCAGGGCGACCAGGGCCAGGCCTGGCGCCTCGCGCGGCAGCAGGTCCAGCAGCAGCGCCGTCAGCTGCGGGTCCTGGGCGGCCTGGTTGTAGAGTGCTCCATGCGGCTTCACGTGGCGCGGGCGGGCGCCTTCACGCTGTGCGGCTCGCTGGAAATCCTGCAGCTGCCGCGCCAGTTCGCCGCGCAGCGAGGCCAGCAGCCCCGCCGTCACCGCCTGCGGCTGGCGGCCGAAGTGCGCTGGGTCGGCATAGCTGGGATGGGCGCCCACTGCCACGCCGCTGTCCAGCGCACGGGCGATGGACGCCCGCATGCTGTCCGCGTCGCCCGTGTGGCCACCGCAGGCGATGTTGGCCGAGCTGATCCAGGGCAGGATCAGCGCCTCGTCGGCGCAGCCCTCGCCGAGGTCGGCATTGAGGTCCAGGGCGGTGCGGGGCGGAGTCGATGACATGGGGGGGATTGTCCGTGCGCTGCGCCTCACAGACCCAGCAGGGCCTGGCATTGGCAACGCAGCGCGCCCAGTGACCGACGTCGTGCGGCGCGGGCCTGCGCCTCGTCCGCGGGCAGGAAGCGCAGGCGCTGGCCGGGGGCGCACTGGGCGAGCCGCGGCAGGTCGGCCTCGATGACCACGGCCAGCCGAGGGTAGCCTCCGGTGGCCTGTGCATCGGCCATCAGCACGATGGGCTGGCCGTCGGGCGGCACCTGCACCACGCCGGGCAGCACGGCATGGGAGGGCAGCTCGCTCAGCTCATCAGGGCGATCGGGGCGGCGCAGCGCAGGTCCATCGAGGCGGCAGCCCATGCGGTTGCTGCGACTGCTGGCATGCCAGTCGGCGCGCCAGAACTCGGCCATGGCTTCGGGATGGAAGAGTGCTGCCTCGGGGCCGGGCAGCACGCGCAGGTCCAGGACGGCGGGCGCCATGAACGCGGGCAGGCCTCGTCGGCGTCCGCCAGGAAGATCAGCGGCAGCCACTACCGCCTGCAGCGCATCGCCGGCCCGCAGCGCCCGGCCCTGGGGGCCGCCGAAGCCGCTGGCCAGGTCGGTGCTGCAGGAGCCCATGAGGGCAGGCGCAGCAATGCCGCCGGGCAGCGCCAGGTAGGCAAAACGCCCCGCGCGCGGGCCGTGCAGGCGCAGGACCTGGCCGGCTCGGGCGGCGTGGGGCCAGCCCACGGGGCAGGGCAGGGAATCCAGCAGCACCTCGTAATCGGCGCCTGCCAGCGCGAAGGCGCTGTCCTGTTCGAAGCGCAGCTGCACCGGGCCGCCGCAGACCTCCAGGACCGGCAGGGCCAGGTCTTGCCTCAGCAGGGCGTTGGCCAGCTGCAGGGCGATGGGGTCCATGGCGCCTGCGCTGCCAAGCCCCAGATGGCGCCAGCCCGGGCGCCCTAGGTCCTGCACGCTGTTCTGCAGGCCGGGCTTGATCACATGCAGGGTGGCGGGCTCAGACATCGCAACGCTCCACCACGAAGCGCAGCTGATCGCCCGGCTGCAGCAAGGTGGGCGGCAGCGCCGCGGCATCGAACAGGGGCAGGGTTGTGCGGCCGATGAGATGCCAGCCACCGGGGCTGGCGCAGGGGTAGACGCCAGTCTGCGTGCCGCCTATGCCCACTGAGCCGGCGGGCACCGTGATGCGCGGCGTGGCCAGGCGAGGGGTGTGCAGGGCTGTGGGCAGGCCGTCGAGGTAGGCGAAGCCGGGCAGGAAGCCCAGGAAGAAGACCCGGTACGTGGCCTCGCTGTGCAGGCGCACCACGGCCTGCGGCGTGAGGCCGTGGTGGTGGGCCAGCCGGCCCAGGTCAGGCCCTGCATCGCCGCCGTAATGCACGGGGATCTGCACCAGGCGTCCCTCGCCCAGTGCCGGTGCTGGCGTCTCGGCCTGCGCTTGCCAGAGCTGCATCAGGCGGGCGCAGGCGGCTTCGCCATCGAGTTGATCGGGATTGAAGATCCAGCTGAGGTTGCCCATGCCCGGCACGCAGTCGACGACAGCGTCGCCCGCATCCAACAGCTGCTGGCGCAGACGCCACAGCCGCTGCTGCAACTCCAGGCTGGCAGGGACCTCAGGAAAGTCCAGCAGCACGGCGCGTTCGCCCAAGGTCTGGCAACGGGCCTGCAAAGCGTTTGTCATGGGGCATGCCTACGATGGCTGGACTGCATGGTTCGGGCCTTCTCCTGAAAATCCTGCTGCATTCAACAGGCCTTGTTGCGGCGGCCATTGTCACCTGTGCGACAGGCATGGTCCACGCTGACACAGGCTTGAAGGGCGGCCTAGGGTTTGATGGGGTGGAGCCCTGTCGGCTTTTGCCGGATCGTGCAGCGAGCTGCGTCAAGACAGCCTGTGGATTCGCGAGCACGACTTGCCGACGACTCTCATCCTCAACGGAGACACGCATGAAGAAGTTCAAGTCCCTCCTGCCTGAGCAGCGCACGACGCGACGCGTCCTGGTCCGCTGTGCATCGGTCCTGGCCCTGGCCGCCAGCGTCTTCCCCGCTGCGGCCAGCACGCTCAACCAGAACGTATCCTGGACCATAGATCGGGCCGGCACCAGCACCAAGTACCGCGTCGTGGCCTACGGCGACTCGATCTACGCCGGCTACAACGGCTCCACGCTCAATGCCGCCAAGTACTCAGCGCCCACTGTCGATGCGGAATACCTTTCCGCCTTGTGGAATGCAGACATCGAGAGCGTGCGCCGAGCCAAGTCCGGTGCCGTGGCCTCGGACGTCTACAACAACAAGATCGTGGGCGAGGCCTCCTATATGCAGGCCAGCAGCACGCGCGTGGTCACCTTCGAGATGTGCGGCAATGACGGCCTGCAGGCGCGCACCGCCTTCAAGGGCCAGAGCGGCACCTGCAACTACAGCGTGCTGGACAACGCCCTGGCCAACTGCAAGACCTATGTGGCCAAGGCGATGGACTACATCAACGCCAATGCCTACGCGGGCACCAAGCTGAAGATCATCTCCAACCTGCACTACCCCGGCTACGCCGCCGACAACGTGCAGAGCAGCTGCAAGGACGCCACCACTGGTGCCACGGTGAACCTGCGCGACAAGTTCCTGCCGGCCCTGACCAAGATGAACTACTGGATGTGCGAGTACGCCCGCCAGAAGGGCTTCAAGTGCGCTGACAGCTTCGCCCAGTACATGGCGGCGGACTACGACAGCAACGGCGACGGCCAGGTGGACTCCGACGCCATCCGCTACGTGGCCGGCGACACCGAGGCGGCTTACGTGACCCGCATCACCTCGACCTACAAGAGCACGCTGCGCGACGCCAACACCCACTTCGTCTCGGCCAGCAGCAGCTACGACTACATCCAGTCCGACGACACCCACCCCACCTACAACGGTGGCACGGTGACGGCCGGCCTCTTCGGCGGCAGCACGGGCTCGGGCGCGCCGCGGTACACCAGCTTCAGCAGTGGCAAGAACCCGATCTGGAACCAGTACGGGCATGAGCGCATGGGCTGGGCGCTGTCCGTGTCCAATCCGGCGGCTCCCTGAGCGCCGCTTGCGCTGAAGGCGCGGCTCCATGAGCGCGAAGCAGGCATCGCCCACGCGGCGCCGGCTGGCGTCGCTGGCATATGTCGGCCTGGCCCTGCTGTGCCTGGCCGGCGGTCTGGTGCTGCTGTGGCCTGAGGATCCCCTGCCTGCACCGCCTGCGTCGCTGGGGACCTCGGGCGGCGCGGGGTCAGGTCTTGCTGCTGCGAGGCCTGCCTCCGCGGCCAGCGCCGCACCGCACCCCTGGCTGCTGGTTGGCACCTCAGGCCCGGCCGTCAGCGATGACCTGGCCGACCATGTGCCGCCGGGCAGTGCGCCCAGCATGCAGGAGGTCATCGAGCGCCTGCACAAGGCCGGCGTGCGCACAGGCCTGGGCGCTTTCCAGCCCCCGGGCACGCGGCCGCCCATCGTCGGCCTGGCGGTGCCCGAGGACTATGTGCTGCCCGACGGCTATGTGCGCCATCACCAGGCCACCGACGACGGTCAGCGCATCGAGGCCATTCTGATGTTCGCGCCTGACCGCCCCATCCACGATGCCGCCGGCCGCCCCATCGCCGTGCCCGCAGACCGGGTGGTCACGCCGGTCTTGGCGCCGCCAGGCTTTCCCATCCGCTTTGTCGTCATCCCAAGGCCACAGGAGCCGGGGCGCGAGGCCTCGGGCCAGCCTTGATCCCAACCGGATTCCCATGAATGCATTGATATCGAGGCCCTGGGTCCGCGCGACCCTGGCCCTGGGGCTGGGCGCCGTCTTGCTGGCGCTCTACGCACGCGGCAGCTGGGGGCTGGGCTTCGTGGCCCTCTTGCCATGGCTGTGGTGGCTGGACAGGCCGGTGGCCTGGGGGCAGCGTCTGTTGCGCGCCTGGCTGCTGAGCCTCGGCTATGCGGCGGCGGCCTTCGCCTGGTTCGGCACGGCCATCGCGCACTATGCCCAGTGGCCGCAGGCCCAGGGCCTGGCGGTGCTGCTGCTGATCGCCCCGCTGTTCCAGCCGCAGCTGATCGCTTGGGCCCTGGTGCGCCAGGCGCTGGACGGGCAGCGTCATCCCTGGCTGCGGGCCTGGGCGGCCGCAGCGGCCTGGGTGGGCGTGGAATGGCTGTGCCCCAAGCTGCTGGGCGACACCCTGGCCCATGGCCTCTACCCCGCGGCCCAGCTGCGCCAGGCCGCCGCCCTGGGCGGCACGGCGGGCCTGACCCTGTTGCTGCTGCTGGTCAACGAGGCCCTGGCTCAGGCCCTGAGCCAGGGCGGTCAGATCTGGAAGACGCGGCCCCGCGCCCTGCTGGCGCCCCTGGGCCTGGCCCTGGCCTTGCCGCTGGGCCTGCTGCTCTACGGAGCCAGCCGCGAGGCTCCTCGGCTGGACGCCGGCCTGCCCCTGCTGCGCCTGGGCCTGGTGCAGGCAAATATCGCGGACTACGAAGGCCGCCGCCAGTCCCAGGGCAGCTATGCGGTGGTGCGTGAAGTGCTGGATACGCACTACGCGATGAGCTACGACGCCGTCGAGCGCCAGCGCGCCGACGCCGTGCTGTGGTCCGAGACCATCTACCCCACCACCTTCGGCCAGCCCAAGAGCGAGGCCGGGGCGCAGCTGGACCAGGAGATCGTCTCCATCGTCAATGCGGCCGGCGTGCCCTTTGTCTTCGGCACCTACGACCGCGATGCGGCGGGAGAGTACAACGCCGCTGCCTTTCTCCAGCCGCAGCAGGGCCTGCTGGGCGTGTACCGCAAGACCCGGCTCTTCCCCTTCACCGAGCGAGTGCCAGGCTGGCTGGACGGCCCGCTGCTGCAGCGCTGGCTGCCCTGGGTGGGGCACTGGCAGCCCGGCAGCGGGGCCCGCGTGTTTCCCTTGCGCCTGCGCGATGGCCGCGAGGTGCCGGTGCAGCCGCTGATCTGCCGGGACGACGTCGATCCCTCCCTGGCCATCGACGGGGCCCGCCTGGGCGCGCGGGCGCTGCTCACGATGTCCAACGACGCCTGGTTCAGCGCCGACCCACTGGGCGCGCGCCTGCACCAGGCAGCGGCCGCTTTCCGCAGCATCGAGACCGGCCTGCCGCAGTTCCGGGTGACCACCAATGGCTACAGCGCCGTCATCGATGCGCGTGGCACGGTGCTCGCCGCGGGGGACTTCGGCCAGCGCGCCCTGGTGGTGGGGGCGCTTCCCGTGCCAGAGCCCGCGCCGACGCTCATGGTGCGCTGGGGCGACTGGGTGGGCGGCGTCTGCCTGCTGAGCCTGGCCGGGCTGCTGCTGGCTCGCTGGCGGCCGCTGCGGGGCTGGGCGCCCCGGCCTGCGCCGCCCCTGGCCTGGCCGCTGCGGGTGAGGGTGATATCGCCGGCGCTGCGCGGCTGCGTCGCCGCCCTTCGCGGCCTGTCCCGCCTGAGCCTGCTGGGCCTGGGCTTGGCTCTGCTGCTGGACGAAGGCCTGCGCACGCAGTCCCTGCTGCAACTGCGCCTCGTTGCCGCCCTGGTGCTGGCGCCTGAGGCTGCCGCCTGGTGCTTGCTGCAGGCCTTCAAGGCGCGGCTGCAACTGGGTCCCAAGGCCCTGGAGCTGGTCCGCAGGGACGGGCAGATCCTGCATTGCGAGCTGGCCTCCCTCGAGCAGGCGGAGGCCTGGCGGCTGCCCTGGCCCGGCCCTGGCCTGAGCCTGACGGCGCAAGGAGGCAAGACCTGGCACCTGCTGCTGGCGCAACCACAGGCGCTTCGCGAGGCCCTGCGGGCGGCCGGGGCGCCGCTGGGCGAGGTCCTGGAGGACGGCCGGATGATGCGCTACGCACTGGCCCGGCAGCGGCTGCGGCGCCATCGTCTTGCCCGTCCCGTCTGGAAGTTCCTGGGCCTGCCCCTGCTGCTGGCCCTGCCGGCCTTCGCCCTGCACCAGCACATCGCCTACGGCGGCTTGCTGGGGGAGTACCGCAGCTACGGGCTGGCCGCCTACCTGGGCGCCTTCGGCCTGTGGTGGGCCGCCTGGGCGGTGGGGGTGCTGGTGGCCTCGGCGGCCGTGCGCATCGCCATCGAGACCCTGGCCTGGCTCGGGCTGCTATGGCGGCCTGCGCGGGCCCTGCCCATGCGCCAGGGGCTGGAATCCGCCGGCCTGGCCCTGCTGTACCTGGGCCTGCCCGCCTGGCTGGCGCTGAGGCTGCTGGGCGTCTGAGCCCCGCGCATTTCTGCGCATTGCGCGACGGGTGCTTTGCGGGGCCTGCACGGAGGCTGCTTATCATCCGCCTTCATGTATCGAGCTGTATTGCGCCTGTCCGCATTGCTGTTCCTGTGGATGGGCCTCCCCTGGGCCGGTCTGCCGGCTTCCTCCGCCTTCGCTGGCGAGGTGCTCGATGCGCAGTTCCGCAGCATCGAGGTGCCGCAGAACACGGTGCCCACGCTCGCCCAGGACCGCAGCGGCTTCATCTGGGTGGCCACCATCAAGGGTTTGACCCGCTACGACGGCTATCGCCTGCGCCCTGTCGAGCAGGAAGGCCCCACGGCCGCGAGCCGCAACCTGGGCTGGGTGAGGGCGCTGGCACCCGCCCGCGACGGGCGCATGTGGATCGGCACCGAGTTCCAGGGGCTGGTGGTCTACGACCCCCAGCAGGATCGCCTGCAGGCCCTGGGCAGCGCCGAAGGGCGCGAAGGGAGTCATGCCCCCATTCGCGCCCTGGCCGAAGACGGCGACGGCACCGTCTGGGTGGGCAGCCTGGGCCGCGGACTGCAACGCTATCTGCCCGCGCAAAGGCAGTTCGAGCGCCAGGACATCACGATCAAGGGCGAGAAGGAGCAGCGCATCACCGCCCTGGCCGTCGCCCATGACGGCGTGGTCTGGGCCGGCCACTGGCGGGGCCTGGCGCGCCGCCAGAGCGGGGTCTGGACGAACATCGCCCTGCCGGGCCCGCAGGACGAGGCCACCGTGCTGGCCATGACGGAAGACCGTGCCGGCCGCCTCTGGTTCGGCACGCAGGACGGCCGACTGGGCGTGGTGGAGCAGGGCCAGGCGCGCTGGGTGCAGGATCTGAAGGCGCCGGTGCAGGCGCTGGCGGAGGCCGAGGATGGCCGCATCTGGGTCGGCGGCAAGAAAGGCCTGCTCTGGCTGGATCCCAACCGCGGCAGCATCGAAGCCTGGTTGCGCCACGATCCCCGCCATCTGCGTGGCCTGGCGGGCAATGACGTCAGCGGCCTGCTGCGCGATCAATGGGGCGTGATGTGGGTGAGTGGCTACGGCCTGGGCCTGCAGCGCCATCAGGATCACCCGGCCCTGGCCGTGCGTGGGCCAGATAACGATTCCCAGAGCCCCCTGCGCGAGTTGGACGTTCGCGCCTTGCTGCGCCTGCACAACGGCGAGGTGCTGGCGCCCACGCAGCTGGGTCCCGTGGTGCGCCTGGACGGCCGACCGGGGCAGGCACTGGCGACGCTGGGCGCCTGGCCGCGCGAGCGTCGAGACGTGGTCGACGCGCTCAACCAGGCCCCGGATGGCAGCGTGTGGCTGGCGTCGGCCGGGCGGCTGGAGCACCGCAGCCTGGACGGCCGCCTGCTGCGGGACTGGCCACTGGACGGCGCGCGGGCGCAGCAGGTGATGATCCGTCGCACCGGGGAAGTCTGGCTGGGCATGCAGGAAGGCCTGTATCGGCTGCCGTCGCCCGATGCGCCCGCGCTGCAGCGAGTCAGCCTGGCCGGGGGCGAGGCGCTGCAGGGCGGCATCTATGTGCTGCGCGAGGAGCCGGGCAGCCATGCCCTGTGGGTGGGTGGGCAGCAGGGGCTGTTCATCGAAGGCCCCGCCGGCCTCGTGGCGGTGGCGCAGTCGCCCAAGGAGTCGCTGGGCAGCCCCATCGTCATGGGCCTGCTGTGGTCGCGTGACGGCACGCTGTGGGTGGATACGCCAGTCAGTGGACTGCACCGCCGCGTCGGCGTGGACGCCGAGGGGCGCTTCCGCTTCGAGCGCATCAGCGAGCGCCATGAGGTGCAGGGCGTGTTCGGCGGCAATCTGCACGAGGACGCACAGGGACGCATCTGGAGCCAGCTCTATGTTTACGACCCCCGCGCTGATCGCATCGACGCCTTCGGGCCGGCCGAGGGGGCCTTTTTCGGCAGCTTCTGGTTCTTCGCCAGCTGCGAGCTGCCGGGCGGCGGGCTGCTGTTCGGTGGCAGCCGCGGCCTGCTGCGCGTGCAGCCTGAGGCCTATGCCCCGCCCACGGGTGAACTGCCCATGGTGATCAGCGGGCTGCGCCTCAATGGCCAGCCCTACCACCCGGAGCGCCTGCAGCAAGGCCTGACCCTGCAGCCGGGCACGCGCACGCTGACCGTGGAGTTCGCAGGCCTGGACTACGCCGATCCGCAAAGGCTGCGCTATCAGTACCGCCTGCTGGGCCAGGACACCGACTGGACGCGTGTGGACGCCAGCGCCCGCAGCCCCAGCTTCGGTCCACTCAAGCCTGGACGCTATGTGTTGCAGATGCGGGCCATGCCCCAGCAGGGCGCTGGCCGCATGGCCTCGCTGGACCTGCCCATCGAGCTGTTGCCCGCCTGGTGGCAGACCTGGTGGGCGCGGGCCGGTGCCGGTGTGCTGCTGCTGCTGTCCTTGTGGGGATGGGTGCAGTGGCGCACCCGGCGCCTGCGCAGCCGCGAGGTCGAACTGCGCGCCCTGGTGGATGCGCGCACCGTCGAGCTGCGCGAGGCCAGCCTGACCGACACCCTCACCGGCCTGCGCAACCGCCGCTACCTGGCGCTGCGCCTGGAGGACGACCTGAATCTGTGCCTGCGTCGCTTCGAGACGGATGGCATCGAGCCCGGCCCGGACAGCGACCTGCTGCTGATGTTGCTGGACCTGGACCATTTCAAGCGGGTCAACGATGTCTACGGCCATGGGGCCGGCGATGCCGTGCTGGTGCAGCTGGCCGAGCGGCTGCGCCGTGTATTTCGCGGCACGGACTCCCTCGTTCGTTGGGGGGGCGAAGAGGTGCTGGTGCTCGTGCGGGACAGCAGCCGGACGGGGGCGGCCGAGCTGGCCGAGCGCGCCTGCGCGGCTGTGCGCGAGAGTCCTTTTGACATCGGCGAGGGGCGGCAGATCCCCGTGACCGTGTCCCTGGGCTGGTCGGCCTTCCCCCTGGATCCCCAGGAACCTCGGGCCTGGGATTGGGCGGCCAGCCTGAGCCTGGCGGACGTGGCGCTCTATGCCGCCAAGGCCCAGGGCAGGGACGGTCATGTGGGGGTCGAACGTGCGCAGGGGCTGACGCCGCTGCACCTGCCCAAGGACTGGTGGCTGGGCCAGCCGCCGGCCGGGCTCACGGTGCGGCGCAGCCGTGTTCGCCTGGGTGGCTGAGCGAAGCAGGGCAGGGCTGGGTAGGCAGGGTATCTGTTAGTCTCGCCCTACCGCCTACCGCCTACCGCCTACCGCCTACCGCCTACCGCCTACCGCCTACCGCCTACCGCCTACCGCCTACCGCCTACCGCCTACCGCCTACCGCCTGCCGGTTTCAGGAGTTCCTCGACATGACGATGGCCGCATCCCCGCCTCCAGACTCCCTGCCGGCTGAGCAGCTGCTGAACCGACCGGTATGGCACAGCCTCAGCGGCCCGCAGCAAGACCTGGCCCTGGGCGATGCGTTGGCGCGCCGCTATCGTCCGGAGATCCACCTCTTTGCCGCCGCCGCGGACGACAGCCCCGAGGCTCTGAACGCCCTGTCCCGGCTGCTGCCGGCCCGGGGCTCGCTCTACCTGCTGCAGGTGCCGGCGTTGCGACTGCCGCCTGGCGCCGTGGCGCTCAAGACAGCCCAGGGCGTGCAGATGCTGGCCACGCGCTCGCTGGCCGATGAGCCGACGCACCCCGACATCCAGCCCCTGGGCGATGCCGATGCCGCCGAGATGCTGGCCCTGGCCGAACTGACCCAGCCCGGCCCCTTCCTGGCGCAGACGCACCGCATGGGCCGCTTCCTGGGCGTGCGCCTGCAGGGCCGCCTGGCCGCGATGGCGGGCGAGCGCATGCACGTGGCGGGCCATACCGAGGTCAGCGGGGTCTGCACCCATCCCGACTTCCGCGGACTGGGCCTGGCACGCCGCCTGTCCGCCGCCGTGGCTCGGCAGATCGAGGCCCGCGGTGAGCGCCCCTTCCTGCACGCCTGGCGCAGCAACGAGGCGGCCATCGCCCTTTACGAAAGCCTGGGCTTCCAATGGCGCAGCGATGTGCAGGTGGCCGTCATCGCGAGGGCCTCTTGAGCAGCGCTGCACCGGCCCGCGACGGCGTGGGTCTGGCCACCATCGCGCTCTTCGGCCTGGCCCTGGCGGCAGGGCACTTCCTGGTCTGTCGCCGCGTGGGAAGCCCGGCCGCCAGGCGGGCGGCTCTTGAGCGCGGTGCGCGCAGCGCGCGGCTCATGCAGGCCAGCCTGCGGTCCATGCCATTGCGGCATGCCCAGTCGCCAGACTGGGTGATTGTTGCTGTGCACAATGATTCCCATGGACAGCAAGCCCCCCAGCACCGCCTCATCCCCCCGTCCGCGGGTGCTCATCATCGGCTGCGGCTTCGGCGGCCTGGCCGCCACGCGGGCCCTGGCCGGCGCGGAGGTGGACATCACCCTGGTCGATCGCAGCAACCACCACCTCTTCCAGCCCCTGCTGTACCAGGTGGCGACGGCGGGGCTCTCGGCGCCCTCCATTGCAGCGCCCATCCGGCACATGCTGCGTCGCCAGCGCAATGTCACCGTGCTGATGGCGGAAGTCTGCGGCATCGACAAGGCCAACCGCTGCGTGCGTCTTGCCGATGGGCAGCAGCTCGGCTACGACTTCCTGATCCTGGCGGCCGGCGCCACGCACAGCTACTTCGGGCATGACGACTGGGCCGAGCATGCTCCGGGCCTCAAGACCCTGGAGGATGCCTTCCGTCTGCGTGCCCGCGTGCTCAAGGCTTTCGAGCAGGCCGAGCTGGAGCCCGACCCCGCACGGCAGGCAGCGCACCTGAGCTTTGTGGTGATCGGCGGCGGACCCACGGGGGTCGAGATGGCGGGCACCCTGGCCGAGATCGCCCACCACACCCTGCGCGACGAGTTCCGCCGCATCGATCCGGCCCGGGCTCGCGTGCTGCTGCTGGAGGGCTCGGACCGGGTGTTGCAGGCCCTGCCGGCCGCGCTGTCTGACAAGGCCGAGGCGCAGCTGCGCGGCCTGGGCGTGGAGGTGCAAACCGGCTGCCGCGTGGTGGGCATCGATGCGGAGGGCGTGAGCGTGCAGCAGGGCGAGGTTGCCGGGCAGCGGCGCATCCAGGCGCGCACCGTGGTCTGGGCCGCGGGCGTGGCCGCCTCGCCGCTGGGCCGTCTGCTGGACGTGCCGCTGGACCGGGTCGGCCGGGTGCAGGTGGATGGCTGGCTGCGCATCCCCGGCCATCCGGAGGTCTTCGTGATCGGCGACCTGGCCGCCGCGCAGAGCCAGGAGCCGGACGGGCGCCTGCGCCCCGTGCCCGGCGTCAGCCCGGCCGCCAAGCAGATGGGTGCCCATGCGGCGCACAGCATCCTCGCTGCTGTGCGGGGGCGCGAGGCCACGCTGAAGCCCTTCCGCTACCGCGACTACGGCGCCCTGGCCACCATAGGCCGCAAGGCCGCGGTGGCCGACCTCGGCTGGCTGCAGTTCTCGGGCTATGCGGCCTGGCTGTTCTGGCTCTTCGTCCACATCTACTTCCTGATCGGCTTTCGCAACCGCCTGGTCGTGCTGTTGGACTGGGCCTGGGCCTACTGGAGCTTCCAGCGCTATGCGCGGGTGGTGGTGGAGCCGGCGGCAAGCGCGCCTGCGCCTCGGCCCGAGGCCTGATCAGGCCTGCGCCGCATCCAGCGGCAGCGCCGTGCGGCTGATCACATGCTGCAGCACGAAGCTGGAATGCACGCCGGTCACCCCGGTGATGCGGGTGAGCTTGCCCAGCAGCAGGCTCTGGAAATGGTCCATGTCACGCACCCACAGCTTGAGCTGGTAGTCGGCTGCCTGACCCGTGATCAGCAGGCACTCCAGCACCTCCGGCAGCATGCGCACCGAGGCCTCGAAATTGGCAAATCGCTCCGGCGTGTGCTGGTCCATGGAGATGTGCACCAGCGCCATCAGGCTCAGGCCCAGTTTGCGGGCATCCAGCAGTGCCCGGTAGCCGGCGATCAGGCCGCTGTCCTCCAGGGCGCGTACCCGGCGCAGGCAGGGCGAGGGCGAGAGGCCCACGCGATCCGCCAGATCCTGGTTTGGGATGCGGCCTTCCTGCTGAAGAATCTCCAGAATCTGGCGGTCTATTCGGTCCAGTTCCATGCAAATTGCTTAGATTGTTCAGATTGGGCAATTTAATGCCAAACAAAAAAAGAAGAAAGGCATCTTTGCAATTTTCTGCCCAGGCCTCCTCCCTACACTGAGTTCACTGCAAACAGCAAGCCTCCACCGCCCGGGCAAGACCTCCGCGGAGCAGGACCGGCCCACGACGGCCCTTCCCCCTGCAGTCAAGGCCCCAGGCGCCACAAGCGTGCTGGGGCCTTGGCCATTCAGGGCCTGGGGGGCGGGCGGCGGCGGCCCCTGGGTGCCCCGCGGCACTGCCTGTGACGCTCAGCGCGGCGCCACAATGCCGGCATGGACCTGACCCTTGAACGATTGAGCCTGGAGGATCTGCGCCTGCTGGAAGCTGGACAGTGGCCCGCCGGCTGGCTGGACCGCGTGGAGCCTGGCGCCCTGCCGCCCGAACGCGTGCACCGACGCGCCCTGGCCCTGCTGGGCGAGGGCTGCGCGCCGTGCTGGGCTGTCAGCCGCATGATGTGCCGCCCCAGCGATGGGCGCTACCTGGGCAATATCAGCTTCAAGGGTGCGCCTTGCGAGGGCCGGGTGGAGATCGGCTACCAGGTCGCCCCGGGCCAGCAGGGGCAGGGGCTGGCCACCGCCGCCGTGCGGCTCATGCTGGAGGAGGCCTGGGCGGCGGGGGTGCAGGTCGTGCGGGCCGAGGTGCTGCCTGAGAACCTGCCCTCGCAGCGGGTGCTGGCCAAGGCCGGTTTCCGCCTGGCCGGGCACCATGCCGACGAGCGTCAGGACTGGGTCGGCGTGTGGGAAGTCCAGCGCCCGGGCTGAGCGCCGGGCTCAGGGCAGCATGCGCACGGTATAGCCCTCGGGGATCCTGAAGATGTCTTTGGGGCTGGCGCGACCCACGCTCAGCGCCAGGGTGCGCACCTCTTCCACCATCGCATGAGGGCCGCGGCCCAGGATGGCCCGGCTTTCCAGCATCCAGGGCCAGTTGAGGTACTGCTGCGCGGGAAACAGCAACCAGAGGCAGCTTTCGCCGCTGATCAGCGGGCTGCTCCGGCTGTCCAGGCGGCGGCAGCGCTGGCCCAGGATGAGGCTGGGCGGGTCCTCTGTGAGCGGCAAGCCCATGTCCCGCGCGACGAGGCTGGGATGGCGGCGCGAGCCGATGGCTTTCTTGTCATGACGCAGCTCGTAGCGGACGCCGTCCACCCACAGCTCGCCGACACTGAGGTCCGTCTTCTTGTACAGGGAACAGTCCGGCGGACGCGCAGGCGGGACGCCGGGCGTTCTGGCGCCCTCGTCCAGCCAGCGCTGCAGGTCCGTCGGCGTGAGGCCGTAGCGGCTCACCCAGGTCAGTGCCTTGCCCGTGTCGTAGTAGCGCTCGACGATCTCGGTGTCCACGCCGTCCAGCAGGTCCGCTGGCGGCGAGTTCGGTGCCAGGCCGGCCGCGGCTCGGAAGGCGTTGCATTGGTCGAAGAGCGCGCCCATGGTCTGCCGGCCCAGGCCGTGGGCCTGCCCCTCGAAATGGCGGCGGACCTCCTGGCGGATGTACGCCGTGCCGGCCCAGGGCTCGGGTGCCCCCAGGGCGGGGCCGGGCGCCAGGGCGCACAGCAGGAGCAGGGCCGCAGGCAGCTGCGGCGGCAAGGGGGGCAAGGAGGGCATGCCCCTCACTCTACCTGTCTGGCCTTGCCAGGGTCAGCGGACCATCACCAGCGAGCTGCCACGGTGGGACTCTTCCTGGTAGCGCAGCTTGAAGCCGCCCAGGTCCAGCTCACCCAGGGTCGCCAGCGCCTGCTGCAGGCTCTCGCGGTTGATGGGGCCGCGGATGCGGCGCAGGCCCTCGGTGAGCACGCGCGCCGCGACATAGCCTTCGAGGCTGATCGAATCGAACTGCCGGTCGCCACGGGCCAGCATGGCCTTCTGGTAGGCCGCCACGACGGGCAGGCTGGCGTCATGAGGGTCAGGCACCACCTGGGCGACGCGGATGTGGCGCATGTCCCCCAACAGGGACTCCTTCAGCGGCTCCAGCCCGACGAAGGACAGCAGGTAGAAGCGGCCCTTGTAGCCCCGGTTGCGCGCCTGGCGGATGAAGGTCGCGCAAGTCTCGTAGGTGCTGATCATGAACACGGCCTCGGCGGGTTCGCGGTTGATCAGGGCGTCCAGGGCCTCGTCCATCTGGGTCGAATTGCGCTTGACCGTGGCCGAGGCCTGGAGCTGCAGCTTCAGGGACAGGGCCGCCTCGCGTATGGCCTCCAGGCCGGCACGGCCGAAGAGATCGGCCTGCAGCATCACATTGAAGCGCTGCACGCCGTCCTGCTTCATGGCGGCGGCCAGGGCGATGGACTCGTCCATATAGCTGGCCCGCACGCTGAAGATGCGGCCGGGGCCGGGCTCGTAAAGCATGCTGGCGCCTGTGTAGGCGCCCAGGAAACTGATGCCGTGGCGCTTCAGGTAGGGCAGAGCCACGCGGCTGGTGGGCGTGCCTACATAGCCGAACAGCAGCAGCACGCGGGGGTCCTCGACCAGCTGACGCGTGTTGATCTCGGCACGGTCGGGCTCGTAGCCGTCGTCGCGCAGGTCCATCACGAGCTTGCGGCCTTGCACGCCGCCCTGCTGGTTGAGTGCCTCCACTTGGGCTCGGATGCCGGCGTGGTAGCGCAGGCCCAGCTGGGCCGCGGGCCCGCTGAGCGCCGCCGAGCTGCCGATGCGAAGGTCCTCCTCGGCAGCGGCGCTGGCGTCGAGTTCGACGCCCAGTCCCAGCCCCAGCCCCAGGCCGAGCAGGGCCGCAAGGCTGTGGCGTCGCGAAGGCACGGTGGCATCAGGCATGACGGCTGCATTGTGCGCTCGCCGCCCGGCCCCGGGCTTGACCTGGGGCCAGGCCCGCGCAGCCGTGTGCGCAAAGCGGTGCTTTGGCACGATGCCCCGCCCGCCTGGCCCTGTGGGCAGCCCTTGGCGCAGGGGGTGTCTTCCTGGGCCCGGTCCCCTGCGACCGGGATAATGCGGGACCAGAGCCGGCGCCCTTTGCGCCGGCCCGCAGTGGCGGGAGCCGAGGGTGTGTGAGGGAGATCGATCGATGAGCAGAACATGGACAGCCGTCACCATGGCCAGCCTGGCCGGAGCCTGTCTGCTGGCCGGCTGTGCGATCCCCGTGCCTGGCCGCGAGCCCGGCAAAGTCTCGGTCTACCAGAACGAGCGCTTCCAGGCCGAGGAGACCTTCTCCCGCCTCTTCGACGCCTCCATGGAAGACACCTGCGAGGCGGCGCGTCGCGCGCTGCTGAGCCAGGGCTACCTGATCAATCCGGGCAAGGCGGGGGCCGTCAGCGGCACCAAGCGCTTCCAGCCCGAGGGCGAGGTGCATGTGGAGATCAACTTCAATGTGGTCTGCGTACCCGACGGCCGCAATGCCCAGCTCGCCACGGCCTTCGTCTCGGCGCAGCAGGACCGCTACGCGATCAAGAAGAGCGCCAACTCCACCAGCATCGGCGTCAGCGCCATTGGTTCGATCTCCGTGCCCTTGGCGGCCTCGCAGGACTCCATGGTCAAGGTAGCTTCCGAGACCATCCCGGCCGGCGAGTTCTACGACCGCTTCTTCGCCCTGATGCACCGCATGCTCGGCGAGCAATCCGGCGAGGGCACGGGTGCGGGCAGCGCCGCGGTGATGCGCCAGCGCTGAGGGGGCGAGATGAACAGCAGCCGCCTGGTCTATTCCACCGAGCTGGGGCGCACCTGTCCGCAGTGCCGGGCGGCGCTGACGGCCTGCCGCTGCGGCCAGGCAGCGGCCCGGCCCAAGGGCGACGGCATCGCGCGGGTCTGGCGCGAGAGCAAGGGGCGGGGCGGCAAGACCGTCACCCTGGTCAAGGGCCTGCCTCTGGATGACGCCGCCCTGCAGGCGCTGGGCAAGCAGCTGCGCACGGCCTGCGGCAGCGGCGGGACCTGCAAGGACGGCCAGCTCGAGATCCAGGGCGACCACGCCGAGCGCGTCACCGCCTGGCTGATCGCCCAGGGCCATCCGGCCAAGCGGGCCGGCGGCTGATCAGGGCTTCACGAAACGCAGGGTCATGCGGTCGCTCTCGCCGATGGCGGTGTAGCGTTCGCGGTCCTTGTCCTTGTTGGCCAGCGTGGGCGGCAGGGCCCAGACGCCGTTCTCGTGGTCCGCCGTGTCCTTGGGATTGGCATTGACCTCGCTGCGCGCGGCCAGCTTGAAGCCCACGGACTCGGCGACGCGGATCACATAGGCCTCGTGCACATAGCCGCTGCTGGCCTTCTCGTCCTGCGCCTGCGCGGCCGGGCGGCGGTGTTCGACCACGCCGAAGCTGCCGCCCTTCTTCAGGGCCTCGAAGGCGCTGCGGAAGACGGCGGCGACGGCCGGCTCGCCACCGGCCTCGATCCAGTTGTGCACGTTGCGGAAGGTCAGCACCAGGTCGGCCGAGCCCGGTGCTGCGTACTGCAGGCGTCCGGGCACCTCGAACACATGCATCTGCACCTTGCCGTAGACCGCGGGGGCGGCGGCCAGCTTCTCCTTCAGGCGCTGGCCGCTGCGCTGGCGGTAGGCATTGGTGGACTGCGGGTCGTCCGCGCCGAGGATCAGCTGGCCCTTTTCACGCAGATAGGGCGCCAGGATCTCGGTGTACCAGCCGCCGCCGGGGCTGAGCTCGACCACCGTCATCTCCGGGCGGATGCCGAAGAAGCGCAGGGTCTCGTAGGGGTGGCGTGCGCCGTCCCGGGAGGTGAAGGCGGGCGTGCGCTGCGCCCCGGCGATGGCGGCCTGCAGGGCGGCATCGGGGCTGGGGTCGGCAGGGCTGCCCGCCCAGGCCGAGGCCATCACCGTGGACATCAGGGACAGGCTTGCAAGAGCGGCAAAGCCGCGGCGCGTCAGGCTCATGGGGTCCTCCGATCGGACGAAGTCTTGGGGCCGGCGCAGTATGCAAGCGCGCGGGCGGGGTGACGGAAGGCACCCCGGGCCATCCGCAGCAGCGCCCGGGGGCTGGGCTGGCTACAGTGCCAGGTCTTGCCTGGTTCCTGGCCTCCTCGTGATCATGTCATTGCCCCTGCTGTCCCTGACGTCCCGGCGCCTGCGCGGCGCGATGCTGCCGCTGCTCCTGGGGCCTGGCCTGGCGCTCGCTGCACCCGGCCTGAGCACCGAGGCCGAGCGCAGTGGCTTCGTGCGCACAGGGCGCTACGAGGAGGTCGGCCGCTTGTGTCAGGCCTTCCAGCAACGCCATCCCCGCGCGGTGCGTTGCATCCGGTTCGGCACAACGCCGGAGGGACGGCCGATGTGGGCCCTGCTCGCGAACCAGCAAGGCGTGTTCAGCCCGGCCGAGGCGCGTCGGCGCGGCCTGCCGGTGACGCTGATCCAGGGCGGCATCCATGCCGGCGAGATCGACGGCAAGGACGCCGGCTTCCTGGCCTTGCGCCAGGTGCTGGATGGTCAGGCGGCCGCAGGTGCACTGCAGCGGCAGGTGCTGGTCTTCGTGCCTGTCTTCAATGGGGACGGCCATGAGCGCTTCGGCGCCTGGAACCGCCCCAACCAGCGCGGCCCCGAGGCCATGGGTTGGCGGACCACGGCGCAGAACTACAACCTCAACCGTGACTACGCGAAGGCCGATGCACCGGAGATGCAGGCCATGCTGCGCCTGGTCCAGGCCTGGGACCCGCTGGCCACCGTCGATCTGCACGTGACCGACGGCGCTCAGTTCGAGCACGACGTGTCCATCCAGGTTGAGCCGGTGCATGCCGGAGACGAGCTGCTGCGCGCCAGCGGCAAGCGCCTGCGCGACGGCGTCATCGAGGCCCTGGCGGTGCAGGGCTCGTTGCCGCAACCCTTCTACATGGCCTTCCAGAAGATGGACGACCCCGCCTCCGGTTTTGCCGACGGCGTGCCCCCGCCGCGCTTTTCTACCGGCTACTTCTGGCTGCGCAACCGCTTCGGCATGCTGGTGGAAACGCATTCGTGGAAGGACTACCCGACCCGCGTGCGCATCACCCGCAACACCGTGGTCGCGGTGCTGGAGCTGATGGCCCGCCATGGTCACGACTGGCTGGCGCAGGCCCGGGCAGCGGATGCGCGCTCCATGCGGCTGGCGGGCACCGCGCAGCCCCTGGCCTTCGAGGCCAGCGAGCAGCAGCGCATGATCGACTTCCGCGGCTATGCCTACACCCGCACGTCCTCAGAGATCTCCGGGGCCCTGATGACCCGCTACGACGAGCGCCGGCCCGAGATCTGGCGTGTGCCCCTGCGCGACGAGATCGTGCCTATCCTCAGCGTGCCGGTCCCCGGCGGCGGCTACCTGGTGCCGGCCGCCCACGCAGAGGCGGTGGCGGCGAAGCTGCGCCTGCATGGCCTGCGCTTCGAGCGCCTGGGCACGGCGCGCCAGGCCCAGCCTGTGCAGGTCTTCCGCGCTGAGCAGTCCCGTTTCGGCGCGCAGTCCGTGGAGGGGCACCAGCGCCTGGACCTCAAAGGGCAGTGGCGCCCCGAGCCTCGAGATCTGCCCGCCGGCAGCCTCTTCGTCCCCACGGCGCAGCCCGGCGTGCGCCTGTTGATGGCCCTGCTGGAGCCGCAGGCGCCGGACTCCCTGCTGGCCTGGGGCCTCTTCAACAATGCCTTCGAGACCAAGGAGTACATGGAGGACTATGTGGCCGAGGACGTCGCGCGCGCCCAGCTGGCGGCCGATCCGCAGCTGGCCGCCGAGTTCCAGCGCCGCCTTGCCGAGGACCCCGTCTTCGCTGCTGATCCGCACGCCCGTCTGAGCTTCTTTGCCCGTCGCCATGTCTCCTGGGACGAGCGCTACCGGCTCTATCCGGTGATGCGCCTGGAGCAGGCGCTGCGCTGAGTGCGGGGCCGTCGGACCCTGCACCGCAACGGTGCGGGGTGCGCACAAAGTCGCGGGAATGGGCGCTGCTTGCGGCGGGGTGCTGGCCCTGCGCGCCCGCAGCGCCTACTGTAGCGGCTACGGGATTTCCCCGTGATCGGCAAACCGCGTGAAAGCGCGGGACGCAAAGCCTCCGGCCTACCGCCAGCGCCCTCCCGGGTTTCCTGGCCAGGGTAGCGGGGCTGCCAGCCGCCAGGCCCCTCAAGACTGGCGACTGGCCTCGATGGATGCAGTACGAGGCGAAGCGATGCACACACCCCTGCCCACCTTGCTGGCCCTGGCCCTGTTGGCCGGTCTGCCCCCGGCCCAGGCCGCCTTCCAGCCCGCCAGCGTCGGCCCCGAGGGGCTGATCGTCCAGGCCGCCCAGACGGATCGCCTGATCGTCAAGTACAAGTCCGGCAAGGGCGCCTTTCCCACCGAGAACGCCCGGCTGGCCGCCCAGGTCGCCGGCAACCGTCATGGCGTGCAGCTCACGCACCTGCGCCAGATGGCCAGCGGCGCGCAGGTCTTCAAGCTCAGCCGTCGACTGACCCGCGGGGACATCGAGGCCCTGGCCGCCAGCTTCCGCGGCGGTGATGCCAATATCGAGTACATCGAGCCCGACCGCCTGCTGCAACCGCAGCTGATGCCCACCGACCCGATGTACGCCCAGCAGTGGAGCCTCTTCGACACCGTGGGTGGCATCCGCGTCCCCGACGCCTGGAACAAGGCCACGGGAGACGGGGTGACGGTGGCCGTGATCGACACCGGGGTGCGGCCCCATGCCGACTTCTCGCCCCGCCTGCTGCCGGGCTATGACTTCATCCTCAACACCACGACGGCGGGAGATGGGGGCGGCCGTGATGCCGACGCCAGCGACCCCGGTGACTTCGTTGCGGCTGGTGCCTGCGGCGCCGGCAGCCCGGCGCGCAACAGCTCCTGGCATGGCACGCATGTCAGCGGCATCATCGGTGCCACGGCCAACAATGGCATCGGTGTGGCGGGTGTCGCCTTCAAGGCCCGGCTGCTGCCCGTGCGTGTCCTGGGCAAGTGTGGCGGCTACACCTCGGACATCGCCGACGCCATGGTCTGGTCCGCAGGCGGCAGCGTCAGCGGCGTGCCAGTCAATGCCAATCCGGCCAAGGTGATCAACCTCTCCCTGGGGGGCGCCGGGGCATGCGACATCACCACACAGAATGCCATCAACACGGCCCGCGCCAAGGGCGCTGTGGTCGTCGTGGCTGCTGGCAACAGTGGCCGGGACGCGGCGGGCTTTTCGCCGGCCAGCTGCAGCGGCGTGATCACCGTGGCCGCCACCGGCAAGACGGGCGCGCGCGCCTCCTACTCCAACTACGGCAGCAAGGTCACGCTGGCCGCCCCGGGCGGCGACAGCACCGGCGCCATCCTCTCCACCTACAACACGGGCACCACCAGGCCCGGCAGCGACAGCTATGCCAGCATGATGGGCACCTCCATGGCTACGCCAGTGGTCAGCGGTGTCGTGGCCCTGATGCTGCAGGCCAACAAGACCCTGACGCCGGACCAGGTGGCCAGCCTGCTCAAGAACAGTGCCCGCGCCTTCCCGGCGAGCTGCAGCGGCTGCGGCGCCGGGCTCGTGGATGCCAACGCGGCCGTGAACGCGGCCCTGGGCACGACGAGCACACCGGCCCCGACCCCCGCGCCGACCCCCGCGCCGACGCCGAGCCCCAGTCCGACCCCCGCACCCGCCCCCGCACCTACCGTCATCAAGGAGGCCGAGCCCAATGACAGCATCACCTCGGCCCAACTGATCAGCGTGGCCAGTGCCGCCGTCAGCGGCAGCATCGCCAGCAACAGCGACAACGACTACTACCGCTACAGCATCCCCGCCGGCAGGACCCTGAAGGCCACATTGACGGCCGGCAGCGGCTCGGGCTTCGGCCTTGGCGCCTACACGAGCAGCGGCCTGCAGCTGGTGCTGTCCAAGGGCGTGCTGGGCGCGACCCAGGTGCTGCAGATCAGCAATACCGGCAGCGCGGCCGTGGCCGTGGTCCTGCGAGTGCAGCGCACCACCGGCGTGACCGGCGGCTACGCGCTGGCCCTGGGCCTCTGAGGCGGCCTACCCGTTTCTCTCGTCCTTGCTCTTCGCTTCGAGCGCGCGCTGCAGCAGCAGGGCGCGCTCTTTTTCATTGAGGCTCAGCGCCGCCGCCTGCTGGAAGGCCAAGGCGGCTTCATGGCCGCGGCCTTGGCGCTCCAGCAGGTCCCCGCGCACGCTGTGCCACCAGGGGTAGCGCTGCATGGCGGCCTGCGAGCCGAGGGCATCGACCAGCAGCAAGGCCTCGGCCGCGCTGCCTTGCGGCGCGCGGCTCAGCGCCACGGCGCGGTTCAGGGCGATCACCGGCGAAGGCCAGCCCTCCAGCAGGCGCGTGTAGAGGGCCAGGATCAGGGACCAGTCCGTGTCCTCGGCCCGCGTGGCCCGTGCGTGGCAGGCCGCGATGCCGGCCTGCAGCAGGTAGTAGCCCGGCGCCAGGCCCTGCCTTGCGCAAAGGGCCTCGCCTGTCGCCAGCGCGCTCAGGCCGCGGTGGATGAGCAGACTGTCCCAGCGGCGGCGGTCCTGGTCCATCAGCAGCACGGGCGCTCCTTGCGCGTCGAGTCGGGCGGACTGGCGCGAGGCCTGGATCTCCAGCAGGCTCAGCAGGCCCTGCACCTCGGGCTCCTGCGGCATCAGCGTGGCCAGCAGCCGTGCCAGGCGCTGTGCCTCGCCCATGAGGTCGATGCGCAGCCAGTCGTTCCCGGAGCTGGCGACATAGCCCTCGTTGAAGATCAGGTAGACCACCTCCAGTACCGCGCCCAGGCGCTGCAGGCGCTCGGTGGGGCCCGGCAGCTCGAAGGGCACCCGGGCCTCGCTGAGCGTGCGCTTGGCGCGGCTGATGCGCTGGGCCACCGTGGGCTCGGGGCACAGGTAGGCGCGGGCGATCTCGGCCGTGCTGAGACCGCCCAGCAGACGCAGGGTCAGGGCGGCGCGCGCCTCGGGCGAGAGCAGGGGATGGCAGGCGGTGAAGATCAGACGCAGCAGGTCATCGCCGATGTCGTCGGCGCGGCGCTCATCCAGGCTGTCGCTGAGGTCGGGCACCACATGTGCCTGGCGCGCCTCCAGATCCTGGGCCAGGGCCTCGTGATGGCGCTCCTGCATGCGCCGCTGGCGCAGACGATCCAGGGCGCGGTGCTTGGCCGTGGTCATCAGCCAGGCGCCGGGCTTGTCCGGCACACCCTCGCGCGGCCAGTGCTCCAGCGCGGCCAGCAGGGCCTCCTGGGCGATCTCCTCGGCTTCGTCGAGGTCCCGCAGCAGGCGGCGCAGCGCACCGATCACCGCAGGCGATTCCAGCCGCCAGATGGCCGAGATGCGCGAGGGCAGGGCCGCCGCCTCGTTCACACCGCGGCGCCTTGCGGGGCCTGGCCGGCATTCACCTGGCTGGCGTCCACCATGTGCACCAGCTCCCAGAGGTGGCCGTCCAGGTCCTCGAAGCTGTGACCGTACATGAAGCCATGGTCCTGCGGCGGGCGCGGTGCGCGGCCCCCCGCGGCGATGGCGCGGGCCACCAACTGGTCGACCTCCTCGCGGCTGTCGCAGGACAGGCAGACCAGCACCTCGGTGCTCTCGCGGGCGTCGGCGATGCGCTTGTCGATGAAGCCCTGGAAGAAGGGATGGACCAGCAGCATGGCGTAGAGGTTCTCGCCCAGCACCAGGCAGGCGCCCTGCTCGTTGCTGAACTGCGGGTTGAAGGCATAGCCCAGGGCCTCGAAGAAGGCGCGGGAACGCGCCATGTCGGCGATGGGCAGGTTGACGTAGATCTGGCGATGCATGGGGATTTTTCCTAGGGTCAGGTCTTGCCCGCCGTACTCAGGTGGGCTGCCTGAGCGGCTGAACCAGGTGGATGAGATTGCCGCAGCCGTCCTCGAACAGGGCGCCGATGATGGGGCCCAGGGCGCGCGGCGGCTCGCGGAAGCGCACGCCGCGGGCGCGCAGGCGCTCGTACTCGGTCGCGATGTCGGCGGTGGTGAAGGCGGCCGCCGGCATGCCGGCGTCGTAGAGGGCGCGCTGATAGACCCGTGCGGGCTCAAAGCCCAGGGGCTGCAGCACCAGCTCCACGCCGGCCAGGCCTTCGGGCGAGCGCACGGTGAGGAAGCGGAAGGGCCCCATGGGGATGTCGGCGCAGGGCTCGAAGCCCAGCTGTTGCGTGTAGAAGCGCAGGGCTTCGTCCTGGTCCTGGACCAGCAGGGGGCTGAACTTGATCTGCATGCGGCGCTGCTCCTGGGATCTCAGTGCTGTTCGGCAATCTGCTGCAGGTTCTTCAGTCCCTGCTCGAAGTCGCTGCCAATCATCCGGTCCATATTGAAGACCATGCCCATCAGCTTGCTGAGGTAGGGGCTGGGGCCTTCCATGGCCCAGCTCAGCTCGCTGCTGCCGTCGGTCTGGGGGCGGATCTGGAAGAGGGCCTGGTTGTGCGCTTCGAAGGGCTTGATGAAGTCAAGGCGCATGCGCACCTCGCGCCCGGGCTGCAGGCCGGTGATCTCCAGGCTGCCCTGACCCAGTTCCTTGCCCTGCCAGCCGTAGCGGGCGCCGAGGCCGGCCGCCGGGCCGCTGTAGTCGCCCCGCGCGCCGGGCTCCTTGCGCAGCCAGGGGTTCCAGCGGTTGAACTGGTGCAGATCCTGGATCAGGCCATAGACGGTCTCGGGCGGGGCCTGGATGCGCAGGCGGCGCTCGACGCGGAAGCTGTCCGGCCGGAAGGCGGCGAGCACGAGCACGCCCACCAGCAGCAGAAGGAGGAGGCCGATCAGGCCCAGGGTCTTGCTCATGCCTGGCCTCCCTGGCGCTCGGCCTCCAGGGCCTTGAAGCGCTGGATGCCCTCCAGCTCCGCGAAGTCCTCGAGGTCATAGAGGGGCCGCACCTCGATGCAGCCGGGCTGTCCTTCGCCGAAGGGGGCCGGGAATCGGCGCGCCCATTCCATGGCCTCCTCGCGGCTGCGTACCTGGATCAGGGTGTAGCCGGCGATCAATTCCTTGGACTCGGCGAAGGGGCCGTCCAGAAGCCGGCTGCCCGCGGGGCCGTGCTCGATGCGCCAGCCCGCATTGCTGGGTTTGAGCCCCGCGGCGTCCAGCAGCACGCCAGCGCGGGAGAGTGCCTCGTGGTACTCGGCCATCTGCAGCATCAGCTGAGGGTCGGGCATGCCGCCGGTTTCGCTTTGCGCGGTGGCGCGCACCATGATCATGAACCGCATATTCGTCTCCTGTGGCGGGCCGCCCCATGCGACCCCCTGCCTGTACGACGAAGGCGGTCTCTTCATTTCGACATCAGCCTGGAGATTTTTTCGGGCCCGGCCTGGCGCTCAGGGCGCGTCCTCGTAGCAGGGGCCGACGCCGCGCACCTCGAGGGTCGCCCATTCTGCGGCGGGACAGCGCGCGGCGATCTCCAGGGCCGCCTCACGCGTCGGGACGTCCAGCAGGAAGAATCCGCCGACCAGTTCCTTGCTCTCGGTGAAGGGGCCGTCGGTGATGCTCAGCGCGCCGTCGCGCTTCTGCACGCGGCTGCTGCGAACTGACAGGGAATTGCTGGCCAGCAGCAGGCCGCGGGACTGCAGCTCGGCACCGAACTGCAGCATGCGCTCGTAGACCTGCTCGCCGGCTTCGCGGCCGCGGTCGGCACGCTGGCCGTGGGGTTCGAGGATCAGCAGCATGTAGCTCATGGGCGCGGACTCTGCGGAAAAGAAGGATGGCGCATTGTGCGCCCGGCGCCACGGCTGGCGTCGCGCAGCTCGCCCAGCCACGGCCTGTTCATGGACTTGACCGAGAATCGCCGCTTCCGCAGTCAAGGAAGTTCCGCCATGCCGTACGCCCCGTCCCTCCCCACGCCCGCGCGCTCCGCGCTGGCCACCGCATTTGCGGCCCTGGCGCTCGCTGCCAGCCCCCACCAGTCCGCCATGGCCTGGGGGGCGACGGGCCACTCGGCCGTGGGTGACATCGCTGCCCAGCTGATCAAGGGCACGCGGGCAGAGCGAGAGGTCGCGCGCATCCTGGGGTCGGTCAGCCTGCACGACATCGCGGTCTGGCCCGACTGCGTCAAGGGCATAGACCCGGCCAAGGACTTCCGCTACACCGTCACCGGCCGCTACCCCGAGTGCGCGCCGTTCGAGAACAAGCCGGAGGAAGAGGCCCTCATGCGCGACTACGTGAAGCGCAACAACGAGGCCTGCGGACCCCAGCCCGGCGATGAGAGCTGCCACAAGCAGTACCACTACACCAACCCGGCCCTGGAGCGCGGTCGCTACAAGGCAGGCTCCGTGGGCACCAGCGATCACGACATCGTCGCCGCCCTGGACGCCGCCCGCCTGCGCCTGGCCGGCAGCACCGTGCCGGGGCCCTTCGCCCTCCAGACCGAGCGCGAGGCCCTGGCCCTGCTGGTCCATGACCTGGGCGATGTGCACCAGCCCCTGCACGTGGGCTCGGTCTACCTGGACGAGAAAGGGCAGCGACGGGATCCTGATGTCCAGGGTGATGATCCGCAGGCCCGCACCATTGGCGGCAATGCCCTGGCCGTGATGGGCCCCAACGGGCCGGCGGGCAATCTCCATGCCTACTGGGACAACGCGCCGGGCAAGCTCAACCCAGAGCAGTTGGCGGCCCTGCCGGCTGCAGCCCGCCAGGTGCCGGCCATGGCCTCGCCCCCCGCCTTGTGGCCTGCCCAATGGGCCAGCGAAACCATGAACGAAGCCGAGGCAGCCTACGCCGGCCTGCGGTTCGGTGAGCGCCAGTCCAGCCTGCGCGGCTCGCGCTGGGTCGTGACCCTGCCGGCGGACTACGAGGCGCGCAGCCAAGTGCTGGTCCGCCAGCAACTGGCGCGCGCCGGTGCCCGTCTGGCCCAGCTGCTGCAGACGATCTGGCCCGAGGCCGCCAAGCCCTGACGCGGCCGCTCCGGCCGTGAACCGTGCACGCCCCTTGGCCGCGGGGGAGGGGCGGGAGCACTTTCAAGTCCGCCGTGGCATGACCGATGATCGGACCATGATGCCTGCCCCCCTTCGAGCGGACGAGGACCGCGCCCTGGCCGCCCTGCGGGCCCTGCAGGTGCTGGACAGCCCGCCCGAGCCGGAGTTCGACGCCCTGGTCCGCACGGCCTCCCTGGTCTGCGGAGTGCCGGTGTCGCTGATCAGCCTGGTGGATGAACGGCGCCAATGGTTCAAGGCACAGGTCGGCCTGCCCGGCACGAGCGAAGCCCCCCGCGAGATGGCCTTTTGCGCCCATGCCGTGCTGGGCGATGCGGTCTTCGAGGTGCCCGACGCCCGCCTGGATTCGCGCTTCGCCGAGAACCCGCTGGTGCTGGCCTCCCCCCACATCCGCTTCTATGCCGGTGCCCCGCTGAAGCTCAGCGGCGGCGAGCAGGTGGGTACGCTGTGCGTGATCGACCGCGAGCCGCGGCAGCTGGATGCGAGACAGCGAGAGATCCTGCAGCAGCTCGCGCTGGCGGCCAGCCAGATGCTGGAAGGGCGTCGCGCCCTGCGCATCGAGCGCCATGCCCTGGCCGAGGCGGCCCGTGCGGCAGCCCTGTTGCAGCACAGCGCCGATGCCATCCTGAGCATCGACGGGCAAGGCATCATCCGGCGGGCCAACGCCGCAGCCGAACGGCTCTTCGGCGCGGCCCCGCTGCAGTTGCTGGGGCGCCCGCATGCGGCCCTGGTGCCCGAATCCTTGCGGGCCCGCGAGCACAACAATCGCCAGGCGCTGGATGCCGGCGAGGCCCTGAGCCACGAGAGCGAACGGCTGCGCCTGGACGGGCAGCGTCTGCTGGTGTCCGTCACCCTGGTGGCCGAGACCCGCCTGGCCGGCGAGGAGTCCGGCGTCACCGAGTTCATCCGCGACATCACCGCGCGCGAGGAGGCGGCCCAGGCCCTGGCGCTCAGCGCCGAGCGCTTCCGCAGCCTCAGCGATTGCGTGCCGGTGGGCGTCTTCCAGGTGGACCGCGGCGGGCAGTCGGGCTACACCAACGAGCAGTGGCGCCAGATCTACCAGATCGCTCCGTCCCAGGTGAGCCATGAGACCTGGCTGTCGCGCGTCCACCCGGAGGACCGCGAGCGGGTGCGCCTGGCCTCGCAGCGCAGCCAGGGGGGCAAAGTGCCTTTTGACGAGACCTATCGCGTGGTCTGGCCCGGCGGGGAGGTCCGCCATGTGCGCAGCCGTGCCCAGGAGCTTCAAAGCCTGCGAGGCGATCCCCTGGGCTTCGTGGGCATGGTGGAGGACATCACCGAGCGGCGGGCCTTCGAGGCTCAGCTGGTGCAGACCCGCGATCAGGCGCGGGCTGCCGCGCAGGAGGCGCTGGAGAACGCCCGCCTGCTGCGCAACATCGCCGATGCCGTGCCCGGCCTGGTCGCCTACTGGCGCCGCGACCTCAGCTGCCGCTTCGCCAGCCGCTCCTTCGAGGACTGGTACGGCCGCAGCCGCGAAGACATGCTGCAGCTGAGCATGCCCGAGGTCCTGGGGGCCGAGGCTTTCGAACGCTCCAAGCCCTACATCGAGGGCGTGCTTGCGGGCCAGACTCAGACCTTCGAACGCAGCATACGCCGGCCCGACGGCCGCCTGGGTCACACCCTGGTCCACTACGTGCCTGACACCGACGCCCGCGGCGAGGTGCGTGGCATCTTCGCGGTGGGCAGCGACGTCAGCACCCTCAAGACTGCGCAGCGCGAGCTTCAGCTGGCGGCCTCGGTGTTCAGTGCCACGGTGGATGCCGTCATGGTGACGGACGCCCAGGGCCTCATCCTCTCGGTCAATCCGGCCTTCACCGCGATCACCGGTTTCGAGTCCGCCGACGTGCTGGGGCGCTCTGCCGACGTGCTGGGACGGGACGATCCCGTGCTGGAGTCGCAGGCCCGTGAGGCCGTGCGCGCCCAGGGCCACTGGCAGGGCGAGTTGTGGCGGCGCCGCAAGAGCGGCGAGGCCTTTCTGCAGTGGCTGGACCTGAGCCTGATCCCGGACGAGGCCAGCTCAGGGGCTGAGGAGCGCCTGCTGCACGTGTTCAGCGACGGCACGGAGCGTCGCCGCCGTGACGAGCGCCTGCAGCACCTGGCCTTCCACGACGCGCTGACCGGCCTGGCCAACCGCAGCCTGCTGACGGAGCGTCTGAGCCGGCTGTTGGGGCAGACCCACCGTGAACGCCGCGAGCTGGCCCTCATGTACATGGACCTGGACGGCTTCAAGGCCGTCAACGACAGCGTGGGCCATGCCCAGGGCGATGCCCTGCTGCGCCAGGTCGCCGCGCGCATGAGTACCCTGGTGCGGGACACCGACACCCTGGCCCGCCTGGGCGGCGACGAATTCGTGCTGCTGCTGGACCAGGCGGCCGGACCGCAGGAGCTGGAACAGGTGGCGGGCCGCCTCATTGAGTCGGTGAGCCAGCCCCTGGTGCTGGCGGGGCAGAGCGTGGTGGTGGGCGTGTCTGTGGGCATCGCCCGCTTTCCACAGCATGGCCGCACGGTCGAGAGCCTGATGCGGGCGGCCGACCTGGCCATGTATGCCGCCAAGGCGGCGGGGCGCAACCGCTGGCAGTTCGCCAGCGAGGAGACCCCGCTCGAAGCATCCTGAACCGGCAGGCGCTATGCTGGCCGCAGCATGTCGCACCAGCGGCCCCCGCCCCCGCCCGCTGCCCGGCGCAGCGTCGGGCTGGGGCCTCGGCGACGCCGTACACATTTCTCATCTCTGACCATGTCCATGTCGCGCCAACTCCTTGCCGTCCTGACCCTGGCCTGCCTGTCCGCCCAAGCGCCCCTGGCCTGGGCGGACAGCAGCTCGGTGTCCTCGGCCTCCGGCAGCGCCTCGCAGTCGCTGGGCAGCGTGTCCGACTCCATCCAGGGCTCCAGCAACAGCTCCACCGGACGCCGCGTGGCCGCGGGCGAGTACCGGGTGGTCGAGATCGCGGCCCAGGAAGACCGCCCAGATCTGGAGCGCCTGCAGCTGGAAGGCGAGGGCGGCCGCTTCACCCTGCTTCTGCCTGCCGCGGTGCGCGAGCGCGCGATGCTGAGCCGGGGGGATCTCATTGCGGTGAGCCGTCCCGCCTACGGCCTGGCCTTCGCTCGTGTGGGGGCTGACCAGCCCTTCTTCCTGGCCTTGGACGAGGGCTGGCGCCACGAGTTCCAGCGCCGTGCCGTGATGCTGTGAGCCGGGCCAGGCGTGGCCTGCTGGGCTTGCTGACGCTGGTGGTGGCGCTGTTGCTGCCGCTGGCGAGCCAGGCCGGCACGCAGCTGCTGTGCAGCCGCGAGCGCGAGGCCAGCGTGGCCGAGCAGGCACGGGCCCTGCGCTTCAGTGCTGTCCTGCGCGAGCTGATGGAGGCTGGTGGGCAAGACCTGGCCCTGGTCGCGCGCGACGGCCTGGACCTGCGCCGCTGGGGGCAGCGCTACTCGCATGCCGGTCTGGCCTTGCGCGACAACCCGGCCGGCCCCTGGGCCGTGCGCCAGCTCTATTTCGACTGCGACAGCGGTCGCCCGCGCCTGTTCGACCAGGGACTGGCCGCCTTCGTGCGGGGCAGTCAGCGACCCGAGCAGGGCTTCGTGGCCGTCCTGCTGCTACCGCCCGAGGCCAGCGAGACGCTGCGTGCCCTGGCCCTGGACAATGGCCGCGCCCTGGGGCTGGTGAATCCGGCCTACAGTGCCAATGCCTATGTATTTGGCCTTCGCTTCCAGAACTGCAACCAGTGGCTGGCCGAGCTGCTGGCCGCAGCCTGGGGTGAGGCGCAGGACCGGGCCCAGGCCCAGGCCTGGCTGCGCGAGCAGGGCTATGGCGGTACGGTGCTGCAGCTTCCCGGGCGGCCTTGGCTGTGGCTGGCGGCTTTCAGCCCCTGGCTGCACCTGGCCGAGCATCCGGAGGAGGACCTCGCGGCGGCCCGGCTGCGCATCAGCCTGCCCCAGGGCTTGATGGACTGGCTGCAGCAGCGCTTCCCCGCTGCACGCCGGGTCGATGTCTGTGAGGCGCCCGAGGGACTGATCCAGCGAGAGGGAGGCTTCGACCCGCAGGCCGCCTGCGTGCTGCAGCCCGGGGACCGTCTGCGGGCGACCGGGGACTAGCGCGGCCGTCGCAGCATCCGCAGCTTCCAGCCCTCCCGCTCGTCCTCGTCCGGCGTCATCAGGGCGTCACCCGCCCGGCGCGGGCCGACACGGCCGTTGACCTCGATGCTGACGATGATGCGGCACAGATGGCTGCGCCCCGAGTGGAACTCGCAACGCACGGCTTCCAGCTCGACGATGCGCACCAGGTACTGGCGCGCCTTCTTCGCACCCAGCTCCTCGATGATCTCGGCGTTGTTCGCCTCCACGTGGCGGCGGTAGGCCCGGCTGACCTCGGACAGGCTGGGGACGGGCACCGGGCGCCGCTCCCAGGGCTCGGCCAGCGTCGGCGCTGCCGAGGCTGCCAGCAGGAGCGCGACCAGCGGCTTGAGCCAGCGCAGAGTCGCCCCCACCACCTTGCCGCCGGGCGCCGCTGGTTTGCGCCAGGGCAAGGACAGGCCGGCTAGGCGAGCCTTCAATGAGGGTTCCATCAACGACTTCCGGATTCCGCCATGAAAGCATTCGAGCTGCTGTTCACCAGCGACGTGGGCCTGATGAGCCTGACCGTGCTGACCATCACCCTGGGCATGGGCGCTTTCTACCTGCGCTACTTCCTCAAGCACATGAAGGACGACAGCGCCGCCGCCCAACGCTCGCATTGAGACGCCTGTCACGCCCGCCCCTCAGCGGGTGACGATGTCCCGGTGCATGGGAGCCAGCAGGGCCAGCAGACGCCCCTGCGTGGCAAAGGGCACGCCGGCCGCATCCAGCGCGTCCTGCAGGTCCTCGACCAGGGCGTTGAAGTGGGCCTGGCTCAGGCCCATGGCTTCATGGGCATTCTTCATGGTTTCGCCCTCGTAGCGGCAAGGGCCGCCCGTCACCGCGCACAGCTGATCCACCAGCTGGGTGTGCAGGAACTTGAGGTTGGTGTCCTTGAAGAAGTCCTTGATGCGCGGGTCCTGCGTGGCTCGCTGCAGCAGGCCGTCGACCACGGCCTCCAGTCCAGGCCTGGCGCCTAGCTGCGTGTAGAGCTTGTCGTCGGCACGGGCGGGCTGGGCCCAGGCCTGCGCGGCCATCAGTGTGCCGACCCATGTGCAGAGCAGTGCGCTGATCAGTGCCCGCCAGGGGCTGCGCGAGCGGGACCGGGCGAGCGAGGCAGGGGCGTTCATCGGCAGCTTCCTTGGTGAGGTCTGTGCAGCGGCTGGCATGGCGTCGGTGCTTCGGCGGATCATTCAGTAGGCCAGTTGCGCCGAGACATAGAGCCCGGTCTGCCTGCGCGGCACGATGCCGGGCACGACGGCCCCCAGGTCCACGTAGGCGGCGGTCAGCGAGAACTGCTTGCTCGGCGTCCAGGCGATGAACAGATCTTTCCAGTCCTGCTCGGCCAAGCCCTGGCCCAGGGCGGAGGGATTGAGCTTGTCCGGCTTGGCTCGGTACTCGACACCCACGGCCAGCCGGCGATTGATGAGATAGGCCATGGACAGTTCCGGCCGCAGGCTGAAGCGGCTGCTTGCCTCCCCGCCAAAGCCCAGCAGTCCGTTCTGGTTGGCCCGCGTGGCCCGCAGCGTCAGGTTCAGCAAGGTGCTCTGGCGCAGCAGCAGCTTGGTGGCGCTGAGGTAGAGCTCGGTGTCGTTCGCCCGCGCGCCCAGGCTGGCCAGTGTGGGGGCGAGGCCCCCTGCGTGACTGCGCTTGTGCTCGAGGCCCAGGCTCAGCTGGGGCATCCAGCGGTCGCTGTCGAGGATGGCATCGCCGGCCAGGCGCCATTTGGCTCCGAAGATGTCCTGCTTCAGATGCAGCCCCGGCAGACCCAGGGCCGTGCCGGCAGGACCGGTGCTGAAGTCCTGGCGCGCGATGGAAAGCTCGAAGCGGTCATGCAGGCCAAGCGCGGCGCCATAGGCCGTCAGCCCGTAGTCCTGCGTATGGACCCGCGTGAGGAAGGCCGTGGCGCCGATCTCGCCGGGGCTGGCATAGCTGCCGATCAGGGCCCAGGGGGTCAGGCCGCCGCCGGCCGCACCATCGATGCTGCTGACACCCCCCGTGAGCAGCAGCTTGCCCTGCGCCCACGCCGAGCCGGCTGGCGCCAGGGCAGCCATCATGACCAGCAGGAGGGCGGGCCCGGCCGCCAGGGCGGTGGAAGCGATGGAAGACGGGCGGTGGGTAAGGGCCGGCATGACGCTCCTTCGACGCTGCTGCGCCGGCCCCGGTGCATCACCAGCTGCCGGTGTTGGGCATGGATGCCCAGGGCTCCGCGGGAGCCAGGGCGGGTCCATTCTGCAGCAACTCGATGGAGATGTTGTCGGGCGAGCGCACGAAGGCCATGCGTCCATCCCTGGGTGGGCGGGAAATCGTCACGCCATGCTCGGCCAGTCGCTGGCAGGCGGCGTAGATGTCGTCCACGGCAAAGGCCAGATGTCCGAAATTGCGGCCACCGGTGTAGGTCTCGGCCGTGCCATCGGGAGCAGGCCAGTTGTAGGTCAGCTCGACCTGGGGCTGAAAGGGGCCGTCGGCGTTACCGGGGGCGGCCAGGTAGACCAGGGTAAAGCGGCCGGCCTCGTGCTCGGTGCGGCGCACCTCGCGAAGGCCCAGGGCATCGCGGTAGAACTTCAGGGACTGGTCCAGGTCGTTGACGCGGACCATGGTGTGCAGGTAAGTGAGCATGTGTGGTTTCCTGGGGGCTGGTGCAAGACAGGCCGGGGCGCGGCGATGTTCGGGCGGGCCGTTGCCGCGAGAGGCGAAGGGCCTCAGGCCTGGGCGCGATTGTCCCGCGGACCCAGGCCGGCCGCTCGGGGCAGGGCATGCTCAATCCACCGACTGCGGTGCACCCGCAGCGGGCGCTGGCTTGGCTTTCGGATCCGCGGGGCTGGACCGCTTGCGCTCACAGGGCGACCCGTTCGCTGCACCGCCATCGCCGACGCGGGGCTGAGTGCAGGCTTCTTGCGCGCACCGGGCCCCTGCACCGGGGGGCAGCCCCGGGGTCATGCCCCGGATTCAGCCCCAGGTTCAGCCCCAGGTTCACAGGCCTGCTGCCGGGGCGAACGAAGCATCGCCAGCAGCAGGATGCACAGGCCGGCCGCGGCCGCCAGCCCTATCGTTGCCCGCGTACCCAGTCCCTGCGCCAGCAGGCCGCCGGCCAGTGCGGCAGGCGGCATGACGCCCCAGGTCATGAAGCGGAAGCCAGCGGTCACTCGGCCGAGCAGCTGCTGCGGGGTCAGGGTCTGGCGTTGGCTGATGATGCAGACCACGCCCACCGATGAGCCCGCCGCGGAGACCAGCAGCAAGGCCCCCATGGCCCCGACCGCCGCAGCGCCCTTGCCGTGTACCAGCGTCAGTGCCAGGGAGCCCAGGCCATAGACCATCGCGCCGAGGAAGATCGCCCGCTTCGCACCTGCTCGCGCGGCGACCTCCCCTGCCACCAGCGAGCCCAGCATCCCGCCCAGGCCCTGGGCTGCGAGCACCAGGCCGATGTCGGCGGGCGAGAAGCCCAGGGTCTGGCTCATATGCACCAGCACCTGCGGGGTGGCGCCGCTGGCCAGCGCATTCCACACCATGCCGGTCAAGACCAAGGACCTGAGCTCGGGGCGGCCCAGCAAGGCCTTCATGCCGGCCCGGATGGCCGCAAAGCCGCCGCCCTTGCCGGGCTCCTGCGCCCCGGGGGCCAGCGGCGGCAGGGTGGCCAGCACGCCCGCTCCGCAGAGGAAGAGCATGCCATTGCAGGCGAGCGCACCGGCCAGCGTCCCGAACTTGAGAAGAAGGCCCGCCGCGGCCGGGCCGATCATCTCCGCTGCGCCAGCGATGGCAGCCAGGGTGCCGTTACCTCGGGCGATGCGCGAGGGCGGCAGGAGTGCCGGCACGAAGGTCCAGTACGCGACCTCGAAATAGACATTGGCCGAACCGATGAGGAACATGGCGACGGCAAAAGTCATGATGCCGAGCCCGTTCAGCTGCTCGGCGGCCAGCACGCCTGCAATGAGCGCTGCACGTGCCAGGTTGCAAACGAGCAGGATGCGCCGACGCTCCCAGCGGTCGGCCGCCAGTCCGGCGACCAGGCTGAAGAAGATGAAGGGCAGCCGGTCGCAGGCGGTGAGCATCCCCACCTGCAGCGGTGTGGCGTGCAGCGCCGTGACGGCGATCAGCGGCAGCAGCACCAGGGAGAGTGCCGATCCCAGCTGGGTCGCCACGTCGCCCACGCAGAAGCGCAGGAAGCCGCCCCGGATCGAGGCCTCGTCAGCGGCTGCGGTGGAGGGGGCCTCCGACATGCCGCCGCCCTCAGCCGAAGTACTTGGCGGTCTCGAAGCCGATGAGGGGGTCGATCTCACCCAGGAAACGATGGGCCTTGAGCGCCACTGCCTGCGGATCGCTGTCCTGGATGATGACGTGGCCCATGATGCTGAGATTGCCCTCGTAGCGCATCACCTCGCGGCCGGCTGCGATGTTGAGGGTGTTGAAGCCGATGTCGTACGCGGCCAGCAGCTTGTCCAAGGACTCCCTGGTGAAGTCCGTGCGCACCACGCCACCATGGCGTGCCGCCACGGCCAGCGTGATGGCCGCACCGCTGAAGCCGGTGTCGTCCAGGGTGACGGGCTCGCCCAGGTGCAGCCGGATGAGGTGCTCGAAGGGGTCCTTGTCGGTCAGCATCCGGTACATGATGGGCGAGACGCTCCCCATCATCCGGGCATTGATCTCCACGAGCACGGGGCCCTCGGGGGTCATCAGCAGCTCCACGTGGTAAAGGCCCACGCGTATGCCCACGGCATCGAACACCTGCTGCAGATAGCTGCTCATCTGCTCACAGGCGGCGCGTGGCAGGCCGGACGGCATCACGGCCGCGAGTTCCAGCAGGTCGTAGTAGTGGGCCCGGTAGCGCGAGGTCGTTGCGTAGGCCATCAGCCGGCCCTCCCTCACGATGACCTCGGCGGACTGCAAGGTACCGACCACGTACTCCTCGACGATGTACTCATGCGCGACCACGCGGTCTATGTCCGAGGAGCGCGCGCGGCTGTCGTGGAGTTCCCGCACATAGGCCTCGTAGTCCGCTTGCGTCTTGCAGATGGCCGAGTACTGCTTGGCAAAGCCGCGAATCGGCTTGACGACGAAGGGCAGGCGCACGGAGCGCGGGCCTTCAGGCAGTTCGTCCTCGCGGAGCACCTCGAACTTCGGCGACCGCAATCCCGCAGCCTGCAGCCGGGCGCGCAGGCGGTCCTTGAAGACGGCGTTGCCCAAGGCCTCGGGGCTCGGGTACAGGGTGCCAAAGTGGGCCGAGGCCACGGCGGCAGGCATGATGCCGGTTTCAGTGGTGCTGATGATGGCATCGATGGGGGCTGTCGCGGCCAGGCCTTCGAGCGCCGGGATCAGATGCTCCGCTTCAAAGGTGCGGACCAGGAGCTCGTGGTCCACGTGATGCATATGGGCTGCCAGCTTGGCCGGGTCCTTGAGCATCAGGTCGATGAAGCTGGTCGCATGGGTGGGACGGACCAGCGTGACCTGGTGTCCCAGGCGCTTGGCCGTCTGGAAGGCCAGCAGACCGGTGGAAGTGCTGTCGATGAAGACGATGTGTGCCATGGAGATCTTTCGATGAAGGGGGCCGTGGAGCGGCCTGTGGGTCTGGTCGGCTGGCGCCGGCCGGACTGTCAAGGCGCCAGCACGATCCGGCAGAGCGCGAGAGTGGCCGCGTAGACGCCGCACAGCCCCGCCACGCAAGCGGCTGTCCCGGGCAGGCGCAGGGGAATGCAGGCCACCTGCAGGAGGGCCAGCACTGCCACCAAGGCCAGCAGGACAGGCACGCCGAAGGCGCCGGCCTGTGACAGCAGGATCAGATTCACGATGGCGAATCCGGCATAGGTGGTGGGGAGGCCGAGGTAGTTGCGGCCGCCACCATCCGTAGACACATTGAAATGGGCCAGGCGCACGGCCCCGAACAGCACCAAGGCCGCGCCGACGCCTGTGGAGGCCAGGCCGGGGGCCAGGGTCATCAGCATGACGGCCGGCACCACGTCGAAGTTCAGCAGGTCGGCCAGCGTGTCGAACTGAAGGCCGAATTGCCGGCGTGCACGGTGATCGGCGAAGAAGCGGCGCGCCAGCCAGCCATCCAGATGGTCAAGAATCGCGGCCAGGAAGACGAGGGCGACGCTCTGGTCGACATGCCGGGCAAAGGCCTCGTGCAGGGCCAGGATCCCGACGACCACATTGATCCCCGTGACCGCATTGGCCCCGTCAAGGTAGCGTCCCAGGAGGAACAGCTCGCGACGCGTGGTCTTGCTCATTGGTGGCTCCCTGGCTGGGCGAGTCGGCGCAGCGCTTCGTCGAAGCTGGTGTCGTCGGAGCACAGCACCATGCGCAAATGGTTGGCCACTTGATCGCCATACACGATCCCGGGCACGGTGGCGAGCCGGACGGCATGCAATAGGTGGTGGGCCACGCGCTCACCGACGGTGGCGCCGGGCGTGCCGGGCGCGCAGCGGGTCTGCAGGCCCGACACGTCCGGGAACAGGAACATTCCTCCCATGGGCATGCGGTTCCAGTGGAAGCCCGCCTCCGTCGTCAGCACTTCCATGGCCCGTCGGACGCGCTCGGCGATGCGGGCCCGCTGGCTGTCCAGCCAGCCATCCAGGGCGCTGTACTCCAGGACTCTCGCGGCAATCTGCTCGTACTGCCTGTTGACGCCCAGCAGCAGGTAGTCGTGGGCCTTGCAGGCCTGCTCGATCACTGCCGGCCGGCCGATCAGCCAGCCGATGCGCAGCCCCGGCATGCCGAACTTCTTGGAGAAGCTGTTCACCAGCAGCGTCCGCTCCCCCAGGGGATCGAAGGCTCGCGCGGGGAAATGCCGGCGCCCATAGGCCATGGAGTCATAGACCTCGTCGTGTATGAGCCAGGCATTGGCGCCGGCCACGGCATCCAGCAGCAGCGGCCACTCGGCGCTGTCAAGCACGTAGCCGGTCGGATTCTCGGGCGAGTTGATGACCAGGGCGCGTGCGCCCGCCAGTGACTTGCGCAGGCCGCTGTCGGCCTCAGCCAGGCTGCGGTACTCCTGCTCGGCGGGCGGGCGGCTGAAGCGAATGGGGCGGCGGCCCAGCGTGCGCAGTGCGCGGTCGTAGAGCATGTAGGACGGGTCGGAGACCGCGACTCCGTCGCCCGGAGTGGTGCAGGCCAGGAGCGCCAGTGACAGCGCCTCGACGCCGCCATGGGTCACCAGAATCTCACGCTCGGGGTCGATTTCCAGGCCATCACGCCGCCGGTACCAGTCGGCGATGGCCACCCGCAGGCGCAGCGCCCCGCGGGTGGTTTCATAGGATTTGACTGAGGCAAGAAAGGCTGCGAGCGACAGGTCTTCCTCGGCAATGGATGGGAGCAGGCCCTCGGGCGGGCCAAAGGCCGGTTCGCCGATGCTGAGGTTGACCACGGACGGATCGGCCTTGGCTGCCTGGGAAATCCCCTTGGATGCATAGGGGCCCATCTCCACCAGTGAGGCGTTGAGCGGAGGGCTCGTCATCTGGACTGCGGCGCTTGAGTGATGCATGGCATGCCCCGGTTGGCGATCAGGCGGTCACGATGGCGTCAGCCAGGCGTGCGGCGCGCTCGAGGTCGGGGGCGCGGTCAACTTCAACCCAGGGCAGCCCCGCGGCATCGACACAGGCGGTCTCGAAGCGATCGAAGGCGCGCTGGAACACCTGGTACAGCTGCATCGGGCCCGTGTGGTCGAGCTGCTTCAGCTCGCTCACGACCCAGGCACGCGCGGCGTCTCCCAGCTTCATGAAGCACAGCAGCTCGCCGAGGTCCCCGGGCATGCGCTCCAGACACCCGTGCTCGGCGAAGCGCAGGCGAACGGGCCTGCCCTCGTGGCCTTCCACCATGGTGTCTACGCAGGGGCTTGAACAGCTCGAATCCAGCGCGACGCAGATCTCTGCCGGACTTTGGGCCACCCGCCGCAGCACGGAGGGTGGCACCAGCAGATCGCCTTCGAAGTAGACGACTGGTCCGTGCTGGGCTGACAAGCCCAGCACGGCGCTCCGGTCCAGGTTGTGGCTGGCGTAGTTCGGGTTGTAGACCAGGTCCACCCGCTGGCGCCCCAGGCGCTGCAGCAGGAGTCGGGCCAGCTCCGGGGCCCCATGTCCGAGCACAAAGGACCCATCGCCCAATCCGGCGGCCTCCAGCAGATCCAGCTGGTAGTCGAGCATGCGGCGCTTGCCGACCGGCAGTGTGGCTTTGTGGCTGACTTCAGTCAGCGGTGAAAGACGGCTGCTGACACCAGCCATGAGGCATACAAGACGCATAGAGGGCTCTGGCCTTGAAGTGAATAGTGGATGGGATGGGGGCAAGGGAAGACGGAAGGCCGGCGGTGACCGAGGGTTCAGCAGGCCGCCCGCTGAAGCGCCGCGCACCAGCTGGCGCCTTGCGCGTGATTGACCACGACGGGGCCGCCGCTGAACCAGTCCTCGCGCAGGAAGGTGCCTGTGTAGAGGCCATCGAACACCAAAGGCCCCATGCAGATCATTCGGCGGCCCTCGCCTGCCCAGTGCGGCAAGTTGTAGGTCCACAGTCGCTCGATCAGGGTCTGGACGACCCAGGATTCGCGGCTGGCGAGGGCGGACTCCAGCGCCTGGCGCCAGGACTGCTCATCCAGCTTGCGGCCGAAGACGACGCCATTGCCGCACAAGCCAAGGCCTGGCTTGAGCACCAGCGACGCTCGCTCCTCGAGACACTGCGCCAGGATCTCTGGGCGCAGCACCTGGGTGCGCGGGACGTGCGCAGCGATCAATGCCCGCTCATCCGCGCTGAAGCTCGTGGCGTGCCGTGGGTCGGTGAGCAGAGCGAGATTGGCCTTGTTGTCATACAGGGCACATGAGGGTGGGGCGCTGATCAGGTCAATCAGTCCCCGCTCTTCGGCGTCGACCAGGCCGTCGATGAGGGCGGGGTCATGCGAGTGCATCAGTTGCTCCGCATACACATGATCGGAGTACACAAGGTCGATACGCCGGCCCTTGGCAAACACGCCCTCCGAGCGAATCACGACATCCCCGGGCTTGCCGGTGATGACGTCGAAGCCCGCACGCTGCGCCGTCGCGATGAAGTCCGGCCGCGCCCAGTTGTCATCCGGATCCTCCTTGGGGTCTGCGATCAGCTCCAGCATCACCCGATGACCCGGCACCCCCACTGTGGCGGCGCTCGCCATGAGCTTGGCAAAATGCGCCGCCATGTCCGGGGCTTCGACCTGGATGCCGTCGGCCTGCAGGCGCTGGCCCAGGGCGTCATTGCGGAATTCGGCCAGGTAGCGATCGCAGATGCCCAGGCCGCCGAGCGAGGGAGTGACGTTCATTTCGACGAGCTGAAAGCCGTCGTGGGTGAGCAAGGCGTCGGGTCTGGCAAACAGACGGGCCCTTTCCAGCAGCCGGGGCTTGCAGTACCGCGACAGCGCTGCCACGCGCTCCTCCGGCAGGCCCTGTGCGGCCAGCAGCTGGGTGGCGTCGCCATCGAACAGGCGATCCGGCAGTGAGTAGACGATCTTCAGCAGGGTGGCGCAGCGCTGTCCGATCTCGTCCACGATGCCGGGCCGGAACAGCGGGGGCGGGAAGGAGGCGCGCCACTCGGCCGGATGCAGGGCCTTCAGCCGCTCATCGAAACGCTGGGCACTCAGGAGGGGCGAACTGCCAGGCTCCTCGTGGTAGCGGGCATACAACGAAAGCGCGTGCTCATCCAGAAAATTTTGCATGGGAGAAGGCTGCGGCCGGAGATGGGAGGCGGGTGCTTGCGGCTTGCCCGCTTCGTCAAAACACGGATCAGTGCGAATAAATGGTTGAATGCCTTGATCAAAAAGTCCTGCCGGGGAATTGCATCACCAGGCGCAGTTGGGCAAGGCCGAGGCCTGCATCGCTGCCGCCCCAGGGGGCCAAGCTGGTCCACAGTCTGGACATCCCTGCGGCGCTCTCAGCGCATGGACGGACCCGAACCAAGCCGCGCCCACGGAGTGCTCCGAATGATCAGGGCCCTGGCGCCTGCGACTGCTGGGCCTGCCGATACGACACATGCTTGGAGCTTTGGATGCCGCCCGATGGGGCCGCCCCGTGTCCTCGCAGCGTGCCGGAGCGGTCGGACGATTGCAGATCTCTGAGGATGCTGTCGCGTCCGATGCAGGTTGCTGTGTCGCGTGGCCGCCAAGCCGGACGGGTTGCTCATGCCGGGCCGGGTGGCAGCCCTGTCAATGGGTCATGACGCTGGTGATCGTCCCACTGGGGATGTGTTTGTCCCCACCTCCGCCATATGACAAGCCCTCCGCCGGCATGTGCTGCCTTTGTTTCATTCTTACCCTCCTGCTGGAGCCCGTGCACCATACATGAAGTCTGGCTGAAATGGACCTGTCAAATAATGCAGGTATAGGAGGCGCTTTTTCGCAGGCAGCTGTGCAGCCCCCACTGCTGCCTTTGCTGGGCTGTGCGGTCCCCGGACGCTCTCTGGCAAGGCGGGTGCAGGCGCATGGGCAGGAAGGTGCGCCTGTGCGCAGGGCTGGCCTGCCGGCGATCCGGATTGGGTGGGCGGTGGTGCTCTGTCGCGCAGCGGTCGTGCGCTCGGGCGGGGCTCTGGGCCGTGTCGACGTTGCCTCAGCGAGCGGGGATGGCGCCGGGAACCCTTGCTGCCGGGTTCGCCCTCACTGCTCGCGACGAGGGCGCGGCGATACCCAGCAGGCGTCGCAGCCCGGGCACGGGCCGTGCCAGAAGGTAGACGACGACGCAGGCCAGGGCGGTGAGCGTGATCAGGAGCAGGGCCTCGATGCTGTCTGGCAGATGCAGCGGCTCCAGCAGGGCCGTCAGACCCACGATCACGCTCTGGTGCAGCACATAGGCGCAGAAGATGGCCGCGCCCAGGCCGGCACGCCAGGGGTGCTCGCGATCCAGGTGGTGCCGGGCCAGGCCCAGCATCGCCAGCAATGCGCTGCCCTGCATCAGGCCGTACAGCACGCGCTGTGTGTACAGCACGGCCGCGGGCAGCTCGCGGTGCTCGTAGTAGCCGAGGTAGGCGATGAAACCGGCCCAGCCCAGCAGGAAAGCGGCGAGAGCCGGCCAGCGCAGGCGCTCGGCCCAGGTCCACAGCGCCGGGGCCTGCGAGGCAGCCATCCAGCCCACCAGGAAGAGCCACAGCGAGGCGAGGTGGTTGCTCCAGTCCCAGGTGAAGTTGTGCGTGGTGGGAAAGAGGCTCAGCAGGCAGCGCGCGGCCATCAGCGGCAGGCACAGCCCCAGCAGCCACAGCGCCGCGCGCCGGCCCAGCAGACCGTTCTGCAAGACCTGACCCCAGCGCGCCAGTGGCCCGGCCAGGGCGGCGGCCAGCAGGCAGTAGCTCCACAGGTAGGGCAGGAACCACAGATGGTTCCAGGTGGGCAGGTCCAGGCATTTGTTGCCCTCGCAGAAGCCGTGGTAGGCCTGGAAGTAGAGGCCGAGGAAGTCCAGGTAGCTGCCCGCATAGCCTACTTTCTGCACCACCTCCAGATAGGGCTGGATGGGCACGACCACCGCCATGCCAAAGAGCAGGGGCCACAGCAGGCGGCTGCTGCGTTCACGTACGAAGCGGCTGCGGCTCTGCAGCTTGCCCATCAGCTGGCTGGCGGCCACCCCGCCGATCAGGAAGAGCAGGCCCATGCGCCAGGGGTTGCTCAGCAGCATGAAAGGCTCCACCGCGGAATGGATCTCCGGGTTCTTTACATGCCAGCCCCAGCTCACGTAGTACATGCCCACGTGATAGGGAATGAGCAGAGCGAAGGCGGCGATGCGCAGCCAGTCGATGAAGAGGAGGCGGGTGGGTGGCGTGTTCATGCGCGCATGGTGAGGGGGCCGGCCCGCCGCTCCCCGGCCCCTGGGGCGAGGCGCCGCATCGCTGGGGCGAAATGCTGGCGAGCGACCCGCGTCAGCGCATCCTGCCGCTGCGCAGTTCGCCGCCGGTGCCGCGCTGGGACAGGAGAAACCACCAGATGCTGCCCGCTTGCCGGGCGCTCAGCTGCCTCGTGGCCGCCTGCCGTCCACGTCGTCGGCCGCACGCCAGGCGCGGACGTCACCCACGTTCAGCGGATGCAGTGGGGCATCCAGCGCCTCTGTGGTCTGGCCATTGGTGCCGGGCGAAGGGCCAGGGCCTGGTCCGGTGGTGATGCTCCCGCCGCCACCGCAGCCACCTCGGCCGCCCACGCAGCCGTAGAGGGCGAGCATGAACAGCAGGGCTCCAGTCGGCGCCAGGCGCATGCCGTGTTTCTTCATCAAGCGGCCTCCTCGTGCGGCGCTGGGCCGCCTCCCTCCCTTTGTGTTCGGCGTCGAGCCGAGTGACCCGCCGGATCCTCGTCCAGAGGGCTGACCACAGGCCGCTCCCATATGCGTTCCTGACGAGCGTGGCGGGACAAACAGGCCCTGGCGTCGCAGGCCGAGGGCCTGCCGCCAGGAAAAGAAGGAGGAGGAATCCATGTCCTGGTTTGATTCGTACGGCTCCGTGCTGCTGTCCCTGCTGCTGGGTTTCGGCGGCGTTGGTGTCCTTGTGCTGCTGCTCTATGCCGCCGGCATCGTGCGCTACATCCCCAATGACCGCGTCGGCGTGGTCGAGAAGCTCTGGAGCGCCAAGGGCTCTGTGCAGGCAGGCCTGCTGGCGTTGGAAGGCGAAGCGGGCCTGCAGCCGGCGCTGCGTCGCGGCGGTTTCCACTTCTTCACGCCATTCCAGTACCGGGTGCACATCCATCCCATGGTCTCGGTGACGCAGGGCAAGATCGGCTACGTCTTCGCCCGTGACGGCCAGGACCTGCCCGCGGGTCAGACCCTGGCCAGCAATGCCGCGGTTGACGACTTCCTGGATGTGCGCAGCTTTCTTCAGAACGGTGGCCAGAAGGGGCCGCAGCGCAAGGTGCTGCGCGAGGGCACCCATGTGATCAACCCGGCGCTGTTCGTCGTGATGACCGAGGAGGGGACCTACGCGCTCAACATGGACGCGCACGAACGCAGCTACTACGAACGCATGCGCGGTCTGCTGGAGGAGCGCAAGGCCTTCTCACCCGTGGTGATCAAGGAGAAGAGCGGCAGCCATGACTCCGACCAACTGGCCGTGGTGACCGTGCAGGACGGCCCCGCGCTCTCGCGCGACGAGCTGCTGGCGCCTGACGTGGGCGACGCCCACAACAGCTTCCAGGAGCCCGAGCGCTTCCTGGGTGCCGGTGGACGGCGTGGCCGCCAGGAGCGGGTGCTGGTGGAGGGGACCTACTACATCAACCGCCTTTTCGCGACGGTGGAGTTCATCAGCAAGACCATCATCCCGGTGGGCTTCGTGGGCGTGGTCGTGTCCTACACCGGCGCAAGGGGCGAGGATGTCTCGGGCAGCGAGTACAGCCATGGCGAGCTGGTCAATGCCGGCTGCCGTGGCGTCTGGCGCGAGCCCCTGATGCCCGGCAAGTACGCCTTCAACACCTATGCCGGCAAGATCGAGCTGGTGCCCACCACCAACTTCGTGCTGATGTGGAAGAGCGGGGAGAGCGGCTCCAGCTTCGACTCCAACCTGCGCGAGATCACGCTGATCACCAAGGATGCCTTCGAGCCGCAGCTGCCACTGTCCGTCGTCGTGCACATCGACTATCGCAAGGCACCCATGGTGGTGCAGCGCTTCGGCAATGTGAAGCAACTGGTGGAGCAGACCCTGGACCCCATGGTGTCGAGCTACTTCAAGAACGTTTCGCAGACGCACACCTTCATCGAGCTGATCCAGTCACGCTCGGAGCTGCAGACCAATGCCTCTCGGGACATGCGCGAGCGCTTCCTGGCCTATTCGCTGGAGTTCCAGGAGGTGCTGATCGGCACGCCGCGCCCGCAGCCCGGGGACCACAAGATCGAGGCCATCATGGCCCAGCTGCGTGATCGCCAGATCGCCCGCGAGCAGGTCGAGACCTTCGCGCAGAAGGAGATCGCAGCCAACAAGCAGCGCGAGCTCAACGAGGCCGAGAAGCGCGCCGAGAAGCAGGCCGAGCTGACGGCCTCGCTGGTGGACATCTCCATCAAGGAGAACCAGGGCGCGGCTGCCGTGAAGGCCGCCGAGAAGCGCCGCCAGGAGATCGAGGCCCTGGCCCAGGGCGAGCGCTACCGCCAGGAGGCCGAGGGCCAGGGCCGCGCCGCCGCCATCCGCAGCGTGGGCGAGGCCGAGGGCTCGGCCATCCGAGCCCGCTCCGAGGCGCTGGAAGGCGAGGGCGCCGACAAGCAGCTGATGCAGACCGTGATGCTGCGCCTGGCCGAGGCCTTCGAGACGGCCCGCGTGCCCCTGGTGCCGCAGATCCAGCTGGGGGGCGGGGCGGAGGGGGGCAATGCCTTCTCCACCCTGCTGGGCCTGATGACGGCGCTCAAGGCGCGCGAGCTCGAGAGCGGGCCTGCCGCCGCTCAGCCGCGCAGCTGATCGCGGTAGTTGCGGGAGACCCGCAGCTGCTGGCCCCCCCGCAGGGTCAGCAGGGCCTCACCATGCGGCAGGGCCTCCAGGCTCTCGATGTGGGCCGGGTTGACCGCATGGCTGCGGTGGATGCGCAGGAGCTGGCCCGCCACCGCCGGATGCTCAAGGAAGGCGCTGAGGGTGCGCCGTTCCAGGTAGCTGTGGGGCGGGGCGTGCAGCTCGATGTAGTTGTCCGCCGCCGACACCCACTGCAGCTCGGCCAGGGGCAGCTTGATCAGGCGACCCTGGCGTTGAACCAGCCAGTGGCCGGTGGCTGGTTGCAGCTGCTGCAGTGCCGCGATCAGGCCGCCGCGCGCACTGGCGGCCGCGGGCTGGGCGGGGTGGAGCCGGCCCTGCAGTCGCTGCAGGGCCGTGGCCAGGCGCTCGGGGCTGCAGGGCTTCAGGAGGTAGTCCACCGCATGCAGCTCAAAGGCCTGCACGGCGTGCTGGTCGAAGGCCGTGCAGAAGATCACCGGCAGCCGCTCCGGCAGCTGCAGGGCCAGGTCCAGGCCACTCTGGCCGGGCATCTGGATGTCCAGGATCAGGGCCTGGATGTCGGGGTGACGGCGCAACTGCTCCAGGGCCTCCTCGCCATCGCTGGCCTCGCCCACCCATTGCACTTGCGCATGCTCGGCCAGCAGGCGGCGCAGGCGGGCACGCGCGGGCGGCTCGTCGTCGACGATCAGCAGCTTCATGCCTGGCCCTCCCGTCGGGGCAGCTGCAGACGCAGCAGGGTGCCGCCCTGGTCTGGGCCTATCCAGAGCTGCGCTGCCTCGCCATAGGCCATGCGCAGGCGCTCGCGCAGATTGCTCAGGCCCAGGCCACCGGCGCGCGCTACCTGCTCGGCGCTGACGCCGCTGTTGCGGATCTGGACCTGCAGGCCGTCCTGCCGGAGCTGCGCATGCAGCGAGACCTCGACGGCACCGCGGCTCAGGGCCACATCGTGCTTGACGGCGTTCTCCACCGGGTTGAGCAGCAGCAGCGCGGGCAGCTCCCAGGCCTCGGCGCCCGGCTCAAGCTCAATGTGCACCTGCAGGCGTTCCCCGAAGCGGGCCTGCATGAGCGCCAGATAGGGCTGGACCAGGGCCATCTCCTCGGCCAGGGTCTGCCAGCCGCGCTGCTGCGCCGAGAGCGAGGCGCGCAGCAGGTCCGAGAGCTGGCACAGCAGGCGATCGGCGCGGTTCACGTCCTCGTGCATCACCGAGGCGATCAGGTTCAGGCTGTTGAAGAGGAAATGCGGCTGCAGTTGCTCGGCCAGCCGGGCCAGTTGGGCCTGGGCCAGCTCGGTGCGCATGCGGGCCATCTCCAGGGCTGTCCGCTGGCCGCGCAGATGCACCCAGAGGGCGTGGCACAGCAGCACGTTGGAGACGTAGAAGACCAGGTCCTTGGCCGCCTCGTAGCCCAGCACCTGCCAGGCGTTGCCGGGGTCGTAGCTGACTGGCGTCAGCGCATAGACCGCGAAGCGCAGGCCGAACATGCCCACGACGTGCAGCAGGGTGTAGGCCGCATAGCCCAGTGCATGCCGCCCGAGCAGGACGCCCATGCCGCGGCCCAGGCTGGCGCGATGCCAGCGAAAGATGGGCGGCAGCAGGAGGGCCACGACCAGCACCGAGCTGAATTCCCACAGAAAGGGCTCCCAGGGATGCTGTCTGCCGTTGCGCAGGTAGTGCTGCAGCTCGGCCAGCGCGAAGAAGGTGGCGACGCCGGCCAGCAGGCCGGCGTAGATCCACCAGAAGCGGCGGGGCAGCAGAAGGGCATCGGACTCGGGCATGGGCTCTCACGATAGCAGCGTGCCAGGTCTTGCCAAGGCGGTTCATCCCAGGAGGCGGCCGTTCCGCCCCAGGGCCTGCGGGGCAGGCCGCGCGTAGACTGCGCGCAGTATTGCAGCAGTAGGACGAGAGATGAAGAAGATCTGCATTGTGGGCATGGGTGCCATCGGCGGCTGGGTGGCGGGGCATCTGGGCCATCGCCTGGGCAGCGAGGTGGCGCTCAGCGCCGTGGCACGGGGCGCCACGCTGGCAGCCCTGCGCGCGCAGGGCCTGCGCATGGACACCGTGATCGACGGCAGCCTGCAGCGCCTGACCGTGCCGGTGAACGCCGTCGAGCGCCCGGAGGACCTGGATCCGCAGGACCTGGTCGTGCTGGCCGTCAAGGGCCCGGCGCTGGCCGAGGTGGCGCCCCTGGTGCAGCGACTGCTGGGGCCCGAGACCCGTGTGCTGGTGGCCATGAACGGCGTGCCCTGGTGGTTCTTCCAGCAGCTGGAAGGACCCTGTCAGGGCCTGCAGCTGCAGTCGGTGGACCCGGCGGGTCGAGTCGCGCGCATGATTCCTGTGGACCGCGTGATCGGCTCCGTCGTGCATGCCAGCTGTGCCACGCCCGAGCCCGGCCTCGTGAATCACGTGATGGGCATGGGCCTGATCCTGGGAGACCCGGCCGGTGGTGAACCGGCCCACATCCAGGCGCTGGCAGCGCTGTTCCAGCGTGCGGGCTTCAATGCCACGGTGTCCCCGCGCATCCAGAAGGACATCTGGTACAAGCTCTGGGGCAATATGACCATGAACCCCATCTCGGCCCTGACCGGGGCGACCTGCGATCGCATCCTTGATGACGAGCTGGTACGGGGCTTCGTGAGCGCCGTGATGAAGGAGGCCTCGGCCATCGGTGATGCCATCGGCTGCCCCGTGGGCCAGACGCCTGAGCAGCGCCATGAGGTCACGCGCAAGCTGGGCGCCTTCAAGACGTCCATGCTTCAGGACGTCGAGGCGGGCCGGAAGATTGAACTCGACGCGCTGGTGACCGTGGTGCGCGAGATCGGACAGCACATGGGCCAGGCCACGCCCAGCATCGATGCCATGCTGGGCCTGACGCGGCTGATGGCCCAGACCCGTGGGCTGCTGTGACGCTCAGACGGGCTGAGCCTGCAGGCGCAGCCCCGGTTTGAGTCCCAGCTCCTCGATGAGCCCGCTGCGCAGCTCCAGGGCAACATGGGCGCCCGGGCAGGCGCTCATGCGCCAGGGCCGCAGCGCCCGGACGCACTTGAGGATGCTGCCCTGCCTGTCCAGGTAGACCACGTCCAGCGATTGCCGCATGCCCAGCATGTGCACGCTGTTGCAGGGGGCGATCCACAGGCCGGCCGGCGCGTCCTGCAAAGGTCCGTGGAACAGCAGGCCCCGTGCGCGTTCCCACCAGCGCAAGGCCAGGCCGATGCGCACGTGGGTGGGCAGGCCCTGCAGGTGCAGGCGGGCTTCAGGCCAGCGCATTCAGATGCCCGACTGCATGAACTTCATGACGATGGGGAAGCCCAGGACGATGAAGGTGCAGGGAAAGATGAACATGATCAGCGGGCCCAGCATCTTCACAGGTGCCTCCATGGCCAGCTTCTCGGCACGCAGGAATCGTTCGGTGCGGCGCTGGTCGCTCTGGGCGCGCAGGATGGGGCCCAGGCTGGAGCCCATCAGCTCGCCCTGGATCAGCGCACTGACCAGGCTGGAGATCGGGGCGTAGTCCAGGCGGTCTGCCATGGCGCGCAGTGCCTCGACACGGGGCTTGCCGCCGCGGATCTCGCGCAGCACGCGGTTGACTTCCACCATCAGGGGCCCGGGCGGGCATCGGTCCACGGCCTTCTGCAGGGCACCGGTCAGGTTGAGGCCGGATTCGACCGACAGCGTCACGATGTCCAGGAAGAAAGGCAGGGCCTTGAGCAGGGCGAGATTGCGGATCTTGGTGTGGTCACGCAGCCAGATGTCGGGGTAGTGAAAGCCCAGCAAGCCTCCAATCACCGCGCCCATCATTCCTCCGCCCTTGCCGGCCAGGATGATGCCGATGCCCGCAAATGCCAGCGTGGCGAGCCACTTGCCGGCGTAGAACTGGTGCGGTGTCAGGGCGTAGTCCTGGCCTGCTCGCCTCAGCTTGGCCTGGCAGGACTGTATCCGTGCCTCGCTCAGGACGAAGCCGAAGCTGTTGGCCAGGATGTTGATCACCGGCCAGACAAGCTGGAAGCCGCGTGGGGGCTTGTCCCGGTACTGCGTGTTGGCGCCGCCCAGCTCGGCATAGAGCCGGTACAGCGCGTAGCACAGCAGCAAGGTGGCGAGGCCGGAGAAGGCAGCGAAAAGGTAGACCAGGGACATGGCTCAGACGTCGATGGTGACGATTTTCTTGATGAAGAAGGCGCCCATCAGCAGAAAGACGAAGATCACGCTCATGGTGCCCCAACCGTAGATGGTGGTGAACAGCGGCGTCATGGCGCGCGGGTCCATGGCATAGAGCACGCTGGCCAGCAGCACTGGCAGCAGGCCCACCACGATGCCCTGCAGCTTGCCCTGCGAGGTCAGTGCCCGGATCTTGCCCTCCATCACCGCCTTGGCACGCAGTGTCGAAGCCAGGCGCTCGAGGATCTCCGACAGGTTGCCTCCGACCTCCTTGGCAATGGTCAATGCCGAGACAAAGAGGTCGATGTCCTCCTGCTTCAGGCGTTGCGAGAGGCCGCGAAGGGAGTCCTCCAGCGCCAGGCCCAGGCGCTGTTCACGCAGCAGTACCGAGAACTCCTGGGACAAGGGCGCGGGTGACTCCTTCACCACGAGGTCCAGCGCGATCTGCAGGCTGGCGCCCGCGCGCATGGCCCCGGCCATCATGGTCAGTCCATCGGGCAACTGCTCCACCAGCAGCGCCATGCGCCGCCTGCGCATGATCACCCAGCTCAGCCTCGGCAGGATGGCGCCGACCAGCGCCCCCAGGACCGCCAGCACTGGCGATCCCGTGAAGACCCACAGCAGCAGGGGCAGCAGAACAAACAAGGCGAGGTTCAGCTTGAACAGCGATCCCGGGTCGATGAAGACGAACATGTCCTCCAGCGACACCTTGGCCGTCTCGGTGAAGCGCTCCTGCCAGCCGAGCAGGGCGCTGCGCAGCAGCATCAGCAGCGCCGCAGTCGCGCAAAAAAGCATCAGGCCGATCAGGACCAGAGAGCCCGTCATGAGCGCGCTCCCCGCAGCTCAGGTGGGCACTCGTCGAAGATGTCCATGCGCAGCGGAATGCCGATCGCCGCCAGCTCCTCGTAGAACTCGGGAACGAAGCCCCGGCCGGTGAAGTAGCCTTGCGTCTTGCCGCGGGCATCGCGGCCGGTCTGAACGAAGGCGAAGATCTCCTGCAGCTGGATCTTCCCGCTCTCCACGCCCGTGACCTCAGTGATGCTGGTGACCTTGCGCGTGCCGCAGGCGAAGCGCGTCTGCTGCACGACGATCTGCACCGCCGAGGCGATCTGCTCGCGGATGGCTGTCACAGGCAGGTCCATGCCTGCCATCAGCACCATGACCTCCAGGCGCGCCAGCATGTCGCGCGGGCTGTTGGCGTGGGCGGTGGTCAGCGAGCCGTCGTGGCCGGTGTTCATGGCCTGCAGCATGTCCAGGGCCTCGCCGCCCCGGCATTCGCCGACCACGATGCGGTCCGGCCGCATCCGCAGCGAGTTCTTCACCAGGTCGCGGATGGCCACCAGGCCCTTGCCTTCGATATTGGCCGGGCGCGCCTCCAGTGACACCACATTGGCGTGATGCAGCTGCAGTTCGGCCGCGTCCTCGATGGTGACGATGCGGTCACCTTCGGGGATGAAGTTGGACATGATGTTCAGCAAGGTCGTCTTGCCTGAACCCGTGCCGCCGGAGATCAGCATGTTGCGGTGGTGCTCCACGCAGACCTTCAGGAACTCGATCATCTCCGGGCTGGCCGAGCCGAAGCGCAGCAGGTCGTCCGCATTGAGCTTGCGCTTGGAGAACTTCCGGATCGTGATGGACGGACCCTTGAGCGCCAGCGGCGGAATCACGGCATTCACCCGCGAACCGTCCTTCAGGCGGGCATCGACCATGGGCGAGCTTTCGTCGATGCGCCGGCCGATGGGGGCCACGATGCGCTCGATGATGCCTTGCACCGCGCGATCGCTGGTGAAGGCCACAGGCCAGCGCGTCAGCTGGCCGCCTTGCTCGACGAAGACTTCATCGGCCTTGTTCACCATGATTTCGGTGATGGTCGGGTCGGCCAGCAGGGGCTCCAGGGGGCCCAGCCCGATGGCCTCGTCGCGCACCTGTTCCAGCAGCTGGCGCCGGTCGATGGTGGCGGGCAGCTCCTTGCCCAGCTTCTCGATCTGCTCGGAGATGAGCCTCTCGGTGAGTTCCTGCAGCTCCGTATCGCTCATGCGATGGGTGTCGGTGCGGCGCAGGTCGAAGGCCTCCAGCAGGCGCTCGTGCAGCAGCCGGCGGTACTTGAAGCTGACGTCCGTTGACTCGCCCGTCTGTGGTGCCGGAGGGACTGCAGCGGGTGGCGCGATGGGTGCGGCGACCACCGCAGGCGCAGGCAAACCCGCCGAGGCCGGCGGCGACTCCGCAGGCGCCTGGGGCGCCCTGACGGGCGCGGCGCTGGGCGGTTCGGCAGGCTGTGCGCCCGCGCGGGCCCAGTGCGCACGCAGCGTGTGGCCGCCGATGCGCAAGGGGGAGCCGGCAGGCACGGGCATGGTGTCACCGACACGCTGCTCGCCCAGCCAGGTGCCGAAGCTGGAGTCCAGGTCCCGCACATACACCCGTTCATTGGACACGAAGAGTTCGGCATGCCTGCGGCTGACTTTCCAGCCGGAGAGCACGAGGTCGCAGTCGCCGTCCTTGCCAACGATGCAGCGCGTGCCCGTCATCTGCTGGGGCCCGTCACGGCCTTCGATCTGGATGTGCAGCATCAGCGACGCTCCTGACCCGGCTCGGGGGCGGTGAGGGAGGGCTCCGGCTTGAGCTTGTCCTTGACGCGTTCGTTCACCAGCTCGGCCATGCCGGCAGCCTTCTCGACGCCGGCACGGGTGAGGGCGGAGTCTGGCGTGATGATGCGCGGCGTGGCAATCACGATCAGCTCGGTCTGCTCCGTGGTGTGCTCGCGAGACTTGAACAGATTGCTGATGATGGGGATGCGGCCGAGGCCGGGCACGGCGTCGCTGCTGCGCTCGGTGCGCTGGCGCAGCAGACCTGAGATCACCAGCGGTTCGGCTTCCTTCATCGCCACCTGGGTGTCCGTCCGGTTGGTGGAGAAGGCGATGAAACCGGCGTTGGAATTGCGGGCGTCGGGCTCGCTCACCTCCACCATCAGGCCAGAGTCGATGTTGCCGTGGCCGTCTGCCTGGGGCTTGAACTCGATACGGACGCCGTACTGCTTGTAGATCACGCCCACGGCACCATTGCCCTGGGCCACGGGGATGGGGATCTCGCCGCCAGCCAGGAAGTTGGCTTCGCCGCCGCTGCGGCAGCTCAGGCGCGGCTCTGCGAGCGTCCAGGCCTCACCGCGTGTCTCGAGGAAGCGCAGCGCACTGGTGATCTGCGTGGCCATGCCGAGGTAGCTGTAGATCGGGTTGCTGGTGTTGACGGCGGGGAAGCCGTTCGTGGCGTCAGGGCGCCAGGGGGTGTTGCTGTAGATCAGCGCGTTGGTGGCGAACGTGGGGCCTGCGGCGGCGCTGGCCCACTTGATGCCCAGTTGGTCCAGGGCCCGCTTCTTCACCTCGATCACACGCAGGTCGATCTGCACCATGCGTTCGAGCTGCAGGGGATCGGCGTCCACCGGCCGGTCCGGCACCAGGTTGAGGATCTGCGGGAAGTTGGCCCCCAGGCGCTTGATGCGCTGCGCGACCAGGTTGTCCTGGTAGCGCCCCTCGATCACGACACGTTCCCCCACCACGCGTGCCGACAGGCCGGGCGTCTCCTTGAGCAGGCCCTGCAGCTCGTCCAGCACGCGGCTGGGGCGCGAGGCCAGTACCTCGATCTCGTAGCTCAGCTGGCGGCCGTTCTTCAGCCAGACATGCATGGTGGTGCGGCCTGCCTGCTCGGCGATGAGCACGATCTCGCGGTCGTCCACCACCGTGGCCTTGAGCAGGGCGCCGTTGCCGATGGCAATGCGCACCACGCCGGGCAGGGTGATGGTGGAGACATCGCCCACGGCAAGGGTGCGGGTAGGGCCGGCTTCGATGGCGACGGGGCCTGGGGCGGGCTTGGCGGTGCCGCGGGCCGGCTTGGCCGTCTCTATCACCGCCGACTGCACGGCCGCGGGATTGACCGTGCCGCGTCCGGCACCGGGGCCGGCGGCAGGCGCTTCGCCGGCAGGGTCGGCTTGGGCAGAGGCGCAGAGGGTCAGGCAGGCCAGCAGGACGAGCGGTCGTGCCAGGCCAAAAGTGGGATTCGAGGACATGGGAGAAATGGACTTGGATGCGGTGGACATGGCAGCGATCAGGGCTTGACGGGGGTGGGCGCCGGGGTGGGGGCTGCGCCACTCAGGGCCAGGCGGCTGAGCTGCGTCTGGATGTCTGCCGGGCCGCCGCTGCCGCCGACCAGGTACTCGATGCCCTGCCGCTCACCATTGGCGCGACGCACGCGGCCGGTCAGCAACACGGTGGGGTCCATGGCGCCGCTGGGGTTGGCTGCCTTGTCGTCCGGGTGGCGCAGCAGGGCGGTGAGCCGGCCAGCCTGCTTGGCGACGATGATGCGCTGGGCATCCTGGGGCGACAGTTCCATGGTGATGGTCGAGAAGCTGCGCTCCTTGCCGTTCTCGTCGCGACGGGTCTGGTTCTGGTCTGTGGCCAGGATCTCCAGGTTGGACAGCAAGGGTTGGGTCACGTCCACGGACTCGGCCCCCTTGGCGGTGTAGAGCAGGTCGATGCGGTCGCCGGGGCGCAGCATGCCGGAGACGGAGTTGACGGTATCCACCTCGAAGGTCAGGGCGCGCTTGCCCACGCCCAGAGTGGACGAGAACACCTTGTTTCCGTTGCCTTCGGTGTGAACGGGCAGGAGGACGTCGCCGCGCTTGAGGCCCACGATCAATCGCTGCGTTTCGTAGTTCTCGAAGTCGGCGGGCTTGACCGCGTCGGCATTGAGGTACTCGCTGGGCACCTTGCGGACGGCGAAGGAATCGGACACCACGGGCTCGCCACGCTGCACGTCGCGTCGAGCCACCACGACCGAGACCATGTCCTTGCCCGCATTGGCCTGCTCGTCCAGCTCCTTCATCCTTTGCTGCAGGGCGGCTCCGCCCAGGTAGGCCGCGCCGCCACCCAGGATGAGGGCCGCACCGAGGAGCAGCCAGTTGCTGTTGATTTTTTTCAGGGGGAAGGCCATGGTCAGGGCAAGGAAAGGAAATAGCTGAGGTTCTTGTAGAAGACGCGGACCGCTTCGGCCAGGAATTGCGCGGCCGTCTTGCCGTCGAACTCGATGACGAACAGGGCCATGACGAGCGCGCTGCCGGCGATGGCGTACTCCAGCGTGGCCTGGCCTCTTTGCCGGCGGGAACCAAACAGTGTGGACATGCTCATGTCGGCGAGTCGATGAAGTTGAGAGTGAGATGGCTGCTCATGGCGCCGTCGGCCTGCATCAGCACGATGTCGACCGCAAGGCCCTTGGCGTCATAGGCGGCGAGCCAGTGGCGTGCGCCGTCCTTGCGCTGAACCTGGTCGGTCACGACGGTCCAGCCCTTGGCGCGGGCATGGGCCAGCATGCGCTGACGCGTGATCTCGAACCCGTCGGGGCACTGGGCCGTCACCAGGCGGCTTCGGCGAGGGCCGTCGCGTGTCTCGGTGACCTGGTTGACCTGCGTGCGCAGTGCGGAAGGCATTTCCGCCGGCATGAAGTCGCGGCGGACGTCTCGCCACTGCGCCTGGCTCAGCAGCCCGCGACTGCCGCTGCCGTCCGCCTGGACTTGCAGGACAAGGTGCAGGCGCTCGGTATGAAGCGACAGGGTCTGCCACGCGCCTTGTCGGCCGGTCTGTACGCTGCCCAGGCGCTTCCATTGGCTCTCGTAGTGGGTCAGGACTTGCTGGACGGACAGTTCGGAGCGGAGCTGCTGGGCCTGCATGGGGACGCCATTGACCACGGCAGCGACCAGCGTCCACTGGGCTTGGGTGCGCGGCGGCAGGGGGCCGTCCTCCCAGGACGCGCCATGTGCCGCCAGGCACACGGCCAGCAGCAGGCCCGCCAGGGCGCGCGGGCGGGAGTGCGGATGACGCGGGTTCATCGGCACCTGTCCCGCTGGGTATCGCCTTCCAGTCGATGGGGGGCCACCACGTTGGCCTTGATGCAACCGAACTCCGGCTTGTGCGAGCTGCCTTCCAGCAGAGACACTACCAGGGAGACGGCGGTTCGGACCGCCGACGGGATGTAGCGCACCGGCACCAGCGGCGAGACCGTGGCCACCGTCTCGCCGGTGCCTCCGCTGCCCATCATGTCGCCGGCCGCTGCCGTCGCGGCTCCGATCTTCAGGTCTGCCGGCTTGTCCTCGGCCTGGTTCAGTCGGTTCAGCAAGGTGAGCTCGACCTGCGCGCGATGGCCCGGTGCGTAGTCTTTGCCCATGAACTCGGTGACCTTGTCCAGGCCGCTGTTCAGCCCCTTGCTGTTGAGGGCGTGAGTGGTCCATCCGACTGTGACCTTGGACGGATCCTTGAGCAGCGCCTGGCCGCCTAGATCACTCCAGAAGGCGGGCAACTGCTTCGCGTCCTTCGCACTGGCGACGGTGTCGTCAGACCGGATGGCCCCGTCGTTGAGGGCCTTGGGGGCCAGAAACATGCGCGCGCGCGTCTGATCTGCCAGCACGGCATCGGAGAGCCTGGCGGTGCTGGGCTCCAGGGCACGCTGGAACGCGGCATAGCGGCTGGCCTGGGTGGCGCGTTGCTGCATGTCGGCGTAGCGGCCCAGGTAGTTGATGGCCAGGAAGATGGGCACCATGGCGATCAGCGCGACCAGGAACTCGGTCGTTGACTGCCCTTGCTGGGCTCGTGCGATGTGGTGGTGGCGATGCCTCACTTGACGTCTCCCAGATTGACCCAGCGCGGCTGCGCGAGAAAGCTCTCCGCACCCGCCTTGCTGAAGCGCTCCGCGGCAATGCGTCCGCCCTTCTCGAAGGTGGTCAGTCGTGCGTCCACGATGGCGGCGACGGCGCCAACCGCCTTGGAGAGGCGGGTGCCGGCGCGCGTCGTGTCGTCCAGATGGTGAGCCAGCGGCACGCTGCGGCGCGAGCCCTGATAGCTGGTGAAGGGGTAGACGGGCATGTCTGCCCATTGGCAGCCGCCTTCCCCCTTGTCCTTGAGAGGCTCGCCGACCAGGAGGGCCATGGTGTGGCTGTCCCAGATGCAGGACTGCCCCATGCCGGCGTCGTGTCGCGGAGCCTTGGCCTGGGCCGCCGCCGTGGCCGGACGCACGGTGGCCATGGGCTTGCAGGCCGGCACTTCGCTGCGTTCTTCGGTCAGGGGGCTGGGGCGGCCGGGGCCGTCCGGCCCCAGCAGTCCGCTGTGCCCGTACATCCGCCAGCTGCAGGTCTTATCGATCTCTACGCGGTAGCGGCGCGCGATGCGCAGCTTGCAGCCCTGCGAGGCGTCGGGCATGACCTCGCTCATGGTCTCGTAGACCGCGGCCATCTGTCCGTCCAGCAGCCGTTCCTCTTCGCGCAGCTTGAAGGCTGCGAGGAGGTGTTCTGGCGGCAGGCCAGCGCGGCTGAGGGGCAGGCCGAGCTTCAGCTGGCAGGCTTCCAGGGCCACGGCGATGTTCTGCTGGTACGCCGCGGGGTCGGGGTGGCCGGTGGTGACGATGCGCAGACTGGGTGCGGTCTCTGCAGCCCAGCCTGTGCCTGCCGCCATCAGCAGCCAGGCCGCGTGGAGGAGACGGTATGCGCTCATTTCGTCTGGCCTCCGGGCGTGTAGACCACGTAGTCGGGGGTCAGGCCGACGGCCGCCAGCAGGGCCGTCTTCTGGCCAGGGCTGAGATCGCTCAGTCGAGCCTGCCAGTACGGGCTGTAGAGTGACCCATACTCTTTCGCGCCATCGTCGCGCCACAGGGGGCTCGCCGTGAAGTCATTCGCGAGGCCTCGCTGCGGGCGCTCGAACGCCACGCGAGCCTTGGCAAAGGCCGTGTTGCGCGAGGAGGCCTGGCGCTCCGGCGTTTCGGGCGAGCCCAGGGGGCCGCCGCTGCCTTTGTTGATGCGCATGGTGGTCGTCGTGAAGTCGTGGCTGCCGGGGCGGCCCACGGCCACCAGGAAGTCGAACCCCAGCGTTGCGCGGGCATCCTTGGTCTTGTCGGCAATGTCGAACTGCTCGGGAACGCCGCTCCAGTTGTCGTGCGTGCTGCCACTCGAGTAAGCCCACGACTGCGCGAGTCGCCTGGGCGCCCAGACGTTGCCTCGGCTGCCGCTGTCATCGGCATTGGCGCGCCCCCACCCGATCGGCAGGTACTTGCTCCTCCAGCCGAAGAGGCGCCGCCAGCGGTTTTCAAGCTCCAGCGTGTCCTGGGTCTCCCAGCGGTCGAAGCCCACCAGGCGCGTACCGCCTTCCTTGTGCAGGCCTATGGTGGTCACGGGGCTGGTGGGCAGGCGCCAGTTGACCAGCGAGGAGCCGGGGCGGCTGGTGGTGAAGGCGTCGCGGGAATCCAGGAGGATCTGCCGGGCGTCCGTACGCTCGTCGCGGGTGTACTGCTTGGTGAATCCGAGCCAGGCCTTCTCGTTCAAGGCGAAGGTGACACCGCGGATGCCGGCGTCGTCGATGACCTGCACGCCGTCGTCCTTGCGGCCGCCGAAGTCGCTCCGGTTGGCCGCGGCCATGTTCTTGGCGGCATTCTCGGCAACGAGGCCGCCGCCGAGCTGGAGTGCCCGGTGCGCGACGCTCATCGCCTTCTTGGCCGCCTCGAGCAGGGAGATCATGAGGGGCGTGACTTCCTTCTCCAGCACGTCATGCCCCTCGTCCGCGAAGCTGGCTGCCTCGTGGAGGCCGCGGGCCAGGCCGGCCAGCGGGGGGAAGAAGACACTGGCCACGTCCACCACATAGCCGATGTTGTCGGTCGTGCGGGCCACGTACTGAGTCCAGCTCTCCAGGCTCAGCATCTGCACCATGAACACCTCGTTGGCGATGACTGCCCGGTTGGTGTAGGCCATGAGATTGAGCAGGCGCGCCTGCGCGGTCGCGCCGGCCAGTGCTGCGGCGTCGGCCGCGTTGACGGTGCGCTCCTTGCCCACCACGGTTTGCGAGGTATTGAACAGCGCGAACATGACGGCCGCGCTGGCCGCCAGCATGCCCAGCATCCAGATCATGGCCTGGCCGCGCTGGGGCTTCGCCCCGGTCGGCCGGCGGTGTTCGGGCAAAGCGCTGCCCTGGCCACGCGTGGTGGCCATCTCGCAAACCATGGCTACTCCCTCGTTCTCGTTCAGGGGCGGGCTTGTGCCGCCACTGCTTTACTTCATCTTGACCAGCTCAACCCGGCGGTTCTTGCCGCGGCCTTCCTCGGTCCGGTTGTCAGCGATGGGGTACTCCTGCCCATGGCCGACAGCCTTGAGTCGCTTGGCATCGATGCCCTGGGCGACCACCGCCTTCATCACCGCCTCGGCGCGCGCCTGGGAGAGTCGCTTGTTGTCGGCGGCCTGGCCGACGTTGTCCGTGTGGCCCTCCACCGAGAGGCGCAGCGCCGGCTGGCTCTTGAGCAGCGCGGCAATCTCCTTCACGGTGGCTTCACCCTCCGGCTTGACCGTTGCCTTGGCGGTGTCGAACTCGATGTAGAGCGCGACGCTGCCGGTGGTGTCGAGTGACTGGCCCATCTGGGACGCGGTGATCGTCGCCGTGACTTCATGGCTTGCCTCTTCGACCACCAGCATCTCGAAATGGCGACCATAGTTGTGGCGGATGACGATCCAGTCCGCGCCCTGCTGGTTGGCTCGCGGGATGCGGAAGACATTGGGCCCGCCCCGGCTGCCTGCATCGATCTGGACCCCGCCGGCCTTCTTCGCGACAGCCGCATATTCCTTGTTGATGACCCGATCTTCCAGCTCGTCCTGGGGGCTGATGGCACGCACCTTGTAGATCGTGCTCTTGCCCTCCAGCTTCAGGTAGCCGAACTTGCCGGGTGCGATGGAACCGCAGAGCTTGGTGCTGCACTCGATGTACACCTCGTGCTGCGCGAAGTTCTTGACCTCGGGGGCGTCGTCAAAGCGGTAGCCCCGGATGGGACTGACGTCGAGGGCAAGCGCTGCGGGGCTTGCAGTCAGCGCAAGCGCGGCACAGGCAATGGCAAGGCGGAGATTCATGGTCAGTAGAAGGCTGAAGAGAGGTCCGAAGTGTAGGTCTCACGGCCCGGCATCGATGGGGCAACGGGCAGCGGGCGGCCGCATCGGCGGCCCCGCCGCCGCTGCCCATCGCGCCCCGGACATCAGTCCTTCTTCAGCTCGTTGTCCTTGGTGAAGTCGTTGAGGTTCTTGACGTTCTCGACCTTGTCCTTTTCCTTCTCGGTCTTCTTCTTCGCCTTTTCGTTCCAGGTCACGGCGTTGCCGTTGTCGCCCGCCAGGCCGGCTGCCATGGCGCCCGTCTGCTTCTTCACCACATCACCGAACAGGCTGTAGACGCCGATGGCCGCCACGGCGATCAGCGCCACGATGATGATGTATTCGGTCATGCCCTGACCGCGGATCTTGGACTTGTTCAGGGCGCGTTGTTGCATGTGCAGCATGAGTTCCTCACTTGGGTGTGTAAAGGGCGAGCCTCCTCCTGAGGCCCGGTCTGGACGCGAGACTCAGTGGCCGCCGCATCACAGGTCGGCACCATATTCGATCCCTGTTACGCCGCACCACCCCCTAAAGGCTGGTCGTTTGTAAGTCAAGGTAAGGCGTCTGTTGCATTGTTAAAAATGCACGGAATTCGTTGACGATGAAGGCGGCGGCGGCCAGACTCGCGCCGCTCGAATTCGTCGAGGCAGCACGCCCTGGCCCGTCGCAGGGCCCAATCCATGGGGCTTTCCGGCCATGCGGCCGTTCGCTGCGGTGCATTCAAAGACCTCCGTGCACGCGCTGCGGAGGTTTCAACAGATTTCAAGCGGAGGAGGCGCGAGATGCGCGTCAGGCATCGTCGTGGCGGGTCGCCAAGAGGCCTGGGCCTGGTGGAGTTCGTGATCGTGCTGCCCGTGGCCATCGTCTTCGTGTTGGGCATGGTGCAGGCCGGTTTCATCTACATGGCGAAGCTGCAGGTCAACCATGCAACCTTCCAGGCGGCACGCCTGGGGTCCCTGCACAACGCAGACGAGGGCGTCATGAAAACGGCCCTGCTGCGCTCCCTGAGCCCCTTCTATCAGAACAACTTCGAGACGAATGACAGCGTGCGCCTGGCCAAGGCGAAAGTGGGCACAGAACTTGACCAGGTCCTGCATCCCGTGAAGCTGGAGCGTTTGAATCCGTCGGCGCAGTCCTTCGATGACTTTGGGGTCAGGGATCCCAAGACCGGCAAGACCTATATCCCGAATGACAACCTGGAATGGCGGCTCGACAGCGTCCGACCCGGCTCTGGGCAGCGACTCCGCGACGCCAACATCCTGAAGATTCGGGTGGTGTATGGCTATGAGCTGAAGGTGCCCTTGATGGCCGGGGTGCTGAGCCGCGTGATGTGCAGCGGCAAGTCGGGGGTGGACGCCTTTGCCGATGTCGGCGTGCTCGAGTCCATGTATCTCAAGGCGTCAGATGAATGTATTCGTTACTACCTGCGGGGCCGCCTGCCCATTGAGAGCTTCGCCCTCGTGGAGATGCAGTCGCGTGCCGAGCGCTGAGTCCGTTGATTGAGAAATGAAGAGGGAGTCCTGATGAAATCGATGTGGTGTGTCGCCGCCTTGCTGGCGCTGGGCGGCTGTGGCGGTGGCGGCAATGAGTCTGGCCCCGCGGATTCGATCGAAGTGTCCATGAGCACCGTGGCCGTGACGAGGTCGGACGGTGGCTGCTACATCGGTGAGGGCCCGCAGGTGCATGTTTTTGGCGGTACGCCGCCCTACCGTGTTCGCAACCCCTTGCCAACAGGCCTGGCGCTCTCTCGATCGGTGGTCCCGGCCAGCGGCGACGCGTTCCAGATCAACTTCGTGGGTGGCGTCTGCATGACCGGCATGGTGGTGACCGTGGAAGACGATATGGGGCGACTGGCCCGAGTGACTGTCAACAATGGCAGCAACGGCGGCTGATGCCCGCGGGCTGCTGCGGGTCCTGATCGGGTTGGCCGCACTGGCCTGCGCGATGGCCTCGCAGGCGGGCGGTGTCATCCTGGAGCGAGCGGATACGACCCCCAGTGCGGCCTGCCGCCAGGGCGGCGTGGAGTGGCTGGGCGCCGGTGGCAAGGCCTGCCCGGTGGCTGTGCGTACCCACGGCGGCGAAGCCGGGGCGGCACCGGGCGCCGCGGCGCCCCGATCCGCAAACGCGGCGTCGTCCCGCAGCGCCGATGGCGAGCGGCGCCAGATCCTTCAGCAGGAGCTCAACCAGGAGCGCGCGCGTCTGGCCGCGCTGCAGCTGGCGGGCCGTGAGCCGGGTGCGCCTGAAGCCCTGCAGCGAGCGCGGCAGGATGTCATGGCGCTGGAGCGGGAGCTGGCGCGCCTGGCGCCTTGACCGTCCACCCGAGCCTTGCCGCCGGATGAATCCCCCCGACGATTCTTGGCGCGGCCCTCGATGGAGCCCATCAGTCTGGGCTTGTTGCGTCGCAGGGTGACGATCTTCTTCGCTACCGGAGGCGTGTCTCCGCCGTGGCTGTTGCCGCAGGCGGCGCAGACCGTGATCTCGTCCATGGCCTGGGCCTTGTCCGAGCTGCTGGCTTGTCCATCGGCGGGGGCACCTCCAGCGCCTGGCGCGGCCTCCAGCTCAGCAGGAGCGGCAGGGGCAGAAGGCGGGTGCTTAGCGCACGGCGCCATGGCCAGGAGCTTCACTGGAAAAGGCGCCGGATGGACGCCGACTCAAGATAGGGCCGGAAACACGGCCCGGCCTGTCGCTCGCGCCGAGGGAAATTGCAAGCAACGGTGACAGGCCTGAGTGTCCGCTTTCGCAAGAGATGGTATTCTGCAAATATATTTAACAAGGAGCGGGTGAGCCCATGAAGGCAATCGGTGTTGGTGGTCAGTCTCAGGCGCAGGCATTGGCGGGCCTGGCCTGCATGACCGAGGGCGTGCAGCCCATTGCGGCCGAGGAGTACCAGGCTCGCCTGCGCAAGCTGCGGGGTTTGATGCAGGAGGCAGGCGTGGCGGCGGTCTACCTGCATGCCGGCACCAACCTGCGCTATTTCAGCGGCCTGGTCTGGCCGCCCAGCGAGCGTCTTGTGGGAGCGCTGGTGCTGTCCGAAGGGCCGTTGCAATACCTGGCCCCCGCCTTTGAGGAGGGCACCCTGCGCGACTACTGCCTGTTGCCTGGCGAGATGCATCTCTGGCAGGAGCACGAGAGTCCCTGTGAGTTGCTGGCACGGGTGCTGCGCGAAATGGGTGTGGGCAGCGGCGAGCGGGTTGGCTTGTCAGAGGACTGCCCCTTCTTTGTGTCCGACGGCCTGCGCCAGGCGGCGCCGACGCTGGAGTGGGTCAACGCACGTCCGCTGACGGCGGCCTGCCGCATGCGCAAGTCAGCGGCCGAGCTGGCCCTGATGCAGCGAGCCCATGACATGACCCTGGTGGTGCAGCGCGCCGCGGCCAGCATCCTGCACGAGGGCATCTCCACCACCGAGGTGGCGGCCTTCATCGACGAGGCGCACCGCCGCGTCGGCGCCAATGGCTCCTACTTCAAGATCGTGCTCTTTGGCGTGGCCTCGTCCTTTCCGCATGGCGTGAAGGAGCCGCAGCAACTGCGTGAGGGCGATATGGTGTTGATTGACACCGGCTGTCTGGTCGAGGGCTATATGTCCGACATCACCCGCAGCTATGTGTTCGGCACGCCCACGGCGCGGCAGCGCGAGATCTGGAACCTGGAGCAGGCCGCGCAGGCCGCGGCCTTCGAGGCCGCGCAGTTGGGCCGCCCCTGCCAGGAGGTGGACCGCGCCGCGCGCCGCGTGCTGGAGGCCGCGGGCCTGGGCCCCGGCTACCGCCTGCCCGGCCTGCCGCACCGCACGGGGCACGGCTGCGGCTTGGACATCCACGAGTGGCCCTATATGGTCGAGGGCGAGCTGACGCCGCTGGACGTGGGCATGTGCTTCAGCAACGAGCCCATGATCGTCTGCCCCGGCGAATTCGGCGTGCGCCATGAGGACCACATGTACATGTCGGCCCAGGGCCCTCGCTGGTTCACGCCGCCGATGAAGTCCCTGGAGGATCCCTTCGACCTTGCCTGAGGTGGGCTCAGGCCGGCCGGTGAACGGCGGGCGCCTGGACGATGTCTGCGTCCCCCTCCAGCTGCCTCAGCATGGAGAAGCCGGCGACGGCCAGCGCCGTCAGCAAGGCCCAGAGCAGCAGGGATCGCCAGGCGGCAGGGCGGGCTTGGGCGACGATGGGAAGCGGGCGGTAAGGCATCGCGGAACTCCTGGGCGAAGAATGCGTCGGGACAGGACCGTCAGGCCATGGGCAGGGCGTGCTGCAGGCCCCACAGCAGCGCCGGGTAGGCCACGCCCCAAACCAGGGCAATGAGGGCCAGGGCCTTGAGGGCGGTGCTCAGGCGGTGTCCGCGATGGGGCGTGGTCTGCAGCTTCATGGTGCACTCCGCAAAAATGAGGGCTGATGTTGCGCAAAACGTGCAAGCCGCGTGCCAGGTTGACGGCCCGCCGCGGCGATCAGCCCCCGGCGCTGCGGTCCACGCGCAGGGCCAGCACGACCGAGGTGGTGGTCTTGATCACGCCCTCGATCTCGCCAATCTCGTCCAGCAGGGCGTCCAGGCGCATGGTGGTGTCAGCGCGCAGCAGGGCCATGTAGTCGAACTCGCCGCTGACCGAGGCCAGCTGGCGCAGCTCCGGCAGGCGCGTCAGGCGCTTGATCACCTCGCGCTGGGCCTTGGGCTGCACGCTGATGCCCACATAGGCCTGCACGCCGCGGTCCAAGGCCTCCGAGCCCAGCTTGACGGTGTAGCCCACCACCACGCCTTCTGACTCCAGCCGCGCCAGCCGTGCCACTACCGTTGTGCGCGCGATGCCCAGCTTGCGCGCGAGGTTGGCCGTGCTCTCCCGGGCATTGGCCTGCAGCAGGGTGATGAGCTCGCGGTCAAGCTGGTCGCGCGGGGCGGCAAAGGTGCTGGCGGCGGCGGTGGCGGGCGGCTGACGAGGGCTCATGCGCGTGACTCCTGGGAAACCCTTGATTCTTGCTTTTCGTCAATACAGATTGACGAATCGACGAAAGCATAGCCGTTAATGACGATCTCATGCTTTCTTTCGTCAATTGCTCTTCCTAGACTGCGGGCCATCGCACCTGATTCCTAGAGGAGACCTCCATGAAGATCGCACTGCTCGGCGCCGGCCATATCGGCGAAACCATCGCGCGCCTGCTGCGCAACTCCGGCCACTATGACGTGACCGTCTTCGACAAGAACGAGAAGGCGCTGGCCGCCCTGTCCGAAGAGGGCATCAAGGTGCAGGCCGTGCAGGAGATCGGCCCCGGTGCCGCCGCCATGGTGCGTGGCTTCGACGCCATCGTGAACGCGCTGCCCTACCACCTGGCCATCCCCGCCGCCCACATGGCGCTGGAAGCCGGCTGCCACTACTTCGACCTGACCGAGGACGTGGCCGCCACCAAGGAGATCATGCGCATCGCCGAAGGCTCGCGCACCGCCTTCATGCCCCAGTGCGGCCTGGCCCCCGGCTTCATCGGCATCGTGGCCCATCACCTGGCCAAGGGCTTTGACACCCTGCAGGACGTGAAGATGCGCGTCGGCGCGCTGCCCGCCTTCCCGACCAATGCGCTGAAGTACAACCTGACCTGGTCGGTGGACGGCCTGATCAACGAGTACTGCCACCCCTGCGAGTGCATCCACGACGGCAGCAAGATCGACGCCCTGCCGCTGGAAGGCCTGGAGCACTTCTCTCTGGACGGCACCGAGTACGAGGCCTTCAACACCTCGGGCGGCCTGGGCACCCTGTGCGAGACCCTGGCCGGCAAGGTCCAGAACCTCGACTACAAGACCGTGCGCTACCCCGGCCACCGCGACCTGATGCAGTTCCTGCTGGACGACCTCCAGCTGAAGAACGACCAGGAAAAGCTCAAGGACATCATGCGCAAGAGCATGCCCGCCACCATGCAGGACGTGGTGCTGGTCTTCGTGACCGTCTCGGGCATGAAGCAGGGCCGCCTGGTGCAGGAAGTCTTCGCTCGCAAGATCTTTGCCGAGCGTGACGGCGCCCGCCCGCTGTCCGCCATCCAGATCACGACCGCCGCCGGCATCTGCGCCGCCGTGGACCTGTTCCGTCAGGGCAAGCTGCCGCAGAAGGGCTTCGTGCCGCAGGAGGCCGTCGAGCTGCCGGCCTTCCTGGCCAACGAGTTCGGTAAGGCCTATCAGCAGTCGCGTCAGGTCGAGAGTATTGGTTGATGGGCTCCCCCCTACCGGCTTCGCCGGCCTTGCTGGCCGCGCCAGGCCAGAGGCCTGGTTCTTCGGCAGGCACAAACGGCATGCCGTTTGTGTCCGGCCTCAGCCCCTCAGGGGGCGCAGCCGCAGGCCCGGCAAAGCCGGATCCTCGGCTGCCGCGCGGCCCGGTTGGGGCATGCCCACAATGGCTGGCTGAACCTACCGAATTGACACAGAGCCCCGGCCACATTCGCGTGTCGCCGGGGTCTTGCATTGGAGAATGACGGAATGAACATCACCGATCTGCTGAACGCCTGTGGCGTTCCCGCCGCTGCCTACACGGGCGGCACCCTGTCTGTCCGTTCGCCCATCGATGGCGCCTTGCTGGGCGCCGTGCACGAGGCTTCCGCCGAGGACATGCGCGCCGCCGTCGAGCGCGCGCATGCGGCCTTCCTCGAGTGGCGCACCGTGCCCGCGCCCAAGCGCGGCGAGCTGGTGCGCTTCTTTGGCGAGGAACTGCGCACCCACAAGATCGATCTGGCCCGCCTGGTCTCGATCGAGGCCGGCAAGGTGGCCAGCGAAGGCGAGGGCGAAGTGCAGGAGATGATCGACATCTGCGACTTCGCCGTCGGCCTCTCGCGCCAGCTGCATGGCCTGACCATCGCCAGCGAACGCCCCGGCCACCGCATGATGGAGCAGTACATGCCACTGGGCGTGGTGGGCATCATCTCGGCCTTCAATTTCCCCGTGGCCGTGTGGGCCTGGAACTCGGCCCTGGCCCTGGTCTGCGGTGACACCTGCCTGTGGAAGCCCTCCGAGAAGACCCCGCTGACGGCCCTGGCCACGCAGGCCCTGTTCGAGAAGGCAGTCGCCCGCTACGTGGCGGCCGGCCACCCGGCTCCGGCCCATCTGTCGCAGTTGCTCAACGGCGCCGCCGCCGTCGGCGAGGCCATGGTCGACCACCCCAAGGTGGCCCTCGTGTCCGCCACTGGCTCGACCCGCATGGGCCGTGCCGTGGGTCCGCGCGTGGCCGCCCGCTTCGGGCGCTGCCTGCTGGAGCTGGGCGGCAACAACGCCATCATCGTGAGCCCCAGCGCCGATCTGGAACTGGCGGTGCGCGGCATCCTCTTCGGTGCCTACGGCACGGCCGGCCAGCGCTGCACCACCACCCGCCGCGTGATTGCCCATGAAAGCATCCATGACGAGCTGGTGGCCCGCCTGGACAAGGCACGATCCCAGCTGCGCATCGGCAACCCGCTGGAAGCCGGCACCCTGATCGGCCCGCTGATCGACAAGGCCAGCTTCGACGCCATGCAGGCGGCCCTGGCCGCGGCCCGCGAGCAGGGCGGCCAGATCAGCGGCGGCGAGCGCGCGCTGGCTGAGCAGCTTCCCAATGCCTGGTACGCCGTGCCGGCCCTGGTCCGCATGCCGGCCCAGACCGAGATCGTGCGCCACGAGACCTTCGCCCCCATCCTGTACACCCTGAAGTACAAGACCCTGGACGAAGCCATCGCCCTGCAGAACGACGTGCCGCAAGGCCTGTCCTCGGCCATCTTCACGAACGACATCCGTGAGGCCGAGCTGTTCGTGTCGGCCTCGGGCTCGGACTGCGGCATCGCCAACGTCAACATCGGCACCTCGGGTGCTGAGATCGGCGGCGCCTTCGGTGGTGAGAAGGAAACCGGCGGCGGCCGCGAGTCGGGCTCCGATGCCTGGAAGGCCTATATGCGCCGCACCACCAACACGGTGAACTACTCGCGCGAGCTGCCTCTCGCGCAAGGCGTACGGTTTGATGTCTGACCCCCTACCGGCTTCGTCGGCCTCCTGTCCGGGGGGCTGAGCCCGGGTTGGGTGGGTCCGGTCGACCTACCCAGCCCGGCGAGAAGTCGGACCTGCCGGTCCGACGCGGCCTGCAAGGCCATCCGTAGGACCGGCGAAGCCGGGTCCCCGGGCGCTGTTGGGGTCAGTGGGCTGCTGCGCCACCGTGTGAATTCCCTTGAGGCTGTCTCGGCCGTTTTGCGTACGGCCTGGGCGGAGCCTTGCCTGAATTGATTGTTTTGGAGTGCTGGAGATGATGGATACGGCCCTGTTTCGCCTGCTGGCGAGTGCGGTGGGGGAGAACGCCGCGCGGGAGACCTTCGCGCAACTGGAGGTCGCGCCGGCGCTGTTGAAGCCGGCGGGTGAGACGGTGTCGCGTGCCGAGATGGCGCAGGCCCTGAACATGGCCCTGTTCCGCGACGTGACCCTTCGTGTACCCGCGGCCGCCGCCTATGTGGCGGACCAGCAGCGGGCCGGCCAGAAGCTGGTGTTCGACCACGGCGCCCTGCGCACGGTGGCCTGGCCCTGCGGCGCGCTGCCGCCCGGCGAGGCGGCCATCACCCGCGTGCTGCGCCCCCTGGGCTTTGAGCTGGCCTCCCCCTATCCGCTGCCCAAGCTGAAGATGACGGGCCGCGCCTGGTGTCATGCCGACCATCCCGAAGACATCGCCCAGTTCTTCGTCTCTGAGCTGCATCCCGAGCTCTTCTCCAAGGGCTTCCAGGCCGCGGTGACCCGCGTGCTCTCGACCTCGCGCGACCCGCTGCAACCGTCCGACATGGCCCTGCTGGAGCAGTTGGCACGCGACCGCTGCCTGCCCTGGCCCGCGGCGCTGCAGTTGCTGCCGGCCATGATCCGCTGCTTTGACCGTCAGCACGGCCTCTTTCCGCTGGAGGACTACCAGGCTCTGCTGTTGGAGTCCGCCGAGATGGCCTGGATCGCCACCGAGGGCAATGCCTTCAACCATGCCACGGATCGGGTGCCTGACCTCAACGCCCTGGCCGCCACGCAGAAGGCGCTGGGCCGGCCCATCAAGGATCGCATCGAGGTCTCGGCCTCGGGCCGCGTGCTGCAGACGGCCTTCCGCGCCGCCCAGGTGCGCCGCGAGTTCCTCAGCGAAGGCCGTGTGGTGGGCATGGAGGTGCCAGGCTCCTTCTATGAATTCATCCAGCGCGGTCGTGATGGGGGCCAACTGGACCTGCGCTTCGATGCAGCCAATGCCACCGGCATCTTCAAGATGACGGCCGGCGCCGCTCACGATGAGGCGCTGGCGTGCTGAGCGCCGACTTCCTGAGCGCCGCCGCGGCGATCTGCGGTGGGGGTCAGGTCTTGCCTGGCTCGGACATTGAGCCGCGCTATCTCGAGCCTGCGCGTTATGCGCCGGGCCGGGCCGCTGGGCTGCTGCGGCCCGGCAGCGAGCAGGAGGCCGCCAGGCTGCTGCCACTGTGCGCAGCCCACGGCCTGCGCGTGGTCCCGCAAGGCGCCCACACGGGCCTCGTGCGGGCTGGCACGCCGGACGACGCGCAGCACGAGGTGCTGCTATCGACCGAGCGCCTGCGCGAGGTGTTCGAGTTCGATGCCTGGGACCGTACCTTGCGTGTCTCGGCCGGCTTTCGCCTGTCGGAGATCAACGAGCGGCTGGCTAGGCATGGACTCATGCTGCCCATCGACCTCAGCGCCGATCCCAGCGTGGGCGGCATGGTCTCGCACAACACGGGCGGCACGCGCATGCTGCGCTACGGCGACGTGCGCGCCAACATCCTGGCCTTGCGCGTGGCGCTGGCAGACGGTCAGATCGTGCAGCTGGGCCAGGGCCTGCAGAAGGACAACGCCCAACTGGCCCTGCACCAGCTCTTCATCGGAGCCTCCGGGGCGCTGGGCTTGGTGCTGGACGCGACCTTCCGCTTGGCTGCCGTGCCGCGCCAGCAGGCGGTCGCGATGATCGCGCCACGCAGCCTGGACGATGTGTTCCCGCTTTACCAGCGGGTAATGGCGCGCTATCCGGGCCTGGTCTCGGCCTTCGAGGCGATCTCGCGCGAGGCCTTCTCGGCAGCCCTGGCCGGCCCGGACCAGGCCCAGCGCTGGTTCGGCGGGCAGTTGCCTGACTACGCACTGCTGCTGGAGCTGTCCAGCGAGCTGGACGCCGAAACGCTGGATCTCCAGGCCCTGCTGCAGCAACTGCTGGAGGACGAGTTTGGCGAGGCCGTGGTCGATGCCGTGCTGGGCGCAGACGCTGACTGCTGGCATCTGCGCCACCACATCAGCGACGGGCTGCGGCGCCAGGGCAAGGTCATTGGCTTTGACTTGTCCTTCCCGCGGCGACAGTTCATGGCCTTCCGCGAGGCCGGCAAGTCCTGGCTCGCCACGCATTTCCCGGCGGCCCGCCTGGCTGACTTCGGGCATCTGGGTGACGGCGGCCTGCACTTCAACCTGGTCTGGCCCCGCGAGCTGCCGCTGGACGAGGCTGGGCTGCGGGATGGAATCTACGGGCTGGTGCGTGCACACGGCGGCAGCATCAGCGCCGAGCACGGCGTGGGGCCGCAGTTGCAGCAGGCTTATTGGCGGCATACCGACGCGGCCGTGCAGCGCATCGGCGGGCAACTGCAGTCCGCGTTGGACCCGCAGGGTCTGCTCGCACACACGCGCTGGGGGCAGGCGCAAGGCGCGCAAGAGGCCTGAGGCCGCCGCCCGACCGGAGGTGCCCCGCTGATTTCAAAAAAATTCGGAAATTTGCTGGTAATCCAGAAAACCGGTGCTATAGTAGCGGTCTTCGCTGCTTAGACAGCAATGAAGCAAAGCCCAGGTGGCGGAATTGGTAGACGCACTAGTTTCAGGTACTAGCGGGTAACTCCGTGGAGGTTCGAGTCCTCTCCTGGGCACCAAACAAAAAGGCCAGCACGCAAGTGCTGGCCTTTGCGTTTTCATGGGTCCTATTTGTGTCGACCTTTGTTGTCGGCGCCCCTTGCTTGTCGGCATCGCCATTTCCAGGCGATCCTGCCCCCGCGGCCCGAGTCGATGGCAGTCTTGCCCGCATGGCCACGCGGCGGCGCGGGCCTCGCTCTGGTCATCTGGCTCAACCGGGGTCAAGTCGTGCTTCGCCGTTGCTGGCGAAGCACGGCCTCCAGGGCCTCGGCTGGCATGGGTCGAGCGAAGAAGAACCCTTGACCCATGTCGCAGCCAATGCTGGCCAGCAGATCACGCTGGTGGGCGGTTTCCACGCCCTCGGCCACCACGCTCATGCCCAGCTCATGGGCCATGGTGATGATGGCCTTGCAAAGGGCCAGGGCCTTGCTCCCGGGTTCGAGCTCGTGCACGAAGGCGCGGTCGATCTTGATGCAGTCGATCTCGTAATGCTGCAGATAGGACAGTGAAGAGTAGCCCGTGCCGAAGTCGTCCAGCGCGACGCTGAGGCCAGCGCGCCGCAGCGCCATCAGCTGCTGGCTGGCGCTGTCGCCGCCTTCCAGCAGCAGGCCCTCGGTGATTTCCAGTGACACGGCGTCGCCAGGCAGGCCGGCTTCGACGATCTGGCGCAGCCAGCGTGTGTGCATGCCGGCCTCGCTGTGGAACTGGACCGGCGACTTGTTGACGCTGACCTGGAAGTGCTCGTCAATCTCGGCCCGCCAGTGCTGCACGTCCCGCACAGCCTGCCGGAACACCCACTCGCCGATCTCCAGGATCAGCCCGCTGCTCTCGGCAATCGGGATGAACTCGGCCGGCGAGACCGGGCCGCGCTCGACGTGATGCCATCGCACCAGCGCCTCCGCCTTGCAGACATGGCCTCGTCGAAGGTCCACGATGGGCTGATAGACCACCTGCAGGCTTTCCGCGGCCAGCGCGTCGCGCAGGTCGTTGCCCAGTCGCATGCGGTTCTGGGCGGCGCGCTGCAGCGCCGGGGTGAAGTAGGCATAGCGGTTGCGCCCCGCATCCTTGGCCACGTACAGCGCCTGGTCTGCATGCTTGAACAGCGCCTCGATGTGATCACCATCGTCCGGAAACAGGCTGATGCCCACGCTGGCCGAGACAAAGGCGCGCTCGCCTTCGAGCCGAAAAGGGCTGGCCACGCGCTCGATCAGCAACTGCACGATGGCCTCGATCTCGCCATGGCCTCCGACCGGGCTCAGCAGCACGGTGAACTCGTCGCCGCCCATGCGCGCCACCACGTCGGCCGGCCTCAGGCTGTCGCGGATGCGTTGCGCCGCCTGTTGCAGCAGCAGGTCACCCTTGCCATGGCCCAGGGTGTCGTTGACCTCCTTGAAGTGATCGAGGTCAATGAAGAGCACCGCCAGCTGCGTCCGGTGCTCGCGGGCCCGGCGTATCTCTCGCTCCAGGCGGTCACGCAGCATGCGGCGATTGGGCAAGCCTGTGAGTGCGTCGAAGTTGGCCTGCTGCCAGATCAGCACCTCGGCTTCCTTGCGCGCCGTGATGTCCGTGTGCGTGCCCACCATGCGCAGCGGCCGCCCCAGCTCGTCGCGGGCAATGACCATGCCGCGGCTCAGCACCCATTTCCAGCTACCGTCCTTGCACCGCACGCGGTGCTCGTTGACATAGGCCGGCGTGCGGCCATCGAAATGCTCCTGGCGGTCCCGTTCCATGCCGGGCACGTCGTCGGGATGGGTCAGCCTGTCAAAGGCGTCGGGCCGCTCGGCGATCTCCTCGGGGTCGTAGCCGTACATCTGCAGATAGCGCGGCGAGAAAGTCTCGATGTCTTCGTCGATGCGCCAGTCCCACACGCCGTCCCCGGTGCTCTCCAGGGCCAGCTTCCAGACGGCGTCCGTTTCACGGAGCAGCGTCTCGCTGCGCTTGCGGGCGTCGATGTCGACGAAGGAACCCATCCAGCCCTGCAGGCTGCCATCGGCGTCCAGCAGGGGACGGGCCAGGCACAGGTGCCAGCGCAACTCGCCTTGCGCATTGCGCAGGCGCAGGTCGACACTGATCGCCTGCCTTGTCGGCCAGGCCTGGGCCAGGGTGGCCAGTTCCTCCGCGGGCATGAAGCTGCGCCAGCCCTGGGCCACCAACTCGCGCTCTGGCAGGCCCACATAGGCCAGCAAGGGCGCGCTGCAGGCACTGAGCTGGCCTTGCGCATGTGCCAGCCACACCAGTTCCGGCAGTTGGTCCAGCCATTGCCGGGCGAGCGCTGGCAGCTTGACGCTCGCGGCCCCTGCCGGCGTCGGCGTTGCGTGGCTTGATGACTCGCGCGGGCTTTGCAAGTGAGTCCCTCCTCAACAGCGCGGGGCGTCAGGCCCCCGCCTCATGTGTGGCCTGCCAACTGTAAGTGCTTGCTCCGCGTCCGCGCAGCGCCTGCTTTGCGTGGAGTTCGGCTGCGCCTTGCTGGCAGTGCCATTGGTGGGTCGCGCAGAAGCGCCGCGCGGCCTTTTCGGGCCATGATGCCCGAAGCTGTGCGCCTTGCTGCATTTCTTTACGACGGGGCGCTCAAGGGCTTGAGCTTTGTCAAGCCATTCGCGGCCTGCTTGTTTCGACAATGGTCATATCAACCTTCGAACGGAAGTGCACGCACATGCGCTGGAGTTGGAAATTCTTGCTGCCCCTGGGCGCCCTGGCCCTGCTGGCACTGGCCTGGGGCTGGCGTCACTGGGATGGTCCGGCGGTGCGGTGGCAGCAGATGCAGCCGCGTGATCTGGTGCGAACGGTGGTTGCCAGTGCTCGGGTGCAGGCGCCTCATCGCGTGGAGCTGGGCGCGCAGCTGACGGGCACGGTACGGCAGGTGCTGGTGGAGGAAGGGCAGGCGGTGGAGGCCGGGCAGTTGCTGCTGAGCCTCGAATCGAGCGAGGCCCTGGCCAACTGGCAGGCAGCCGAGCTGGCCGTCCAGCAGGCCGAGGCCAGGTTGAGGCTGCTGCAGGAGGTGCAGGCGCCGGCGGCCCGTGAGTCCGAACGCCAGGCGCAGGCCAATCTGGCCCAGATCCGGGCCCAGCATGCGCGTCAGGCAGATCTGTTCCGCCAGGGCTTCATCGGGCAGGCCGCCCTGGACGAAGCCAGCCGTGCACTTCAGGTGGCCGAAGCCCAGGCCCGCGCGGCCATGCTGCAGCGGCAGTCCGGCGACCCCCAGGGCGCGGACCTGGCCCTGGTCCGCAGCACCTTGGCACAGGCCCGGGCCAGCGCCTTGGCGGCCAAGGCTCGGCTGGACTACATGAGCCTCAAGGCGCCGGTGGCTGGCGTCATCGTCAATCGCAGTGTGGAGCCCGGCCAGGTCGTGCAGGCCGGCAAGGTGCTGCTGCTGCTGGCACCGGGCGGTGCCAGCGAGCTGGTGGCCCAGATCGACGAGCGCAATCTGGGCCTGTTGAAGGTCGGTCAGGCGGCGCAGGCTTCGGCGGACGCCTATGCAGAGCAGCGTTTCGAGGCGCGCGTCAGCGAGATCAGCCCGGGCGTGGATGCACAGCGAGGCTCGGTGGAGATCAAGCTGGCCGTGCCCAAGCCGCCGGCCTATCTGCGCCAGGACATGACGGTCTCCGTGGAAATCGAAGTCGCCCGTCGCAGCCTGGCGCTGAGCCTGCCGCTGGAGGCCGTGCTGCAGGCCGATTCAAGCCAACCCTGGGTCTGGGTCCTGGACACCGACGACCGGCTGCAGCGCCGCGAGCTGCGTCTGGGCCTGCGGGCCGGGGGCCTGGTGGAGGTGCAGCAAGGGCTGAAGGCGGGCGAGCGCGTGCTGCTGGCGCCGGATCAGCGCTGGCAGCCCGGTCAGCATCTCCGCGGCGCGGGGGCCTAGCATGGCCTTGGCGCGCTGGCAGCCCTTTGAGTGGATCGTCGCGGCTCGCTTCCTGCGCGAGGGCCGGATGCAGAGCCTCTTCATCATCGTCGGCGTCTCCATCGGCGTGGCGGTGATCGTCTTCATGTCCGCCCTGCTGGCGGGCTTGCAGGCCAATCTGGTGCGACGCGTGCTGACCGCCCAGCCTCACGTGCAGCTGCTGCCCCCCAAAGAGCAGGTGCGGGTGCTGCATGCTGAGGGCTCTGCCGCCTTCGCCACCACGACCCAGGCACCCCTGCAGCGCCTCAAGTCCATCGACCAGTGGCAGTCCCTGCTGCTGCAGCTGCGGGCCATGGCGGAGGTGAAGGTGGTGTCGCCCACGGTCAGCGGCTCGACCCTGATCCAGCGGGGCGACACCAGCCGCTCTCTGAGCCTCAATGGCGTGGAGCTGGAGCACTATGACCGCATCGTCAGCCTCAGTGACAAGATCGTGAAGGGCCGCGCCCGCCTGGGCGCCACGGACATCCTCATCGGCATTGAGCTGGCCAATGACCTGGGGCTCGCCGTGGGCGACAAGCTGCGGGTGAGCGCCGCCAGCGGCGCGGCCAACACCTTCGAGATCGCCGGCATCCTGGACCTGGGCAACAAGGGTGCCAACCAGCGCACCGGCTTTGTTTCCCTTCACAGCGCCCAGAGCCTGCTGGGCTACGCCGGCGGCGTGACCAGCATCGACCTCACCGTGCGCGACGTCTATGCCGCCGAGCGCGTGGCGCAGCGCATTGCCGCCATGGCGCCGGTGCAGGCGGACAGCTGGATCAAGACCAATGCGCAGTTCTTCAGCGCCGTGCAGTCGCAGAGCACGGCCAACACGGCCATCCGCTTCTTCGTGGGCTTGTCGGTGGCCTTCGGCATTGCCAGCGTGCTGGTGGTGTCGGTGGTGCAGCGCTCCAAGGAGATCGGCATCCTGCGCGCCATGGGCATCTCGCGGGGTCAGGTCATGCGCGTGTTCCTGCTGCAGGGCGGCCTGCTGGGGCTGGGCGGGGCGCTGATAGGCTGCGTCGTGGGGTCCCTGGCCCTGAAGCTCTGGCTCGGCTACGCCAAGACGCCGGACGGAACGCCAATGTTCACGATCACCTTTGATCCCAACCTCTACCTGCTGGCCCTGGGCCTGGCCACATTGACCGGCCTGCTGGCCGCCCTGGCGCCGGCCTTGCGTGCGGCCCGCCTCGACCCTGTGGTGGCCATCCGTGGATGATTCACTGACGCCCGTCGTGGAGCTGCGCCAGGTGCGCAAGTCCTTCAATGTGGGACAGCCCACCGAGGTTGAGGTGCTGCACGGCATCGACCTGCGCCTGATGCCAGGGCAGTTTTCCGCCGTCATGGGGCCGTCTGGCTCAGGCAAAAGCACCCTGCTCAATATCGTCGGCCTGCTGGACCGCCCCACCCAGGGCCAGTTGCTGATCCAGGGCCAGGAGACGACCTCCATGGACGACGCTGCGCTGACCCGCCTGCGTGGCCACACCATCGGCTTCGTCTTTCAGTACCACCACCTGATCGGCGCCTTCAGCGCTCTGGAGAACGTGATGCTGCCCATGGTGGGGCTCAAGGGCTTTCCAGATGCCTTGACCGAGGAACGCGCCCTGCGCCTTCTGGACAGCGTGGGCCTGAGTCCCTGGAAGGACACGCCGGCGGCGCGCCTGTCCGGTGGGCAGCAGCAGCGCGTGGCTGTGGCGCGGGCCCTGGCCATGCAGCCTGCCCTGCTGCTGGCAGACGAACCCACGGGCAATCTCGACAGCAAGAGCGCCGATGCCGTGTTCGAGCTGCTGCGTCAGGTCAACCGGGATCACGGCACGGCGGTGCTCTTCGTCACCCACAACCCGGATCTCGCCCGCCGCTGTGACACCACGCTGATGGTGGTGGACGGCATGATGCCTGGCTGATCAGCCGCGCCAGCCCAGCAGGCGCGCCGGCAGGTAGAACAGGGCCTGGATCAGGGCCAGGCCGCCGCCGACGGCAAAGCCCAGAATCCGAAACGGCAGCAGCAGCAGCCAGATCACGGGCCACAGCAACAGCGCCAGCAGTGCCAGCGGCCAGCAGACCAGGGCCAGCAGCAGCCACAGCAGCAAGGTGGGGAAGGACATGGCCAGTGCCTTGTTCGAAAGGGGATCGGTGCCCGCATGGTGCGGCCGATGCCGGGGCGCCGCACAGTGTCGAAGGCCATGCCGGCGAGCCCTCTGTCGGGGCTGACCCGACCCGCGCCTGCGGGGTGGCGGGCCCTTGGCTAGGGCTTTCACGGGTGGCTGACTTTTGGGCAGGTGCACCGCAGCACGTATGCTTTCGCCCTTTCGTCCATCCCTAAGACCTACAACAATCCCCGAGCGTCAGGAGCGCGGAGGGGTCGAGAGAGAGTCCATGAAGTCGACCTTCAAACTGGGCGCGCTGGCGCTGATGATCCAACTGGCCGGAGCCGCCTTTGCCGCCCCCCACAACCACGGCCTAGACCTGCCCAACTACGACCCCGCCGTGCGGGCACAGGACGATCTGTTTCTGGCCGCCAATGGCGGCTGGCTGGGGCGCACCGAGATTCCGGCTGACAAGTCCTCCTTCGGCACTTTCGTGCAGTTGCGCGACATGTCGGATGCCCGCGTGCGCGCCATTGTCGAGGAGCTGGCCAAGGGCAAGCAGGCGGCTGGCAGCAATGAGTTCAAGATCGGCACCTACTACGCGACCTTCATCGACACGGCGGCCATTGATCGCGCCGGCTTCAAACCCGTGCAGCCGCATCTGAAGGCCATTGACGGCCTGAAGTCCGTCGCTGACCTGACCCGCTGGATCGGCCAGGTGCAGGGTGAGGTGGCTACGCCCTTCGCCATGTATGTGGACGCAGACGCCAAGAAGCCCCAGGAAAATCGCCTGACCCTGTTCCAGGCCGGCCTGGGGCTGCCCGACCGCGACTACTACCTGCTGAAGGACGACGCCCGCATGGGTGAGGCCCGCAAGGCCTATCAGGCCTATCTGCGACAGTTGGTCGGCTTCGCGGGTGAGAAGAACACTGCCGCGGCTGCCCAGCGCGTCTACGCCCTGGAGGAGAAGATTGCCCAGCTGCACTGGAGCACCGTCGAGAACCGAGATCCGGTCAAGACCTACAACCCGGTCAGCCTGGTCGACCTGGCCCAGCAGGCGCCGCAGCTGGACTGGGCCGCCCTGTTCCAGGCCGCCGGCCTGCCCAAGCTGGACACCGTGTCCCTCATGCAGCCCAGCGCCGTGCAGGGCATTGCCAGGCTGCTGGCCGACGTGCCGCTGGCCGACTGGAAGCTCTACCTGAAGACCCGCACCCTGGACAGCTATGCCGGCGTGCTGCCCAAGGCCCTGCGCGAGGCCTCCTTTGCCTTCCATGGCCAGGCCCTGTCCGGGCAGAAGGCTGAGCTGCCGCGCTGGCAGAAGGGTGTGGCCGAGGTCAATGTCGCCCTGGGTGAGGCCATCGGCCAGATTTATGTGGCACGTCATTTCCCGCCCGAGGCCAAGGCCCGCATGGAGAAGCTGGTCGCCAATCTGCTGGCTGCCTACAAGGACTCCATCGACGGCCTGAGCTGGATGTCGCCGGCCACCAAGGTGCAGGCGCAGGACAAGCTGTCCAAGTACATGACCAAGATCGGCTACCCCGAGGCCTGGCGTGATTACAGCCACCTGGTCGTGAAGGCTGGCGACGCACTGGGCAACAACCAGCGCGCAGGCCGCGCCGAATGGCTGCGCATGGCCGCCAAGGCCGACAAGCCGGTGGACCGCAAGGAATGGGGCATGACGCCGCAGACGGTCAACGCCTACTACAACCCCTCGCAGAATGAGATCGTGTTTCCGGCCGCCATCCTGCAGCCGCCCTTCTTCGACATGAACGCCGACGATGCCGTGAACTACGGCGCCATCGGTGCCGTGATCGGCCACGAGATCAGCCATGGTTTCGATGACCAGGGCAGCCAGTTCGACGGCGATGGCGTGCTTCGCAACTGGTGGACGCCGGAAGACCGCAAGGCCTTCGACAGCATCACCGCCAAGTTGGTCTCGCAGTACAACGGCTATGAGCCCATCCCCGGCAAGCATGTGAACGGCCAACTGACCCTGGGCGAGAACATTGCGGACCTCTCCGGCCTGCAGATCGCCTTCAAGGCCTACCAACGCTCCCTGGGCGGTCAGGCCGCGCCCAGCATTGGCGGCTACAGCGGCGAGCAGCGTTTCTTCCTGGGGTGGTCGCAGTCCTGGCGTGTGAAGGCCCGCGAGCAGCGTCTGCTGCAGCTGCTGGTCATCGACCCGCACTCGCCTGGCGAGTACCGCGCCAACGGCGCGGCCGTCAACCATGACGGTTTCCACCAGGCCTTTGGCACCAAGCAGGGCGACAAGATGTTCAAGCCCAGCGAAGAGCGCATCCGCATCTGGTAAGCCTGCCTGCGCCGTGTCGCGCCACAAGGGCCGCCGCAAGGCGGCCTTTTTCATGAGCCGAAAAAAAGCCCGGTTTCAGCCGGGCGCAGTGGAGGACCTGGAAAGTTCGTGCGATGGCGGACGTCGCTCGCCGAAGAGGGAGGCGGCCGGCCGCCTCAGGCCTGCCGGCCTGCCTGGTGCGTGGTGTGCCCCTGGGCCAGGCTCAGCGAGGGCAGTTGCATGGCCGGTGCACCCAGGCAGGGCTGACCACCGGTGGCGTCGGCCTGGGCCAGCGTCAGGGACGCGGCACTGGCAACGGCGAGAAGGGCGGTGAGCAGGGTCTTGGTGGCGGCTTTCATGGCATTCCTCTCGGGCATCTCGGTGGTGGCGGGCCTCATGGCTTTGTCGATGTGAGGAGTGTGCGCGCCGGCTGTCCGGTCTTCCAGGGGGCTGCGACGAATCGCCGTCGTGGCGACGTGAACGGTTGCTGGCCGCGACCGAAGTCGGGCGCCGCAGTTCAGGCCAGGCTGGCGAGCCAGTCCTGCATGTGCGTGATCAGCCGCTCGGGCTGGTCCTTGTGCGGGCTGTGGCCGCAGTCGGGCAGCGCGAGCAGCCGGGTATCCGCATGCAGCTCGGCGATGGTCTCGATCTGGCGCAGGCTGCCGTACTCGTCATTCACCCCCTGAACCGCGAGCACGGGGCACTGCAGGCGGCCCGCCAGCTCGGCCTCGATGTTCCAGTCCTCGAAGCCGGGGCGCAGCCAGGCGTCGTTCCAGCCATAGAAGGCGGAGTCGGTGTCGGCATGGTGGCGGGCCAGGGCCTTGCGCAGAGAGCCGCCCTGTTCGTAGGCCGTCTTGGCGGCATGCAGGCCCAGCAGGGTGATGGGCTCGACGAACAGGTGCGGTGCCATCGCCACCAGACCCCGCACCTGATGCGGTGCATGGGCCGCGTAGAGCAGGGCCAGGCTGGCGCCGTCACTGTGGCCGAACAGCAGCAGGGGGCGATCGGCCAAGCCCAGGGCCTCGAAGCAGGCCGGCAGTAGCCCTCGCGCCTGGCGCTGGAGGTAGTCCGGCGGCCAGGGGGCGGTACGCGGCGAGCTCTGGCCATAGCCTGGGCGTGAAAACGCCAGGCCGGGCAGATGCAGCGCTTCGCACAAGCGCGCCGGGAACTCCCGCCACTGGCTCAGCGAACCCAAGCCCTCGTGCAGGAAGACCAACAGAGGCTGGCTAGCGTCCTGCGCATTGCCCAGCCACTGCGACTCGATGCGTAACTCCTCTCCGTCCAGCGTGAGTGGCTGGAGGAAAGGCGGACTTGGCATCCAGGGGCTGGGCAGCGGCATGGAGGAATTCTGCCGCCAACGGGAGGCAGACGGCTGCGCTGCGATACTTCGCTCATTACAAGGAGTTTCACGGTGGAGACATTGCATATTGCGGTGGACGCTCGCGGCGTGGCGCGCGTCACCATGACCCGTCCGGAGGTGTTCAACGCCTTCAACGAGCAGATGATCGGCGAGCTGGACCAGGCCTTCGAGCGCCTGACCGCCGACCCCAAGGTGCGCGTCATCGTGCTGGCCGGCGCGGGCAAGGCCTTCAGCGCGGGCGCGGACATCCAATGGATGCAGCGTGCGGCGCAGTCCAGCCAGGAGTGGAATCTGCACGACGCGCGGCGCTTCGCGGCCATGCTGTACCGAATCCAGTCCTGCCCCAAGCCCACGATCGCCCGTGTGCAGGGGGTGGCGCTAGGCGGCGGCGTCGGGCTGACGGCCGCCTGCGACATTGCGGTGGCCAGCCAGGATGCCCGCTTTGCAGTGAGTGAGGCGCGATTCGGCATCCTTCCGGCGGTGATCGGGCCCTACGTGGTCAATGCCGTTGGCAGCCGCCAGGCACGCCGCCTGGCCCTCACGGGCAGCCGCATCCCCGCCAGCGAGGCCCTGGCCATGGGCCTGGTGCACGAGGTCGTCGCGCCTGAGGCCCTGGACGAGGCCCTGGAGCGCTGGCTGGCCGAACTGCTGGCCAATGGCCCGCAGGCTCAGGCCGAGATCAAGCAGCTGCTGGGCCAGTTGGCGGTCGGGCCGGTGACCGCGGAGGTGCGCGAGCTGACCGCCCAGACCATCTCCCGTGTACGCGTGGGCGAGGAGGCTCGAGAAGGCTTTGCTGCCTTCATGGCCAAGCGTTCGGCGGCCTGGGTGCCGCAGGGGGAGGGCGCATGAGCGAGGTTCTGCAGTGGGCGGTGGCAAGCCGCCCGGCCGCCGAGGCGCTGATCGGGGTGATCGGCGCCGGCGTGATGGGTGCTGGCATTGCCCAGGTGGCGGCCCAGGCCGGTCACCCGGTGCGCCTGATGGATGTGCGTGAGGGGGCCGCCGCCGCTGCTCATGCGCAGATCGCCAAGGCCCTGGAAAGCCTGGTGGCCAAAGGGCGGATGGAGGCAGCCGAGCGCATGGCTGTGCTGGCACGGATCCAGCCGGTGTCGGCGATGGGCGAGCTGTCCAGTGCCGCCCTGGTGGTGGAAGTCATCATCGAGAAGCTGGAGCCCAAGCAGGCCCTGCTGCGTGAACTGGACGCCCTGCTGGGGCCCGACGCCCTGATCGCTTCGAATACCTCCTCGATCAGCATCACTGCACTGGCCAATGGCATGCAACATCCCGAGCGCCTCGTGGGGATGCACTTCTTCAACCCTGTGCCGCTGATGAAGCTGGTGGAGGTGGTGTCCGGCGCGGAGACGCAGCCTTCTGTTGCCGAGGCTATCTACGAACTCTCTCGCCGCTGGGGCAAGGCACCGGTGCATGCGAAGTCGACGCCGGGCTTCATCGTCAACCGTATCGCCCGCCCCTATTACGCCGAAACCCTCGCGCTGTTGCTGGAGCAGGCGGGCACTCCGGCGCAACTGGACCGAGCCTTGCGCGCCGTGGGCTTCCGCATGGGGCCCTGCGAGCTGATGGACCTGATCGGGCATGACACCAACTTTCTGGTCACGCAGTCCGTCTTCGAGGCCAACTTCGGTGACAAGCGCTACATGCCCTCCCTGGTCCAGAAGGCCCTGGTGGATGGTGGGCGCCTGGGTCGCAAGGTGGGCAAAGGCTTTTACGAGGGTGTTCCGGTGATGCCCGCCCCCATGGAGCGCCAGCAGGGCGCGGTCCTGCCTGCGCTGCAGCTCAGGGGCGAAGGGGGACTGGTCGATGCCTTGGGTCAGGCCTTGGAGGCGGCTGGCCTCGCTTTCCAGCGTGAACCGCAATCGCCCTGGGCGGGCCTGGCGCTGGGGACGCTTCAATTGCACCTGAGCAACGGACGCTGTGCGGCTGAGCTGGCCTGCAGGAGCGGGCATGCCGAGTTGGCCGTGATGGATTGGCCCCTGCAGGGCCCCCGTACCGAGGCGCTTGCCCTGTCCTTTGCGCCTCGCTGCAGCGAGGCCGGTCGCACGCAGGTCCAACAGCTGTTCTGCGCTGTGGGCTGGGCGCCGCTGCTCTTGCGTGATGCGCCAGGGCTGGTGGTTGCCCGTACCCTCGCCATGCTGGTCAACGAAGGTGCTGACGCCGTGTGGCAAGGTGTTTGCGATGAGGCCGCCGCTGATCAGGCCATGAAGCTGGGTGTCAACTACCCTGCTGGGCCGTTCGAGTGGCTCTCCCAACTGGGCGTGGCCCGGGTGGTCGAAACCCTGGATGCCCTCTTCGAGGCCAGCCGCAACGAGCGCTACCGCGTCAGCCCGCTGCTGCGGCAGCGCCTCTGGGCGGTCTGACGTCCGCCTGCCGCCTTGCCGAGCCTTCTTTTGCACGCAAAGGCCGCGCCGCAATGCAAAACGCCCTGGCATGGCTCCAAGGCGTTTGCTGAAGGCCCCCCCAACCGTTCTGACACGGACCATGCGGGGCGGCTCCTTCGTTCCCGGAAGCGAGGGAGCGCTCAGAGCAGCATGCGCAGGTGCTGCTGGGCCTGCAGCAGCGGCGGCAGGGCGTGCTCGACCAGTTGCTCCATGCTCATGCGAGAAGCGTGGATGGAGATGTTGAGCGCTGCCACCACGTCGCCGCGATAGTTCTTCAAGGGCACCGCGAGGCTGCGAAGCCCCAGTTCCAGCTCCTGGTCCACACAGGCGTAGCCCAGGGCCCGGGCGCGGGCGACCTCGGTGCGCAGGCGGTCCGGGTGGGTGATGGTGTGGGGCGTGACGGGCTCCAGGGTCTGGCGGGCAATCCAGGCGTCGGCGTCTTCCGGCGCGAGCGCTGCCAGCAAGGCTCGGCCATTGGCGGAGCAGTAGGCCGGTACACGCCCGCCCGACTGCAGGTGCTGTGACAGCACGCGGCCGGCGCTGGTGGCGGCGATGCAGATGACATCGTTGCCGTCCAGCACACCAGCGGCGCTGGCCTCCTTCAGCGCAAACGCCAGCTTATGCAACTCGGGCTCGACGATGCGAGGCAGGCGCGCCGAATGCATATAGCTCTGCCCCAGGCGAAGCACCTTGGGTGTGAGAGCGAACATCTTGCGGTCCTGGGACACGAAGCCCAGGTAGCTCAATGTAAGCAGGTAGCGGCGCGCTGCGGCACGCGTGAGGCCCGTACGGGCCGCCACCTCGCTGATGGTGAGGCGAGGGCGTTCCTGGTCGAAGGCTTCAATCACGGCCAATCCCTTCTCCAGGCCGGCCACGAGGTCACGCTTCAAGGGCGTCTGTGGTTCCTGAGAGACAGTGGGAGCCGGGCTGGCCGGAACTGCGACGGAGGCGAGATCATCAAAGGCGCGAGCTGCAGACATGGCGTTCCAGGGTCCGATGGGCGCCCAAAAACGTCTGAGCGCGATCAATTCAAGCGCCGACTATAGAAGTCTGTCACTACAACGTGTGACGACTTCGCAAGCGTTGGGCGACGAACGCACATGGATGCACCATTTTGGTGATTTTAGGGCGCACGCATCTCACGGCCTGATGCAGGTCGCTTCGAGCGGGCCTCGGTCACCAAGCGGCACCGGGTGGCGGATCATCCCCCTGTCTTGCTTCTTTTAGGTCGGCAAGTTTCGGGAGGGGCCTAGAACTTACGCATATGACTTTAGACATATGTGTGATATATGGCCCCTCAGGCCCAGTATCACACGTTCCCAGGCTGCGCAGTCATCGCGATAGGCAGTCCAATGGGGGAAGGGCAGGGGTTTGGCGTTCGCATAGCGGGCGCCAAGCCGGTCAGGCTCCTTTTGCGGGGCAATTGCGGGGCAATTGCGGGCTCAGACCCGCTCAAGAATGAGCGCGATGCCCTGCCCCACGCCAATGCACATGGTGCACAGGGCATAACGGCCGCCGCTGCGCTGGAGTTGGTTGGCGGCCGTGAGTGCCAGGCGGGCCCCGCTGGCGCCCAGGGGGTGGCCTAGCGCGATGGCTCCGCCGTTGGGGTTGACGCGGGGGTCGTCATCCTGAAGGCCCAACTGGCGCAGCACGGCCAGCCCTTGGGCGGCGAAGGCCTCGTTCAGTTCGATCACGTCCATCTGTTCCAGGCTCAGTCCCGCGCGGGCGAGCACGGCCTGGGTTGCCGGGGCTGGACCGATGCCCATGATCCGCGGCGCGACCCCTGCGGTCGCCATGGCGACCACCCGGGCGCGGGGTGTCAGGCCATGGCGCTGGGCGGCCGACTCGCTGGCCAGCAGCAGGGCGACCGCGCCGTCGTTGACGCCGGAAGCGTTGCCGGCCGTCACCGAGCCTTCGGGCGTCACCACGCCCTTGAGCCGCGCTAGCGCCTCCAGGCTGGTATCGCGCGGATGCTCGTCCTTGCGTATCCACAAGGCCTCGCCCTTCTTTTGGGGGATCTCGACCGGGCAGATCTCCGCATCGAAGAAGCCGGCCTGCTGTGCGGCCAGGGTCTTCTTCTGGCTGGACAGGGCCATGCGGTCCTGGGCTTCTCGCTCGATGCCGAACTCACGGGCCACGTTCTCGGCAGTCTCAGGCATGGCATCGACCCCGTACTGGCTCTTCATCAGCTTGTTGATGAAACGCCAGCCAATGGTGGTGTCATAGACGGCATTCTGGCGAGAGAAGGCGGCGTCGGCCTTGGGCATGACAAAGGGAGCCCGGCTCATGCTCTCCACACCGCCCGCGATCAGCAGATCAGCCTCGCCAGCCTTGATGGCGCGAGCGGCGCTGCCCACCGCATCCAGGCCCGACCCGCAGAGCCGGTTGAGCGTGACACCCGGGACGCCGATGGGCAGCCCGGCCAGCAGTGCCGCCATGCGGGCCACATTGCGGTTGTCTTCGCCGGCCTGATTGGCGCAGCCATAGAAGATGTCCTCGACCGCCTGCCAATCCAGCCCGGGATGGCGGGCCATCAATGCCTTGATGGGAACCGCCCCTAGGTCATCGGCGCGTACGCTGGAGAGTGCTCCGCCGTAGCGGCCGAATGGGGTGCGTTGTCCGTCGCAGATATAGGCGTGGTTCATGAGGTCCTCGGCTTCCGTGGATGTGTCTTGAGTGGGGCCCGGCCGGAAGGGCTGGGCATTCTTGATGAATGGGTGGCTGAAAAGTTCTTTAAAAGAACATTAGTTCATTAAATGAACATGCTAGGCCTGTGCGATCTTTCCAGTCAAGCGCAGACCTGTTGATGCACATACGTCAATGAGGTGTATCCATCCGTGTAAAGTCCCCCAGTGCATCGCTCAAGTTCTCAAGGTGGGCGGCCGATGCATCGCCAGAGGGCGCCCAAGGAGGAAAGGGCGTAGGACACGCATGAAGGACAACGCAACAGATCCGCTGATTGACGTGGCCCAGCTCAAGGTCGGGATGTTCATCCATCTGGACCTGGGCTGGATGTCGCACCCCTTTCCATTGAGCAGCTTCAAGCTGAGCTCGGAGGACCAGTTGCTGGTGCTGCGCCGCCTGGGTCTCAAGCAGGTGCGTTGGAGCCCCGGCAAGAGCGAACTGCCTGATGAGGCGCCACCGGCCCCTGCGGTGGTGGAGCGCAGCAATCCTGCGCTCAGCCCTGAACAGCAGCAGAAGGATGCCCATCGCAAGGCGCTGGCCGCCCAGCGCGAAGCGCTTTCGCTGTGCGAGAGGCAGTACGCCGAGGCGGCGGCAGCCTTCAAGAATATCGTCGATCTCGTCCCCCGCGCTCCCGTCAATTCGCGGGACCAGTCCACTGCGCTGGTCAGTGCCTTGCTGGACAAGATGCTGGTCGAAGGCGACCTGAACATACGCCTGCTCAACGAGGGGGCCGGCGACCGCGGTACGGCGCATGCCCTGAACGTGTCCATCATTTCACTGCTGCTGGGCCGGGCCTTCGGGCTGGGGCGCGAAGAGATGATGGACCTCGGCGTAGGGGCGCTGCTCCATGACATCGGCAAACTGGAGTTGCCGCCGCGGCTGCGCCATCGCGACGAGAGCTTCACCTCTGCGGAGAGCCAGGTCTACCAGACCCATGTGGTCAAAGGGGTGGCGCTGGCCAAGCAGATGGATCTGGCCGCCGGGCCTTTGCTGGTAATTGCGCAGCATCACGAGAACGCTGACGGCTCGGGCTTCCCCCAGCGCATCAATGTGGACCGCATGAGCGCCGCCTCGCGCATCGTGGCCCTGGTCAACCGCTTCGACGGGCTTTGCAACCCTCTGCTGGTCTCCAAGGCCATGACGCCACACGAGGCGCTATCTCTGATGTTTGCCCAGGGGCGCAACCGTTTCGACGCCACCATGCTGAATGCCTTCATCCGCATGATGGGTGTCTATCCGCCGGGGTCCACGGTGCAACTGACGGATGATCGCTATGCGCTGGTCGTGGCCGTCAACTCCTCGCGCCCGCTGAAGCCGCGGGTCATGGTGCATGACGCCAAGGTCTCCCGCGAGGAGGCCCTGATCGTCAACCTGGAAGACCATCCCGACCTGGGCATCCGCCGCAGCCTGAAGCCCGGTGCGCTGCCCCGAGCCTCGCTGGACTACCTCAGCCCGCGCGCCCGCGTTGCCTATTTCTTCGAGTCCGTTGCGGCGACGCCCTCGGGAGAGGTGTCGGTGTGAGTCCGGTCCGGCAGGAAAGGCTGGCGGGACAGGCAGATGAATCGATTCCCAGTGCGCTGAATGCCGCAAGGTATCGCGGGCTGCTTGACGCCATGCAGGAGGCGGTCTGGCTGCTGGATGCCCATGGCCTGACCGTGCTGGAGGTCAACAAGGCCGCGCAAGCCCTGTTGGGGCTGACCTCGGAGCAACTGGTCGGCCGCCGCATCGAATCGCTGTGCGTCACGCCCGAGGACCTGCTTTTCTGGAGCGAGGTGGCGGGCGGCGCCTGCGAGGGCCTGCATACCGAGACGCTGATGCGGCATGCCGATGGCCATACCCTCTGGGTGGATCGACGCGCCAGTCGTGTGTCGGCGGATGAGGCACAGCCTCACGGGCCTGCGCTGTGGGTGCTCAGCATGCGTGACCTGAGCGCACAGCGCCGTGGCGAGGAAGAGCGCGAGGCCCTGCTCGTAGACCTGCGCAGTACGTTGGAATCGACGGCAGATGGCATCCTGGTCACGGACCTGGCCGGGCGGATTCGCAATTTCAACCAGCGCTTCGCCGCTTTCTGGGGCATTCCCGAGGACCTGCTGCTTGAGCGTGACGATGCCGCCGTTCAGGCCTGGATGCGGCGCAGTGTGGTGGACGGCCCAGCCTATGCCGAGCGCCTGACTGCCCTGCTGGATGCGCCGCTGCTGCAGAGCAGCGACGTGATCCGTCTGCTGGACGGTCGTGTGCTGGAGCGTGTCTCGCTGCCGCAGTGGAGCCGCCAGCGGCCCGTGGGCCGCGTGTTCTCCTTCCGCGACCTCAGCGAGCAGCTCGCGGCCAGCCAGCGCATCGAGGAGCTGTCCCATACCGACATGCTCACGGGCCTGCCCAACCGGCGTGCCCTGGCAGAGCGTGTGGAGTACGCGCGGGCCATTGCCAAGCGGGAGTCCTCGGGTTTCGCGATGCTCTTCGTCGACCTCGACCGCTTCAAGCAGATCAACGACACCTTGGGCCATGCCTTCGGCGATCGCGTCCTGCGCGAAGTGGCGCAGCGCCTGCGTGACTGCCTTCGCGAGGTGGACACCGTGGCCAAGCTGTCCGGCGACGAGTTTGCGCTGCTGATTCACGAGGCGGATGCCCGCGGCGCTGAGCACACAGCCCGGCGGGTGCTGGAAGCGATGGGCCGCCCCTTTGGCTTTGATACGCTCAGCTTCACCGTGACCGCCAGCATCGGGATCTCCCTGTTTCCGGGCGATGGCGAATCCTTGGATGAATTGGCCTCCAGCGCCGAGCGGGCCATGCAGGGCGTGAAGGACAGTGGCCGCGCAGGATTCCGCTTTCACCAGCCGCGCAAGGATGTCGATCTGCTGGCCCGCATGCGCCTGGATCACGCCATGCGCCAGGCCTTGCTGGAGGGGCGCTTTCGCCTTCACTTCCAGCCGCAGCTGGACTTGGTGAGCGGGCAGGTGATTGGTGCCGAGGCCCTGATCCGTTGGCGCGACCCTTTGCGCGGCGAGATCTCGCCCGTCGAGTTCATTCCCGTGGCCGAGGAGAGCGGCTTCATCGTTGCCATCGGCGACTGGGTGCTGCACGAGGCTGTGGCCCAGGCTGTGCGCTGGTGGCATCAGGGGCGGCGCATGCCGGTGGCGGTGAATGTGTCCGCCCTGCAGTTCCAGCAGGCGCAGTTCGTCGAGACGGTCAGTCAGGTGCTGCAGTCGGCCGGCCTGCCGGCGCAACTGCTGGAACTGGAACTGACCGAGTCCATTCTTTTGAGGGATGCCGACGAGGCGTTGCGCCGTCTGCAGGCATTGGCCGAGTTGGGCGTCTGTCTGTCCATCGATGATTTCGGCACCGGCTATTCCAGCCTGGCCTACCTCAAGCGCTTTCCCATCCAGCGCCTCAAGATCGACCGCAGCTTCGTCCAGGGCCTGCCTGAGGATGCCAGCGATGTCGGCATTGTTCGCGCCGTGGTGCAGATGGGGCGGGCGCTGGGGCTGCAGGTCATCGCCGAAGGGGTGGAGAGCGAGGCGCAACGAGACTTCCTGCGGGAGGCCGGCTGCCATGAGTACCAGGGCTATCTCTTTTCCCCGGCCATGGACGTGGCGGGCTTCGAGTCCCGCGTCTGGGGCGCAGAGCGACCCGCCATTCGCCTGATCCATGGCGGCGGCGGTTGAGCTTGGGGGTCGAGGTACACAATAGGTGCTCTGCTTTTCGCATGCGCCAGTGCCGCGCCGGGGGTCCCATGTATCGATTCAAGTCCAAGGCTGCGGCCGATGTGATCTACCTTCCGGATGCCGCCCAGCAGGTGCTGGCGGCGCTGGGCCGCGAAGTGACGCCTCAGGGCATCATCCCGGTCGCCGACCTGCCTGCTGCGTTGCAGGCGCTTGCGGCAGCCGTCGAGGCGGACGAGGCGGCCTTCGCCGCGCTCGTGGCCGAGGCGCAGTCCCAGGGCGAGGCGCCTCCGCGGCGTCAGGAGATCACGCTGAAGCAGCGGGTCTGGCCTCTGCTTGACATGCTGCGCCTGAGCCAGGCCCAGCGCGCCGACGTCATCTGGCAGGGCTGATCTGCCATGGGGGGACTGGATGAGGTCACCCGTCTGGTCTGTGTTCGCCACGGCCAGACTGACTGGAACGCGCAGGGGCGCCTCCAGGGGCAGTTGGACATCCCATTGAATGAGCAGGGGCTGGCCCAGGCCCACGCCCTGGCCGCAGCCTTGCTGGATGAAGCGCTGGAACAGGTGTTCTGCAGCGATCTGCAGCGTTGCCGCCAGACCTTGGCGCCCCTGCTTGCGCGGCGCAGCCTCCCTGTGCAATGGCATGTCGGCCTGCGGGAGCGTTGCTTCGGGGATTTCCAAGGGCATACCTGGGCCGAGCTGGGGGAACGGGAGCCGGACGCCCAGCAGCGCTGGAAGGCGCGCGACCCCGACTTCGCTGCGCCGGGCGGCGAGTCATTGCGCCAGTTCAGCGAGCGGGTGCTGGGCGTGGTCCGCGAGCTCTCGGCACAGCACGCCGGGCAGACCCTGCTGCTGGTGACGCACGGCGGCGTCCTGGACTGCCTGTACCGCGCTGCACTGGGCCTGGACCTGCAGGCCGCGCGCAGCTGGCGCCTGGGGAATGCAGCGATCAACCGCCTGATGGTCAGCGGGGGGCAATTGCATCTGGTGGGCTGGGCCGATGAAGGCCATCTGCCGGCCCTGCTCTGACATCCCCGGGCGGTTCTGGCGACAAAATCTGCACATGACCCTGCCAGAAGTGACTGTTGCAAATTCGCGTCGCGGGGGCTTCGGTCAAACCCTAGGCCTCCTATACTGCCGCCACATTCCGCGTGACAAGACCGGGTGATTCAACCCGGCACAACCTCAACCTACAAAGGCAAATGATGAAGAAGATCGCTCTCGTCGCTGCTCTGGCCGCTGTGTCGGCTTCGGCTTTCGCTCAAAGCTCCGTGACCCTGTGGGGCCGCGCCAACGTGACCGTGGAAAGCCAGAAGGTCGGTACCGGCGACCGCAAGGTGGTGGTGCAAGACAACCGTTCGCGCCTGGGCGTGAAGGGCCAGGAAGACCTGGGCGGCGGCCTGAAGGTCAGCTTCGCTCTGGAGCATGGCTTTGACATCGACACCGGCAAGCAAACCTCCGGCAGCTTCTGGAACCGTGAATCGTCCGTGCAACTGAGCGGCGCTTTCGGTGCCGTGCGTCTGGGCAACTGGACCAACGGTTCCTACTTCGCCACCGCTGACTACGTCAGCATGCACAACCACGACACCGGCACCTCCGACGACAAGCTGTACTCGGGCGCCGGCTGGACCACCGTGAACAAGGTGGGCTACTTCACCCCGAACATCGACGGTTTCACTGGCGAAATCACGATGCACGCTGGTGAAGGCGCCGACAAGCGCGCTTTCGACCTGTCGGGTAACTACGACCAGGGTCCTCTGCACCTGGGCGCTGGCTACAGCAAGCAAGACAACCAGAAGCAATTCGCCGCTCGCGCTCTGTACGAACTGGGCGAGTTCACCGTTGGTGGCTACCTGCAGCGTGAAGACGTTGCTGGCGCTACCCGCAACATCTGGCGTCTGGCCGGTATGTACACCATGGGTGCTTCCGAGTTCCACGTGAACTTCGGTGGCGCTGGTCGTAGCGCTGCTGGCGCCAAGGCCAACCAGTTCACCCTGGGCTACAACTACAACCTGAGCAAGCGCACCAAGGTGTACGGCTTCTTCACGAAGCTGGACAACAAGGACAACAACGCTGGCGACCTGAACAGCCTGGCTGCTGGTATCCGTCACAACTTCTAATCCCTCGGGATCAGAATGCGCGAATGGCGACCTTCGCAGTTCGTGTCAGTACGCTGACACACCTCTGAGCGCCTGAGCACAATGCCTCGCAACGCAAGTTGCGAGGCATTGCTGCTTATGGGCTATGCGCAGGGTGCGCGTCGAGGCCAGGGGCGCTTGCTGCCGGTGTCGTTGGAGGAATTGATCGGGCCGGATCGTGTCTGCCGCGTCATCGTGACCGTTGTCGCGACGCTGTGCCTGGCCGCCTTGGGATGTCCAAGGCTCGAAATCACAAGACGATTGCGGAGTTCCGTCGCTGCAATGGGCCGGCGATCAAGCGCGCGGGAGCGGCCGTCGAGCAGTCGTGCGCGCGTGTTGGACTGGTGGGCGGGCAACGGGTGCCGTTGATGGCATGCAGTTCCAGGCCGTAGCGTCGTTCAAGCCTATCTTGAAGCCCGGGCAGGCCGCGTCCAAACGAAAACGCCTTGGATGGTTCCAGGACGTTCACAGAGAGCGGCGCTTAGGCTGTTTTGAAGCGGATTGTTCGGGGCGTCTTTTCTTTGTGTTGCGCGCCCCATGGCGCCTTCAACTCAAGCCTCGGGAGCGCTTCGGACCTCAGCGAATGCTGATCGTGCCGACCCCTCGTCACCCTTCGTCAAACAGCCCCGCTGTGTTCTTCGGCGGAGCCACCCCCAGATGCCTGAAGGCCGCCAGTGTCGCGATGCGCCCGCGCGGCGTGCGCTGCAGGAAGCCTTGCTGGATCAGGTAGGGCTCAATGACATCCTCTATGGTGTCGCGCTCCTCGCCGATAGCCGCAGCCACATTGTCCAGCCCGACCGGCCCACCGTCGAAGCGGTGCACCACGGCCTCCAGCAGCTTGCGGTCCATGAGGTCGAAGCCCTGGGGGTCCACGTCCAGCATGGCCAGGGCTTTGTCGGCCATGAGCTTCGTGATGCGGCCATCGCCCTTGACCTCGGCGTAGTCGCGCACGCGGCGCAGCAGACGATTGGCGATGCGAGGCGTGCCGCGTGAGCGTCGCGCGATTTCCAGGGCGCCTTCAGGGGCAATGGGTGCCTTCATCAGTCCCGCGGAACGGGTCACGATGCGCTGCAGCTCATCGGGCGTGTAGAACTCCAGCCGGGCAACGATGCCGAAGCGGTCGCGCAGCGGGTTGGTCAGCATGCCGGCACGCGTGGTGGCGCCCACCAGGGTGAAGGGTTGCAAGTCCAGCTTGATCGAGCGCGCTGCGGGGCCTTCGCCGATCATGATGTCGATCTGGTAGTCCTCCAGCGCCGGATAGAGGATTTCCTCGACCACGGGCGAGAGGCGATGGATCTCGTCGATGAAGAGCACGTCGTTCTTCTCGAGATTGGTCAGGATGGCCGCCAGATCCTTGGGCTTCTCCAGCACCGGCCCCGAAGTCTGGCGCAGGTTCACGCCCAGCTCAGCCGCAATGATGTGCGAGAGCGTGGTCTTGCCGAGGCCGGGTGGTCCGAAGAGCAGCACATGGTCCAGGGCCTCCTCGCGCTTGCGGGCGGCGCCTATGAAGATTTCCAGCTGCTCGCGGGCCTTGGTCTGGCCCACGTACTCGTCCAGCAGTTTGGGCCGCAGGGCTCGTTCCAGGGCTTCCTCGTTGGGATTGCCAGGAGCGGCACTGACCACGCGGGGCGGCTGGGGGGCGAAATCGTCGGTCTGGATGGGCATGGCAGCTCAGGGTACAGGGCGGCAGCGGATGTCAACAGCGCGGACTTCAGCGATTCAAGGACTTCAGCGCCAGCTTGATGCCTTCGCTGACGCCCACGTCGGCAGGCAGTTGCTTGAGCGCGGCGGCGGCTTCCTTGTCGCTATAGCCCAGGGCCTGGAGGGCCTGGAGGATGTCCGCCTGACTGTCGTTGGCCATGCTGGCCGGCAGGGCCAGATCGGGTCCCAGCTTGCCCTTGAGCTCCAGCAGCAGGCGCTCGGCCGTCTTCTTGCCGATGCCCGGCACCTTCACCAGACGGCCGGCCTCCTGCAGGCTCACCGCCTGAGCCAGGTCGCCCACGCTGAGGCCGGACAGGATGGACAGAGCGGTGCGCGGACCCACGCCGCTGATCTTGATCAGTTGGCGGAAGGTGGCGCGCTCCTCGGCGCTGAGGAAGCCAAAGAGGATCTGGGCGTCCTCGCGCACCACGAAGTGCGTCAGCAGGCTCACCCGTTCGCCCAGGTTTGGCAGGTTGAAGAAGGTGCTCATGGGCACGTCGACTTCATAGCCGACGCCCTGCACGTCAATGAGCACGAGCGGGGGCGATTTTTCCGCGATGACGCCGGTGAGCCTTCCAATCATCGGGTGATTATCGGCGGCTTCCATGACCCGCCAGCCCTGGGGCCGTCCAGCGGACCAGGCCCTGCGGGCGAGCGGTCTGTCAGTTGCGGCCGAACAGGCCCAGGCGCTGGGCTTCCAGAGCCGCCTCGGCCCGCGAGGAGACGTTGAGCTTGCGGTAGATCTGCTTCACATAGTCAGCGATGGTGTGGCGCGACAGGCCCAGCTGCACGCCGATCTCCGGCAAGGTAAAGCCCTTGGCCACGCGCAACAGCACCTCGGTCTCGCGCTCGGTGAGGGAGACTTCGATCAGCTGCGGCGATGCCTGCGGGCGGCGCTGCGAGTTGAAATGCGCAATCACCTTGCGCGCAATGGAGGGCGACAACGGCGGCTCGCCCTGGCTGATGCGCTGCAGCTGTTCGACCAGGAGTTCTCGGGCCTGCTCCTTCAGCAGATAGCCGAAGGCGCCGGCCTGCAGGGCGGGGAAGATGTGCTCGTCGTCGTCATGGATGGTGACGATCACCGACTGCACCTCGGGCTGCTTCTCGCGCAGGGCGGCGACCACGTCCACGCCGGAACCGTCAGGCAGGCCCAGGTCCAGCAGGGCCAGGGTGAAGCGCTGGCTGTTGATGTGCTGCAGGGCATCCTGGACCCGCGAGCATTCGGTGATCACGGCGTTGGTGAAGACCTGGCTCACCAGCGTCTTGAGCCAGGCGCGGATTTCCGGAATGTCTTCGAGCAGCAGGATGTTGTTCATGATGATTTCTTGGTGTTGGCGGACCCGAACGGGGCCTCGAGCCTGACGATCTGGCAACAGTATGCCTTTTGGCGCGCAGGCGCCAGTCCCGGCCAGACCCTGATGAGTGGATCAGAGAGGAATCGTCAGGCGGATGATGGTGCCCAGGCCGGCGCCGGATTCCACCAGGCACTGGCCCTGCATCTGCTTGGCGCGGGCCTTCATGCTGGCCATGCCGTGGCCTTTGTCGAGGCGGCCGTCCAGCTCCATGGGGATACCTTGCCCGTTGTCCTGGATGATCACCTGGAAGTCTCCGCCCTGCACATTGCAGCTGACGGTGCAGTGCGTGGCGCCGCTGTGCTTGATGATGTTGCTCACGGACTCGCGCAGGATGCGGGTCGTCTGCACATAGGCACGGGCAGGCAAGGTGTGCTCCACGTCCTCGGCGGGGGATTTCCATTCGGCATTGATATTGGCCTGGCCCAGCCGCGAGACCAGCTCGGCGCGCCAGTCGCCCAGGGCGTCCAGCAAGTGCACGGGCTTGCCGGTGAGGCCGCGCACCGAGAGCCGCATTTCCTCCAGCGCCTCGCGCGCCAGGGTGGAGATGCGGTCGGACTCGCTGGTATGGACGATGGTGAGCAGCTTGGCCCCGAGGTCGTCATGCAGGTCTGCGGCGATGCGCTTGCGCTCCCGCTCCGTGACCTGCTCCAGCTTTTGCTCGGCCATCTGCGCATAGCTGCGTTCGATCTCGGCCAGCTTCTCTGCCATGCGCTGCTCCAGCTGCACATGCTTGTGCTCGGCCACCTTGCGGGCGCGCGCCACGCAGACGGTGGCATGCAGCCCCAGTCCCATCATCAGCAGCGGCACAGCCAGGGGGGTGAGCGGCACCCACAGCGGTGCCTGCAGCTGGGACAGCAGCAGTTCCAGCATCACGGCCGAGATGGCCAGGATCAGCAGGGTGCAGACCACGGCGAAGTCCCGACGCTGCACGGTGCTGTCCAGGGGGCGTGCCTTGACCGCCTGCCAGCGCAGCCACAGGTGGAAGCCCATGCCAGCGGTGAGCTCCACTGCCAGCAGGGCTGTCCAGACGCTGGCCACGATGAAGTGCAGCGAGGACCCCGCCACGACCAGGCTCAGCGGCACCAGGGCACACTGCGCCAGCAGAACGGCATGCAGCCGGGCGCTTCTCCAGCCCATCTCTCGCAACAGGAACTGCAGCGCGAACAAGGTCAGGAAGGGCAGGCAGCTCGACAGCCCGATCTCCAGCCAGTGGCGTGGCAGTGGCAGCGAGCCGATCCAGAAACGGGTGGACAGCAGCACCCAGGCCAGCATCAGTCCAGAGAGGAAGAGCAGGTGCCGCTCCCGGCGGTACAGGATGGCCAGTACGCCCGTGGTGATGGCCATCATGACCAGCATGGCGTTGAGTGCCTTGGGCAGCCCCTGGCGCCAGAAGCTGGCCCGCGCATGACGCTGAGCCAGTTGCTCCAGTGAGCCGATCTCCACCACGCTCAGCCGCGCGCTGCGCTGGCTGGAATTGAGCTGCTGGCGCGCGTAGCCGGCCAGTTGGAGGTCCAGCAGATTGCCTTGGGGGCGCAGCAGCTCGGTGGGCAGCGGGATCAGCAGGGGTTCATAGCAGTGGTCGCTGATGGGGTCCTCCATGCGGCCCTGGGCCAGCAGGCTGATGCCGTTGAAGCGCACTCGCACATTGCTGCAGGCCTGGGCGATGTAGGCAGCCATGGGGCCGGGTGCCGTCACTGTGGGCAGGTCGAAGGCAAGGCGATACCACAGCGGGCGCTGCGCGAACTCGGACGGCGCCTCCTGGCGGTTGCGGTGCCAATCGTGGGGCAGGGCCTGCAAGGACAGGGCTGCCTGCTCGGGGAATTGCACCTCCCTGCTCTCGGCCACCAGGGCTTGTTGGAGGACCAGGTTCTGGGCTTGCGCCCTGGCCGGCAACAGCCCCGGGACCAGGCTCAGCAGGGTGATTCCCAGCAGCAGAGGAAATCGCATGTAGAAGGGGTGGATGCTCATGGGTGGGTGGAGGCGTACCGGGGGCAGGGCCGGGCCCGATTGTGCCGAAGGTGTACGTCGCCTGCGCCAGGAGGTGTCGAAGCGAGCACCGCCATGGCCGTAAGGGAGAAGGCAGGGCCAGTGCGAGCCCGGCGACAATAGCCGCTTGATTCCGACCGCGACAAAGGTCCCGCCTTGATACTGCGCCACGTTTTTACCCCTGCCGACAACAAACGTCTCTCCCATCTGTGCGGGGGGCTGGATGACCATCTGCGGCAGATCGAAGCGGCCATGGACGTGCGCATCACGCGTCGCGGCGAGGCATTTCGCGTCGAGGGCCACAAGGCGGCTGCCGAGCACAGCCTGCAGCTGCTGCAGAGCCTCTATGACGCAGCCCGCAAGCCCATTGCGCCGGAAAGCCTGCAATTGGCCATCCTGGAAGCCGCCCAGCAGCTGGCGGAGGCACTGGGGGCGCGCAAACCCCGACGGGCCGATGCGGTAGACGCCTTGCCGGACCCGCAGGGCGTGGTGCTGCGCACACGGCGGGCCGACCTCGCCGGCCGCACCCCCAACCAGCACGGCTACCTGCGCAACATCCTGAACCACGACATCACCTTCGGCCTGGGCCCGGCCGGTACCGGCAAGACATTCTTGGCCGTGGCCTGTGCGGTGGACGCGCTGGAGCGCTCCCAGGTGCAGCGCATCATCCTGACCCGCCCGGCGGTGGAGGCGGGCGAGCGCCTGGGCTTCCTGCCCGGCGACCTGACGCAGAAGGTGGACCCTTATCTTCGCCCGCTCTACGACGCGCTTTACGACCTCATGGGCTTTGACCGCGTCAGCAAGGCCTTCGAGAAGGGGCAGCTGGAGATCGCGCCCCTGGCCTTCATGCGCGGCCGCACGCTCAACCACGCCTTCGTGATCCTGGACGAGGCCCAGAACACCACGCCTGAGCAGATGAAGATGTTCCTCACCCGCATCGGCTTTGGCAGCAAATGCGTGGTGACCGGCGATACCAGCCAGATCGACCTGCCCAAGGGTGTGCTCAGTGGCCTGATTGACGCCGAGCGCGTGCTGAAGAAAGTGCGCGGCATCGCGATGACGCACTTCACCTCGGCTGACGTGGTGCGTCATCCGCTGGTCGCCCGCATCGTCGAGGCCTACGAGGCCAGGACCAAGGCAGAGCACAAGAAGCAGGCCGTGGCGGGCGGCGTCCAGGGAGCCCGCGCATGAGCCGCCCTGAGCTGAGCCTGTCCCTGCAGTTCGCGGATGCCCGCCACCGGGACCAGTTGCCGCGCCACAAGGTGCAGCGCTGGATCCGTGCGGCGCTGGAACTGCCGGGTGAGATCGCCGTGCGCATCGTCGACGCCGAGGAGGGGCGCCTGCTCAACAGGGACTTCCGCGGCAAGGACTACGCCACCAATGTGCTGACCTTCGACTACAGCCACGAGCCTGTGGTCGGCGCTGACCTGGTCATTTGCGCGGAGGTGGTCGAGCGTGAGGCCCGCGAGATGGGCCTGGACCTGGTCGCGCACTACGCCCACATGCTGGTACACGGCACGCTCCATGCGCAGGGCTACGACCATGAGGAAGACGACGAGGCCGAATGCATGGAGGCCCGTGAGTCCGAGATCCTCCTGGCCCTGGGATTTGCCGATCCCTACCAGCGCTGAAGCCGCCCCGGACTCAGCTCTGGCTGCTGAGGTAGCGCTTGCGCCAGAAGAAGAGGCCCAGCCCCAGGCCTACGCAAGCCATCAGGCTCACCGCAATCCAGAAGCCCGTGGCCTTGTGGATCAGGGGCAGGGTGTCGAAGTTCATGCCGAAGATGCCGGTGATCAGGTTCAGCGGCAGGAAGATGGCGGTGAGCACCGTCAGCGTCCGCATGATGTTGTTGGTGCGGTGTCCCAGGGCCGAAAAATGCATCTGCACGGCGGACTCTGCCGAGCTCTCCAGCCGGCGCACATGGCTCAGCACGCGCTCCACATGCTCCAGCACGTCGCGTGAGCGCACGCGCAGCAGCTCCCGCTCGCGCTCGGCCCGGGCTTCGATTTCGGGCGGCCATTCGGCCAGGGCGTCCAGCCACTCCTGCACGGCGCTGCGCTGGTCCTCGCAGATGTCTTCCAGCCGGTGCAGGGTGTCCCGCGCAGTCAGCAGCGCCGGCCATTCCCGGAAGTTGCTGTGGGGCTCGAAGAGCTGGCGCTGCAGGCCAGTCAGTTGTCGCGTCAGCAGCCGACGCAGGTCCAGGTAGCTGTCGACCATGTGGTTGAGCATGCGCAGCATCAGCTCTGCCGGGCTGGTGGGCAGGCGATTGCTGCCGCGCAAGTCACGCCCTTCGTGCATCTGGCCCAGGCGGGCGGCGAAGAAGTCGCGCACCTGGCAGTCGCCGGGGTGCACGCTCAGCAGCACCCGGTCAAAGACGGCAAAACCCACCGGGCTGGTGTCGATGGCCTGCAGCGAGCGTTCGATGGCCGCGGCCGAGACGGGGGACTCCTCGTCCGGGGCCTCCGTGCCGGCCGCGGTAGCCAGGCGCCGGAAAATCATCAGGTCGTACCAGGACGTGTAGTCGAAGTGCGAAGGCAGCTGCGCATTGAGCAGGTCCGAGATGTGCAGGTCCACCAGCGGCGCACCGCACCACCGCTGCAGCGCCAGCTGCAGCTCCAGGCTTCGCAGGCTGAACTCCTCCCGGCTCAGCCCTACCCACAGGTAGCCGGAGGCAGGCAGGTCCTGGGGCAGTTGGGCGAGCTCGCTGAGCTGTTCGCCGTGGAGCAGAAAGAGTCGCAAATCAGTGGCCTACGCACGAGCGCTCGCGCTTACTTCTTCAGCAGCCTTGCGGCGTCAAGGGCGAAATAGCTGAGGACGCCGTCGGCGCCTGCGCGCTTGAAGGCCAGCAGCGACTCCATCATCACCACGTCATGGGCCAGCCAGCCGTTCGCGGCAGCGGCCTTGAGCATGGCGTACTCGCCGCTCACCTGATAGGCGAAGGTGGGGACGCGGAACTCATCCTTCACGCGACGCACCACGTCCAGATAGGGCATGCCGGGTTTGACCATGACCATGTCTGCGCCCTCGGCCAGATCCAGGGCGACTTCGCGCAGGGCCTCGTCGCTGTTGCCGGGGTCGACGTAGTAGGTGTTCTTGTCAGCCTTGCCCAGGGCGCTCTTGGAGCCAACGGCGTCGCGGAAGGGGCCGTAGAAGCCGCTGGCGTACTTGACGCTGTAGGCCATGATCCGGGTATGGATGTGGCCGGAGGCTTCCAGGGCGTCGCGGATGGCGCCGATGCGGCCGTCCATCATGTCGCTGGGGCCGACCATGTCCGCACCGGCTTCGGCCTGGGTCAGCGCCTGGCGCACCAGCAGTTCCACGGTCGCGTCGTTGATCAGATAGCCGGTCTCGTCGGGCAGGCCGTCCTGGCCGTGGCTGGTGTAAGGGTCCAGGGCCACGTCGGTCAGTACGCCCAGTTCCGGGAATCGGGATTTCAGCGCGCGCACGGCCCGCGGGATCAGGCCCTGCGGGTTGAAGGCCTCGGCACCATCGATGGCCTTCAGGCTGGGGTCGATGGCGGGGAAGAGGGCGATCACCGGGATGCCCAGGGACACTGCCTCCTCCGCTGTGCGCAGCAACTGCTCGATGGGCAGGCGCGACACGCCCGGCATGGAGTCGATGGCATGGGGCTGGCTGCCCTCATGCACGAAGACCGGCAGGATGAGGTCCGAGGCATCGAGGCGGGACTCGCGGACCAGGGCGCGGCTGAAAGGATCACGGCGCAGGCGGCGCGGACGAGCCGCAGGGAAGGGGGCGCTGAGGGTGCGGGACAAGGCGGACTCTCCGTGCAAACCCCCTCAATCTAGGGGTTTGGTTGTGTGGCCGTCAAAAACGTGCAGTTCTACGCAGTGACCCGTAGAGACGGCCCGATGGCGGCTCTGTTAAACTGGTACCCGAATGATAGCTGCAAGGCTTCATTCCCTGCTTTTCCTCCCTGAGCAGGAGCCTTAACGTGATGACAGCGATAAGGCTTTCTCGCCCCAGCCCATTGGCTGGGGCTTTTTTTTGTGCCCGCTCTGTGCACCCTCCGTGTCCGTCCGCAAGGCCCGTAGGCATCGGCTCAAGACTCGATCAGGCCCAGGCGCGCCAGCACCAGCTGGGAGCACAGCAGGTCTGCCAGCGCGGTGCCCACTGACTTGAACAAAGTGATGGTGCCGGGCTCGCGCTGAGGCGGCCGGGCCATGCGGCAAAGATCGGCCAGCTCACCTCTTACTTGATCCGCATCAAGAAGACCCTGCTGCATGGGAATGATCAGCTCGCCGGCCTCGCGCATGACATTGGCCCGGCTGTCCACATAGATGCGGGCCCGCTGCACGAGGGCCGTGTCGCACTCGCGCTGGTCGGGGCGGTGGTTGCCCAGCAGGTCGACGTGACAGCCGGGGGAGACGTGCTCACCGAACACCAGAGGCTCTCCTGAGCCTGTGGCCGCCACGATGACATCGGCTGCGCGCTGCGCAGTGCTGAGGTCCTCGGCTGCGAGCAGGCGTGCGGCGCACCCCTGTGTCTGCAGGGCCTCGATGCGTGCTGCCACCTGAGCCGGGCGCCTGCCCCAGATCAGCACCTCGTCCAGCGGGCGCACGCTGAGATGGGCCTGGACCAGTGGGGCCGCCAGTGCGCCGGAGCCCAGCAGCAGCAGGCGGCGGGCATCCGGGCGCGCCAGCAGTCGGGTGGCCAGCGCCGACACTGCAGCGGTGCGCCAGCGCGTGATGCTGCGCCCCTCCAACTGGGCCAAGGGGCGGCCGTTGCGGCGATCAAAGACCAGCACTTGGGCGTGCAGCACCGGCTCGCCGTTTGCTGCATTGCCAGGGAGGTAGGTGAAGGCCTTGAGCGCGATCAGCCGGTCGGTCCAGGCGGGCAGCAGGGCGAGGCAGTCGTGACCCTGGGCCGGCGCGAGCTCGAGCATCTGTCGGGCCGGCATCTCGAAGGGGGCTGCGAAGCCGGCCGCCAGGGTCTCGATGAGATCGGGAAAGTTCAGGACGGCATCGACCTGTCCGGCGCTGATCACTTGCATGGAGGGAGACCTTGTTCAAAGCGGCAGTTCAAAGTCGCGATGGGCGCGGCTCAGGATCTCATGGCCAGTGTCCAGCAGCAAGGCATCGTCCTCGATGCGAACGCCGCCCTGGCCGCGGATGTAGAGACCCGGCTCCACCGTCACAACCTCACCTGCGCGCAGCACGGACGCACAACCCGAGTTCATGAAGGGCTGCTCATGAAGGACCAGCCCCACGCCGTGGCCCAGGCCCGGGCCCGCGTGGGCTGCGAACTCGCTTGCAGCCAGCACGCTGCTTGAAGCCTCGCTCAGCACCGACCCGCTGATGCCGGGCTTCAACAGCGCCAGGGCGGCCTGCTGCGCACGGCTGACGGTGTCATACATGCGCTGCTGCCAGGGCAGGGCGGGACCGGCCACATGGCTGCGTGTCATGTCGGATCGATAGCCGTTCACCACGGCGCCGAAGTCCAGCACGACAAGGTCGCCTCGTTGAAGCGGGCGGTCGGAGGGCGCGCTGTGAGGCAGGGCCGAGCGCGGCCCGAAGCCCAGGATGGTAGGAAAGGACAGGCCCTCCGAACCCAGGGACTGCAGCAGTTGTTCCAACCGCGTAGCCATCTGGCGTTCGCTCTGTCCCAGGCGGATGTCCGGCCGCAGGGCTTCCAGTGCTGCGTCGGCCAGGGCCGCGGCCTGGCGCATCTGCTGCTGTTCCCAGGCATCCTTGACGCGGCGCGCCTGCACCAGGAAGTCCGTGGCCGGCAGCAGGTCGAAGTCGTGGAGGTCCGCGCTGATTTCCGTCCACTGCGCCACGCTGACATGGCCCGCCTCGTAGCCCAGCCGCGCAGCGCCGATGTCGGCCAGCAGTCGTCTCAGCACTTGCCCCAGGCGCTCGCGCTGGCGGTCCCGGCACAGCAGCTCGGTGGCCACGCCGCGCCGCCACTCATGGTGCATGCACTCCTCCTCAGCCTGCTCGATGAAACGGTAGTCGGTCACCAGCCAGCTGCCGCGCGTGCCAATCAGGCCGCAAGCGGCCTCGCCGCTGTAGTTGAAGAGGTAGCGCAGGTGCTCCGGGGCAAAGACCAGCCAGGCATCCAGGCCGGTCTCTGCCATGTGGGTACGCAGGCGCGCCACGCGTTGGGCGAACAGGGGTTGCAGTGGGGGGCTCATCGCAGCAGGAATCCTTTGACCAGCGGATCGTCGGGGTGGAAGAAGAACTCATGACAGCCGGTGACATGGGCCTCGCCTTCGACGACGGGCACGATGGCTGGATGCGGGCCGCAGCGTGTCGGCTGCTCGGCCCAGACCTCGAAGCGCGAGCCCAGCACGCTCTCTATCGTCAGCCGCTGGCCAGCAGGCAACTGGCCGCGCGCATACAGCAGGGCCGCAAAGCCGGAGACGCCACTGCCCGTGGGGCTGCGGTCCAGCTCGCCGTCCGCGAAGATGCAGACGTTGCGGTAGTCCGCGCCGGGCCCCAGGGCCGCGCCGGTGAAGATCGTCCCGTAGAGGAAGGCGAGGTCGGGGCTGTCGGGGTGGTCCAGGGCCGTGCCGGCGCTGACGATGGCCCTCTTGATCTGCCGCCCGGCCTCGATCAGCCGGGCATGGTTCTCGGTCGCCAGCGACAGGCCCAGAGAGGCTGCGTCCACATAGGCATAGAAAGCGCCGCCGTAGGCCAGGGCGTAATGCACCCGCCCCAGGCCTTCGACCAGCAGGGACTGGCGGTCGGCCAGCACGAAGGACGGCACATTCCAGAAGCGCACGCGGCCCACGCGCGGGGGGCGGCCCTCGCGCTGCAGGCAGTCGGCTTCCAGGCGAATCTGGCCGCAGGGGGCATCGATGTTGAGACGGGTCCGCGGGCCGGGGGCGGGCACGAGGCCGCTCTCGATGGCCAGCTTGGCCAAGGCCGGCATGGCGTGGCCGCACATGGTGCTGTAGCCCTCGTTGTGCAGGAATAGCACGCCGAAGACGCTGTCGCTGCGCTCGGGCGGCGTGATCACGGCGCCATACATGTCCGCATGGCCGCGGGGCTCCCACATGAGGGCCTGGCGCAGGTTGTCGAAGCGTTCCAGGCAGTCACGCCGACGCGCCAGCATCGTCTGCCCCTGCAGCGCCGGAAAGCCGTCGATGATCACACGCAGGGGTTCGCCGCCGGTATGGCAGTCGATGCTGCGCAGGCGCAGGGCGCCCTCGGCGGGGCACCAGCGCCCCAGGGCCGACCCTTCGGATTCATGCCTTGCGTGATCCATCATTTAAGAAATATCATAAAGATTCTGAAAATATATTAACAGAGGAGCTGCTGATCATGGGGATGAAGACGAGGAGCCGCATCGGCCTGCTGGGCATCGGCCTGCCGCTGATACTGGGGTTGGGGGCCTGCTCAGGGCGCCCGGCCCTGAGCGAGGAGTCCGTCGAGCGTGTGCTGGGCCATGTGCACCGCTGCGGCCCCAGCCTGGTGCTGCGCTCGCAGGCACTGAGCAGCGATCAGGAGGCGCGCATCTGCCAGGACCTGGGGGCGGTCGAGCAACGTTTCCATGCGCTCTTCGGCACCGCCGGCCGGCCGGTGGCACATGACGGCAACGAGGCGCTGCGGGCCAACATCTACCGCACGGTGCAGGAGTTCAAGCGCTGGGCGGGCAAGCATTTCGACATGCCGGTGGACAACGGTGGCATGTACCTCGAAGGACTGCCGGACAAGCCCGGCAACCAGGCGGAATTCGTGGCCTACCAGCAGGCCAGCGGCGCGGTCCACAACCTGGCGCACGAGTTCACCCACTACCTGGACGGCCGCTTCAATCTGCAGGGTGACTTCTGTGCCAATCTGCACGATTCGCACTCGCCGCCCGAGAACTGCGCCCAGCCCACGCCTTTGCGGCCCTTCCTGGTCTGGTGGACCGAAGGCGTGGCCGAGTACGTAGCCCATGGCGAGGCCCATCCCCGCCTGAAGCAGATTGCCCAGGCGCAGCAGCTGCCACTCAGCGATCTCTTCAACACCGGCTACGAGACCCAGGGCGGCACTGAGCGTATTTATGGCGGCGGCTATCTGGCAGTGCGCTTCATGCTGGAGAAGCAGCGCGCACGCATCGACCAGATGCTGGCACTGACACGTGCGGGGGACTTTCCGCGCTACCAGGCGCTGGTGCGCAGTTGGGGGCAGGACATGGATGCCGACTTCGCGGTCTGGCTGTCAGCGCTTCGGACTTGAGCAAGACCTGACCCTGCTGGGCGCGGGGAGGCACTGTCTGGCACCGCTCTGGCGGTGACTGGGCTGCGGCGCCAGCCCCCTGTACGCCCAGTCTGCCGGGCCATAATCCCCGCATGCTCTGGATCAAAGCCTTCCACATCGTCTTCGTGGCGTCCTGGTTCGCCGGCCTGTTCTACATGCCGCGGATCTTCGTCAACCTGGCCATGGTGCCGGCGGACAGTCATGCCGAACGCGAGCGCTTGCTCCTGATGGGGCGCAAGCTCTATCGCTTCATGAACCTGCTGATGATCCCGGCCCTGGCGCTGGGCCTGGTGCTGTGGCTCTACTACGGCATCGGCCGCGGCCCCGGCCAGTACTGGATGCATGCCAAGCTGGCCCTCGTCATCGGGGCAGTGGGCTACCACCATGTCTGCCGCAGCCATCTGCGCCAGTTCGAGGCTCTGGCCAACCGCCGCAGCCATCGCTGGTATCGCGTGTTCAACGAGGTCCTGGTGCTGCTGTTCATGGCCGTCGTGATCCTGGTCGTCGTCAAGCCCTTCTGATCCATGGGGCGGCGCAGTTCGGCCAGTTGGCTGGCCCTGATCTATGCGCTGCTGGTGGTCTACGCGAGCCTGTACCCCTTCTGGCCTTGGCGCTGGCCGACGGGCGTGTCAGGGCCTGGCGTGCTGGTGCTTCACTGGCCACGCTACTGGCTGGGCTTTGACATCTGGGCCAATGCCCTGGGCTATGCGCCCTTCGGCCTGCTGCTGTTTGCAGCGGTGGTGCGCAGCGGCGGCACGGAGAGGTCCGCCTGGCTGGCTGTGCTGCTCGGCCTGCCGGCCGCGTCCTATCTGATGGAGACCCTGCAGTACTTCCTGCCCGGGCGCGTGCCCTCGCTGGCGGACTGGGGCCTCAACAGCGTCGGCGCCGTGGCCGGCGGTGTGCTGGGCTGGCTGCTGCATCGTCTGGGTGGCCTGGCCCGCTGGCATGGCTGGCGCGAGCGCTGGTTCGTGCCGCAGAGCGCTGGTGCGCTCGCGCTGCTGGCGCTGTGGCCGGTGGGGCTGCTGTTTCCCGCGCCACTGCCCCTGGGGCTGGGGCAGTGGCTGCCGCGGCTGCGTGAGCTGAGCGCTCAGGCCTTGGACGGCACGCCCTGGGCTCTCCAGGACACTGATTTCGCCAACCTGGTCGAATTGCCGCTGCCGCCCGGGCAGGAAGCCATTGCCGTCGCGCTCGGCCTCCTGGGCCCGGTGCTCCTGGCCCTTTCAGTGGCGCGACCGGGTTGGCGACGCCTGCTGCTGGTGCTGGGGGCGGGGCTGACCGGAGCCCTGGTCACGACGCTGTCGACGGCCCTGAACTTCGGCCCTCAGCATGCCTGGGCCTGGATCGGCCCCACGGCCTGGCCGGGTCTGTGTGCTGGGCTGGTGCTGAGCCTGCTGGCCTGCCTCATGTCACGCCGGGCCAATGCGGCCTGGGGCCTGGTGGCGCTGACGGTGCTGATCGCCCTGATCACAGAAGCGCCCACCGACCCCTACCTGGCCCAGACCCTGCAGACCTGGGAGCAGGGCCGCTTCATCAACCTCTACGGCCTGGCGCAGTGGGTGGGCTGGGTCTGGCCCTTTGCGGCCATCGCCTGGCTGCTGTGGGGCGTGACGCAGCGCGAACGCTGAAAGGCCAGGCGCCATCGGGGCAAACCCGCGCGGCCTACAATCCCGCGCCATGAGCTATTACGAGCGCCACATCTTCTTCTGCCTCAACCAGCGGGACAACGGCGAGAACGCCTGCGCCCAGCATGGCGCGCAGGCGGCCTTCGATCACTGCAAGAACCGGGTCAAGGCCGAGGGCCTGGCGGGCAAGGGCGGCGTGCGCGTCAACAAGGCCGGCTGCCTGGACCGCTGCGCCGGCGGGCCCGTGGCCGTCGTCTACCCGGAAGCCGTCTGGTACAGCTTCGTGGACAGCACGGACATCGACGAGATCGTCGAGTCCCACCTGAAGAAGGGCCAGGTCGTCGAGCGCCTGGTTCTGCCTGAGTCCGTGGGCCGCTGAAGCGCGTGAGCACGATGAATTCCCAGACCAGGAAAGTCCTCATCGACGGCCCGGCCGGCCCGATCGAATGCGCCGTTGACCAGTTGCTGGACCTGCAGGCTCCGCGCGGCACGGCGGTGATCTGCCATCCCAATCCCACCCAGGGCGGCACCATGGACAACAAGGTGGTCCAGACCCTGGCCCGAGCCTTCGTGCAGCTGGGCTACCAGGTGGTGCGCTTCAACTTCCGCGGCATCGGCCAGTCCGGTGGCGGCTGGGACGAGGGGCGCGGCGAGGTGGACGATGCACTGGCCGTGGTCGCGCATTTCCGCCAGCCGGGACTGCCCCTGGTGCTGGGCGGCTTCTCCTTCGGCGGCTACGTGGCCTCGCGCGCCGCGCAGCGCCTGGAGGGCGAGGCGGCGCCGGAACGCCTGGTGCTGGTGGGCCCCGCGACCTCGCGCTTTGACATGGCGACGGTGCCAGCCGATTCCCTGGTCATCCACGGCGAGGTGGACGACGTCGTGCCGCTGAGCTCGGTGCTGGACTGGGCCCGCCCGCAGCACCTGCCCGTCGTTGTCGTGCCCGGCGTGGGGCATTTCTTCCATGGGCAGCTCACGCTGCTCAAGAACCTGGTGCTGCGCAGCTGGCATTGAACCGCCGGGCCGCGCCGCACGTCCTTCTCCCTTATTCGCATCCCCATGAAACGACTGATTGCCCTGGCCCTGGCTGGCGTGGCCTGCGTGTCCGCGCAGGCCCAGGCGCCGCAAGCCCCCGAGATCGCCGCCCGCAGCTATGTGCTGCTGGACATGACCACCAACAAGATCCTGGCCGAGCGCGAGGCCGATGTCCCCAACGACCCGGCGTCTCTGACCAAGCTGATGACGGCCTACCTGACCTTCCAGGCGCTGAAGGAAAAGCGCCTGACGCTGGAGCAGGAACTGAGCGTCTCCAAGCGTGCCTGGGACGAGCGCAAGGGCGATCCCTCGCTGATGTTCATCGACACCACCATGCGCCCCAAGGTGGACGAGCTGCTGCGCGGCCTGATCATTCAGTCGGGCAACGACGCCTCGGTGGCGCTGGCGGAAGGCGTGGGCGGCACGCTGGACCAGTTCGTCGCGATGATGAACCGCCAGGCCCAGGCCTGGGGACTCAAGAACACGCGCTTCAGCAACGTCACCGGCCTCAGCGAGGCCGGCCACAAGAGCAGCGCGCGCGACATCGCGGTGATCGCCTCGCACATCATCCGCGACTTCCCCGAGTACTACCCCTACTACTCGCAGCGCGAGTACACCTTCAACAAGATCCGCCAGCACAACCGCAATCTGCTGCTGACCCGCGACCCCAGCGTCGACGGCATGAAGACCGGCTTCACCGACGCTGCCGGCTACTGCCTGGTGGCCAGCGCCCAGCGCGACTTCCCCAATGGCAAGCGCCGCCTGCTGAGCGTCGTGATGGGCACGGCCTCCAAGGAAGCGCGGGCCAACGAGAGCCAGAAGCTGCTGAACTGGGGCTATTCGGCCTATGACGCCGTCAAGCTCTTCGACGCCGGCCAGGCGGCCAGTACCGTCAAGGTCTGGAAGGGTGCCGTGCCCGAGGTCAAGCTGGGCGCCGAAGGTCCGGTCTTCGTGGCCGTGCCGCGTGGCGAGGGTGGCAAGCTGCAGACCCAGGTCGAGCGCACCGACCCGCTGGTGGCGCCGCTCAGCAAGGGCCAGCGCGTTGGCACCATCAAGGTGACGAGCACCGGCGGCACCGCTGTCGCCGAGGTACCGCTGGTGGTGCAGGAGAGCGTGGCGCAGGCCGGCATCCTGGGCCGGGCCTGGGACTCGATCCGACTCTGGATCAAATAAGCCGGCCTTCGCGCGGGCCAAGACTGCCCAGCCCGGGCGCTGTGGCGTAAGCTGCACGGGCGCAGGCCTGTCTGCAAGGAGTCCGCGATGAAGCCGATGCCGCAAGGAAGCTGCTACCTCAACGGCGCGATGCTGCCCCTGTCAGAGGCGCGCATCTCGCCCCTGGACCGGGGGTTCCTGTTCGGGGACGGGGTCTACGAGCTGGTGCCGGTCTATGGCGGGCGCATGTTCCGCGTCGAGGACCACCTGGAGCGCCTGGACCGCAGCCTGGCCCGGCTGCGCATCGCCAATCCCATGAGCCGCCAGGAATGGCTGCAGCTGGGTCGCCGCCTGGTGGACCAGGCCGGTGGCGGCGACCAGTGGTGGTATCTGCAGCTCACCCGGGGCGAGGCGCCGCGGGACCACGTCATGCCGCCGGACATCAGCCCCACCGTCTTCAGCTACTGCATGCCGCCCGCCTGGCCTTCGGCCGAACAGCGGCACCAGGGCGTGGCCTGCATCACGGCGCGGGACTTCCGCTGGGAGCGGGGTGACATCAAAAGCACCTCGCTGCTGGGCAATGTGCTGGCGCGCCAGATCAGCGCGGACCAGGGCGCGCAGGAGACCATCCTCTTCCGCGACGGTTTCCTGACCGAAGCCTCGGCCTCCAATGTCTGGATCGTCAAGGAAGGCGCCCTGCTGGGCCCGCCGCGCTCGGAGCTGCTGCTGGAGGGCGTGCGCATGGGCCTGCTGCACGAGTTGTGCGAGGAGCTGGGCATCGGCTATAACCTGCGGCCCATCGCAGAGGCCGAGGTCTTCGCGGCGGACGAGATCCTGCTGAGTTCGGCCACCAAGGAAGTGCTGCCGGTGACGCGCCTGGACCACGAGCCCGTGGGCCACGGCGCCCTGCATGGCAAGCCGGGCCCCATCTATGCGCGGCTGCACGAGGCCTATCAACGGGCCAAGGCCTTGCAGTCCGTCTGATCGGCCGTACATGAGATTGAGTTTTTGAAGGAGGGCGCATGGCGCCGACGATTCCCCCCGAGCAGTCCCTGATCGAATACCCGTCCAAGTTCCCCATCAAGGTGATGGGCGCGCATGTCGAGGGCTTCTTCGAGGCCATCGTGATGGTGGCCCAGCAGTTCGATCCGGACTTCGACGCTGGTACCGTGGAGCGCCGCCCCAGCAGCAGCGGCAACTACCTGGGGCTGACCATCACCATCACCGCCACCAGCCGCGAGCAACTGGACGAGCTCTACCGCACGCTCAGCACGCACCCGATGGTGAAGGTGGTGCTCTGAAGCTCAGGCGCCGTCCTGCAACTGCCGCTCGGACTCTATGCGCGCATCGAGCTCCTTGAGCTTGAAGGGCGCGGCCTCGTCGCCATTGCGGGCCGCCATGTCGTACCAGTAGCGCGCCAGGCGCAGGTCGCGCGGTACGCCGTCGCCCTGTTCGTAGAGCGAGGCCAGCAGGTACTGCGCGCCCACGTCGCCGCCGGTGGCGGCCTCGCGGAACCAGCGGGCAGCCTGGGCCATGTCCCTGGGGGCGCCGCGGCCCAGGAAGAAGGCCGTGCCCACGGCGAGCTGGCCATCCACGCTGCCGTGCTCTGCCGCGCGCATGAACCAGCGCTGGGCCAGGACCAGGTCCACCCGCCCCAGCCGGCCCTGCTCGTGCAGCTCGCCCAGCGCCAGCTCGGCACGCACGAATCCCTGGGCGGCGGCCTGCTCCAGCAACTGCCGCGCAGTGCGCACGCTGGGGCGCGGCAGCTCATCGCGCAGATGCATCATCGCCAGGTTGTAGCGGGCGAGGGCGTTGCCCCGTGCCGCGAGCTGCTGGAAGGCCTTCGCGGCCTCGGGCAGCCGACCTTCGGCATAGGCGGCGATGGCTCGGTCCACAGGGGCGGCCTGGGGTGGCTGTGACAGGGCCGAGGCGCTCCAGAATGGGAGCAGCAGGAGGAGCAGGGCGGAGCGTCTTGGCATGGCGGACCTTCTTCGGTACTTTGCGGCTTGTAGCGCAGTCTCGGTCGTGGCGCGGGCGTGGGGCCTTACAGGGCCGGCGCTACCATCTCGTCCATGCTGATCAAGACCCTGGGCCGCGTCGACTATGCGGCCACCCTGGCCGCCATGCAGGCCTTCACCGCCGAGCGCGGCCCTGACACGCCGGACGAACTCTGGCTCTGCGAATTCGACCCCGTCTACACCCAGGGCCTGGCCGGCAAGGCCGACCACGTCCTCAACCCGGCCGGCATCCCGGTGGTGCAGACCAACCGCGGCGGGCAGGTGACCTACCACGGCCCCGGCCAGGTGGTGGCCTATCCCCTGGTGGACCTGCAGAGGCTGGGCATTTATGTGCGCGAGTACGTCTTTCGCCTCGAAGCGGCGGTGATCCAGACGCTGGAGACCTTCGGCATCACCGGCCACCGGGTGAGTGGCGCGCCGGGCATCTACGTGCGGCTGGACGATCCGTCCTCGCATGCCGCGCTCACCGGCCCGGCCGATCCCACGGACCCGTTCAAGGGCCTGGGCAAGATCGCGGCCCTGGGCATCAAGATCAGCCGTCACTGCAGCTACCACGGCGTGGCGCTCAATGTCGGCATGGATTTGCACCCTTTCGATGGCATCAACCCTTGCGGCTATGCAGGACTGAAGACGGTGGACCTCGCTACACTTCGGGTTTTCTCCGACTGGACCACCGTGGCCCAGCGATTCGGCGAGCGGCTGGCTGCCCAGCTCACGCCATGAAGCTGCACTGAGCCTGCAGCGAGCCAGCCCAGAGGACGAGGCGCCATGCCCACCGAGAACATCACCCACGAAGCCAAGACCGGCGAAGACTACGACGCCAGCGCCAAGCAGAAGGCCCAGGCCAAGACCGCGCGCATCCCCATCAAGATCGTGCCGGCCGAGACGCTGAAGAAGCCGGACTGGATCCGCGTGAAGGCCGGCTCGCCCAGCACCCGCTTCTACGAGATCAAGCAGATCCTGCGCGAGCACAAGCTGCACACGGTCTGCGAGGAAGCGTCCTGCCCGAACATCGGCGAGTGCTTCGGCCACGGCACGGCTACCTTCATGATCATGGGTGACAAGTGCACCCGCCGCTGCCCCTTCTGTGATGTGGGTCACGGCCGCCCGGACCCGCTGGATGTCAACGAGCCGGAGAACCTGGCCAAGACCATTGCCGCGCTGAAGCTCAAGTATGTGGTGATCACCAGCGTGGACCGCGACGACCTGCGCGACGGTGGCGCTGGCCATTTCGCAGCCTGCATCAGCAAGGTCCGCGAGCTGAGCCCCTCGACCCAGATCGAGGTCCTGGTGCCCGACTTCCGCGGCCGCATGGACCGCGCCCTGGACATCCTCAAGGCCGCCCCGCCCGACGTGATGAACCACAACCTCGAGACCGCGCCGCGGCTCTACAAGGAAGCGCGCCCTGGCTCGGACTATGAGTTCAGCCTCAACCTGCTCAAGCGCTTCAAGGAAGAAGTCCCCGGCGTGCCGACCAAGAGCGGCATCATGGTGGGCCTGGGCGAGACCGACGAGGAAGTGCTGCAGGTGATGCGCGACATGCGCGCCCACAACATCGACATGCTCACCATCGGGCAATACCTGGCCCCGTCCGGCCACCACCTGCCGGTGCGCCGCTATGTGCACCCGGACGTCTTCAAGATGTACGAGGCCGAGGCCTACAAGATGGGCTTCACCCATGCTGCCGTGGGCGCCCTGGTGCGCTCCAGCTATCACGCGGACAAGCAGGCAGCGCAGGCCGGTGTAGGCAGCGCCTGACGGCTCACCGCATCTCACCGCATCAGGCAAAAGGCCCGCTGAAGCTAACTTCAGCGGGCCTTTTGCTTGGGGGGTGCTCGCTCAGAACAGCGCCATCGACAGCTTGCGGCGGTACTGGTCCAACAGCGGATCCGCGGGTGCCACGGTCGCGGGGCCGGCCAGCTGCAGGCCGCCCTTGGCCTCGCCGGTGGCGGGGGCACTGGCCTTGGGCTGCGGCTTGGTCATGATCTCGAGGATGGCGACGTAGGTCTTGCGGGCCAGCTCGCCGTTCCAGGCCTTGTCTCGCATGATGATTTCCAGCAGCTCCTCCATGGCCTCGGTGAAGCGGCCGGCTGCGAAGTGCAGTTGCACGAGGGCGTAGCGAGCGTCGAAGTCGCGCTTGTTGGCGGCGATTGCGGCCTGCAGGGCGCCGGCATCCAGGCCGCGCTGCGCGGCCTCGGCGGCCTGCAGCCACAGGGCCAGGGCGGCGAAGCGTGCGTGCGGGGTGATGGTGTCGGCGGCCTGCGCGGCCACTGGCTCGAAGGCCGCCCGGGCCTCGCCCACGCGGCCGGTTTCCAGCAGGGCCTTGACCAGGTCGAAGCGGGCGGCCTCGTTGGCGGGGTCGGCTTCCAGTGCGGCGATGAACTTGGCCAGGGCGGCGTCGGCGTCACCGTCATCCAGCAGGTTTTCACCCTCGGCCAGATCCTGTTCGGCCTCCAGTTCCCCTGCATCGGGCACATGCTTGGCCAGGAACTCGCGGATCTGCGATTCAGGAATCGCACCCACGAAACCGTCCACCGGCTGGCCGCCCACGAACATCACGCAGAAGGGGATGCTGCGCACGCCGAAGGCCTGGCTCAGCTGGCTGGCGATTTCGGGCTGCTCGTCGCTGTTGAGCTTGGCCAGCAGGAAGCGACCGCCGTAATCAGCCTCCAGGCGTTCGAGGATGGGCCCCAGGCTCTTGCACGGGCCGCACCAGGGGGCCCAGATGTCCAGCAGCACCGGCTGTTGCAGGGAGGCTTGGAGCAGCTCGGTCTCGAAGTTCTGAAGAGTGATGTCGATCATGGTGTGGGTGTGTTCTTGCCGGAAGTCCGCGCCTGATGGCCCGGCCGTCCGGCGGCAGATGGGGCGCGCCGCCTACAATTCAAGGTTTTCCAGCCTATGGAGCGAGCCGTGAGCAGCGCCTCTCCCCTGATCGGCGTGGTGATGGGATCCAGCAGCGACTGGGAGACCATGAAGCACGCCGCAGACATTCTCTCCGAGTTCGGTGTGCCCTTCGAGGCGCAGGTGGTCTCCGCCCACCGTATGCCGGACGATATGTTCGCCTATGCCGAGCAGGCCCAGGCCCGCGGCTTGCGCGCCATCATCGCCGGTGCCGGCGGTGCGGCCCATCTGCCGGGCATGCTGGCGGCCAAGACCCTCGTGCCCGTGCTGGGCGTGCCGGTGGCCAGCCGTCATCTGCAGGGTGTGGACTCGCTGCATTCCATCGTCCAGATGCCCAAGGGCATTCCCGTGGCCACATTCGCCATTGGCACGGCCGGCGCCGGCAATGCCGCGCTGTTCGCCGTGGCCATGCTGGCCCAGGATGACACGGCCTTGCGCGAGAAGCTGGCCGCCTACCGCCAGCGCCAGACCGAGCACGCTCGCGGCATGAGCAAGGACCTGATCTGATGGCCAAGCGTCTGGAAGCCGGCACGGCCACCCTGGGCGTGATGGGCGGCGGCCAGCTGGGCCGCATGTTCGTGCACGCCGCCCAGGCCCTGGGTTATCGCACCGTGGTGCTGGACCCGGACCCGGAGAGCCCGGCCGGCCTGGTGGCCCACGAGCACGTCCAGGCCGACTACCTGGACGAGGCCGCGCTGGCCCGCCTGGCGGCCGCCAGCGACGCCATCAGCACCGAATTCGAGAACGTGCCCGCCGATGCCCTGCGCCGCCTGGCGCAGCAGCGTTTTGTTGCCCCGGCCGGCGACTGCGTGGCCATCTGCCAGGACCGTGCCGACGAGAAGGCCCATTTCCAGCGCAGCGGCGTGGCCTGTGCGCCCTATGCCGTGATTCGCAGCGAGTCGGACCTGGCCGCGGTGCCCGGCAGTCTCCTGCCCGGCATCCTCAAGACCGCCCGCATGGGCTATGACGGCAAGGGCCAGGTGCGCGTCAAGACAGCGCAGGAGCTGGCCGAAGCCTTCCGCGCCTTGAAGGGCGTGCCCTGCGTGCTGGAACAGATGCTGCCTTTGCAGCTGGAGCTGTCCTGCATCGTGGTGCGTGGCGATGACGGCCAGATCGTGCACTTCCCCGTGCAGCAGAACCTGCACCGCGACGGCATCCTGGCCGTCACCCAGGTGCCGGCGCCGTCCGTGTCACCGCAACTGCAGCAGCAGGCCGTCGAGTCGGCCTCGCGCATCGCGGCCGAGATGGGCTATGTGGGCGTGCTGTGCGTGGAGTTCTTCCTGCTGCAGGACGGCTCCCTGGTAGTCAACGAGATGGCCCCGCGCCCGCACAACTCCGGCCACTACACGATGAACGCCTGCGATGTCTCGCAATTCGAGATGCAGGTCCGCGCCATGGCCGGCCTGCCGCTGCGCCCGCCGCGCCTGCATTCGCCGACGGTGATGCTGAACCTGCTGGGCGACCTCTGGTTCGACGCCGCCGGCACCGAGCGCACCCCGCCCTGGGGCGAGGTGCTGGCGCTGCCGGGCACGCATCTGCACCTCTACGGCAAGCAGAGCGCCCGCCCGGGCCGCAAGATGGGCCATCTGAACATCACTGCAGCGACGCCTGAGGCGGCAGAATCGGCCGCCCGTGCTGCCGCCCGCTTGCTGGGCCTGCCGGACCAGTGGTGAGCCTGCACGTGCTGGAGCTGAAGCCATGCTGTTGAACGGAGCTGATCCCGCTGCCGTGCGCCAGGCCGCTGAGGCCCTGGCCCGGGGGGCCTTGGTGGCTCTGCCGACCGAGACCGTCTATGGCCTCGGCGCGCGGGCTGACGACGACGCGGCCGTTGCGCAGATCTTCGCCGCCAAGGGGCGGCCGGCGGATCATCCGCTGATCGTGCACGTGCCGGATGTCGCCGCGGCCGAGCCCTTTGCTGCCCGCCTGCCCGAATCGGCGCGCAAGCTGATGCAGGCCTTCTGGCCTGGCCCGCTGACCGTCATCGTGCCGCGCGCCCAAGGCATGGCCACAGCCGCCGCCGGCGGCCAGGACACCGTGGGCCTGCGCTGCCCGGCTCATCCGGTCGCCCAGGCCCTGCTGCGCGAGGCACTGCGCCTGGGCGTGCGCGGCGTGGCCGCCCCCAGCGCCAACCGCTTCGGCCGTGTGAGTCCCACCCATGCTGCCCATGTGCGCAGCGAATTCGATGAGTCCCTGATCATCCTGGACGGCGGTGACTGCGAGGTGGGCATTGAGTCCAGCATCATCGACTGCAGCCGGGAGCATCCCGTGTTGCTGCGCCCCGGCGTGCTGACGCCAGCCCACATCGAGGCGGTGCTGGGCGAGCCCCTGCGCGCGCGCGACGCAGCGGCGCCGCGCGCCTCAGGCACGCTGGCTGCCCATTACGCGCCGAGTGCAGTGGTGCGTCTGCTGGGCCAGCGGGCCATCGATTCGGCCCTGGCTAAAGAAGTGCCTAAGAGTGTGGCGGTATATTCCCGCACCATGCCGGCCCGGTCACCCGAGGTCTGGCGCCCCATGCCTGACGATGCGCGTGCCGCCGCCCACGAGCTGTTCGCGGTGCTGCGTGAGCTGGACGAGGCCGGGGTGCGCGAGATCTGGGTGGAGGAGCCCCCCCTGGATGCATCCTGGGATGGCGTGCGCGACCGCCTGTCGCGTGCGGCGGCGGCTTTCGCCACCGGGGCTGGCGAGTGATTTTCCGTGATGGAGCGTTCATGAAGAGTTTGAAGCAAGCTGCACGAGGCAGCGCCCGAGCCCTGCTGATGGGCCTGGTGGCAGCCGCAGCCCTGGCCGGCTGCGGGGGGGGCAGCGAGCCCATCGAGGCCTTCGCGCCAACCCGCCTGGTTGCCTTTGGCGATGAAACCAGCGCGCTGACGGCAGACGGCCGCAAGTACAGCGTCAATGCCATCAACGCCATCAGCAATACGGTGGACTGCGCCAGCAATGCCCTGTGGATCCAGGCCCTGGCCAATCGCTATGGCATGGTGTTTCCGCAATGCAATCCCAGCAACCTGGCCGCACCGCAGGGGCGAATCATGGCCACGGTCGGCGCCAAGGTCGACGATGTCCGTGCGCAACTGGACCGTTATCTGGCCAGCGACGTGCTGACCGAACACACGCTGGTGACCCTGTTCGTCGGCACCAATGACATCCTGGGCCTGTACGCGCAGTACCCGGCGCAGTCCGAGGCCGACCTGATGAACGCGGCAGGGGATGCCGGACGCCAACTGGGTGAGCTGACCGTGCGCATGATGCGCACGGGGGGGCGCACGCTGGTGGTGTCCCTGCCTGACGTCGGGGCCACGCCCTTCGCCTTCCAGGAGCGCAACAACCGTCCGCCGGTGCGCGAAGGGCTCAACCGTGCCCAATTCCTGACGGCCTTGACCAACGCCTTCAACACGGAGCTCTACCGTGCCCTGGGCGCGCTCAATGACGGCCGCCTGGGGGCGCTGGTGCTGGGAGACGATCTGTCGACCTCCCTGACCAAGTATCCCGGTCAGTACGGCCTGACGGACATCATGACGCCGGCCTGCCAGGGCGGGGTGAGCTTGCCCAACTGCTCGACCAGCACGCTGATCGGCGGGGCTTCGGTCGCGACCTATCTGTGGGCGGACGACCGTCACTTCGGCCCCGCGGGCCACTCGGCCCTGGGCAATCTGGCGGTGTCCCGCGTCGTGCGCAATCCTCTGTAATGGAGGCGTGCGGGCCAGCGATGGGATGACAGGTCCAGGCTCGCGCGCGAAGCGTCCTCAAGTTCGCTGATTTCACCCCGGCACCGGCAACGGTGTCGGGGTTTTTACTTCTTAGAGTCATGATCCGGCCAGCCTATAGTGCTCGACATTAAAAGCGAACGATCGTTCGTTTTTGTTCCGAGTCCCCAATCCATGCCGACTGCAGAGGTACGCACGATGAGCAAGTTCAACCTGGCGATGCTGGCGATCAGCGTTGCAGCCCTGTCCGCCTGTGGTGGTGGCACCAGCGAGAGCCGCGATGACCCGCCCGCAGCGCGTGGAGCCATCATCTACGGCACGCTGGCAGGCCATGCCTCTCAGGCCCAGATCGACGCCGGCACGGCTGCCAGCGGTCTGCAGCCCCTGTCGGGCAAGGCCAAGTGCGAGGTCGATGTACGCTACGTCTACTACATGACCCGCGACCCCCACGGCCAGCCGGCCACGGCTTCCGCGGGCGTTCTGGTGCCCACCGGCAGCGATGCTGCCTGCACGGGCAGCCGCCCCGTGCTGCTGTATGCGCACGGCACGGCGACCCAGAGGAGCTACAACCTGGCCGACGTCACCAACAACCGTGAGGCCTCGCTGATGATGGCCATGTACGCGGCGCAGGGCTTCATCGTGATCGCTCCCAACTACCTGGGCTATGAGCGCTCCAGCCTGGGCTACCACCCCTACCTGAACGCCGAAGCCCAGGCGGTGGACATGGTGGATGGCCTGCGCGCAGGCATGGCCCACCTGAAGGCAGAAAGCAGCACCAAGCCCTCCGACAAGCTGCTGATCTCCGGCTACTCGCAAGGCGGCCATGTGGCCTTGGCCACGCACAAGATCATCGAGCGCGACTACGGCAGCGAGTTCAAGGTCACCGCCTCGGCCCCGATGTCCGGCCCCTACAACCTGGTTGGCTTCGGCGACGCCGTGGTCAATGTCCAGCCCAATGCCGGGGCCACGCTGTTCTCCGTGCTGCAGCTGACCAGCTACCAGAAGTCCTACGGCAACATCTACGGCTCGCCCAGCGAGGCCTACCAGGCGCCTTTCGATGCCGTAGCCGAGACCCTGCTGCCCACCGACACCCCCATCGCCGACCTGATGGCCGCCGGCAAGCTGCCTGCCGACCCCACCTTCACCAAGCTCTTCGGCACGGGAGGCCTGCTCAAGGACAGCTTCAAGAGCAGCTATGCCAGCTCCAACTTCCGCAAGGCGCTGCAGACCAACACCTTGCTGGGCGTGAGCACCCGGCGCCCCATCGCCCTGTGCGGTGGCAAGGCTGACCCCACGGTGTTCTATGACCTCAACACCAGCGTCGCGGCCGCCGATCTGAAAGCACGGGGCATGCCGCTGATGGGTGCCTACGACCTGGAAAACCTCAGCACCCTGCCTGCTGGCGTGGCCGGACAGACCGTGTACTACGGCTTCCAGCAGGCCAAGGCAGCAGCGGGCTCCTCAGTGCAGGCGCAGTACCACGGTGCGCTCGTGCCGCCGTTCTGCAATGCCTTGGCGCGCGGCTTCTTCCAGCAAGTGCTGGCGGCCGGCCTCTGAAGACGACATCCAGGAGCATCAAGACATGAAAGCAAACCACATCCTGTGTGCCGGCCTGCTGGCCCTTGTTGCAGCGGGCGCCCAGGCCCAGCACACCGTCTACTTGGGCGGCGCGCATATCGACGTCAATGCCACCATGCCGCCCCTGACCGGCGGTCCGGCCATTCCTGCGCCCGGCGCTCTGCTGCGCATCGGCTCGGCGGACACCCTGGGCTTTGGCTACACCTACCGCTACTCGCCCGAGTGGAGCGCCGAACTGGCCCTGGGCCTGCCGCCTTCGCACAAGGTCTATGGCGCCGGCTTCATCCAGGCATTCGGTCAGATTTCAGTGGTCGAGCAGATGCCGCCCACGGTGTTCGCCAACTACCATTTCGTGAACCTGTGGCAGCGTGTCCAGCCCTTTGTGGGCTTGGGGCTCAACTACACCCGTTTCACCAAGACCCGCAGCACGCCCTCAGGCGACGCTGCTTCCGGTGGACCGACCAGCATCAAGCTGTCGGACTCCTGGGGTCTGGCGGGGCATGTGGGCCTGGTGGTCCAGTATGACAAGCACTGGTCCCTGGTCGCCACCGTGGCCCGCGCCGACGTCAAGAGCGACATGACCGCCGTCACCCAGACCCGTGAAGGTGACATCACGCGCAGCACTCGGATCAACTTCCGCCCCACGGTCTACAGCCTGTCGCTGGGCTACAGCTTCTGATGGGGCTTTGAACCCCGGCGCCCCGGCGCCCATCCCCTGACGATGGGGGAGGCGGCCCGCTTCGGGAGAGGTGGGCCGCTACACTGCACCCATGTCTTTTCTGCTGGCTCTGGATAGTTCCACCGAAACCTTGGTCGTGGCCTTGAGCCGTGAGACCGAACTGCTGGCTCATGAGGGCGAGGGCGGCGCTCGCGCCAGCGAGCAGATGGTGCCGCAGGCCATGGCCCTGCTGGCGCAAGCCGGCATCGGCCTGGCACAGCTGGACGCGATTGCCTTTGCGGCCGGCCCCGGCGCCTTCACGGGCTTGCGCACGGCCTGCGCCGTGGCCCAGGGCCTGGCCTTCGGGGCCGCCAAGCCAGTCCTCCCCCTGGACAGCCTGATGCTGGTGGCCGAGGACTTTCGTCTTCAGCAAGGGGGCGCAGGCCTGTCCGGCCCTTGCTGGGTGCTGATGGATGCCCGGATGAACGAGATCTACGCGGCCGCCTACCAATGGCAGGGTGACCACTGGGAGACGCTGCGCCCGCCCGCCCTGTATGGCCTGATGGCGGTGATCGAAGCCTTGGGGGCGCTGGTGCCCCAGTCCGTCGTTGGCAACGCCTTGAGTGTCTTTGCCCAGGAGCTGTTGCCGGCATTGCCCCCAGGAGTGGCGCAGTCCTCGCAGGCCCGCTCGCGGTCGGCCGCGCTGAGTTCCCTGGCCCGGCAGGCGTGGGCGGCAGGGCGAGCCGTCGACGCAGCCGAAGCCATGCCTGTCTATGTGCGCGACAAGGTCGCCCAGACCACCGCCGAGCGCCTGGCCGCCAAGGGGGTGGCATGAGGCGCGCGACTGCTTCGCCTGTTCGACAAGGCCGGGCCGTGGAGGCTGGCTCGTGAGCGCCTGTCTGGCCCCGTCCCCGTCCCCGTCAGCCCGGCTGCGCCGCATGCAGGTCCAAGACATCGAGGCCGTGCTGGCCATCGAGAACCAGGTCTATGAATTTCCCTGGAGCCACGGCAACTTCATCGACTCCCTCGTCGCCGGTTACGAAGCCTGGCTGCTGGATGACGGGCATGCTGCCGTGGGCTACTTCCTGGCCCTGCAGGGGGTGGATGAAATGCACCTGCTGAACATCAGCGTGGCCCCTGCCGCGCAAGGTCGTGGCCATGCCAGGACCATGCTGGATGCTCTGTGCCGCTTATGCCGACAGTCCGGCTGCCTGCAGCTCTGGCTGGAAGTGCGGCAGAGCAATGAGCGGGCACGCCGGCTGTATCGCCACTACGGTTTCACCGAGGTCGGACAGCGTCGCGCCTACTACCCCGCGGCGCAGGGCCAGCGCGAGGATGCCGTGCTGATGAGCCTGCAACTGCCGGCCCAGCCCTTGGCCACGGAGGACAGGCCATGATCACCCGGGACTGCCACCTGGCTGCGGATCCCGCTCCCCGCGCCGGGAGGATGACCCCATGAGCTGGGATGCTCGCCAACGCGCGATGCTGGAGGCCATGGGCCTCAAGGTCTGGACGCCGCTGCCTGGGCTGAGCGGGTCGGCCGATGGCGCCTCGGAGGGGCCGACTGAAGCTCAGACGGGCGCTCGGTCCGGCGCCCCTGCCGCCATGCGGTCCGGCGTGAGCGCGCCGCTTGCCGTGCAGGCGCGCCCTGCGACGGCCCTCGCGCAGCAGGCTCCCAGTGCGCCGCCTGCGGCCCTCACTGAGGCCTTGGACGGCGCTGCGCCCGTGCCTGTGGTGCCTGTCCGGCAGCCCTTGCGGCCATCGTCCATGGCAGCGGAGCCGCCCGCTGCCAGCGCCGTGCAAGCCCTGCTGCCAGCGGCTCTGCTGGCAGCGCATGGGGAGCGGGTGCAGGCCATTCAGGCCATGGACTGGGCGCAGCTGCATGACAGCGTTGCGTCCTGCCGCGCCTGCGGGCTTTGTGAGGGGCGGCAGCAGACCGTCTTTGGCGTCGGGCACGAGCAGGCGCATTGGATGATCGTGGGCGAGGCTCCTGGCGAGCAGGAGGACCGGCAGGGCGAGCCCTTCGTCGGCCAGGCGGGCAAGCTGCTGGACAACATGCTTCGCGCTCTGGGCCTGGGGCGTGGCAGCGCTGAGGCCGCCCAACAGGTTTTCATTGCCAACACCCTGAAGTGCCGGCCGCCGCGCAACCGCAATCCGGAACCGGCTGAACTGGCCCAGTGTCTGCCCTATCTGCAACGCCAGATCGAGCTGGTGAAGCCCCGCATCATCCTGGCCCTGGGGCGTTTTGCCGTGCAGACCCTTCTGCAGCGCAGCGAGGCCATAGGCCGGCTGCGCGGCCAGGTGCATGACTACCAGGGCATCCCCGTTGTAGTCAGCTATCACCCGGCCTATCTCCTGCGCAACCTGCCTGACAAGGCCCGTGCCTGGGAGGACCTGTGCCTGGCCCGCGCGGTCTACCAGCGGCGGCTGGGCGAAGCGGGAGAAGGCTGATGGCCGAGGGCGACACGGCGCTGGATGCGCTGCAACACGCCCTGCAAGGCGCCCGTGAGGAGGCGCAGATGCTGCGCCTGCTGGCGGACAACGTGCCTGTCCTGATGGCACTTTACGAGGCCCGTACCTTTCATTGCCGCTTCGCCAACCTCGCCTACGCGCGCACCTTCGGGCACACCACCCGCTCGGTGCTGGGCCGGACCTTTGCCGAACTCATCGGTGAAGAGGCCGCACGCCAGATCCAACCCCATGTCGACCAGGTGATGCTGCGCGGCGAGGCCGTGCGCTACGAGCGCCAGATGCAAGGGCCGGACGGGCGTCCGCATTGGCTGGAAGTCAATCTCCTGCCGCAGTTCGCTCCAGGGCAGGGGGCGGGAAGTCCGGTCATCGGGGCCTTTGTGCTGATCAACGACATCAGCGAGCGCCGCAGCGCCGAGGCTGCCCTGCGCGAGTCCGAGGAGCGCCTGGACAAATTCATGCAAGCCACGGTGGAGGGCATCCTGTTCCACAAGGGCGGCATCATCACCGATGCCAATCCGCCGTTGTGCGAACTGGTGGGCTATCGGCTGGATGAGCTGGTGGGCCAGCCGGCGCTGAACTTCGTGGCGCCCGACATGCGGCCCAAGGTCAACAGCGTGATGTTGGCCGGCCAGGAGCTGCGCTACGAATCGGCCATCCTGCACCGCAGTGGCGAGCGCATCCCGGTGGAATTCATCGTTCGCACGCTGGAGCGGCAGGGCGAGCGCCTGCGCATGACCATCATCCGCGACATCCGCGAGCAACTGGCCACCCAGGCCCGCATCCATCACCTGGCTCACCACGATCCCCTGACCCAGCTCCTGAACCGCGCCGCCTTCATGGAGCGCATGCAGGCACGGCTGGGCGAGGCGCATGTGCCTCCGCGCCAACTGGCCCTGCTCTTCATCGACCTGGACAACTTCAAGCGCGTCAACGATTCCCTGGGCCATCTGGAGGGGGACAAGGTTTTGGGCACGGTGGCCGACCGTGTCAGCGCCTGCTTGCGCAGCACGGATCTGGTCGGTCGTTTCGGGGGCGATGAATTCGTTGTGCTGCTGTCCGATGTGCACAGCCGTGCCGACGTGCAGGCGGTGCTGTCTGCCCTGCTGGCGGTGGTGGAGGTGCCCGTGCAGGCGGATGGGCGCGACCTCTCGGTGACGCCCTCCATCGGCGTTGCCATGTATCCCGAGCACGGGGTCAGCGCCGAGGAATTGATCCAGCATGCGGATGCTGCCATGTATCTGGCCAAGGCCAGTGGCCGCGCCAACTACCGCTTCTTCGAGCCTGAGCTCGCCGAGCGTGCCTACGCCGATCTGGTGCTGGAAGCGGAACTGGCCCTGGCCCTGACCCGCGACGAATTCCAGCTCTTCTACCAGCCGCAGGTTGACGCGCGCAGTGGCCAGCTGCGCGGGGCCGAGGCCCTGCTGCGCTGGCGTCATCCGCAGCGCGGCCTGCTGACACCCGATGCCTTCATCGATGTCGCCGAACGCCATCGCCTGATGCTGCCCCTCAGCGAGTGGGTGATGCGGGAGGCCGCGCGCCAGAGCCGGGACTGGCATGAACGCGCCGTCGCCGTCGTGCCCATCGCGGTCAATCTCAGCAGCATGCAGTTCCGTCTGGAGGACTTCGATCGTGTCGTGGCCCTGGTGTTGCAGGATGCGGGCGTGCCTGGGACTTGGCTGGAGCTCGAACTCACGGAACGCATGCTGATGGACGACATCGAGCGTGTGCCGGCGCTCCTGCAGGCACTGCGCGCACTGGGCCTGAGCATCTCCGTCGACGATTTCGGCACGGGCTACACCTCCCTGTCCCATCTTGGCCGCCTGCCGGTGGACAAGCTCAAGATCGACCAGAGCTTCGTGGCCGGCCTGCCCGGCGACCGCAAGGCCGAGGCCATCACGCGGGCCATCGTGCAAATGGGCCTGGGCCTGGGGTTGCAGGTGAGCGCCGAGGGGGTGAGGGACCCTCAGCAGGCGCGCCTGCTGGGTGAATGGGGCTGCCACAGCCTGCAGGGCGAGCTGATCGGGCCGCCCATGCCTGCAGCCGATTTCGAGCGCTGGCTGGCCACGCGTCAGCCGCCGCGCTGAGCACCTTCGCCCAGCAGTCCGGCACTCTGCGTAGAGGGCGGTGGGGCTGAGGCCTCCTTGCGAAGCCCTGGGACGGGCCTTGCGGGCCGGGTCTCTACAATGCCGGCATGTCTGCGAACGAAAGCTCCAGGCAGCAGGACGCCGAGGCCGGCACCCCCCTGCTGAACCTGATCCGCGAACGACTGGCCGTTGAGGGCTGGTGGCCCTTCGATCACTTCATGAGCACCGCCCTCTATGCGCCGGTGCATGGTTACTACAGCGGCGGCCGCCAGAAGTTCGGCCTGTTGCCGGACAGCGGGTCTGACTTCGTCACCGCACCGGAGTTGTCGCCGCTCTTCGGCCAGGCCCTGGCTGTCCAGGTAGCTCAGGCCTTGAGCCAGACGGCGACGGATGAAGTCTGGGAGTTCGGTGCTGGCACGGGTGCGCTGGCGGAGCAGTTGCTCTCGACGCTGGGTGATGCCGTGCGCCGTTATGTGATCGTCGACCTCTCCGGCAACTTGCGCGCGCGTCAAGCCGAGCGCCTGCGTCCCTGGGCCCACAAGCTGGTCTGGCTGGATACCCTGCCGGAGCGCTTCAGCGGCGTGGTGGTGGGGAACGAGGTGCTGGATGCCATGCCTGTGCAGCTCCTCCGCTATGACGGCCGGCAATGGCTGGAACGCGGCGTGGTTGGCGAAGGCGAGGGCCTGGCCTGGGCCGACAGGCCGACGACCCTGCAGCCCCCGTACGCGCCGCCTGACGGCTTTATGCCGGGCTTCCTCACTGAACTCCACGCCCAGGCCGAGGCCTTTGTACGCACGCTGGCGGGCCAACTGGAACGCGGGGCAGCCTTCTTCATTGACTACGGCTTCCCCGAGAGCGAGTACTACCACCCTCAGCGCAGCGGCGGCACGCTGATGTGCCACTATCTGCACCAGGCGGATCCGGATCCCCTGCAGCGAGTCGGGGACAAGGACATCACCGCCCATATCAACTTCACCGGCATCGCCCTGGCCGGGCAGGACGCGGGCCTGCAGGTGCTGGGCTATACCAGCCAGGCAAATTTCCTCATCAACTGCGGCCTGATTGAGCTGATGGCCCAGGCCTCGCTGCCGGCGCGCACCATGGCGCACAAGCTGCTGGCTGAGCATGAGATGGGTGAGCTGTTCAAGGTGATCGGCTTCGCGGCGGGCCCCGAGTTCGAAGCCATCGGCTTCGCAAGAGGCGATCGAAGCCACACGCTCTGAAGGCCGCGGCAGTGCCATGCCTGCGGCGCAGCCCGAGGATCAGCCCAGGGTCTTCAATACGTCCAGCCGCGCTTGCTGAATGGCCTTGCCTATGGCCGGGCCCTGCAGGCCGCGGGCGATGGCCTGGGCACTGATGGCGCCCTGATCCAGCGCCTGCAGGCATTGCAGATCTGCGCTGAGCCGCTCTCGCTGCGGATAGGGGCGGGTCTCCAGCCCGGTGCGACCGCGGGCATCGCATTCGCAGGCCTGCAGCAACTGCTCGAAACGCTCCGGGCGGCGCCATGCGTCGCAGCGGTCCAGCAGGCGCAGGCGGGCCTCAGGGCTGAATCCCGCGCTCTGGTGCACATGGGTATGCTCGCGCGCCACCAGCTCGGCCAGCTCCCGGGCCTCGTTGGGTACGCGCCAGCGCTGGCTCAGCGCGCGGCTGAGCCGCTCGCTGCGCACCTCGTGGGCAATGTGGCGAGGCCACTCTGCGGGAGGCGTCGTGCCCTTGCCCAGGTCGTGGCACAGGCAGGCGTAGCGCACGGCCAGCGGGGTGTCCAGGCGAGCGCATTGGTCCAGCACCAGCAGCAGATGCAGGCCGGTATCGATCTCAGGATGGTGCAGCTCGGGCTGCGGGACTCCGAAGAGCCGGTCGAGTTCCGGTGCAAGGCGGGCGAGGGCACCGCATTCGCGCAGGACCTCGATCATGCGCGAGGGCCGCGCCTCCATCAGTCCGCGGGACAGTTCCTGCCAGACGCGCTCGGCCACCAGGGCGTCCACCTCGCCGGCATCGACCATGGACCGCATCAAGACAAGGGTCTCGGGGGCCACGCTGAAGTCGTGGAAGCGGGCGGCAAAGCGCGCCAGCCTCAGGATGCGCACCGGGTCTTCGGCAAAGGCGGGCGAGACATGTCGCAGGCAGCGCGCCGCCAGGTCGCGCTGGCCACCGTGCGGATCGATCAGTTGCCCGCGCGCGTCCTGGGCCATGGCATTGATGGTGAGGTCGCGCCGGCTCAGGTCCTGCTCCAGGGTGACGTCGGGCGCCGCATGGATGCTGAAGCCGTGGTAGCCCGGCGCCGTCTTGCGCTCGGTGCGGGCCAGGGCATACTCCTCGTGGCTCTGGGGATGAAGAAAGACCGGGAAGTCCTTGCCCACCGGCTGGAAGCCTCGGTCCAGCATGTCCTGCGGGGTGGCGCCCACCACGACCCAGTCGCGATCGCTGACCGGGCGGCCCAGCAGGCGGTCACGGACGGCGCCGCCGACTTCGTAGATCTCCATGGTGCCGACTTCAGCCCTGCGCCAGCAGCTTCTCGATCAGGGCGTGCAGTGCGTCGAAGTCCGGCTCACCAACGAAGCGTTTCACGATCTCGCCGCGCTTGTTGATCAGCACAGTGGTGGGGGTCAGGCGCACATCACCGAATTGCCGGGCGATCTCGCCGGTGTTGTCGATGGCGACGCTGAAGGGCAACTTGCGGGTTTCGGCGAACGTGGAAACATAGGCCGGGGGGTCATAGCTCATGGCCACGGCCAGGGTGTCGAAGCCACGCTGCTTGAACTTTTCATGGGTGGCGATGATCTGCGGCATCTCGCGTACGCAGGTCGTGCAACTGGTGGCCCAGAAATTCACCAGCATCACCTTCCCTTGCCAGTTCGTGGAGTCCAGCTTCTGTCCGTTGAGCAGCACATAGCTGACAGCGGGTGCCTTCTGGGTCATGAGCAGGCTTTGGTAGCCGAGCACGCCGGCACCCATGAGGGCGGCGGCAAGAAGAGCTGGAATGACGAAGCGGCGCATGGCAGGCGGCATCAGGGTGGCAGGCGGTGAGTGTAGGCCAGCGGGAGGCGTCCCGGGCTGCGCAGGGACAAGGCACGTTTGATCAGGGCGACGCGGCAGGGGGGCTGGTACGGGCCGGGCATGGAAGCCAGATCGGCCAGCGGCCGGTCCATGCCGAAGCCGCAGCGAACCCGCGCTGCTGCACCGGAGGGCGCCGTGGATCCGGTGCGAACTTACAGCGATTTCGACAGCTCGAACAGCAGCATTGCGGGCAGGGCTTCAGCCAGGCTGCTTCGGGCGATGCGCGCCATGCCATCGGCCGTGGCGCTGGAGAGCTGGGTGAGCTGTGCACTGTCCTGGACCTCGATGAAGCAGAAGTCTGCCACGTCGCGGACGATGCCCGTCTTGAGCGCTTCGAGTTCGCTGCCGCGCTGTGAGCTCTCAAAGATCACAGCATGTGGCAGGCCCTCCATGCAGAAGTGCTGGGCTTCAGCCATGGTGTTGACCACATCGATGATCAGGCCCATGTGCCGCACGGCATCCTGGATCTGCCCGCGCAGCTCGCGCCGTGGCGAGACGATCAGCAGATGACTGCCTGCCAGTGGCTTGGAGTTGGAGGAGTTGGCGAACTCCCGGGCGTCAGGCATGCCCCAGCCTTCCGCCGGTTCCGGCTGAGGCGCGCCGGGCTCGTCCAGCAGCGTGTGCGGGAACTCCAGGGTCAGCTCGGTAATGCCCGCCTCGTGCTCGCGCAGGGGCTGCAGGCCCATGGTCAGCGCCGTCTGCTCCAGCAGTCGCCAGGCCAGCGAATTCACCGCTGCCGGCAAATCCTCTTCCTGGGGCTCGTCGACCAGATCCAGAGATCGGTGCGCAAAACGGCAACTCAGCCGGGCGCGTGCTGGCCAGGGGCTGAGGTCCAGGCGGAAGTCCACCGATGAATGGGTGCAGGCCAGTGCCCAGTCCAGCAGGGCGTTGAGCAGGGCGAAGAGCAGGGCGCCATCGCCCAGCACGTCGGCCGGCTTGAGCATCTGACGGATCTGTATGCCGCGGGCCAGGGCCTCGCGACTGCGGTGGGCCAGCACGCCGCGCAGCATCTGGGTGAGTTGCAGCCGTTCCTTGGACAGCCGCAGCTTGCCTGAGGCCAGGCGCGCCAACTGCTGCCCCATCATGCCGGCCTCGCGGGCCTGGCTGACGCCTTCGCGCAGGGCTCGCAGGCTCTGGCGGTCGATTTGGCCGGTGGCAATGAGGGTGTGAATGCGCTCCAGCGCCTGGCTCAGCGGGCCTGCGATCTCGGCCCCCAGTTGCTGCACGATGTCCGCCCAGGCCGCGGAGTCGGCGCTGGCCGTCGCGGCGTGGGTGAGGGACTGCGGGCTGGGCGGCATGAGGGCTATGGTTGGATTCCTGCGGATGACGGATGTCAATCCGGTCTGGTCTGCCATGGTTGGCAGTCTGGCCTGCAGCGTCCATCCCGTGACTCGGGGGCGGCGGCGGCCGCCCTTCAGCATTGTGAAAGCCGGTGCCGCCAGCAGGGCGGGGGCGGCCCTTCCCTCAGCCTGGGGGCGCCGTCACGATTTGACGCGGTCCTGGGCGGCGGCCAGCAGGCAGTCCAGCAGGGACTCAGGGGCGCTGATCATGGCGTCGTGCCCGGTGGCGATCTCGTCAACGGTCCAGCCTGGCTCGCTGCGCACGCGCTCGCGGCTGGCGGCAATGGTGGCCAGGGCGGGTTGCGTGCAGTCGATGAAGCGGCGTGGCAGGCGGGCCCAGCGCTCGGCGTCGTAGTGCAGGGGCTGGTCATAGACGCCGCCTGGGTGGGCGGTCTGGCGGCGCTCCACCCAGGCAGCGTCGTCAGCCTCGAGGCCGAAGAGGCTGGGCGGCGCCGGCGGCAGTACGCCTTGCTCGGCGATGAGGGCGCGGCGCTGGGCCTGCGTGTCCGGGCTGTGTCGGCTGGACCAGGCATCGCCCGGCCATGGCACCACGGCGTCCAGATAGACCAACTGACCGATGCGACCCGGCAATCGGTCGGCCACGCCCGTGATCACCATGCCGGCATAACTGTGGCCGACCAGGATGCAGTGCTGCAGCTCCTCGGCCTCAATCACGGCGGCCACGTCCTGGATGTGGGTGTCCAGGGTGATGCCAGAGGGGCCGGCATGCACGCGTTCGCCCACGCCGCTGAGGCTCACCGCAAATGCCCGGTGCCCGGCCGCCCAGAGGGCCGGCAGGATACGCTTCCAGCACCAGGCCCCGTGCCAGGCGCCGTGGACCAGGACGAAGTCGCTGCCACGGGGGTGGGCCTCTGGCGGGCGGTCCTGTCCCGCAGGCGTGTCCTGTTGCGCCGCGGCAGATCGGGTGGGGGTGCTCATCCAATTACTCCTTGCTCGCGCAGGGCCTGGACCTCGGCGTCCGAGAGCCCGGCTTCGCCCAGCAGCTCGTCCGTGTGCTGGCCCAGCAACGGTGGTGGGTGGCGGTACTGCACGGGTGTGGCAGACAGCTTGATGGGATTGGCCACCACCTGCAACTGCTCGCTCAATGGGTGAGCCATGGGCACGATCATGCCGCGGGCCTGGACCTGCGGGTCGGCGAAGACTTCGTCCAGGTTGTTGATGGCACCGCAAGGCACCTTGGCTGCCTCCAACTGGCTCAGCCAGTGCTGGCGCGTTTGCAGGCGCAACGCGGCGGCGATCAGTGGCACCAGCACAGCGCGGTGGCGCACGCGGTCGGCGTTGTGCAGGAAGCGCGGGTCGGTGGCCCACTCGGGATGGCCGGCGATCTCGCAGAACTTGGCGTACTGCTTGTCATTGCCCACGGCGAGGATCAGGTGACCGTCGCGGGTCTCGAAGACCTGATAGGGCACGATGTTCGCATGGGCGTTGCCCATGCGGCCCGGCGCCTTGCCAGTGCAGAGATAGTTGGCGCCCAGATTGGCCAGCATGGCCACCTGCGTGTCCAGCAAGGCCATGTCGATGACCTGGCCCTGGCCGGTGAGGTCCCGGTGACGCAATGCGGCCAGGATGGCCACCGTCGAATAAAGCCCGGTGAACAGGTCTGCCACCGCGACCCCTACCTTTTGAGGTCCGCCGCCGGGCTGGTCGTCGCGCTCGCCAGTCACGCTCATCAAGCCGCCGATGCCTTGGATGGCGTAGTCGTAGCCGGCGCGGTCCCGGTAGGGGCCGGTCTGGCCGAAGCCGGTGATGGAGCACACCACCAGTCCGGGCTTGAGTGCCAGCAGGCTCTGGGCATCCAGGCCGTAGCGGGCGAGGTCGCCGACCTTGAAGTTCTCCACCAGCACATCGGCCTGCTGCACCAGTTTGCGGATCAGTGCCTGGCCATCGGGATGGGCGATGTCGACGGTGATGGAGCGCTTGTTGCGGTTGGCGCCCAGGAAGTAGGCGGCTTCGCCGCTGTCCCCGCCATCCGGCGTCTTGAGATAGGGAGGTCCCCAGGCGCGGGTGTCGTCGCCGCTGTCAGGGCGTTCGACCTTGATGACGTTGGCGCCGAGGTCGGCCAGGGTCTGGGTGCACCAGGGGCCGGCCAGCACGCGGGACAGGTCCAGCACGGTGACGCCGCTGAGGGCGCCGGGCGGCAGGGCCGCCAGGGAGGGGGTCGGGTCTTGCATGGCCGGATTGTGCCCCCCGGCGGGCCGCTGCCACCCCTCGATAATGCGAGGATGACGCTGCTCAAGACGCTCCCGCGTGCCGGTTTGCTGGCCCCCCTGTTGCTGATGGGGGCCTGCGCGCCTTCGCTGAACTGGCGCGAGGTACGGCCCGAGGGCAGCGGCGCTGAGCTGATGTTCCCCTGCAAGCCCGAGCAGGCTCGCCGACCCGCCAGTGCGCAGGAGCCGGCCGTGGGGCTGGCGGCTTGCCGGGCGACGGAGCTGAGCTTCTCGCTGAGCTGGTCCGAGATGCCTCGTCCGGACATGGTGGGACCGGCGCTGCGCGCCATGGGCGATGGCTTGCGCCAGCGCCTGCAGACCCCTGAGGCAGCCTGGCAGGCTGCCCAGGTGCAAGGCATGACGCCGCGCCCGGAGTCTGGCCAGCAGGCGCTGTCCGGCCCCGGGCAGAAGGCGCGCCAGGCCCTTTTTTCCAGGGGATTGAAGGTTTATCAGCTGGTCATGATGGGCCCCAGGGATGACGAGGCCGCCTGGCAGAATTTCCTGGCTTCGGTGAGATTGCCTGAGTGAGGGGCTTGCCCTGGTCCTGGTCGGAGCCTTGCCCACTGATAATGCCCCCATGACCGGCTTGCTGCTCATCGCCCATGCCCCACTGGCCTCGGCCCTCAAGGCCGTGGCGGAACATACCTTTCCCCATTGCGCGACCCAGCTGTCCGTACTGGATGTGACCACGGACATGTCGGCAGATGAGGTCGAGCAGCGCGGTCGCGCGCTGATGCTGCAGGCGGGCCACGAGGACGTGCTGGTGCTGACCGACGTCTTTGGCGCGACGCCCAGCAACGCCGCGCAGCGCCTGGCCGACGCCCAGGGGCATGTGCGGGTGCTCAGCGGTGTCAACGTCCCCATGCTGTGGCGCAGCCTCTGCTATGCCCATGAGCCGCTGGCAGCGCTTGTGCAGCGCGCCAGCCAGGGCGCCACGCAGGGCGTGGTGCTCAGTGAATTGCCCTCCAACCCCGCGGACCGATGATCAAGACGACCCTCACCATCAGCAACAAGCTGGGCCTGCATGCCCGCGCATCGGCCAAGCTGACCAAGCTGGCAGGCGCCTATCAATGTGAGGTCTTCCTGAGTCGAGGCACTCGCCGGGTCAACGCCAAGAGCATCATGGGCGTCATGATGCTGGCTGCCGGGATCGGCACTCAGGTCGAGCTGGAAACCGACGGCCCGGACGAGCAGGCTGCCCAGGATGCCATCGCGGCCCTCGTCAACGACAAGTTCGGCGAAGGCGAGTGATCCAGCGGGCGTCTGGCAGGGCCAGGCGCCTCTTGCCTGATGCTCAGGACGCCGCGCCCAGGAAGTGGCGGCGGTAGCGGGCCGGCAGGTCGTCGATGCGCATGAGCATGGGCAGGTCGGCCGTATTGAAGTCCGGATCCCAGGCCGGACGTCCGAGGATGCGTGCTCCGCAGCGCAGATAGCCCTTGATCAGCGGCGGCGGCTCCACCGGCAGGTCCTGTCTCAGCTCATCCACGGGCAGCGCCAGCTTCGGCGTCACCTGCCACTGCTGGGGTGCCATGTGGCTGTCCTTGAGCTGGTGCCAGAGGCTGGCGGCGTAGTGGCCGCCGTCGCGCATGCTGACGCTGGCGCAGCCGATCATGGTGTCCAGCTGGTTGCGCACCATGAACTCTGCCAGGGCCCCCCATAGCGCCATGATGGCTCCGCCGGAGCGGTGTTCGGCATGCACGCAGGAGCGACCCAGCTCCACCATGCGGGGGCGCAGGGCCTGAAGCGGTGCGAGGTCAAACTCCGTCTCGCTGTACAGCCCGCCAGCGCGCAACGCCGCTTCCGGCGTCAGCACGCGGTAGGTACCGATCACCTGTGCGTGATGGCCGTCCGCGGAGACGGAGCGCACCAGTAGATGCTCGCAGAAGGGGTCAAAGGCGTCGATGTCATGGCCGGCGGGTGCTTCTGCCGGGAGGCTGAGCCGGGCGCCCATTTCCTCGACGAAGACCTCGTACCTCAGACGTTGGGCGGCCCGGATCTCTTCGGGCGTGCACGCCCAGGCCACGTCCAGGCGAGGCTTGCCCTCACCCGTGCCTGCAGTCGGCTGCGCAGCGTCTGGAAGTGACCTCCGTTCCGCCTTGGGCGGCCGGATTTCCGAGAAAGGCAGGGTGGGCAGGGGGATGTCCCTCATGGGTGGCCTCGTCGTGCTGTGACGGTCGCCATGCTCGGCGCTGGGCGTGACGTGCCCGTGACTGCTTCTTGACGTTGACATGACAGGCCTGGAGCGGCACTTTGCCCGTTTGGCTCAGGAGTGCGGCTGCTACAGTCGGCGCATGAGTTTTCAGGTCTTCGGCATTCCTGTGTCTCGGGGTGTGGCCATCGGTCGCGCCGTGCTGGTGGCATCCAGCCGCGTGGACGTGGCCCACTACTTCATCGACCCGGCCCATGTGCCCAGTGAGATCAAGCGCGCGCTGCGGGCTCGCGATGAGGTCGCCCGCGAGCTGGAGTCGCTCAAGGAAGACATGCCTGAGGATGCCCCCCACGAATTGGCGGCCCTGCTGGATGTGCACCTGATGCTGCTGCACGACGAGGCCTTGCTGGGGGCGACGCGGCAGTGGATCGTCGAGCGTCACTACAACGCCGAGTGGGCGCTGTCAGCCCAACTGGAAGTGCTGGCGCGGCAGTTCGACGAAATGGAAGACGACTACCTGCGCGAGCGCAAGGCGGACCTGGAGCAGGTGGTGGAACGCCTGCTGGGTGCCATGGCCGCTGAGCAGGGCGGGGCGAAGGTCGGCGCGGCCCAGGTGGTGCAGCGTGACTTCGCCGGAGAGGATCCGCTGTTGCTCGTCGCGGCCGACATTGCTCCGGCCGACATGATGCAGTTCAAGCGCAGCGTGTTCCATGGTTTCATCACCGACATCGGTGGCAAGACCTCGCACACGGCCATCGTCGCGCGCAGCATGGACATCCCTGCGGTGGTCGGCACCCGAGAGGCCTCGCGCCTGATCCGCCAGGACGACTGGGTCATCATTGACGGAGACAGCGGCGTCGTCATCGTCAACCCCTCTCCCATCGTGCTCGAGGAATACCGCTTCCGGCAGCGTCAGAGCGAGCTGGAGCGTGCACGACTGGCTCGCCTGCGCCATACGCCTGCGGTCACGCTGGATGGTGAGCGCATCGAGCTGCATGCCAATATCGAGCTGCCGGCGGATGCTGCGGCAGCGGTGGAGGCCGGCGCCACTGGCGTGGGCTTGTTCCGCAGCGAGTTCCTCTTCATGAACCGCGATGGAGAGCTGCCCAGCGAGGAAGAGCAGTTCCAGGCCTACAAGGCGGCAGTGGAGGCCATGAAGGGCATGCCAGTCACCATCCGCACGGTCGACGTGGGCGCGGACAAGCCTTTGGAGCGCTTGTCTGCCAACGAACTGCGCCATGAGCATGTGCTCAACCCGGCAATGGGCTTGCGGGCCATCCGCTGGAGCCTGGCCGAGCCCAGCATGTTCCGGCAGCAGCTCCGCGCTATCTACCGGGCGAGTGCCTTCGGCAAGATCCGCCTGCTGATTCCCATGGTCGCCCACCTCAGCGAGATACGGCAGATCCTCGACACGCTCAGGCGCGTCAAGCAGCAACTGGATGACAACGGACAGCCTTACACCCAGGTGGAGCTGGGCGTCATGATCGAGATCCCGGCGGCAGCGGTGATGCTGCCTTTGCTGCTGCCTCATGTGGACTTCGTGTCCATTGGCACCAATGACCTCATCCAGTACACCCTGGCCATCGACCGGGCCGATGAAGCCGTGGCCCATCTGTACGACCCCTGGCATCCGGCGGTGCTGCAGTTGATCGCCAGCTCGATCTCGCAAGCGCGCGCGGCGGGCAAGTCGGTCAGCGTCTGTGGCGAAATGGCAGGCGACGCAGTATTCACCGACCTGCTGCTGGCCATGGGGCTGCGCAACTTCTCCATGCACCCATCTCAGATTCCCTCGGTCAAGCAGCGCATCTTGCGGGCTGATTCGCAGAAGTTGAAGGCGGCGTTGCCCGCCATACTCTCTAGCGAGGATCCGGAGAAGACCGCAAGCTTGGCCTTCGCGGCGAACTCCCAGCGCATGCACTGATGGCCTCGCCAAGGGGCCCCGCAAGAATTTCTGTCGAATCTCTTGCTCTGGTCTAAAAAGCTGTGCTACAGTCTAAGGCTTCGCTGCTGATGCAGTGCTTCGAAACGAAGCGCGAATTAGCGGTGGGGCGCAGAAGGGTTTCGATCCTGATGCGCGGCGAGATCTGAATGTTTCGCCAGGCGTTGAAAGCTGTTGAAAAACAAATTTCAAAAAACGCTTGACGATACGAAAGAAATTCAGTCATAATCTCGCTTCT
>NZ_JBPZGY010000012.1:0-157719 GCF_051857535.1 Roseateles sp. DB2 | reverse complement strand
AGAAGCGAGATTATGACTGAATTTCTTTCGTATCGTCAAGCGTTTTTTGAAATTTGTTTTTCAACAGCTTTCAACGCCTGGCGAAACATTCAGATCTCGCCGCGCATCAGGATCGAAACCCTTTTGCGCCCCGCCGCCAATTCGCGCTTCGTTTCGAAGCACTGCATCAGCAGCGAAGCCTTAGACTGTAGCACAGCTTTTTAGACCAGAGCAAGAGATTCGAGAAAAATTCTTCGTATCCAGAAACCGGCACTCCGGACCGGCGAGCAGCCGGGCACGCTCCGCTCAGTGCTCAGTCTTCCTGGAAGGCCTCTTCCCGCTTGCTGCGGATGGAGGGCAGCATCACCACCAGAATCAGCAGGAAGGCTGCCACCAGCAGTCCGGCGGACAGGGGCCGACTGACGAAAGTCCCCCAGTCGCCACGCGACAGCAACAAGGCGCGACGCAGGTTCTCTTCCATCATGGGCCCGAGGATGAAGCCCAGCAGCAGCGGCGCTGGCTCACAGCTCAGCTTGTAGAACACATAGCCCAGCATCGCAAAACCGGCGGTGACATAGACATCAAAGCTGTTGTTGTTCAGCGTGTAAGTGCCGATGCAGCAGAAGGTCACGATGGCCGGAAACAGGAAGCGGTAAGGCACAGTCAGCAGCTTGATCCACATGCCTATCAGAGGCAGGTTCAGCACCACCAGCATCAGATTGCCCACCCACATGGAGGCAATGAGGCCCCAGAAAAGCTGCGGGTTGCTGGTCATCACTTGCGGACCCGGTTGTATGCCCTTGATGGTCATCGCCCCCACCATCAAAGCCATCACGGCATTCGGCGGTATGCCCAGGGTCAGCATCGGGATGAAGCTGGTCTGCGCGCCGGCGTTGTTCGCGCTCTCCGGTCCGGCCACGCCCTGGATGGCGCCCTTGCCAAAGGCATGGCGGGGCTTGCGCACCACCTTCTTCTCCAGGGTGTACGCCGCAAAGGATGCAAGCAGAGCGCCACCACCTGGCAGCACCCCCAGCACCGAACCCAACGCCGTGCCCCGAAGGACGGAAGGCCAGGCTTCCTTGAAGTCTTCCTTGGTAGGCCACAAGCCCTTCACCTCTTTGGTGAAGACCTCTCGGTGTTCGGGCGGCTGCCCCAGGTTGGCAATGATTTCTCCAAAGCCGAAGACCCCCATGGCGATGACCACGAAGCCGATGCCATCGGACAGCTCCGGAATGTCGAAGGAGAAGCGTGGTGTACCGGATATCACGTCCGTGTTGATCTGCCCCAGCAACAGGCCCAGCACGATCATTGAGATGGCCTTGACCAGCGAACCTGAGGCCAGCACCACGGCGCCGATGAGTCCCAGCACCATCAGAGAGAAGTACTCGGCCGGACCGAACTTGAAGGCCATCTCGGTCAGCGGCGGCGCGAAGGCCGCAATGATGATGGTGCCCACGCAGCCCGCAAAGAAGGACCCCAGGCCCGCCACCGCCAGTGCCGCGCCTGCACGCCCTTGGCGGGCCATCTGGTAGCCGTCGATGGCCGTCACCACCGAGCTGGACTCGCCCGGAACGTTGATCAGGATGGCCGTGGTTGAACCACCGTACTGTGCGCCGTAGTAGATGCCGGCCAGCATGATCAGGCCTGGCGTTGCGTCCAGCGTGTAGATGGACGGCAGCAGCATCGCGATGGTCGCGACAGGTCCCAGGCCGGGCAGCACCCCGATCAGCGTGCCCAGCATGGCGCCCATGAAGGCGTAAGCCAGGTTCTGGAACGTCAGGGCGGTCTGAAACCCGAGCAGGAGGTTGTCAAGCAAGCTCATGAGCACTCCTCAAGCCAGGAAGACGGGCCAGACGGGGATGGTGAGCTTCAGTCCCCAGACAAAAATCACCCAGCTGCCCGCCGTCAGTACGACGGCGCTGATCAACGCATCCTTCCAATGGAACTCGTCACCGGCCAGCGAGGACATGAAGATCAGCAACGGCAGGGTCACCACCAGCCCCAACCTGGGCAATGCGAGCCCGAACAGGGCAATCGCGCCAACAATGATGAGCAGTGGGCGCCAGGCAATGGCGCCAATCTGGTCGCCGTCGGGGGACTCGATGGTCACCGCCTTGAAGAGGACGAGGCCGCCCAGCATGGCCAGCAGGATGCCCAGACCGAAGGGAAAGTAGCCGGGGCCAGGCTTTGCGGAGGAGCCGAAGTTGTATTCCGTGGCGCCCCAGGCAAAGGCCAGGCCGACCAGCAGGAACAGCAGACCGGACCAGAAGTCTCTTTGGCTCTTGATCTTCACTGAGCGCCTCTCATGCAGTTGTCAAACGATTCTAGGCAGCACATCCGGCGCTCTCGTCTGTGGTTTCCACGTAAGCGCAACAGCGCTGCGACAGGGATCAGTGCTCCCATTGCGGGGTGCTGCGCAGCACTTCATCCAGGGTAGTCAAACCCTCGGCAACCTTCATCGCTCCTGCCAGGCGCAGCGGGCGCAGCCCCTCCTGCATGGCCTGGCGCCGCATGGCAGGCATGTCAGCGTGGGCATGCAGATGCTTGCGCACGGGCTCGCTGAGCATCAGCAGCTCGTAAAGCCCGGCCCGACCGCGAAAGCCCGTATTGCGGCACTCCAGGCAGCCCACCGGCCGGTAGGCGCGCACCTTGCCATTCATGCGCCAGGGCTTGAGCGTCTCGTTGAGCGTCTCGGGTGTGACGCTCTCGTCAGGCTGCTTGCAGTGCTCGCAGAGCGTGCGAACCAGGCGCTGAGCCAGGACACCGATCACCGTCGCGTTGATCAAGTAGGCGGGCACGCCCAGGTCCAGCAGCCGGGTGACGGCTGAGACCGAATCGTTGGTGTGCAAGGTGCTGAAGACCAGATGGCCGGTCAGCGAGGCCTGGATGGCCATCTCGGCAGTTTCCAGATCGCGGATCTCACCGACCATGATGATGTCGGGATCCTGGCGCATCAGGGCACGCAGGCCTTCCGCGAAGCTGAAGTCAATGGCGGTCTGCACCTGGGTCTGGTTGAAGGCGGGTTCGATCATTTCGATCGGGTCCTCGATGGTGCAGACATTGACCTCGTCTGTAGCCAGGCGCTTGAGCGTGGAGTAAAGGGTCGTGGTCTTGCCGCTGCCGGTGGGGCCGGTGACGAGGATGATGCCGTGCGGCTTGGCCACCAGTTGGTTCCAGCGTTCGGAATCGTGGCGCGAGAAGCCCAGCTCGCTGAGGTCCTTGACGGCATTGTCGGGGTCGAAGATGCGCATCACCATCTTCTCGCCGAAGGCCGTGGGCAGCGTGGACAGACGCATTTCCACTTCCTCGCCCAGCGGGTTGCGCGTCTTGATGCGGCCGTCCAGGGGTCGCCGGCGTTCGACGACGTCCATGCGGCCCAGCAGCTTGATGCGCGAGGTCATGGCCCCCAGCACCGTGGGCGGCAGCTGGTAGACGGTATGCAGCACACCGTCGATGCGGAAGCGGATCAGGCCGATTTCGCGGCGCGGCTCCAGGTGGATGTCGCTGGCACGCTGGTCGAAGGCGTACTGCCACAGCCAGTCGACCACCTGCACGATGCCCTGATCGTTGGCGTCCAGTTGCTTGTTGGAGCGCCCCAGCTCAACCAGTTGTTCAAAGCTCGCCGAGGGCGCCGCAGCACCGCTCTTCGCGGCCTCGCGTACGGACTTGGCCAAGGTGAAGAACTCAGTCGTGTAGCGCGCAATCTCGTTGGGGCTGGACACGACCAGCTTGATCTGCTTGCGCGTATGCGACTCGATCTGCGCGACCCAGCCGAGGTCGAAGGGTTCGCTGGTCGCAATGGTGATGTCCATCAGACCGAACTGGATGGGCAGGCAGCGCTTGGCCTCGGCGTAGTTGACCGACATCACATCGGACACGCGGCCCACGTCCACCTTCAGCGGGTCGATACGGAGATACGGCAGGCGCGCCCGCTCGGCCAACCAGGCCGTCAGCGCCTCGACGTCCAGCAGCTTGCCGTTGGACAGGCGATGCAGCCCCGCAGCGGCCAGGCGCAGCAGCGGGTGCTGGGCGCTGTCGCCTGCGCCGAAGCGCTGCTCCACACGCTGTGCAGACTCGGCGTCAATGATGCCGTCCTCCTGCAGCCAACGCAGCAGGGGCCGCCATTCCAGGCGCCCGCCCTGCTGGCCCACGGCAGAGGATTCGCTCTTGGACGCACTGTTCATCTCAGGCCTCTTCCGCCATCAGTTCAATGATGCGCATCGGCAGGGGCCGCACCAGGCGCAGCCACTTGCGCGCGGGCAGGCCATGGCTGCCGTAGCGCGCCTCGATCTTATCGGCACGGCGCTCCAGCTCCTCGCGGTCCGGCACCTGCACGCCTCGCGCCGCCACCACCACGGTGTTGCCCTCCTTCGTCGGAGCCAGACTCCAGACCTGATCACTGCCGAAGACGCGGGCGATGCGGGCGGCACTGCGCGCAAAGCTGGCCGCGCGCCCGAACAGGTTGACCGTCATCAGGCCGCCGTCGGCCAGCACGCCCCGGCAGGCCGCATAGAAGTCCTCGTCATCCAGCACGGGCGAGGCCGCGTCGTGGTCGTAGAGGTCCACATTGAGCACCTGCACGGTCTGCAGGTTCGCCGGGTCGGCCACCCAGCGCGCTGCGTCCTGGTTCAGGACGGAGAGTCGCTCGTCGTCCTCCGGCAGGTGGAACCAGCTGCGGCAGGCAGCGATCACGGTCGGGTTGATCTCGACCGCCGTGGTCTGCATGCGCAGCACCTTGTGGCAGAAGCGGGTCAGCGCCGCAGCGCCCAGGCCCAGTTGCACGGCATGGCCTTCGCGCAGGGACTCGCCGTCCCGCCAGAGCATCCAGGCCATCATGCGCTGGATGTACTCCAGCTCCAGCACCTGGGGCTTGCGGATGCGCATGGCGCCCTGGACCCAGATGCTGTCCAGGTGCAGGAAGCGGACGCCGTCGAACTCCGACAGCGTGGCATGCGTCCATTCAGGGCTGGCCGCGCGGCCACCCGTTTCCTTCGTCTTCTTCTTGATGCTCATCCAGCAGTCCGGCAAAGGCAAAGACCTCGCGCCAGGACTGCAGCTTGCGCTCGAAGCTCCAGCTGGCATTGGCCGGGCTGGTCGAGGGCAGGCGGAAGACAGGCAGGCCGAGGGCTTGCGTGACGCGCAGGCTGCGCGCCGATTCCCCGCCATTGTGTGCGATTGCCCGCAGCTCCGGGAGGCTGCTCACCAGCGCTTGCAAATCATTGGGCTTGGCGGCGCGGATGTCGGCGTCCAGGCTGCCCTCCCGCTGACAGCTGGCGTAGACGTCCCAGATGGCCAGACCGCGCCGTGCAACCCAGCCGCAGCGCAGCTCGTAAGGCATGGCACGCAAGTCCTGACCCCACAGCGCCGACAGCAGCGGCCAGAAGTGGTTGCGAGGGTGGCCGTAATACTGCTGAGCAGTCAGCGAGGCCACACTGGGGAAGCTGCCCAGCACCAGCAGCCGCGCCCGGGGCGAGGCCAGCGCGGGCAAACCCTGCAGCACAGGGTCGCCGGTGGCAGTTTCAATCGAGGCGCCCGCGGCTGCGGCCGGGTCTCCTGTCATCCGGACCTGGATGTCGGGCGTTCGTCGTGCCATGTCATTCATTCAAGAACACGGAGGATTGCAATGTTGAATACCGAAGCCATCTGGGTTTTCCTGAGCACCCAGGGCATGGATTTTGGACTCAAGGTCCTGGCCGCATTGGCCGCCTGGATCATCGGCCGCTGGGTCATCGGCCTGGTGCTGCGGCTGATGGGCGCGGCGCTGGAGCGCGGCAAGCGCATCGATTCCACGCTGTCCACCTACCTGCGCTCCATCCTGTCGGTGATCCTGAACATCGTCCTGGTGCTGGCCATCCTGGACATCTTCGGCATCCACACCACCTCCTTCGCCGCCCTGCTGGCCGGCGCGGGCCTGGCCATCGGCACGGCCTGGGGCGGCCTGCTGACGCACTTTGCAGCCGGCATCTTCATGCAGGTGCTGCGGCCCTTCAAGGTGGGGGACTTCGTCCAGGTGGGCGGGGTCACGGGCACGGTGCTGGAGATCGGCCTCTTCGGCACCACCCTGGTCACGCCAGACAATGTGCAGACCATCATCGGCAATAACAAGATCTTCTCGGACACCATCCAGAACTTCTCCAGCCTGCCCTTCCGGCGCGTGGACTGCGTGGCCAAGATCGCCAACAGCGTGGACCCGCTGGACGCCATCGCCCGCCTGAAGACGGCCCTGGCCCAGATCCCCAACATTGCCAGCTCGCCCGCGCCCGACGTCGAGATCCTCAGCTTCACCCCCGAAGGCCCCCTGCTCTGCGTGCGGCCCTACACCCACACCGACCACTACTGGCAGGTCTACTTCGACACGCACAAGGCGGTGGTCGCGACCTTCGGTGCGGCCGGCTACCCTGTGCCGGAAACGCCCATCACGCCGCGCAACCGCTGAAGCGATCCGCCCGTTCAGTCGGGCAGGAAGGCGGTCGAGAAGGGGCTCAGCACCGTCCACCCCAGGGCCTCGTAGAGCGAGCGCCCCTGCATGGTGGCCACCAGCAACTCCGGCGCACGCGCTTCGCGCTTGCAGGCGCCGAGTTCGTGCATCAGCAGCCGGCCCAGCCCGCGCCTCTGATGGGCGGGCTCGGTGAGGATGCGGTCGTAGATGAACACGCCGGCCGTCTCCGCGGCATGGCCGCTGGCGGCAAGCTCCCCGTCCTCGGTCAGGATCCGCACCTGGCTGAGCCCCGCCGCGGTGTGCCGCTCGCAGCGGTAGCCCGGCACCGGCCTAGCCAGTGGCGACCGACCCGGTCCCTGCATGAAATACCCCTGCGCCGCAATCCGCCACGCCGACGGCAAGGCCGCCAGCAACTGCTCGGGCTCGGCGCAGACCTTGATGAAATGCCGGGGCTGCACGATCTCCTGCGCCAGGGACGTGACGGCCGGACTCACCCGGGGAAAGACCCAGCGCCGTACTTCGTCGGGCGCATTGACGTCGACCCGGTAGCCACCCGCATCATCAAAGGGCGCTGGCAGCCCGCGTCCGGCCGAGCGGGCGGCCAGCCAGGCCCGTATCCAGGCCGCGATGTCGGGGCGGCTGCAATCGATGGCCCTGCCATGTGAGGAATCCTTCAAAGGTGCCCCTCCAAGTTGCCCAGGCGGGGCAGCGCCGTGACAGCGTTGACTCGGGTCTGCCCGGCGGCCTGTGGCAGCGTCCAGCCTCGGATAGCGGCCAGGCGCTCGGCGATGCGCGGCAGCTCGGCCGGCTCGTTGCGGCTGGACTCGCCTGCCGCGCGCTGCGCCGCGGTCTTGTAGAGCCAGTGCGGGGGAATGTCCGGTGCATCCGTCTCCAGCACCAGCGATTCGGCAGGCAGGGAGGCCGCCAGACGCCGGATCTGCAACGATCGGTCGAAGGTCAGTGTGCCGCCAAAGCCAAGGCGAAAGCCCAGCTTCCAGAAGGTCAGCGCCTGCTGCTCGCTGCCGTTGAACGCATGGGCGATGCCGCCGACCACGGGCAGGCGGCGCAGCCCGGCCAGCAGTTGATCGGCACTGCGCCGCACGTGCAGCAACACCGGCAGACCCAGCTCGCGGGCCAGCCTGAGCTGAGTCAGGTAGAAGTGCTGCTGCAGATCGGCGTCAATGCCCGGCACGAAGAAGTCCAGGCCGATCTCGCCCACCGCCACCAGACGCGGGTCATCCCGCCAGACCCGCAAGCGGTCCGCCAGCAGGGTCAGGTCTTGCTCCCGGGCCTGCATCACATACAGCGGATGGATGCCCAGCGCGTAGGCAAAGCCGTGGCGATGCGCCAGCTCGTGCACCGTGTCGAAGCCAAAGGCCGCAACGGCCGGGATCACGATCTGCCTCACCCCCGCGTCCTGGGCGCGCCGCACGACGGCGTCACGGTCGGCATCGAACTCGGGCGCGTCCAGGTGGCAGTGGGTGTCTATCCACATGCACGGCGCTCCGTCCTCAGCGGAAGACCACGGTACGGTTGCCGTTCATCAGCACGCGGTGCTCGGCATGCCACTGGATGGCGCGGGCCAGGGTGATGCATTCAGTGTCCCGGCCGATGGCCACCAGCTGCTCGGGCGGCATGCTGTGGTCGATGCGGGCCACTTCCTGCTCGATGATGGGGCCTTCATCCAGGTCCGAGGTCACGTAGTGCGCCGTGGCGCCGATCAGCTTGACGCCCCGCTCATGCGCCTGGTGATAGGGCCGCGCGCCCTTGAAGCTGGGCAGGAAGCTGTGGTGGATGTTGATGGCGCGGCCCGAGAGGTACTCGCACATCTCGCCCGAGAGGATCTGCATGTAGCGGGCCAGCACGACGAGGTCGATGCGGTTCTCCTCGACCACCTCGCGAATCTTGCGCTCCTGAGCGGCCTTCTGCTCGGGCGTGGAATTCAGCAGCGGGAAGTGGTGAAAGGGGATGTTGTGCGAGGCGGCCAACTGGTAGAAGTCCCGGTGGTTGGAGACGATGGCCGGGATCTCGATGGGCAGGTGGCCCGTCTGCACGCGAAAGAGCAGGTCGTTGAGGCAGTGCCCCAGCTTGGAGACCAGCAGCAGCACACGGGTCTTGGTCTCACGTCCGACCAGCTCCCAGTCCATCTGCAGCTGCCTGGCCAAGGGCGCAAAGGCCTCGCGCAGGGCCAGCACGGGCGTGGCGCGGCTGCATTCGAACTCGATGCGCATGAAGAAGCGCTGGTGGTCGGCATCACCGTGCTGGGCCGAGGTCAGGATGTTGCCGCCCTGCTCCAGCAGAAATCCCGTCACGGCGTGGACGATGCCGGCCTGATCCGGACAGCTGAGCTTGAGGATGTAGCGGGGCGGGACAACAGACATGGGGCCTCCAGGACAGTGGGGCACCGATCCTACTGCAGCCCGCGCTCAATCCTGCTGCAGACGGCCGCCGATGAGGTTCAAGCGGGTTTCACAGCGTGCGGCCAGTTGCTGGTCATGGCTGACCATCACGAAAGCCGTGCCCTGGCTGGACGCCAACTCCAGCATCAGGCCGAAGACGGCATCCGCCGTGCCGCGGTCCAGGTTGCCGGTGGGCTCGTCCGCCAGCACGCAGGCCGGGCGGCTGACCAGGGCGCGGGCGATGGCCACGCGCTGGCGCTCGCCGCCCGAGAGCTCGGCCGGCCGGTGCATCGCGCGCTGCCCCAGGCCTACGCGTTCCAGCATCGCCTTCGCCTGCGCCCGAGCCTCGGCCTCGGGCTGGCGGCGGATGCGCAGGGGCATGGCCACGTTGTCCAGGGCCGTGAACTCCGGCAGCAGGTGGTGGAACTGGTAGATGAAGCCCAGGTGCTCGTTGCGCCAGCGGCCCTGCTCGGCCGGGTTCATCTGGGCGAAGTCACGGCCCATCAGCTGGACGCGGCCGCTGCTGGGCGCATCGAGGCCGCCCAGCAGGTGCAGCAGCGTACTCTTGCCCGAGCCCGAGGCGCCGACGATGGCCAGGGTCTGGCCCCGGCGCACGCTGATGTCCACACCCGTCAGCACGGTGACGTCGAGGGGGCCCTCTTCGAAGCGCCGACTCAGCGCCGTGCCCTGAAGCACCAGATCCTTGGAACGGTCATTCATAGCGCAGCGCCTCCGCGGGTTGCACGCGGCTGGCGCGCCAGCTGGGGTAGAGGGTGGCCAGGAAGGCCAGCACCAGGGAGGTCAGGGCGATGGGGATGATGTCGGACCACTGCGGATCGCTGGGCATGCGGCTGATCACGTAGACGCTGCTGGGCAGGAAGCTGGTATTGAAGAGGCGCTCGATGGCGGGCACGATGACGTCGATGTTGAAGGCCGTCAGCAGGCCCAGCAAGGTGCCACCGACGGTGCCGATCACGCCGGCTGCCGCCCCCTGCACCATGAAGATGCCCATGATGGAGCGCGGGCTCGCGCCCAGGGTGCGCAGGATGGCGATGTCGCTCTGCTTGTCAGTCACCGTCATGACCAGGGTCGAGACCAGGTTGAAGGCGGCCACGGCCACGATAAGGGTCAGGATGATGCGCATCATGCGCTTCTCCAGTTGCACGGCGTCGTACCAGCTGGCATTGGTACGGGTCCAGTCGCGCACGCGGATGGCGGGTCCGAAGCTCAGCGAAAGCTGGTCCCCCACCTCGCGGGCCTGATGGACATCGGCCAGGCGCAGCTGCACACCCGTGGGGCCGTCGACGCGGAAGAAGCGCTGGGCATCCTGGATGTGGACCAGGGCCAGGGCGCTGTCGTACTCATAGTGGCCGGCGCTAAAAAGTCCCACCACCTTGAACTGCTTGAAGCGTGGCGAGACCCCCGCCGGCGTCACGTCCCCCGTAGGTGCGGCCAGGGTAATGCGGTCGCCCTCGTGCACCTGCAGCGCGCGGGCCATCTCCACCCCGATCAGCACGCCGAACTCGCCCGGCACCAGGCGCTTGAGGGCCGTGTCCTTGAGTTCGGCGGCCAGCGGCGTCATGGCAGGCTCCAGGGCAGGATCGATGCCGCGCACGATGGCACCGCGCATGTCCTCGCCCCGCGCCACCAGCACCTGGTTGGCCACGAAGGGCGCGGCTGCCTTCACCTGTGGGTTGCGTCTGGCCTGCCCGGCCAACTGCTCCCAGTCCGGGAAGCTCTCGCCCTGCCAGCCCATCAACTCGATGTGCGATACCACGGACAGCATGCGGTCCCGCACCTCCTTCTGGAAGCCGTTCATCACCGACAGCACGATGATCAGCGCCGCCACCCCCAGCGCGATGCCCAGCATCGACACCCCGGAGATGAAGGAGATGAAGCGGTTGCGCCGCCCTCCCCGGCCCGCACGCGTGTAGCGCCAGCCGATCTGCCATTCATACGGTAAATCCATCAATCACCTTGCATGCGCCGCTTGCGCGGCCTTGAACCTGTTAAGCCCGAAGAGCCAGCCTCGCCCATGGGCTCGCTGGGATGTCAATGTGCTTCGTCCCAGTTCGCCCCGACCCCGACCTCGGCCAGCAGCGGCACCTTGAGCTGGGCTACGCCCGCCATCAGGCGCGGCACCTCCGCGCGAATCCAGTCCAACTCTGACTCAGGCACCTCGAAAACCAGTTCGTCATGCACCTGCATCACGATGCGGCTCTGCTTGCCCTCGTCGTCCAGTGCCTTTTGCACCGCGATCATGGCCAGCTTGATCAGGTCGGCCGCCGTGCCCTGCATGGGTGCGTTGATGGCCTGGCGCTCAGCGCCGGCCTTGCGCGGGCCGTTGCCGCCGTTGATCTCCGGGAGATAGATCCGACGGCCAAAATAGGTCTTGACGTAGCCGAGGTCCTTGGCCGACTGACGGGTCAGGTCCATATACGTCTTCACCCCGGCAAAGCGGGTGAAGTAGCGGTCGATGTAGTCCTTGGCCGCCTTCTGCTCGATGCCCAGGGACTGGGCCAGGCCGAAGGCGCCCATGCCGTAGATCAGGCCGAAGTTGATGGTCTTGGCATAGCGGCGCTGCTCGCTGGTGACCGCGTCCACGGCCACGCCGAAGACCTCGGAGGCGGTGGCGCGGTGCACGTCCAGCCCGTCCTGGAAGGCCTTGAGCAGGCCAGGGTCCTCGCTGATGTGAGCCATGATGCGAAGCTCGATCTGCGAGTAGTCGGCGCTGACGATCACATGCCCCGGCGGCGCGACAAAGGCCTCGCGCACCCGGCGCCCTTCGGCCGTGCGGATGGGGATGTTCTGCAGGTTCGGGTCGTTGCTGGACAGCCGCCCCGTCACCGCCACCGCCTGCGAATAGGAGGTGTGGACCCGGCCCGTCTGGGGATTGACCATCAGCGGCAGCTTGTCGGTATAGGTGCTCTTGAGCTTGGCCAGGCCGCGGTACTCGAGGATCTTGGCCGGCAGCGGGTAGTCCGCGGCCAGCTTGTCCAGCACTTCCTCGTCGGTCGAGGGCGCGCCGGTGGCGGTCTTCTTGACCACGGGCAGGCCCAGCTTGTTGAAGAGAATCTCGCCGATCTGCTTGGGGCTGCCCATGTTGAAGGGCTGGCCGGCGATCTCGTAGGCCTGCTGCTCGATGGCGACCAGGCGCTGCGCCAGCTCGTGGCTCTGGGCCTGCAGGCGCGCGCCATCGATCAGCACCCCTGTGCGCTCGATGCGCGCCAGCAGCAGGGACACCGGCATCTCGATCTGGCGGTAGACGAAGTCCAGCCCGGGGTCAGACTGCAGGCGCGGCTGCAGCAGCTCGTGCACGTGCAGGCACATCTCGGAGTCCTCGCTGGAGTACTCGGCAGCCTTGGCCACGTCGACCTGGGCGAAGGGGATCTGATGGGCGCCCTTGCCGCAGAGGTCTTCGTAGCTCAGGCCGTGGCGGCCCAGATGGCGCTCGGCCAGGGCTTCGAGACCGTGGGTCTTGTGCGCCTCCAGCACATAGCTTTCCAGCATGGTGTCGTGCACATAGCCCTGCACCGCGATGCCGTGGTTGGCAAAGACATGCAGGTCGTACTTGACGTTCTGGCCCAGCTTGGCCCGCGAGCCGTCCTCCAGCCAGGGCTTCAGGCGGGCCAGCACTTCGTCCATGGGGAGCTGCTCGGGCGCGTCGGGGCCGCTGTGGCGCAGGGGGATGTAGCAGGCCTCGCCGGGCTGGTCGGCAAAGGACAGGCCCACGATACGGGCAGCCATGGGGTCCAGGGAATCGGTTTCGGTGTCCAGGGCGACCAGGGGTGCGGCCTGGATGCGGGCCAGCCAGGCCTCGAAGGCGGTCCAGTCCAGGACGGTGTCGTAGCGGCGCTCGACCTGCGCGGCCTCGGCCGGCGGCGCGATGTCGGCGAAGAGGTCGCCCGTCGTCCCGGCAGCGGGCTTGGGCGCAGGCGTCGCGGCGCCACCGCCCAGCTCCGCCTCCAGCTCGCGCTTGAGCGTGCGGAAGCCGTAGCGGGTGAAGAAGTCCAGCAGGCCGGACTTGTCCACGGGCTGCAGGGCCAGGGCGTCCAGGGCCGGCCATTGCGGCACGTGGCCGGCCAGATCGCAGTCCAGCTTGACGGTCACCAGGCGGCGGCCCGTGGGCAGCCAGTCCAGGGCCTTGCGCAGGTTCTCGCCGGCCACGCCCTTGATCTTGTCGGCGCTGGCGACCACGCCGTCCAGCGAGCCGTATTCGGCGATCCACTTGGCGGCGGTCTTGGGGCCCACCTTCTCGACGCCGGGCACGTTGTCCACGGCATCGCCCATGAGGGTCAGGTAGTCGATGATGCGGTCCGGCGGCACGCCGAACTTCTCCATCACGCCGGCCACGTCCAGGCGCTCGGGCGGCTTGGCCATGGTGTTGATCAGGCTGACGTCGGCATTGACCAGTTGGGCCAGATCCTTGTCGCCCGTGGCCACCACGACCCGGTGGCCGCTCTCGGCGCCCAGGCGGGCCAGGGTGCCGATGGCGTCATCCGCCTCGATGCCCGGCACCTCCAGCAGCGGCCAGCCCAGCAGCTTCACCACCTCGTGGATGGGGGCGATCTGCGCCCGCAGCTCATCCGGCATGGGCGGGCGATGGGCCTTGTACTCGGGGTACCACTCGTCGCGGAAGGTCGGACCCTTGGCGTCGAACACGCAGGCAGCATGCTCGGCGCCGATGTCATCGCGCAGCTTCTTCATCATGGCCACGAAGCCATGCACGGCGCCGGTAGGCTGGCCCTCGGGGCCGCGCAGGTCCGGCAGGGCGTGGAAGGCGCGGTAGAGGAAGCTGGAGCCGTCGACCAGCAGCAGGATGGGTTTGCTCATGGGGGCGCATTGTCACGCAAGGCATGGCCGGCTGCTGTCAGCAGCCTGCGTGAGAGGCGGCTCTGGCTGCCGCATAGAATCGGCGGATGCAGAACCCGTCCCCCCTCCACCTGCCATCGCCGGCCCGGCCCTGGGCACGGGCTGCCCTGTCCCTGGCCACCGGGCTGATCGCCTGCCTGGCCGCTGTGGCGCATGCGGCCGAGACCCCGGCCGCCCCGCCCCTTCCTCAGGACCCGCCCGAACCCGCGGTGCAGGAGATCCGGCTGGAAGACGACAGCATCCGCATCGAGGAACTCCGCGTGCGCGGCCAGACCGTCAGCGCCAAGGTCAAGCCCAAGGGCAAGGCCCCGGAGTACGAGATCCTGCTGGGCGAGCCCGGCCGCGACCTGAGCCCCGGTGCCGCCTCGGCCAAGGCCGGGGCCGGTCAGCGCGTCTGGCGCCTGTTCAGCTTCTGATTCCCGCGCGGCGCCAGCAGCGCCCCGCCCAGCCTTCCTGCCATGGCCGTCTTCACCCAAGTCTCCGCCGCCCAGGTCCAGGTCCTGATGGACCGCCTGCAACTGGGCACCATCACCGATCTGCGCGGCATCACGGCCGGCATCGAGAACACCAACTACTTCGTCAGCACCGAGCGCGGCGACTACGTGCTGACCCTCTTCGAGCGCCTGAGCTTCGAACAGTTGCCCTTCTACCTGCGCCTGATGAAGCACCTGGCCGGCCGTGGCATCCCAGTGCCTGACCCGCAGGCCGATGGCAGCGGCGAGATCCTGCACCGTGTGCAGGGCAAGCCCGCCGCCGTGGTGAACAAGCTGCGCGGCGGCCACCAACTGGCGCCGGATCTCTTCCACTGCGAGCAGGTCGGCGCCATGCTGGCCCGCATGCATCTGGCCGGCCGCGACTTTCCGCTGAGCCAGCCCAATCTGCGCGGCCTGGCCTGGTGGAGCGACACCGTCCCCGTGGTGCTGCCCTTCCTGACGCCGGAGCAGGCCGAGCTGCTCTCCAGCGAGCTGGCCTTCCAGCAGCAGTTGGCCGCCTCGCAGAGCTATGCCGAGCTGCCACGCGGCCCCATCCACGCCGACCTCTTCCGCGACAACGTCATGTTCGAGGGCCTGCCCGGCCGCGAGCAGCTCAGCGGCTTCTTCGACTTCTACTTCGCCGGTGTCGACACCTTTCTGTTCGACATCGCCGTGTGCCTCAACGACTGGTGCATCGACCTCGCCAGCGGCCGCCTGGACGAGGCCCGCGCCCAGGCCTTTGTGCAGGCCTACGAACGCGAGCGCCCGCTGAGCGGCGCCGAGCACCGCCTGATGCCGGCCCTGCTGCGCGCGGCGGCGCTGCGCTTCTGGGTCTCGCGCCTGTGGGACTACCACCTGCCGCGCGAAGCCTCCTTGCTCAAGCCCCACGATCCCACCCACTTCGAGCGCGTGCTGCGCGAGCGCCTCGCGAGCGCATGGCACGCCCTTGCCCCCCAGGAACGCTGAATGGCCCTGACCCTCCACCTGCAGAACGTCCCCGCGGCCAACGGCCTGCTGTGGGTCCGGCACGGTTTCAAGATCGTGCAGCGCGCGCCGCTGGGCATGATCGGTCTGTTCTCGGCGCTGATGCTGCTGAACCTGCTGACCCTGGCCCTGCCAGCGCCCCTGCGCTTCCTGCTGCTGGCCACCATGCCGCTGTTCTCGCTGGGCTTCATGCTGGCGTCGCACCTGGTGCTGCAGGGCAAGCGCCCCGTGCCCAGCGTCTTCATCGCGCCCCTGCAGCTGACGAGCGAGCGGCGCACCACCCAGTTGGTGCTGGGCTTCAGCTTCGCGCTGCTGACCATCGGCGGCCTGCTACTGATGGACCAACTGGACGGCGGCGCCTTCGGCACGGCCTTAGACAAGTTCATGGACGCCATGACCGCAGCCAGCCAGGAAGGTGGCAAGCAGCCGGCCGAGCTGCCTGCGCCCGACCCTGCGCTGTTCAGCGGCTTCATGCTGCGCCTGGCCTGGATCGCCCTGATCAGCACACCCTACTGGCATGCCCCCGCCCTGGTGCACTGGGGCGGCCAGGGTGCGCTGCAGGCCTTGTTCTCCAGCACCCTGGGCGTATGGCGCAACCGCGGTGCCTTCGCGGTCTACATGCTGGGCTGGCTGGGCGTGCAGATCGTCGCCAGCCTGGCCGGCGGCATGCTCAGCGCGGCCTTCGCGCTGGCGGGGCTCAGCGCCTTGCTGCCCCTGCTGGGCATCATCGCCATGTATGCCCTGGGCTCGGCCTTCTACGCGTCCCTCTACTTCACCTTCGTGGACTGCTTCATGTTCGGCGCCCCCAAGGACGTGCTGGCCCACCCTCCGCAACAGTCGTGAGTGCGGGCGAGGCTCGCGCGTGCGCCACCGGCCGCGCGGGAGCCTCGACAGCGGGTCACCCATGAAAAAGGGCCCGGCGCATCCCTGCACCAGGCCCATTTCACTGGGAGTCATGCCGCCTTCAGCGGCACCGTCATGACTCAGCTTCCGATGACGCCGCCGTCGCTCTTGGTGATGACGATCGTCGCCGAGCGCGGGCGTGCCTTGGCACCGCCTGCACCATAGCCGGCGTTGCCGGGCCAGTGGCTGAGGAACTTGTCAGGGTTCCCGATCGTGGCCGAACTGATGGTCTCGCCCGGGTGCTGGATGTTGACGAACAGGGCCTTGCCGTCCGGCGTCTCGCAGCAGCCCGTCAACTCGCAGTCCACCGGACCCACCAGGAAACGCTTGAGCGTATCGGCCGTAGGCGCCTTGCCGACGTAGGTATCCACCGTCATCACACTGCCGTCCTTGCGGGTGTAGCTCAGCGTCTTCTTGGCGCCATCGCCCACCTTGCCCGGAATGCCGGCCAGCATCATGCAATTGGTCTTGTCCGTGTAGGCACCGTCATCGGTCTGGATCCAGCAGATGCCGGTGGCCTTGCTGAACCAGAGGCCGTCGGGGCTGGACATGTCCTGGTCTGCGGTCAGGGACGACAGATTGACCTTGCTGGCATCGGCTTCGGCTTCAGCGGCGAACAGGTAGACGTCCCACTTGAAGCTGGTCGCCGCGGCATCACCGCCGGTCTCGGCCACGCGCAGGATGTGCCCGTTGACATTGCCCGGCGATCCCGCGGCACCGCCAGCGTAGCTGTCGGAATAGGAGCGAGGATTGGCAGCGTCGACGACCATCTGCGAGCCGGTGGGCTCGACCTTGCGGTTGCTGTTGTTGGTCAGCGTGAAGTAGACCTCGCCGCTGGTCGGATGGGTCGCGCACCACTCGGGGCGGTCCATCTTCGTGGCGCCCACGGCGTCAGCGGCCAGGCGGGCATTGACCACCACATCCGCCTGGTCGGCGAAGGCATAGGCACTGGCAGCCTTGATCAAGGCGTTGTTGATCGACAGCTCGATCCACTCGCCCGAACCATCGGCATTGAACTTCGCCACGTAGAGGCGGCCCTTGTCCAGGTACTTGTCGCCGGTGGCGATGCGGTCGGCGGGATTGGCATCCGCGGCAGACCAGACCGCCTCAGACACCCACTTGTAGATGTACTCGCCTCGCGAGTCGTCGCCCATGTAGACCGCCAACGGCTTGCCGACCACCAGCGCACTGAAGGCCGCGCTCTCGTGAGCAAAGCGGCCCAGGCTGGTCCGCTTCTTCACGGCGGCGGTCTTGCTGTAGCCGTCCACCTCGACCAGGTAGCCGAAGGTATTCATCTCGTTGCGGTAGTCGTCGCTGCCATCGGCAGAGGCGCCCTTCTTGCTGATGTCCCAGCGCTGGTACTTGTCGTCAGCACCGGACGTCTCCCAGCCATGGCGGCTGGCGGCCCCCTGGCTGCGGCCATAGCGCTTCAGGGCCGTCACCGACTTGTCATTGCCGCGGGCGGCATCATCGGTGGCGGAGCGGAAGAAGTAGCCGGACCAGTTCTCCTCACCGGTCAGCACCGTGCCCCATGGGGTGAGGCCCGTGCCGCAGTTGTTCAGCGTGCCGCGAGCAGCCACGCCGGTGCTGCTGTAGCGGGTCTTCATCAAGGCATGGCCAGCGGCGGCGCCAGACAGCACCACCGGCGTCAAGGGGGTGATGCGGCGGTTGAAGCTGGAGTCCTTGACGTAGGAGAAGGTGCCGCCGCCACGGCGGATCTCCACCACCGACAGGCCATGCAGCGGCACCTCGCGATCCGTCTCGGCCGCGGGGCGCGGCAGCGTGTTCGTGCCGCCGTTGACATGGACGAAGGCCGAGGCGCGCTCGCTGCCGGCATGGCTGGTGGCCTCGTGGTTCATCACCAGCAGGGCGCGGTCGCTGGACTTGGGGTCCGGCTTGCCATCGGCGGACAGCCCCAGGTACTCCATGCCGTCATGGTGGTCGCCTGCACGATTGTCGAAGTCACCGTCGCTGCCATCGTTCTTGTAGGCGGTGGCGGCAGCGGTCAGGGGATCGCCCAGTGCGAACAGCACGGTGGCCGTGTAGCCCGCAGGCACCGAGACCGCGTCTGCCGTGGACTTGGGCACGGCGGAAAAACCCAGCTTCTGCAGCTTGGGCACGGGTGCGGGAGCGGGTGCGGGGCTGTTGTCATCACCGCCGCTGCCGCAGGCGGTGAGCGCGAAGCCTCCCAGCATGGCACTGGAAACGCCGCCCAGGGCCCCTCGCAGCAGGGAGCGCCGGGCCATGCGGGCCCCCAGGACGCTCTGGAAGTCCGGGTTGGCGCTGGTGTTGTGTTCTTCGTCCGCCCAGGAAGGCTGGTTCTGGTCTTGCTTGTTCATTTGACGGGATACCCTCGGGTTGAAAGCGCCCCGAGTGTCCCGGCGGGCCATGAAGCACGCATGACCGCCCTGCGACAGATCCATGACAGCGCCGGCGGCGCCCTGCCCTGTGCCTGGCCTGGCCACTGCCGCCGCCAGGGCCGGCCGCGCTCTAACCTGCATATTTCGCACCTCGTCTCCGCATATCGTCATCCAGGGAAGCCTGGATGGCGCTTCGTCCCCAGTTCAGCCACAGTGGCGGACCTTTTAGCAGTAGCCCCCTTCATCCACTGACAAGGCCTGCCATGTCTGCCGTCCTGCCTTCCGAAGCCGCCACCAGCGGCGTATCCCCTCCCGCCGCGTCAGGTGACCGCCTGGACCGTGCCTTCCTGGGCCACCCCGTCGGCCTGGGCTGGCTGGCCTTCTGCGAGTTCTGGGAGCGTTTTTCCTACTACGGCATGCAGGCGCTGCTGGTGCTCTACCTCAGCAATTACCTGTTCCTGCCCGAGAACATCGGCAATGTGGCCGGTATCGACAGCCTGCGCGCACTGATCGAGTCCGTGACCGGCCCACGCAAGACACAGCAGCTGGCCTCCATCGTCTTTGGCCTCTATGCCGGCCTGGTCTACCTGACGCCCCTGCTGGGCGGCATCGTGGCGGACCGCTGGCTGGGCCGCACCCGCACCATCACCATCGGCGCCGCGCTGATGGCCCTGGGCCACTTCCTGATGGCCTTCGACCGCAGCTTTTTGCTGGCAATCGCCTGCCTGCTGGTGGGCGTGGGCGCCTTCAAGGGCAATATCGCCGCGCAGGTGGGGTCGCTCTACAAGCCAGAGGACAAGCGCCGCGCCAGCGCCTTCCAGATCTTCATGCTGGCGGTGCAGGTGGCGGTGATCGCCTCACCCCTGGTCTGCGGCACGCTGGGCGAGAAGGTGGCCTGGCACTGGGGCTTCGGCGCCGCGGGCGTGGGCATGCTGATCGGCCTGATCGTCTACCTCGCTGGCCGTCGCTACCTCCCGGCCGAGGAACCGCGCCATGCCAAGGTTCGCGACGCAGCACCCAAGGCCCCCATGAGCAGCCGCGACAAGCGCCGCCTGGCCCTGCTGGTCTGCATGATTCCGGTGCTGATGCTGTCCATCGTAGGCAATCAGCAATTCAACAACGCCTACCCGCTGTGGGCGCAGAAGCACATGGACATGGTGCTCTTCGGGTGGGCCGTGCCCCTGACCTGGCTGCAGGCCCTGGATGCCGCGACCAGCCTGCTGACCATGCTGGGCTCGATCGCCTTCTGGCGCTGGTGGGCCGAGCGCCGCCGCGAGCCGGACGAGCTGACCAAGATGGCCCTGGGCTCCGCCCTTGCCTGCACGGCACCGCTGCTGATCGTGCTGGCCGCCGGCATGATCGAGCAGGACCATGGCCGCGTCAGCCTGGTCTGGACCATAGGCTACAACCTGCTGAACAACCTGGGCTTCGCCAACATCCTGCCCGTGGGCCTGGCGCTGTACTCGCGCACCGCGCCGCAGCGCATGGAAGGGCTGATGATTGGCTGCTACTACCTGCACCTCTTCCTGGGCAACACCTTCGTGGGCTGGCTGGCCGGCCTGCTGGACGAGATCAGCGGCCCCAGCTTCTGGGCCCTGCACGCGGCCCTGGTGGCTTCGGCGGCGGTGCTGCTGCTGCTGATCAAGCTGGCCTTCGGCAAGCTGCTGGACGATGAGCATGCGAAGCCGGCGACGGCCTGATCTTCAGGTCTGCGCTTGAGTGGGAAATGGCCGGGGAGACCCGGCCATTTCTCTTTCTGCTGCCGTGCGGCACGACGGCGCCACTCGTGCAAGCCGCCCATGCAAGGCTCGGCACACCCGCAGGCGCTCCTCAATCAATCGATCGGCGTCAGCTTCGCCACCGACAGTGCCAGCCACTTGGTCCCATGCCGGCCAAAGTTCACCTGGGCGCGGGCATCCGGGCCACTGCCCTCCAGCGTCAGCAGCACGCCTTCGCCGAACTTGTTGTGGAAGACGGCCTTGCCCACGCGCAGGCCGCCGTGCTCGGCGCCCACCTTGGCAGCCGCGGCCTGCTTCATGGTCTTGGGGACCGGTGCGCCCCCGAAGGACGGCGCATCCTTGCCCTCGCGCTCCTGCTGCCAGGCCGGCGCCTGACGCTCCACCCGGCCCGCGCCCACCATGGACTTGAGCCCCGAGCCCCGCTCCCAGGCCTGCTGGTACTCGCGGGCAAAGCCCGAGCCGAAGCCCTGGTTGCGCGGCGTCAGCCACTTCAGCGCCTCTTCCGGCAGTTCGTCCAGGAAGCGGCTCTTGACGTTGTAGCGCGTCTGGCCGTGCAGCATGCGGGTCTGGCTGAAGCTCAGGTACAGGCGCTGCCGGGCCCGGGTGATGGCCACGTACATCAGGCGACGCTCTTCTTCCAGCCCGTCGCCGTCGGACAGCGAGTTCTCGTGCGGGAACAGGCCCTCCTCCAGGCCGGTGATGAAGACGGCATCGAACTCCAGGCCCTTGGCCGAGTGCACCGTCATGAGCTGGATGGCGTCCTGGCCGGCCTGCGCCTGGTTGTCGCCGGCCTCCAGCGAGGCGTGCGTCAGGAAAGCGGCCAGGGGCGAGACGATCTCGCCGGTCTCGGCGTCCGGCGTGAGGTTCACCGCGGCGATGGCGGGCGGATCGCCAGCGGCGATCTGCCCTGGCGTGAATCCACCAGCGGCCCCCAGCTCATCGACCGGCAGCGCGACGGCATCCTTGCCGAAGCCCTCCTGGGTGACGAAGGCCTCGGCGGCGTTGACCAGTTCGTCCAGGTTCTCCAGGCGTTCGGCGCCGTCCTTGTCCGTGCGGTAGAACTCGGCCAGACCGGAGGTCTCCAGCATCTGCTCGATGATCTCGCGCAGGGTCAGGCCTTGCGTCAGGTTGCGCATGGATTCGACCAGGTTCACGAAGGCGGCCAGATTGCTGCCGCCCTTGCCCGGCACCGCCGCCACGCTCTGGTAGAGGCTGCGGCCACTCTGGCGCGCAGCGTCCTGCAGTTGCTCCAGCGTGCGCGCGCCGATGCCGCGGGCCGGAAAGTTCACCACGCGCAGGAAGCTGGTGTCGTCGTTGGCGTTCTCGATCAGGCGCAGATAGGCCAGCGCGTGCTTCACTTCCGCCCGCTCGAAGAAGCGCAGGCCGCCGTACACGCGGTAAGGCACGCCGGCATTGAACAGCGCCGACTCGATCACCCGCGACTGCGCATTGCTGCGGTACAGGATGGCGATCTCCGAGCGCGCCAGCCCCTGGCGATGCAGGGCCTGCGCCTCCTCCAGCAGCCACTGGGCCTCGTTGAAGTCGCTGGCGGCCTCATTGACGCGTACCGGCTCGCCCGGGCCCATCTCGGTGCGCAGGTTCTTGCCCAGGCGGTGGCTGTTGCGGCTGATGAGCTCGTTGGCGGCATCCAGGATGTGGCCGTAGCTGCGGTAGTTCTGCTCCAGCTTGACCACCCGGCGCACGCGGTACTCGCGCTCGAAATCGCTCATGTTGCCGACCCGCGCGCCGCGGAAGGCGTAGATGCTCTGGTCATCGTCGCCCACCGCAAAGACGCCCTGGCCGCGGCCCGGCGGCGCAAACATCTTCAGCCAGGCGTACTGCAGCTTGTTGGTGTCCTGGAACTCGTCGACCAGCAGGTACTGGAAGCGGTGCTGGTAGTGCTCGCGCACGGCGGCGTTGTCACGCATCAGCTCGTAGGCGCGCAGCATCAGCTCGGCGAAGTCGACCACGCCCTCGCGCTTGCACTGGTCCTCGTAGGCCTGGTAGATCTCGGCCAGCTTGCGGGTCTGCTCGTCGCGCAGATCGATGTCCTTGGGTCGCAGGCCGTCTTCCTTGGCGCCGGCGATGAACCAGCTGACCTGCTTGGGCACGAAGCGCTCCTCGTCCAGGTTCATGGCCTTGATCACGCGCTTGACGGCCGAGACCGTGTCCGAGGCGTCGAGGATCTGGAAGCCCTGCGGCAGCCCGGCCAGCTTCCAGTGCGCGCGCAGGAAGCGGTTGCACAGGCCATGGAAGGTACCGATCCACATGCCCCGCACGTTGTAGGGCAGCATGGCGGAGAGGCGGGTGAGCATCTCCTTGGAAGCCTTGTTCGTGAAGGTCACGGCCATGATGCCGCCTGGCGTGGCCAAGCCCTGGTTCAGCAGCCAGGCGATGCGGGTGGTCAGCACCCGGGTCTTGCCCGATCCGGCGCCGGCCAGGATCAGGGCCGGCTCCTGCCCCAGGGTGACGGCGGCGAGCTGCTCCGGGTTCAGGCCCTTGAGCAGGCCGTTCTGGGCCTCCGAGGCCCCCAAGGCGGGCCGGGGTGCGGGCGCATCGCCGAAGAGGTCGTCAAGGGAATCGGTGCCTGGGGCGTCGTGGGGGTGGGCGGTCATCCGTGCATTTTAGAGAGGCCTCCGGACAGCCCCTGTCAGCTGGCATGATGCCGCCATGCTTGATTCCGCCCCCTGCCCCTGCGGCCGCTGCGACGCCCGGTCCAGGCCCCTGCCCTACGCCGCCTGCTGCGGTGCACTGCATCAGCGCTTTGCTGCCAGCGGCTGCTGGGATGCGCCAGACGCCGAGGCTCTGATGCGCTCCCGGTACAGCGCCTACACCCTGGACCTGCTGGACTACCTGCGCGCCACCTGGCACCCCGACACCCGACCCGCCGTGCTGGCGCCCAACGAACCCGGCCTCAAGTGGCTGGGCCTGCAGATCAAGGCCCGCGCCCAGCAGGACGCGGAGCACGCCGAAGTCGAGTTCGTCGCCCGCTCCAAGCTGGGCGGCCGCGCCTTCCGCCTGCACGAGACAAGCCGCTTCGTCCGCCTGGACGGGCAATGGCACTACCTCGACGGAAACCTGCGTTGAGCGAGGCGCCCGACACAGCGCTCAAGGTGCTGCACCTCGACGAGCACCTGGCTGTCATCGACAAGCCCGCCGGCCTGCTGGTGCACCGCACGGCGCTGGACGCCCACGAGGAGCGCTTCGCCCTGCAGATGCTGCGCGACCAGTTGGGCCGCCCCGTCTGGCCCGCCCACCGCCTGGACAAGGGCACCTCAGGCCTGCTCGTGTTCGCCCTGGACGCCGACACCGCCTCGCAGCTGGGCCAGGCCTTCGAGCAGGGCGAGCCACGCAAGCGCTACCTGGCCCTGGTGCGTGGCTGGCCCGAGGACGCCGGCACGATCGACCACCCACTGGCGCGCGATCCGGAGCGGCCTTCGCAGGGTCAGGTCTTGCTCGAGGCCAGCACCGACTACCGTTGCCTGGCCCGCGTTGCCTGGCCCTTCAGCGTGGACGGCCGATTCCCTGAGAGCCGCTATGCCCTGATCGAGGCCGCGCCCCACAGCGGCCGCCGCCACCAGATCCGCCGCCACTTCAAGCACATCGCCCATCCCCTGGTCGGTGATGCCACGCATGGCAAGGGCGCGCACAACCGCGCGGTGGCCGGGTTCCTGGGCCTGCAGCGCCTGTGGCTTCATGCGTGGACGCTGGAACTTCGCCATCCGCAGACAGGAGAACGCCTGATGCTCCAGGCGCCACCGGGCCCTGAGTGGGCCGACATGCTGCAGCGGGGCGATTGGTGCTGGCTGGCCCCTGTCGAGCGGGTGCGGGACGCACTGAACCCTCGCTGCTGATCGATCAGCCCTCGCTGACAGGCTCGGTGCAAGAAGAGCCAGGAGGCGGGCGCCGCTCCCATCTTCGCAATGAAGAAAGGGCGCCTGGCGACGCCCTTTCGATCGATGGGACGCCCCGTCACCGCCCGCCGTCAATCACCCTCAGCTGCAGCGCCGAAGGCTGCTCCTTCCAGTGGAAAACCTTCTGCGTCGCCGCCTTGAAGTCCTCGGGCTTGGCGCTGCGGATCTGCACAAAGGTCTGGGGATTGCGGTCGATCAGAGGAAACCAGGAGCTCTGTATCTGCACCATGATGCGGTGCCCGCGGCGGAAGGTGTGGGCCACGTCCGGGATGTCGAAGCGGATTTCCTCCACCTGCCCCGGCACCATGGCCTCGGGCTTCTCGAAGCTCTTGCGGAAGCGGCCGCGCAGCGGATCGCCCCGCACCAGCTGCTGGTAGCCGCCCAGCTGGAAGCCCGGGGGCGGCGGCACGTCGGCAATCTGCTCGCGGTTGCGCGGCAGCTCATCGCCCAGGTCCGGCGGATAGACGTCGATCAGCTTGACCACCCAGTCGGCATCCGTACCCGTGGTGGACACGAAGAGCCGTGGGCTCACAGGGCCGGCCACCGTCACGTCCTCTTCCAGCACCTCTGTCTGGTAGACCAGCACATCGGGCCGGGTGGATGCAAAGCGCTGGTCCGCCACCATGTACTCCGGCGGCATGCCCAGGGCCGTGTAGCCGATGAAGGGCACGGGCTTGTTGGGATCACTCACATAGCTGTCGAACTCGGCCTTGCCTGCAGCCGGCGGCGTCCAGGCGAGCTTGCCGCCCGCCTGAAAGTAGAGGCTGCGCAGCTTTGCCTCGACCGGTGGCCAGGCGCTGTACTGACGCCAGACATTGGTGCCCGTCTCGAAGATGCTGGCCTCGGGGAGCTTGGCGTCGCTGCCGCCGCGCAGGTGCTGCTCGAAGAAGGGCAGCAGGATCTGCTTCTGGAAATGGTCGCTGGTCTTGCTTGCGAAGTCGACCGCCCCCAGACCCTTGCCCAGCGTGCGCACCCAGCCGCCGTGGATCCAGGGGCCCATCACCAGCGCATTGCTGATGCCGGGGTTCTGCTTCTCGATGAACTGGTAGGTGGCCAATGCGCCGGCCAGATCCTCGGCGTCGAACCAGCCGCCCACCGTCAGCACAGCTGCCTTGATGTTCTTCAGCTGCGGCCCAACGGAGCGCGCCTTCCAGTAGTCGTTGTAGCGATCGTTCTCGATCAGCTCGTCGAAATAGGGATTGCGCTCCTTGCCAATGGACTTGGCGATGTTGTCCAGATTGCCCAGTCGAAGGAAGTAGTCGTAGGCGTCCTTGCTGTTGTAGTCGAAGCTGGACCAGCGCTTGGGCTCCACCGTGGGGTTGTCCTGCGGCTTGAAGCCGGTCAGGAAGCCGTAGTTGTGGGCCAGCATCAGGGCGCCACCGTGGTAGCCGTCGTCCCGCTGGAAATAGTCCGCGATGGGGGCCTGTGGCGAGGCGGCCTTGATGGCCGGGTGCGAGTCGATGATGCCCGCGGAAGCATAGAAGCCAGGGTAGGAAATGCCCCAGATGCCCAGTCTGCCGTTGTGACCCTTCACATGGTCCAGAAGCCATTGCACGGTGTCGTGTGTATCGGTGCTGGCATCGGCGTCCCTGGAACCCTTGCCGGCCTTGATGGGTGCCATCTCCTGGTAGATGCCTTCGGACATGTAGCGCCCTCGCACGTCCTGGCAGACAAGTATGTAGCCGGCCTTGAGGAAGTCCTCCGAAGGTGCATGGCGGCTGCTGTAGCGGTCCACGCCATAGGGCCCGCAGCTGTAGGGCGTGCGGGTCATCAGGAAGGGATAGCGCTTGCCCGCGGCCTCCACGTCCTTCGGCACGTAGACCACGGTGAACAGCTTCTTGCCGTCACGCACCGGCACGCGGAACTCGTACTTGGTGTAGTGGGCCTTGAGGTCGTAGGGCGCCGGTGCGGCGGCACCGGCAGGGGCGGTGGCTTGCGCCTGGACCTGCAGGGAGAGGCCCAGCAGCGACAGGGCGCAGGGGATGAGGGCGGCTGGTTTCAAGAACGGCATCGGAGGAGGGAGAAAAAGAGGGGGACAGGCGAGGAACTGGACGAGAGGAGCGAACGAGGCTCAGCCCCCTTCGAAGCGAACGGCATAGATGGGCGGAAGCCGCAGGGTCAGGTCTTGCCAGTGATCACCACCATCATCGCTGGCCCACAGGCCGCCGGTGGTGCTACCCATCAGCAGATGCTGCCCGCTGGCGTCGACGGCCAGGCCGTGGCGATAGACGATGTCATAGCAGCCCTGCTGCGGCAGGCCGGACCGCAGCACATCAAAGCTCTGGCCGCCGTCGCGGGTACGCTGCACACACAGTGCGCCGTCCATGGGTACTCGGCATTCGTCCTTGATGGCGGGCACGAACCAGGCCGTGCCGGCGTCCGCCGGATGGGCAGCCACCGCAAAGCCGAAGCTGGACACCGGGCCCTGCAGGCGCTGCCAGCGCCGGCCGTTGTCCGTGCTGCGCCAGATGCCGCAATGGTGCTGGCACCACAGCACCTCAGGCCGGGCCGCGCAACGCACGATGCGGTGAGGGTCCTGCGTGTTCAGCGCGCCCTGCAGCTGCGGCGGCATGTACTCCGCCGCCAGGCCCTCACCGAGCAGTTCCCAGTTCAGCGCCGCGTCTGTCGTGCGCCAGACACCACCGCAGCTGATGCCAAGCAGCAGTTCGTCCGGCCGTTGGGGGTGCGGGCAGATGGAGTGAATGCCCGGGCTGTCATAGCCTCCGCCGAACCACTCGAGCCGCTCCGGGCGGTCCCACAGGCCGCGCTGCAGAGCCCAAGTGGCCCCACCGTCTTCGCTGCAGAACAGGCCGCCGGGATTGGTGCCGCACCACAGGCGCCCGGCATCGCGCTCCATCGACCAGATCTGGACCAGCTTCCAGGCCGGGCCGGGCGCCCCCTCCGGCTGCAGCGGATAGGCCGGTGCTGCCAGTTCGTGCCAGGTCTTGCCTGCGTCATCGGAGGCCTGCACCTTGGCACCGAAATGGCCCAGGTTCAGGCTGGCCAGCAGGCGCTCGGCCGAAGCACCGGCGCCACGCGGAAGCACCATGGTGACTGGATCCCCCAGGAAGCTGACGCCCGCCACGCGCCAGCCGCGTGCCCCCTCATGACGCAGGTTGAAAAGTCCCTTGCGGGTGGCAATCCAGGCTTGCAGACTCATGCTTGGCTCCTTGCTGAAGAGGGCGGCCGGGCTCAGCCACCGGACAGGGCTTGCAGCACGTGTATGAGCGAGGTCGGCTGCAGGACCTGGTCCAGCAGCCGGCGCTCATGCACCACACGGCCATCCACATAGATCACCACATTGGGCCGCAACTGCCCCTGATCATCCAGCACATAGCCGCGCAGCAGTGCATGGCCGGCAAAGGCCTGCTCCAGCGCTTCACGCAGGACCAGCGCCGTGGTCTCGAGCTCGGGCGCCTCGATGAAGCGCTGCAGCTGGGATGTGAAGACGATACGAGGCATGCCCCGCATTAGGCCGCGAAGACCGAGGCGCTCGAAGCGGACTTTCCCGCCATGACTTTGTGCATCCCGCCGCCCAGCACAATGCCCCGCGGCAAGACAGGCCTGATCCGGCCCGCCACAATGCCGGAGCCCAGCAGTACAGCAAGCCCCATTCATGACCGCCTCCCTGCGCCACGGTGTGATCAGCGCCGCCCTCGCCTACGCCATGTGGGGTCTGTTCCCGCTCTACTTCAAGCACCTGGGCAGCGTGCCCTCCGTGGAGGTGGTGGCCCACCGCATCGTCTGGTGCCTGCTGCTGATGGTGGGCGTGCTGAGCCTCATGAAGCGCTGGGCCTGGCTGGGCCCGGTGCTGCGCAGCCCCAAGGTGCTGGGAGCCTTCACCGCCTCGGCTCTGCTGCTGTCGGCCAACTGGCTGACCTACGTCTGGGCCGTGCAGCACGACCACGTGCTGGATGCGAGCCTGGGCTACTTCATCAACCCGCTGGTCAATGTGGCCCTGGGCTTCTTCTTCCTGCACGAGCGGCCCCGGCCTGCGCAATGGGTGGCCGTGGGCCTGGCCGCGGCGGGCGTGCTGTGGCTGACGGTGCAGACCGGGCGGCTGCCCTGGGTGGCCCTGATCCTGGCGGGCAGCTTCGGCGTCTACGGCCTGCTGCGCAAGATTGCCGTGCTGGGCGCACTGGAAGGCCTGGTGCTGGAATGCCTGGTCGTGGCGCCCGTGGCCATCGTCGCGCTCGCCTGGTGGGGCCAGCAAGGCCACAGCGCGCTCAACAGCGGGGATGCCGGCCTGATCGGCCTGCTCGTGCTGGCCGGACCGCTGACGGCTGCGCCCCTGTTGCTCTTCGCGGCCGGTGCGCGGCGCATCCCCTTGGCCACGCTGGGCCTGCTGCAGTACATCTCGCCCAGCATCCAGTTCATCCTGGGCGTGTGGCTGTACCACGAGCCCTTCTCCGCCGCCCGCGTGCTGGGTTTTGGCCTGATCTGGGCGGCGCTGGCCGTCTACAGCGCCGAGGGCTGGTGGCGCAGCCGCCTGCCCTCGGCCCCGCGCCCGGCTCAGGGCAGCGCGCGCTGAAAGAAGGCTCGCGCGTCCTCCAGCACCTGCCGATGCAGGGCCTGGCGCGGCTGCCCGGGCGGATCGGCGCACAAGGCCGGGATGACGGCCTGGGCCCGCGCGGTGCAAACCGCCAGGAAGGCATAGTGACCATAGCCCGCCACCTCATGCCAACTGGCGGCGCGGGCCTGCCGGACCACGATCGCGGCCGTGGCTTGCGGCGGTGCCTGTTCGTCCTGGCCCGAGACGATGAGATGCAGGGGCCGATCCAGCCGGTCCAGGCTGGCCGGGTCCATGAGCCGCCCCAGGACCGGCGCCATCACCAGGCCGGCCTTGATGCGATCGTCGCGCAGGTCCGCCCCGGACTCCTGGCCTCGGGTCAGCTGGCGCAGGAGGGCCGACTGACCGGCCAGCCAGTCGGCGGCGCTGCGGCCCTCGCGCAGCTCGTCCAACTCAGGCGGCAGCGGGCAGGGTCTGCCGGCGAGGCAGGCCTGCCATTGCTCGGCCAGGCGCTCAGGCGAGAGCCGCACGCCCAGGCTGGCCAGGACCGTATAGCCCCCGATGGAGAAGCCCAGGGCGCCAATGCGCTGGCGGTCAATGTGCAGGGCCCATTGCGGGTCCGCCAGCAGCTGATCCAGCACGGCACGCAGGTCGCGCACCCGCTCCCAGGGCATCAGGAAGCCCTCGGCCAGATAGGGCGGCCGGGCGGCGGTGTTGCCGTGATGGTCGACACCGGCGACGACATAGCCCTGCGCCGCCAGCCCGCGCGCCAGCCAGCCCAGGGACATCGCACTGCCGCCCGTGCCATGCGAGAGCAGCAAGAGCGGCCACCGGCCCGGGGCCGGCGCCGCGCCGGGTGCCAGCAGCAGGGGCTCGAAGGGTCCCAGGGGCAGCGCTGCCTCCTGGCTCCCGGCCCGCGCCGGGTACCACAGCGTCAGCGGCAGTGGCCGAGGGATGCGGCTGCCGTAGGCCATGCGCTGCGTGTCCACCCAGTCGCGCTGGATGAGGCCGACCGGATGCAGGGCCTCGCCAGCGGCTCGCGCCGGCAGGCCGGCGGCAAGAGCCAGGACCAGGGCGCCCCACCCCAGCCCCGTGATGAGCAGGCTCATGCGAGGGCCACCGGGATGCAGATGTCGCAGGCGAAGACGCCCGTCTCGGGGTCAGCGCGGCCGTCCACCGAATAGCACTCGAAGCAGGGCCGGTAGTCCAGCTGCCAGCCGCTGCCCGGCAACCAGTCGCGCAGCAGGGCCGCCCAGGCATGGCCGATGTGGTCAGCACGGCCGAAGAATGGGAGCGCGGCGTAGCGCCCTCCGGGCAGCAGCGCCGTGAGTGTGCCCTGGGGCACCGGGCTGCCCGCCGGCACCTCGGTGGCGGCGTCGTAGCGGCAGCGCTCGGGGTCGCTCACCATCGGGTCGTCATGGCTGATGCCGTACTGCACCTGCGTCGGCCAAGCGAGCCGGCGCAGCCAGGGCTGCACCTGCGTCTGCCAGAAGCGCTGGACAGGCAGGCCCAGAGGCCCTTCGTGGCGCAGGTAGGCGATGCGGGCAGGGAGGCGCTCGACCAGGCGCACCTGGGCGAGGTCAAGAGTGGGGGCGTGGCTCATGGGCGCATTCTGTTCAGGCGGCGGCAGGGCCATCTGATCCAGATTGCTGAGCGCCTGATCCAGATTGCGATGTGCCCGCCAGGCCTGGCGCCAAGCCGTAGGGCTCTGCCCAAAGCGATGCCTGAAGGCCCGGGCAAAGGCCTCGCCGGAGCCAAATCCCACGGCCAGGGCCACCTGCAGAACAGGCAGGTCCGGCTGGGTCAGCAGCCGGTGCGCGCCGAGCCTGACCCGGCGCTGGCTGATGTAGCTGCCCAGGGTCTCGCCCGCCAGCAAGGCCTGACCCTGTGCCTTGTTCAGGCCGTGGCCGGCGTGCGGATCAGGTAGTCGAAGGCACCCAGGGCCGCCTTGGCACCATCGCCAGCGGCGATGACGATCTGCTTGAAGGGCACCGTCGTCGCATCGCCTGCGGCGAACACGCCAGGCAGCGAGGTGCGGCCGTGGCTGTCCACGATGATCTCGCCGAACTTGGACAGCTCCACCGTGCCCTTGAGCCACTCGGTGTTGGGCACCAGGCCGATCTGCACGAACACGCCTTCCAGCTCGATGTGGCGGGCCTCTCCCGTGGCACGGTCGGTGAAGCTGATGCCGTTGAGGCGGTTGCCGTCGCCGGTCAGCTCGGTGGTCTGGGCCTGGGTGTGGATGCTGACGTTGGGCAGGCTCTTGAGCTTGTCCACCAGCACGGCGTCGGCACGCAGCTGGTCGGCGAATTCCAGCAGGGTCACATGGGCCACGATGCCGGCCAGGTCGATGGCCGCCTCCACGCCGGAGTTGCCACCGCCAATCACCGCCACGCGCTTGCCCTTGAACAGCGGGCCGTCGCAGTGCGGGCAGTAGGCCACGCCCTTGTTCTTGTACTCGGCCTCGCCGGGCACGTTGATGTTGCGCCAGCGCGCGCCAGTGGAGAGGATGACGCTGCGGCTCTTGAGCACGGCGCCATTGTCCAGTTGCACCTCGATGAGGCCGCCGGGCTGCGCGGCGGGCGTCAGCTTCTCGGCGCGCTGCAGGTTCATGATGTCGACGTCATAGGCCTTCACATGGGCTTCCAGGGCCATGGCGAACTTGGGGCCGTCGGTCTCCAGCACGGAGATGTAGTTCTCGATGGCCAGGGTGTCGTTGACCTGGCCGCCAAAGCGCTCGGCCGCGACCCCCACGCGGATGCCCTTGCGGGCGGCATACACGGCCGCGGCCGCACCAGCAGGACCGCCGCCGACGATCAGCACCTCGTACGGTGCCTTGGCGCTGAGCTTGGCAGCGTCGCGGGCAGCGGCGCCGGTGTCCAGCTTGGCGACGATCTCTTCCACCGTCATGCGGCCGGAGCCGAAGTGCTGGCCGTTGAGGTAGACCGAGGGCACGGCCATGATCTCGCGGGTCGTCACCTCCTCCTGGAAGGCGCCGCCCTCGATCACCACGGTCTTCACCTTGGGATTGAGCACGGCCATCAGCGACAGCGCCTGCACCACGTCCGGGCAGTTGTGGCAGCTGAGGCTCATGTAGACCTCGAAGCGGAAGTCGCCGTCCAGGGCCTTGATCTGGTCGATCACGTCCTGCTCGACCTTGGGCGGGTGGCCGCCGGTCCACAGCAGGGCCAGCACCAGCGAGGTGAACTCATGGCCCAGGGGCAGGCCGGCGAAGCGGAGGCTCTGCGAGGTGCCCAGGCGCTGCAGGCTGAACGAGGGCTTGCGGGCATCGCTGCCGTCCAGGCGCAGCTGGATCTTGTCGCACATGCCGTCGATCTCTTGCAGCAGTTCCTTCATCTCGGCCGCGGTGGCCGAGTCGTCCAGCGAGGCGACGATCTCGAAGGGCTCGCGAACGCGCTCCAGGTAGGCCTTGAGCTGTTCCTTCAGTGCGGCGTCCAACATGGCGGGCTCTCTTTCCTTGCGTGTGTTTCGTACAGATGTGGCCATCCAAGCCACCCTGAAAACACCCGCCGGGGCCGCCGGGGCGCTTTCAGCGTCGCTCGATGCGCGCTGGGAGGGCCGCCAGCCCTGCGGGGCCGGCGGCTCGGGTCTGTCTCACGACAAACGATGGGGCGTCACTGGGGTCAGATCTTGCCGACCAGGTCCAGCGAGGGGGTCAGGGTCTTGGCGCCTTCGTTCCACTTGGCGGGGCAGACCTGGCCGGGATGGCTGGCGACGTACTGAGCGGCACGCAGCTTGCGCAGGGTTTCCTTCATGTCGCGGGCGATGGCGTTGTCATGCACTTCGGCGGTCTTGATCACGCCCTCAGGGTTGATCACGAAGGTGCCGCGCAGGGCCAGGCCTTCTTCCTCGATGTGCACGCCGAAGGCGTGGGTCAGCTTGTGGGTGGGGTCGCCGACCAGGGGGAACTTGGCCTTGCCCACGGCGGGCGAGGTCTCGTGCCACACCTTGTGCGAGAAGTGGGTGTCGGTGGTGACGATGTAGATCTCGGCGCCGGCCTTCTGGAACTCGGCGTACTGGTCCGCGGCGTCTTCCACTTCGGTCGGGCAGTTGAAGGTAAAGGCGGCAGGCATGAAGACCAGCACGGACCACTTGCCCTTCAGGCTGGCTTCCGTCACTTCAATGAACTTGCCGTTGTGGAAGGCTTCAGTCTTGAAGGGCTGGACTTGGGTGTTGATCAGGGACATCGGTAATCTCCGCTGTGGGGTTGTTGGGATGGACTGAATCTTATGGTCATCCCGAGTCCCTTAGCTTTGATTTATCAAATCGCCCCTATTGGCCCTGGCTATTAAGCAGCCCTATCAAACGGAGTACTTGATAGGATTTTCCTGTCACGCAGACTTCAAAGCCCTTGCTCCAGGGCCAGCAGCTCCTCCACCGTCTGGCGTCGGCGGATGAGGCGGACCTCACCCCCGTCCAGCAGCACCTCGGCAATGAGGGGTCGCGAGTTGTAGTTGCTGGACATGGAGGCGCCGTAGGCCCCGGTGTCATGGATCACCAGCAGGTCGCCGACCTGCGCCTGCGGCAGATCCTGGGGCTGGACCACGCCGCCATCGCCCTGGGTGAAGACATCGCCCGATTCGCACAGGGGACCAGCCACCACCGTGGGCCGCAGCGGCCGTGGAGCAGCGTCCTGCGGCACCAAGCTCATGGCGTGGAAGGCGCCGTACATGGCAGGGCGCATCAGCTCGTTGAAGCCGGCATCGACCATCATGAAGTGATTGCGTCCGGCGTCCTTCACGGCACGCACCTCGGTGATGAGGCTGCCGGACTCGGCCACCAGGTAACGGCCAGGCTCGATCTCCAGGTGCAGGGCGTGGCCCAGCAGCGCCTGGGCCGTCTTGCGGGCGCTGTCCCAGAGGCCGAAGTAGTGGGCGGTGTCGACCACAGGGTCGCCCTCGCGATAGGGGATGGAAAGCCCGCCGCCGCTGGAGATCGCCTGCAGGTCCAGGCCCGCGGCCTTCACCTGCTTCACCAAGGCCACCATGGCATCGCAGACCTGGGCCAGGTGGCTGTAGTCCACGCCGGAACCGATGTGCATGTGCAGGCCGACCAGCTGCAGCCCCTGGGCCTTCACCTCGGCCAGGGCGGCACCCAGCTCGGCGTGCCAGATGCCATGCTTGCTGTGCTCGCCGCCGGTGTTGGTCTTGTTGCTGTGACCATGGCCAAAGCCGGGGTTGATGCGCAGCCACACCGGATGACCCGGCGAGCGCGGGCCCAGCTGACGCAGCATGTCGATGGAGCCGGCGTTCACGGGGATGCGGTGCTGCACCACGGCGTCCAGCGTGGCGCGGTCCAGCAGATCGGCGGTGAAGACGATCTCCTGGGCCGGCGTCCCCGGCTGGTAGCCAGCGGCCAGGGCGCGCAGGATCTCGCCGCGCGAGACCGCATCCACCTTCACGCCCTGCTCGCGCATGAGGCGCAGCAGATGGGTGTTGGAGCAGGCCTTCTGCGCGAAGCGGATGGTGTCGAAGGACTTCAGCGCCGCGATGCGCGCGCGGATGGTCGGGGCGTCGTAGGTCCACAGCGGCGTGCCGAACTGCTGGGCCAGTTGCTGGATGCAGGTGGGGTTCAGGGGCAGGGTCATGGTCGGCATCGCCAGGCTATGCAATGAGGCGCAGCATGCGCTTCCTTGTCCATATCCGCAAATAGCATTCCATTCATCATCCATTCACCATTGATATACTTAGGGCATGAACCCAGCGCTGATCAGCCACCGGCACATCGAAATCTTCCGCGCACTGATGCTCAGTGGTGGCGTCAGCGAGGCCGCGCGCAGCCTGCATACCTCGCAGCCCACGCTCAGCCGCGAGTTGGCTCGTCTGGAATTCCTGCTGGGCTATGCCCTCTTCGATCGTGTCAAAGGCCGCCTCAAGCCCACGCAGGCCGCCCTGAGCCTGTTCGAGGAGGTGCAGCGCAGCTATGCCGGGCTGGACCGCATCGTGCTGCGCGCCCGTGCGCTGGCACAGGGCCACGAGACCGTGTTGGAGCTGCTGAGCCTGCCGGCCCTGACCCAGGCCCTGCTGCCGGGCGCCTGCAAGCGCTGGCAAGACCTGGCCCCCGAGGGACGGCTGAGCATCACGCCGCAGGAGTCGCCGCTGCTGGAGGAGTGGCTCAGCGAGCAGCGCTATGACCTGGGCCTGACCGAGCAGGCGCAATCACCGCCGGGCACGCAGAGCGAGCTTCTCTTCGAGGCGGACGAGGTCTGCGTGCTGCCGGACTGCCATCCGCTGCTGGAGCGGCCCAGCCTGGGCCTTGAGGACCTGAGCGGCCAGCCCTTCATCAGCCTCGCCAGCCAGGACCCCTACCGCCAGCAGCTGGACGCCCTCTTCGATGCCGCCGGCATCGCCCGCCGCCTGCAGCTGGAAACGCACAGCGCTGCAGCGATCTGCGAGTGTGTGCGCCGGGGGCTGGGGCTCTCCATCCTGAACCCGCTGACGGCGCTGCGCTTCAGCGGGCAGGGGCTGCAGCTGCGCCGGCTGCGGGTGTCGGTGCCTTACCGGGTCTACACCGTGCAGGCCATGTTGCGCAGCCGGCACGCCCTGCTGGCCCCCCTGCTCGACAGCCTGCGTGCCGAGGCCCGGGCGCTGTCGCAACTGCTGGAGCAGGACCTGCGCCGCACCGGCCCATCTTCGCCAGCCGGCTGAATGACAAAAGCCCGCTTTCGCGGGCCTGGATGCTCAGGGCGGGGCTGAACAGTGGATGCCGTAGCGCAGGCTTCTGTCGCACAGGCCTCAGGAGCGCTCGATGCAGGCGTAGGCGCTGTGGTTGTGGATGGACTCGAAGTTCTCCACCTCGGCCCGGTAAGCGCCGATGCGCGGCTCGGCATTGAGGCGCAGGGCCACGTCGCGCACCAGGTCCTCGACGAACTTGGGGTTCTCGTAGGCGTGCTCGGTGATCCACTTCTCGTCGGCCCGCTTCAGCAAGGGCCAGATCTCGCTGGAGGCACTCAGCTCGGCGGCACGCACCAGCTCGGCCAGGCCCAGGCTGTCGTCCAGCAACTCGACGCGGATGGTCACCAGCGAGCGCTGGTTGTGGGCGCCGTAGTCGGAGATTTCCTTGGAGCAGGGGCACAGGCTCTTCACCGGCGCGGCGACCTCCAGCCAGACGCGACTGCAACCATCGCGGGTCTCGGTGATGAAGGCGCCCTGATAGTCCAGCAGGCTTTCGATGCCGGAAACCGGCGCGCGCTTGCGCAGGAAGAAGGTGAACCGCACCTCGATGCGACCATCCCTTGCCTCCAGCCTGGCCAGCATGTCCTCGTGCAGGCCGCGCAGCACGGCGGCATCCAGCGGCTGCTTCAGCGCATCCAGCCAGGCCACAAAGCGGGACATATGGGTGCCCTTCTTCTCGGCGGGCAGCATCACGTCCAGGGCCCAGGTGCCGACGGTGGGCTGGGTATCACGGTCCAGGCGCAGCTGCAGCGGATAGCGCACATCCTTGACGCCGACGCGTTGGATCACGAGATGGCGCTCGTCGCGCTCGCTCTGGGTGTCGGGGATGTGAAGACTGCTGGTGACTTGGTTCATAAGCTGGGAATACGGCCGGCCAGGAGAAGCACCGGAAGCCGCAAGCATGACACGGCCCGAGGAAACCCGTGCGGGCAAGGTCTCTAAAAACGCCTGTGCCGTGACATCAGGCGGCGGTGACGGCGCCCCCTGGCGCAGGGGCGAGCCGCACGACGCCGGCCTGCCCGCTCACTCGTTCACGGCCGGGCGCAGGAGCTCGGGCCGGGCGCCGAAACGCTGCAGGATGGACTGGACGATGCCGGCCGCGTCCAGCCCGCACATGGCCATCAGCTTGGCCGGATCGCCATGCTCGACGAACTGGTCCGGCAGGCCCAGTTGCAGCACCGGCAGGTTCAGGCCCATGGACTGCAGGGCTTCCATCACGGCACTGCCCGCGCCACCCATGACGCAGCCTTCCTCGATCGTCACCAGGGCGTCGTGGCTCTCTGCCAGTTGCCGGACCAGCTCGACGTCCAGGGGCTTCACGAAGCGCATATTGGCCACGCTGGCATCCAACTGCTCGGCGGCCTGCAGGGCTGGGTACAGCACGGTGCCGAAGGCCAGGATGGCGATGCGCGGCGCACCTGCACGGCCCTGGGCCTTGCCGGATTCGCGGCGGATCTCCCCCTTGCCCCAGGGCCAGGCCTGCATGTCCTTCTGGATCTCGGTGCCCACGCCAGAGCCGCGCGGGTAGCGCACTGTCACCGGGCCCTCGTGCTGGTAGCCGGTATAGAGCGCCTGACGGCATTCGTTTTCGTCGGCTGGCGTCAGCACGCTCATCAAGGGAATGCAGCGGGTGAAGGCAATGTCGTAGTTGCCGGCATGCGTGGCACCATCGGCGCCGACCAGGCCTGCGCGGTCCAGGGCGAAGAGCACGTCCAGGTTCTGCAGGGCGACGTCATGAATCAGCTGGTCGTAGGCGCGCTGCAGGAAGGTCGAGTAGATCGCCACCACCGGCTTCAGGCCCTCGCAGGCCAGACCGGCGGCGAAAGTCACCGAATGCTGCTCGGCGATGCCGACGTCGTGGTAGCGCGTGGGGAAGCGCTTGTGGAACTCGACCATGCCCGAGCCCTCACGCATGGCCGGCGTGATGCCCACCAGACGCGGGTCCTGCTCGGCCATGTCGCACAGCCACTCGCCGAAGATCTGCGTGAAGGTCGGCTTGGCCGGCGTGGCGGACTTGACGAAGCCCACAGCCGGGTCGAACTTGCCCGAGGCGGCGTGGTACTTGACCGGGTCAGCCTCGGCCAGCTTGTAGCCGGCACCCTTCTTGGTCACCACGTGCAGGAACTGCGGGCCGCCGCGGTCGCGCAGGTTCTCCAGTGTGGGGATCAGGGAGTCGAGGTCGTGGCCGTCAATGGGGCCGACGTAGTTGAAGCCGAATTCCTCGAAGATGGTGCCGGGCACCACCATGCCCTTGGTGTGCTCCTCGAAACGGCGGGCGAATTCGTACAGAGGCGTGTTCTTGAGCACGCTCTTGGCACCCTCGCGGGCGGCGGCGTAGAAGCTGCCGCTCATCAGGCGGGCCAGGTACTTGTTCAGGGCGCCAACGGGCGGGCTGATCGACATGTCGTTGTCGTTCAGGATCACCAGCACGTCGCCCATCAGGCCGCCATGGGCGACGCCCGCGTTGTTGAGGGCCTCGAAGGCCATGCCCGCGGTCATGGCGCCATCACCGATGATGGCCACGGCCTTGCGGTTCTCGCCCTTGATCTTGGCGGCCATGGCCATGCCGTGCGCCGCGGAGATCGAGGTAGAGGAATGGCCGGTGCCGAAGGTGTCGTACTCGCTCTCGTCACGGCGCGGGAAGCCGCTGATGCCACCCAGCTGACGCAGGCCCGGCATGCGGTCGCGACGGCCCGTCAGCACTTTGTGCGGATAGGTCTGGTGGCCCACGTCCCAGACCAGGCGGTCCTCCGGCGTGTTGAAGACGTAATGCAGCGCGACCGTCAGCTCGACCGTGCCCAGATTGGAGCCCAGATGGCCGCCGGTCTTGGACACGCTCTCCAGCACATAGGCGCGCAGTTCGTCAGCCAGCGGCTTGAGCTGCGCGCGCGGCAGGCGGCGCAGGTCGGCGGGGCTGTCGATGGTCTGCAGCAAGGGAAAGCTCATGGGGAACCCTGCTTTTCTTGGGGGTCAGTTATCGCGGTCCACGACCTTGTCGGCCAGCACGCTGAGCCAGGCCGTGTTCTCGAGGCCGCTGGCGGCCAGCGCCGCATGGGCCTGGGTGCGCAGCTGTGCGGCGTAGGTGCGGGCCCCCTCCAGGCCGAGGAGGCTCACATACGTGGGCTTGTCGCAGGCCTGGTCCTTGCCGGCGGTCTTGCCCAGCACGGTGGAGTCCTGGGTAACGTCGAGGATGTCATCAACCACCTGGAAAGCGAGGCCCAAGGCCGCGCCGTAGTCGCTCAGAGCCTGCCAGGCGGCGCCAGAGACATCGCCGCAGGCGGCACCCATCAGAACGCTGGCCTGCAGCAGCACGCCCGTCTTGCGGCGGTGCATGTCGCGCAGCGTGTCTTCGGTCAGCGCCTTGCCGATGCTGGCGAGGTCGATGGCCTGCCCGCCCGCCATGCCGGCGTGGCCGGAGGCCCGCGCGAGGAGGCGGCACAGGCGCGCCTGCAGCGGGGCATCCATGCCGCCGTCAGGGGTGAGTACCTCAAAGGCCAGGGCCTGCATCGCATCGCCGGCCAGCATGGCCTGCGCCTCGCCGAACTGCACGTGCACGGTGGGCTTGCCACGGCGCAGCACGTCGTTGTCCATGCAGGGCATGTCGTCATGGACCAGCGAGTAGGCGTGGATCAGCTCGACGGCGCAGGCTGCACGCAGCGCGGCCTCGCCCTGTGCCGAAGCCGCCTCGGCGGCCCCCAGCACCAGCAGCGGCCGCAGCCGCTTGCCGGCGCCCAGCACGGCATATCGCATGGCCTCGCCCAGGCCGGCCGGGGCATCAGCCGGCGTCCATTCATCCAATGCCTGTTCTACCTGCGCCAGACTGCGCGCGGCCCATTGATCAAACACGCCTGCATCCATTCCTTATTCGTCCTCCCACGGACGCATTTCGCCCGTTTCCAGGACCTTGACCTGCTGTTCAACGGCCTGCAGGCGGTCCCGGCACAGGGCCAGGAGCTCGGCGCCCCGACGGTAACTGTCAAGTAACTGGTCCAAAGGCAGCTGCCCCGCCTCCATGGCAGCCACGAGTCGCTCCAGCTCGTCGAGCGCCTGCTCGTAGCTGAGGTCCTGGGCGATGCCGGTTCCATCTGGCGAGGCGCCGGATGCCGGACGGGGAGTCGCTGTGGCTTTGCTCATAAAAATGCGAAAGGCGCATTGTAGTGGGGTACCAACAAGCCCTGGTCCGAGTGGACTGGAGCAATGTAACCAGAGCGCTTAGGCGAAAGGCCCTGCTCATTGATCCTGCTCAGCAAGCGGACATCCCGCTCCCCGGGTACAATCCCGCCCTCGCCCGCTACCCCCAGGGGTGGCGGACCTCGGGAGCCCGGCCATCGCATCACGGCGCAGCACATCACACCGCTGCGCGCCGCAGCGAGATTGGCCGGGCTTTTTGACACAAACCCGGACCCGCACCTGAAGCAGATGCCCTGATGACGGGCCCGGGGGGTTGACATTGGTTTCTTGGAGACCCTCTTGGATCATGTCCGACCTGAGCCTCACTCTCTCAGCGCTTGACAGCAGCACCACCCAGCTGCACGTTTCCTCCTACTTCGACGAGGGCTTGTTCCGCAGGGAACTCGAACTCATCTTCCAGCAAGGCCCTCGCTACCTTGGCCACGCCCTGAGCGTGCCCGAGGTTGGCGACTACTACGCACTGCCCCAGGAGGGCGAGGGCCGCGCGCTCGTGCGCACGCCGGAAGGCATCGAGCTGATCTCCAACGTCTGCCGGCATCGTCAGGCGGTGATGCTGCGCGGCCGTGGCAACACGAGGAGCAACATCGTCTGTCCGCTGCACCGCTGGACCTACGACCTCAAGGGCACCCTGGTCGGCGCCCCGCACTTCGACCATGACCCCTGCCAGCACCTGAACCGCTACAAGCTGCGCGAATGGAACGGCCTGCTGTTCGAGGACAACGGCCGGGACATCGCCGGCGAGCTGTCCCGCATCGCCAAGGCCCGGGACCTGGACTTCAGCGGCTACGTGCTGGACAAGGTCCAGGTGCACGAGTGCGACTACAACTGGAAGACCTTCATCGAGGTCTATCTGGAGGACTACCACGTCGGGCCCTTCCATCCCGGTCTGGGCCAGTTCGTGACCTGCGACGACCTCGCCTGGGAGTTCGGCAGCAACCATTCGGTGCAGACCGTCGGCATCCACAGGGACCTGAAGACCCCGGGCTCGCCCGTCTACAAGAAGTGGCACGAACAGGTGCTCGGCTTCCGCGACGGCCAGCCGCCCGAGCAGGGCGCAATCTGGCTGACGCTGTATCCGCACATCATGGTCGAGTGGTACCCGCATGTGCTGGTGGTCTCCACGCTGCACCCCAAGGGTCCGCAGAAGACGACCAACATCGTCGAGTTCTACTACCCCGAGGAAATTGCCGCCTTCGAGCGCGACTTCGTCGAAGCCAATCAGGCCGCCTACATGGAGACCTGCATCGAGGACGACGAGATCGCGCTGCGCATGGACTGGGGCCGCAAGGCCCTGATGGACCGCGGCGACAACGAGGTCGGTCCCTACCAGAGCCCCATGGAGGACGGCATGAAGCACTTCCATGAGTGGTACCGCCGCGAAATGAAGTTCTGACGCCCCGACGTTCACCAACCGCCCAACGGCCCCGCGCCCTGGGCGGTTTTTTCATTGCCAGCAACATCCGCCACACGATGCCCGCTTCCCTCATGATGGCCCTGGCCACCCTGCTCTTCGCCACCATGGGCGTGTGCGTCAAGCTGGCTTCGGCCGAGTACAGCTCGGGCGAGATCGTCATGTACCGCGGCCTGGTCGGGGTGAGCCTGGTGGGCGGCCTGGTACTGGCTCGTCGCCTGAGCCTGCGCACTGCGGTGCCGGCCATGCACTTCTGGCGCGGTCTGTCGGGGGTGGTGGCGCTGTCGCTGTGGTTCTACGCCATCGGAAAGCTGCCCCTGCCCACGGCCATGACGCTGAACTACATGTCCTCGGTCTGGATGGCGCTGTTCCTGATCGGCGGCGCCGTGATGCTGGGCGGCCGGCAGGTCGACGGCCGGCTGGTCGCCAGCGTGCTGGTGGGCTTTCTGGGCGTGGCCCTGGTGCTGCGCCCCAGCATGCAGCAGGACCAGGCCTGGTACGGGCTGGTGGGCCTGCTGTCGGGCATGCTGTCGGCCATGGCCTATCTGCAGGTGACGGCCCTGGGCCGAGCCGGTGAACCGGAGTACCGCATCGTCTTCTACTTCTCCTGCGGCGGCGCCGTGGCCGGCGCGCTGATCAATGGCGTGCAGCAGTGGGGTCAGCCCCAGGCCTGGCATGCACACAGCCCGCGCGGTCTGGCCCTGCTGCTGGCCGTGGGCCTGCTGGCCACCGCGGCCCAACTGCTGATGACGGCCGCCTACCGCAAGGGTCGCACCCTGGTGAACGCCAGCCTGCAGTACCTGGGCATCGTCTTCTCCTGCCTTTACGGCGTCTGGATCTTCCAGGAACGACTGGACCCGGCTGCGATACTGGGCATGCTGCTGATCGTTGGCGCCGGCCTTGCGGCCACGCTGCTGCGCGCCCGCAGCCTTTCTTCTGACAGCCCGCAAAGCACGACCGAATCATGAGCCACACCACTCTCATCAGTGCCAAGGAACTGCAGGCCCTGCAGGCCGCTGCCCGCCCGCTCCTGCTGCTGGACCTCAGCTTCGACCTGGCAGACACCGCTGCCGGCGAACGCGCCTACGCCCAGGGCCATCTGCCCGGTGCGCACTACCTGCATCTGGACCGCGACCTCAGCGGCCCAAAGGCCGGCGAGGGTCAGGTCTTCACCGGCCGCCATCCCCTGCCCGATCCAGCCGTCTTTGCGCAGCGCCTGGCAGCCCTCGGGCTGGACGCCGGCATGCAGGTCGTCGCCTATGACGGCCAGGGCGGCATGTACGCCGCCCGCGTCTGGTGGATGCTGCGCTGGCTGGGTCACGAAGCCGTGGCCGTGCTGGATGGCGGGCTCGCAGCCTGGCAGGCGGCCGGCGGCGCGCTAAGCGCAGAGTCGCCCGCAACGCGGGCCGGCAGCTTCCAGGCCAGCGCCTCCCTGGCCTCCTCGATCGATGCCGACGCCCTGCAGGCCCAGCTGGGCCGCGTGCGCCTGCTGGACGCGCGAGCCGGCGAGCGCTTCCGCGGCGAGGTCGAGCCCCTGGACAGGCAGGCCGGCCACATCCCTGGCGCCCTGAACCGCTTCTTCAAGGACAACCTCCAGGCCGACGGCCGCTTCAAGCCGGCCGATGCCCTGCGTGCCGATTTCCAGGCCCTGCTGCCCCCCTTCGCCGCCTCGGAGGTCGTGCACCAGTGCGGCTCCGGCGTCACGGCCTGCCACAACCTGCTGGCCATGGAGCATGCGGGGCTGCGTGGCTCGAGGCTCTATCCGGGCTCGTGGAGCGAATGGTCGGCCGACCCGCGCCGCCCGGTGGCCCAGGGCTGAGCCCCTGGCGCCCGCGCGGCGATGCACGCCCGAGTCTTGACATAGCGCAAGCGCGACGGCCTACTGAACAGCAACACTCTGCGCATCAGCACCGGATCTCAGCAGCTGCCAAGGCGGCCGCCCCAGAGATCCGGCGAGGTCTTCACCCAAGGCTTGCAGGATCAGCTCACAGGAGGTTCGCATGTACAAGCGCATCATCGTCCCGACCGACGGTTCCGACATCACCGCCAAGGCCCTCGAACAGGCCCTGGCCCTGGCCCAGGAACTGGGCGCCACGATCTACGCGATCAGCGTCAAGGAACCCTTCCCCTACAGTGCCGTGTCCGAGATGCAGCCCACGCCGCCGCAGGAGTTCTTCGACGCCCAGGAGCGTATCGCCCAGACCCGGCTGAAGACCGTGCTGGCAGCGGCCGAGAAGGCCGGTGTGCCCTGCGAGGCGCACAGCATCGAGGCCCTGCATCCCTGGGAGGCCATCATCGAGCATGCCAAGCGTGTGGAAGCCGATCTCGTGGTGATGGCCTCGCACGGCCGCCGCGGCGTGCAGGCCCTGCTGCTGGGCAGCGAGACCCAGAAGGTGCTGACGCACTCGACCATCCCGGTCCTCGTGGTGCGCTGACCGCCTTCACGCCCAACACAGACCCGCCCGCGTGGCGGGTTTTTTCTTGGGCCGCCCAGGGGGCTCAGTGCCTGCTGCCCAGCACCAGCACGATGAAGCCCATGCCGGCGGCCAGCCAGAAGAGCTGGGCTGCCGTCTCGCGCCAGGGCAGGCGACGCTGCAGTTGGGGGATCAGGTCCGCCACGGCCACGTAGATGAAGCTGCTGGACGCCAGGACCAGCAGGTAGGGGAACAGCGATTCCCAGGGCCCCACGATGAAGTAGCCCAGCAGACCGCCCGCCACCGCCGCAAGGCCCGACAGGGCATTGAACAGCAGGGCCTTGCCGCGGCTGAAGCCGGCGTTGAGCAGCACGATGTAGTCGCCCACCTCCTGCGGGATCTCGTGGGCGATGATGGCCGCCGCCGTGACCCAGCCCAGGTGCTGGTCCGCCAGGAAGGCCGCCGCGATGATGAGGCCGTCGCAGAAGTTGTGGATGCTGTCGCCCACCAGCACCGAGAGGCCGCCACGCCCCGCCTGTTCCGCATCGAAATGATGGTGGTGGTGATGGCCGTCGCCCTCGTGGTGATGGGTGTGGCGGTACAGCTCTGCCTTCTCCAGCAGGAAGAAGAACATCAGCCCGCCCAGCAGCGTCATGAAGAGGGCATGGGGGCTGGCCTGGCGTTCAAAGGCCTCTGGCAGCACATGCAGCAGGGCCGTCGCCAGCAACACCCCTGTGGAGAGGCTCACCAGGTGCCGCACCAGGCGCCCCAGCAAGGCCACCGTGAGGCTGGCTGCGATCAGCACGGAGAGCAGGCCGCCCACGAAGGTGGCAAGCAGGATGTAGGACAGGGTCATGCGTGAAGCGTGGCGCGCCGCGATCCCCGGCGCCCGACAACAGACGGCGCACCAGGACGGCGCGCCTTCAGGGTTTGCACATGTGGGGATTCTCTCAGACCTGTCAATGGCCACGCGTGGGGCGGGCCAGGACAGCCCCGGGCAGGCTGTCCGCGACGTCCTGCGTCCGGCCGGCCCAGCTTTGTGCAAGCTGCCACACCTGACGCACGCTTACACAACGACACACCTCATCAGCCGCGACAATCCGGCGCCATGAATGCGCTTCGCTCTGATTCCCCGCTCACCCAGCCCGGCGACGCCCTGGCTGCCATCGACATGGGCTCCAACAGCTTCCGGCTGGAGATCGCCCAACTGCACCGGGGCCAGTACAAGCGCCAGCTCTACCTGAAGAAGACGGTGCGCCTGGGCGCCGGCCTGGACGGCGACTGCATGCTGACCCCAGAGGCCATGCAGCGGGGTCTGGACTGTCTCGCAGGCTTTGCCCAGCATCTGCACGACTTCCCGGCTGCCCGCGTGCGCGCCGTGGCCACGCAGACCCTGCGCGAGGCCCGCAACCGCAATGCCTTCCTGGCGCTGGCGCAGAAGACCCTGGGCCACGGCATCGAGGTCATCTCGGGCCGCGAGGAGGCCCGCCTTATCTTTGCCGGCGTGGCCCGGCTGCAGCCTTCCGAGCGCCCGCGCCTGGTGATAGACATCGGCGGCCGCTCCACCGAGATGATCCTGGGCCTGGGCCGCAAGCCGCTGAAGGCCGAGTCCTTCCAGATCGGCAGCGTCAGCCTTTCACTGCGCTATTTCCCCGACGGCCGCTTCACGCCCGAGGCCTTCCGCGCCGCCCAGGTGGCCGCAGGCGCCGAGCTTGAGGAAGCACTGAACCTCTTCGCCCGCCAGTATTCGCAGCCGGTCTGGCAGGAGGCCCTGGGCTCCTCGGGCACCGTGGGCGCTGTCTCTCAACTCCTGGCCGCCAGCGGTGTCACTGACGGCAGCATCACGCCCGAGGCCTTGCGCTGGTGTATCGAGCGCTGCCTGGCGGCCGGTCACATGGACGCACTGGACCTCCCCGGACTCAAGGACGACCGCCGCGCCGTGGTGGGCGGCGGCCTGTGCATCCTCTACACCCTGCTCACCCAGTTCCAGATCGAGCGCCTGCAGCCAGCCAAGGGGGCACTGCGCCAGGGCGTGGTCTTTGACCTGGCCGAGCGCCTGCAGGCCAGTCAGGGCGAGCTGAGCCGGGGTCGCGACATGCGCGACCAGTCCGTGGCAGCCCTGCAGCTGCGTTTTGGCGTGGACACCGAGCAGGCCCAGCGCGTGCAAGACCTGGCCCTGCAGCTGCATCAGCAGCTGGCGCCCAAGGCCGAGCGTGAACGCCAGCGCGAGCTGGCCTGGGCGGCCAAGCTGCACGAGATCGGCATGATGGTCTCCCACCACGACCACCACCGCCACAGCGCCTACCTGCTGGCCCATGTGGATGCCCCCGGCTTCTCCCAGAACCAGCTGCACCGCCTGGGCGACCTGGCCCTGGGCCAGCGCGGCGGCCTGCGCAAGCTGGAGCAGGAACTGCAGGACGAGAGCCTGCTGTGGCAGTTGCTGGCCCTGCGCCTGGCACTGATCAAATGCCATGCCCGGCAACCGGTCGACGCGCAGACCATGCGCCTGCAGCGCGAGGGGGACCGGGTGAGCGTGCGCATGGCCGAAGGATGGGCCCAGGCGCATCCGCGGGCGCTCTACCTGCTCAACGAAGAGCTGGAGGCCTGGCGCAAACTCGGACGCCTGCAGCTCAGCCTGCAGGCCTGAGCCCGGGCGGTTCGACGTGCCTCAATCGACGGCATAGCGCCGCATCAGGGCCTGCTGGGCGCTGAGGCCCTCGCCCTCGATGCGACGGTAGTGGCCGTCAGGCAGTTGCTCCCAGGCATCGAGGCTGTCGTGCAGGTAGGGCTGCAGGGTTTCGTCGATGAGGCGCTGGCGCAGCCTGGGGTCCAGCACCGGCCAGGCCACTTCGATGCGGCGGAACATGTTGCGGCTCATCCAGTCGGCGCTGGAGAGGTACAGCGCCTCGTCCTCCTCGCCATCGCCCCAGCGGAAATAGCTGACGCGCGAATGCTCCAGAAAACGGCCCACGACCGAGCGCACGCGGATGCGGTCAGAGATGCCCGGCAGCTGCGGCGGCAGCATGCAGGCGCCGCGCACGATGAGGTCGATCTCCGCCCCGGCCTGGCCGCAGCGCAGCAGGGCGTGGATCAGCTCGGCGTCGGTCAAGGCGTTGACCTTGAGCACCACGCGCGCCACCTTGCCTTCGCGCGCTGACTGCTCCACCCGCGCCAGGTACTCGACCATGCGCTCGTGCATGTGGAAGGGTGCCAGCAGCAGGCGCTTCGCCGGCTTCGCCTTGCCCAGCGAGGCCAGTTGGCGGAAGACATTGTCGATGTCGGCGGTGAGATCCGGATCGGCGGTCAGGCAGCCGATGTCGGTGTAGAGGCGCGCCGTCTTGGGGTTGTAGTTGCCGGTGGACAGATGGGCGTAGCGACGCAGCTGGTGCTTGCCGTCAGGCTTGCCCGCCTTGCCCTCACGCCGCGTCACCAGCAGCATCTTGGCGTGGGTCTTGAGTCCCACGATGCCGTACACCACCTGCGCGCCCACGGCCTCCAGGCGCTCGGCCCAGTTGATGTTGGCCTCCTCGTCGAAGCGGGCCTTGAGCTCCACCACCGCCATCACCTCCTTGCCGCGGCGGGCCGCCTCGATCAGCAGGTCCATCAGCACGGACTGGCTGCCGGTGCGGTAGATGGTCTGCTTGATGGCCAGCACGTCCGGGTCCTCGACGGCCTCGCGCAGGAACTGCACGACGGGCTCGAAGCTCTCGAAGGGGTGGTGCAGCAGCACGTCGCCCTTGCGCAGGCGCTCGAAGCAGCGCTTCTGACGCGGCAGGCTGGCCTGGGGCCACAGGGGCTCGTGGGGTACGAAGCGCAGTTCGGGGGCGTCGGTCAGGTCGATCAGCTCGTTGAGCCGCACCAGGTTCACCGGGCCGTTGACGCGGTACAGGGCCGCGGGCGGCAGCTGGAACTGCTCCAGCAGGAAGCGCGACAGCTCCTCCGGGCAGGAGTTCACCACCTCCAGCCGCACAGCCCGGCCGAAATGACGTGTGGTCAGGCCCGAGCGCAGGGCATGGCGCAGATTGGCCACCTCTTCCTCGTCCACCTCCAGGTCCGAGTCGCGGGTGACGCGGAACTGCGAGAAGGACTCCACCTGCCGTCCCGGGAACAGCTCCTCCAGGTGGGCGCGGATCACGCTGGTCAAGAGCACGAAGATCTGCCGCCCGCCACTGACCTGCGCCGGCAGCTTGATCACCCGGGGCAGCACGCGAGGCACCTTGACGATGGCGATGCGGTTGTCGCGCCCGAAGGCGTCCTTGCCCGAGAGCCGCACCACGAAGTGCAGGGACTTGTTGGCGACCTGAGGGAAGGGATGGGCCGGATCCAGGCCCACGGGCACCAGCAGGGGCTTGACCTCGCGCTCGAAGAAGCGGGCCACCCAGTGGCGCTGCGCCTCGTCACGATCGGCGTGGTTGTGGACCACGATGCCCTGCTCGCGCAGCGCCGGCATGATCTGCTCGTTGAACACGTCGTACTGGCGGTCGATGAGTTCATGCGCCTCGCCCGCCACGCGCTCGATGTCGCGGTTGCTGACCGGGCTGGCGGGCTCGCGCGCGGCGTCCAGCATGTCGGCGAAGCGCACCTCGAAGAACTCATCGAGGTTGGACGAAACGATGCAGACATAGCGCAGCCGCTCCAGCAGAGGAACGTCCGCCCGCTGGGCCTGGGCCAGCACGCGGGCGTTGAATTCCAGGATGGCTTGTTCGCGATTGAGCAGGGCAGGAGGCATCAGGGTCATGACCTCACTTTATGAAGGCATCGTGACAGGCGCATGACGCCGATCAGCGCACGCAGCCGCATCCGATTCTGCCGTGCGATGACCGGACACCAGCCCGCTGCCAAGGCTGAAGGCGGTCCAGTCCAGGATCTCCAGGCGGCCGTCCGCATGCTCGACCAGGGCGGTGAGGCTCTCGACCCAGTCGCCGTCGTTGGCATAGAGCATGCCATCGATCTCCCGCAGCTCGGCATGGTGGATATGGCCGCAGACCACGCCCTGCACACCGCGCCGCCGAGCCTCGCGCGCCACGGCCTCCTCGAACTGCGAGACGTAGCTGACCGCCCGCTTGACCTTGAGCTTGAGGTAGCGCGACAGGCTCCAGTAGGGCAGCCCCATCCGGGCCCGCAGGCTGTTGAGGTGGCGGTTGAGCCTCAGCGTGAACTCATAGAGCGAGTCCCCCACATGGGCCAGCCACTTGGCACACTGGATGACGCCGTCGAAGAGGTCGCCATGCGTGATCCACAGCTTGCGGCCGTCGGCGGTCTCGTGGATCCAGTCCTCTGCCACCTCGATGCCGCCGAAGCTGTGCTGCAGGTATTTGCGGGCGAACTCGTCGTGGTTGCCAGGGATGAAGATCACTCGGCAGCCCTTGCGCGCCTTGCGCAGCAGCTTCTGCACCACGTCGTTGTGGGCCTGCGGCCAGTACCAGCTGCGCCGCAGCTGCCAGCCGTCGATGATGTCGCCCACCAGGAAGAGCTGCTCGCACTCGACCGTGCGCAGGAAGTCCAGCAGGTGGCGCGCCTGGCAACCGGGCGTGCCCAGGTGCAGGTCCGAGATCCAGACCGTGCGCACCCGCAGGCGCGGCAGCCCCTCACCTGCCTCGGCCGGCTCATCACCGGCGGGGCCGAGGGCGGCCGGAACCAGGGTGGCGGCGCGCGCCAGGAGGGTGTCGTGCTGCATGCCGTGCAGCTTGCCGGGGAGCGATGTCCGCCTGATGTCCATACCGTGGCCGGCCGATGACAGGCCGCACCGGATAATCCGCCCCATGCATCTCGTGATTCCCTACGCCAGCGCCGTCGACCCGCAAGCCCGGGCGGTCCTGGCGGACCTGCCGCTCCCGGCCCTGGACCGAGCCCTCGCGGGCCTGGGCGTCGGCCCGCGCTGCGGTGGCGACGAATACAGCCTTCCCCTGCCCCACGAACGGCTGCTGGCCGACCTCGCCGGGTTGCCCGCCCAAAGCCCCCCGCCCCTGGCCGCCTGGACCCTCGGCCCGGGCGCAGGTGCACAGGCCTGGGCCCGGCTCACCCCTCTGCATTGCGACGTGGGCAGCGACCAGGTCACCGCCCTGGACCCGGACGATCTGGGCCTGGACGCCACCACCTCCCTGGCCTTCTTCGAAGCCCTGGCCCCGCTCTTCCCCGCCGAGGAAGGCTGGAAACGGCTGCACCTCGCCCCGGGCCAGTGGTTCGTGGCACACCCCAGCCTCGCCGGACAGGAGACGGCCAGCCTGGACCGTGTGATCCATCGCAACGTTGACGCCTGGCTGCCCGAGCCTCGGCAGCTGCTTCGCCTGCAGATGGAAGTCCAGATGACCCTGCACGGCCACCCATTGAACGCGGCGCGCGAGCAGGCCGGCCAACGCCCCATCAACAGCGTCTGGGTCTGGGGCTGCGGCAGCGCGGTCGACCACGCGCTGCCCAGCGGGATCGAGGCCGACCAGCGGCTGCGCCCGGCCTGGATCAGCGGCGACTGGGCCGCCTGGGCCGAAGCCTGGCGCGCCCTGGACGCCCAGCGCATCGCCCCCCTGCTGCCCGCACTCACAAGCGGCACCGCAACACTGAGCCTGGCCGGCGAGCGCCAGGCCCTGACCCTGTATCCACAGCCGCGTTCCTGGACGCAAGGGCTGTGGCAGCGGCTGCGCCCGGCCCGGGGGCAGGCGACACGTCTTCTGGAGACTCTGTGAACCCGCTCAACAGCCCCACCCTGCTGAACCGCGACGCCCCGCCCCGCGCCGCCTGGGCGCTGGAGCAGGCCGGCGTCTCCCCGCTGCTGGCCCGGCTCTTTGCTGCACGCGGCGTGCGCAGCCCCGAGGAACTGGATGCCGGCCTGGACAAGCTGCTGCCGCCCGAAGGCCTCAAGGGCATCGCCGCCGCGGCTTCGCTGCTGGCCGATGCCATCCAGCATGGCGAACGCATCTGCCTGGTCGCCGACTACGACTGCGACGGCGCCACCGCCTGCGCCGTTGCCCTGCGCGGCCTGCGCCTGCTGGGGGCAAGACCTGACACCCTGCACTACGTGGTCCCCGACCGCGCCATCCACGGCTACGGCTTGACGCCGGCCATCGTCGAACTGGCCCTGCCTCTGCAACCAGGCCTGCTGATGACGGTGGACAACGGCATTGCCAGCCTGGCCGGCGTGGCCCACGCCAAGTCCCTGGGCCTGAAGGTGCTGGTCACCGACCACCACCTGCCCGCCCTGGTGGACGAGGTGGTCCAGCTGCCCGAGGCCGATGCGCTGGTCAACCCCAGCCAGCCCGGCTGCGGCTTCGAGAGCAAGAACCTGGCCGGCGTGGGCGTGGCCTTCTACGTGCTGCTGGCCGTGCGCGGCGAGCTGCGTCGGCGCGGTACCTACGAGGGCCGCGAGCAGCCTCGCCTGGACGGCTTGCTGGACCTCGTGGCCTTGGGCACGGTGGCCGACGTGGTGCGGCTGGACGCCAACAACCGCCGCCTGGTCGCGCAGGGCCTGCGCCGCATGCGCGCCGGCCGCATGCAGCCCGGGGTGGCTGCGCTCTTCACGGCCGCGGGTCGCGACGCCGCCCGTGCCAACACCTTCGACCTGGGCTTCGCGCTGGGGCCGCGCATCAATGCGGCCGGTCGCTTGTCCGACATGACCGTGGGCATCGAGTGTCTGCTGTGCGAAGACCCGGCTCGTGCCCTCGAGCTGGCCCGCCTGCTGGACACCATCAACCGCGAGCGCCGCGAGATCGAAGCCGGCATGCGTGAGCAGGCCGAGGCCCAGCTGGCGCGCCTGCAGACGCGGCTGGAGCAGCAGACGCCTCCCGCCATCGTGATCTTCGACGAGGACTTCCACGAAGGCGTGGTGGGCATCGTGGCCTCGCGCATCAAGGACGCGGCGCACCGCCCCACCTTCGTGCTGGCCCGCGGCGCCGATGGGCAGTTGAAGGGATCCGGGCGCTCCATTGCCGGCTTCCACCTGCGCGACGCCCTGGACCTGGTCTCCAAGCGCCATCCGGATCTGCTCAGGAAATTCGGCGGCCACGCCATGGCTGCCGGCTGCACCCTGGCCGAGGGCGGGGTGGAGTCCTTCCGCCAGGCGCTGACCCAGGTCGCGGCCGAATGGCTGGACGAGGCTGCGCTGCAGCGCACCCTGCGCACCGATGGCCCGCTGCCTGCCGATGCCTTCAATGCGCAAACCGTCCAGGAGCTGGAGGCCCAGGTCTGGGGCCAGGCCTTTGAGGCGCCGTTGTTCTGTGACGAGGTCCAGATCGTGGCCCAGCGCATCGTGGGAGAGCGCCACCTGAAGCTGCGGGTGCGCCAGGGCGGGCTGCTGCGGGATGCCATCTGGTTCGGCCACACCGAGCCCGTGCCCGAGCAAGCCCGCATGGCCTACCGCCTGAGCCTGGACGAGTACCAAGGCCAGCAGCGGGTGCAGATGGTGGTGGAGGCCATCGTCTGAGCACCAGAGTCCCGGCAGTCCTGCGCCGGCCTCCGGCGTGAAGAGCGCCACGTCTGCCGTCCTTTTCTGCTTGTTGGGGGCGGGCCGGCAAGCGCATGCTTGCAAGCTGCCCGCGATCCGGCCGGATGCCTCATCCGGCACAGCCACACAGTCACGAGAAAAGGAGACGCCGCCATGCTGCGACAACTGTCCATCAAGGCCCGATTGGGCCTGGCCTTCAGTTTGATGGTGCTGCTGATGCTGGTGCTGGGCGGGGGTGGCTGGATGGCTACCCGCACGATGTTCGGTGCCTTCGAGACCTTCAACACCTCGGTCGTGGCCTCAATGCGCAGCGTGGACGAGCTGCGCTCGGGCATGCTGACCGCCCGCCGCTACGAAAAGGACATGATCTTCGCCGCCATCGGCGTGGCCGACTTCAAACGAGCGCAGGGCCGCTGGGAGGACGCCATGAAGTCGGCGGACAAGGGGCTCAAGGATTTGGAGCAGCGGGTCAAGGACCCCAAGGTCCGGGAAGGGCTCACCGTCATCCGCAACAACTTCGACGCCTACCGCAGCGGCATGCAGCCGGTGATGGCCCAGTTGTCCAAGGGCGACATGGCTGGCGACCTCAAGGCCGCCTGGGATGCGCCGCGCGAGGCCAAGAAGTCCATCGACCAGGCCGAGCAGGACCTGGACCAGGCCCTGAACACGGTGGACCGCTTCATCGAGATGGCCCACGACAAGATCGCGGGCGTCTACAGCACCATCACCACCGTCATCGTCGTGGCCCTGCTGTGCGGCATGGCCCTGGCGGCCTTCATCGGATGGCGCATTGCCCATTCGCTGCTGCTGCCCATCCAGCAGGGCATGGCCTTTGCGTCGGCCGTGGAGAACGGCAACCTGGACGGCCACCTGCACATCGAGGGCAAGGACGAGCTGAGCGCCCTGTCCACCAGCCTGGTCCACATGCAGGAAGGCCTGCGCGGCATCGTGCTGAAGGTCCGTGAGGGCTCGGAATCCATTCAGGTAGCGGCCTCCGAGGTGGCCACCGGCAACCACGACCTGTCAGCCCGCACGGAGCAGGCAGCGGCCAGCCTGGAGGAGACGGCCTCCTCGATGGAGCAGCTCACCGAGACCGTCCGCCACAACGCCGACTCCGCCCGCCAGGCCAACCAGTTGGCCAGCAGCGCCTCAAGCGTGGCGCAGCGCGGCGGTGACGTGGTCCAGCAGGTCGTGCAGACCATGGGCGAGATCAGCACGAGCTCGCGCAAGATCGGCGACATCATCGGCGTGATCGACGGCATTGCCTTCCAGACCAACATCCTGGCGCTCAACGCTGCGGTGGAAGCCGCCCGTGCCGGCGAGCAGGGACGCGGCTTTGCAGTGGTGGCGGGCGAGGTGCGTTCGCTGGCCCAGCGCAGCGCCGAGGCCGCCAAGGAGATCAAGAGCCTGATCACCGGCTCCATGGACCGCATCGAGGCCGGCGCCAGCCTGGTCCAGGAGGCAGGCAGCACCATGCAGGAGATCGTCAGCTCCGTGCAGCGGGTCACCGACATCATGGGCGAGATCAGCGCCTCCACCCTGGAGCAAAGCACCAGCATCGGCGAGGTCGGCCAGGCCATCACCAACCTGGACCAGATGACGCAGCAGAACGCCGCCCTCGTCGAGCAGGGCGCTGCCGCCGCCAGCAGCCTGCGCGACCAGGCCGTGGGCCTGACAGCGGCAATCAGCAGCTTCCGGGTCAGCGCGCGGCACGCCTGACGCCCAGGGCGGCCCGGCCGCCTGCGACACCCGCAGGGGCTTTGCTGCAGCGCAGCGAGCCCGGCGTGAGCGCCCTCTAGAATGGCCGCGTGAACACCATCAACGCCCTCAGCAACGCCGATCTTCACTGCCATTCCAAGGTGTCCGATGGCACGCTGGAGCCTGAGGCCCTGGCCGCGCGCGCCCAGGCCAATGGCGTCGAGCTATGGGCCCTGACCGACCACGACGAAGTCGGCGGCCAGGCCCGCGCCATCGAGGCCGCCGGGCGCCTGGGCCTGCACTACCTGACGGGCTGCGAGATCTCCGTCACCTTCGCGGGGCGCGTGGTGCATATCGTGGGCCTGGGCTTCGACCACGAGAATGAAGCCCTGGTGCAGGGTCTGCGCGAGACCCGCGGCGGTCGCGGCGCGCGCGCGCGCGAGATGGCGGAAGGCCTGGCCCAGGTCGGCATCAAGGGGGCCTACGAAGGCGCGCTGAAGTACGTGGGCAACCCTGAGCTGATCTCCCGCACCCATTTCGCCCGTTTCCTGGTGGATGCCGGCCATTGCCAGGACGTGCCCGAGGTCTTCCGCCGCTTCCTGACCGAGGGCAAGCCTGGTTTCGTGCCCCACCGCTGGGCCCGGCTGGCCGACGCCGTACGCTGGGTCACCCAGGCGGGCGGCGAGGCCGTGATCGCCCACCCTGGGCGCTACGACTTCACGCCAACCGAGGAATATGCCCTGATCACCGAGTTCATGGCCCATGGCGGCCGCGGCATCGAGGTGGTGACGGGCAGCCACACGGCCGCAGAGGCCGCCAAGTACACCGAGACCGCCCTGGAATTCGATCTGCTGGCCTCACGCGGCTCCGACTTCCACAGCCCCGACGAAAGCCACACCGACCTCGGCAAGCTGGCCGCCCTGTCAGGCCGCCTGACGCCTGTCTGGGACGCGCTGCAGGCGCGCATCATCGCCCCCTCGCACTGAGCCTTTCCCACGCTTGGCGGCCGTCGCCAAGATCCGGGTTTTTCTGGACTGGGCATATCGACAACAGGCGTTGACAATCAATTCGTCAACAACTGTTGTCGAATCATGAGCACCATCTCCGACGCCGAATCCCAGATCATGCAGGCCCTCTGGGTCCGCCATCCCCTCAGCGCCGAGGACATCCTCGCCGCGCTGCCGCCGCAGGACGGCTGGCAGCTGGGCACCGTCAAGACCTTGCTGAACCGCCTGCTCAACAAGGGCGCGGTAAAGGCCGACCGCGACGGCCGCCGCTACCTCTACGAGCCCCTGATCGAGCGGGCGCAGTGGGAGGGCTCGGAGTCCATGGGCTTGCTGGACCGCGTCTTCGGCGGCCGGCTGTCACCGCTCGTGGCCCATTTCTCGGCCCAGCGCAAGCTCAGCGCCGAGGACGCCGAGGCCCTGCGCCAATTGCTGAAGGAGCATGACGATGAGCGCTGAGCCCTGGTTGGACGCCCTGCTGCAGAGACTCTGGCAAGCCCATCTGGGCCTGAGCCTGGGCCTGCTGGCCGTGGCCCTGCTACGCCGTCCCCTGCGCCGCATCGCCGGGGCCCAGGAGGCCTATGCCGTGTGGCTGCTGCCCCTGCTGTGCATGGCCTGTGCGATCCTGCCGGAGACCGGCCTGCCGCGCCTGCAACTGGCGCCCGTGGTCTGGCGGGCGGCATGGGATTCGCTGGATGCCGGTGTGCAGGCGGTCTCCATGCCCACGCAGGCTGGGCCGCTGCTGTGGGCGCTGGGAGCCCTGCTGGTGACCACCTGGCACGGGCTGCAGCACTGGCGCTTCCTGCGCGCCCTGCCCCTGGATCCGCAGGACTGCCTGCGTACCCCGCGCGGCAGCTCGCCGGGCCTGGTGGGCGTGTGGCGACCGCGCCTGTTGCTACCCCTGGACTTCGAGGATCGCTTCACGCCCCAGGAGCGTGCCTGGGTGCTGGCCCACGAGGCCATGCATGCCCGCCGCCATGACAACGCCACCCGCCTGCTCGCGGCACTGCTGCAGGCCCTGGCCTGGTTCAACCCACTGCTGTGGTGGGCCCTGCCTGCCCTGCGGCAGGACCAGGAACTCGCCTGCGATGCCGCCCTGCTGCGGCAGCAGCCCGGGCAATGGAAGAGCTATGCCCAGGCCTTGCTGAAGACCGATCCCCTGTTTGACTTCCCCGCAGTACCGATCGCTGCCTCGGCCTGGCAGCCTACCCATCCCTTGAAAGAGAGGATCGCAATGCTGAAGTCCGATTCCACCCTGCCGCTGTGGCGCCGCCGTTTCGGCCGCCTGGGCCTCTGCGTCGCTGCCCTGCTGGCCACGGCGGGCGTCCAGGCCCTGCGCGCCGGGCCTGCCCAGCCACCGCCCGCCCAGCCGCCCCTGACGGCGTCCCAGGCCTGCCCGCAGACGCAGCGCCCCGTCATCCCTGATCTGGACCTCAAGGGCCAGTTCTCGCTGACCGCGCTCTTCGAGATCAATGCCCAGGGTGCACCGGCCAATATCCGCGTGGCCGGCGAGCCCCAGCTGCGCGAGCCGGTGCGCGAGGCCATCAGCCGCTATGTCTGCACGCCGCCCAAGGGCGGCCTGGAGGTGGAGCAGCATTTCGTGTTCACCTTCGACTGACCCTTCGCACAGCAGTCCCGCGGCGCCCACGCCACACCCTCGGGCCATGGGAGGCACACAATGCCCCCATGGCCCAATTCTTTGAAGTCCACCCGGACAACCCGCAAGCCCGCTTCCTGCGTCAGGCGGTGCAGATCCTGCATGCCGGCGGCGTGGTCGCCATCCCCACCGATTCCAGCTACGCCCTGGTCTGCCACCTGGACGACAAGGCGGCGGCCGACGCCCTGCGCCGCGTGCGCGGGGTCGACGAGAAACACCATCTCACCCTGCTGTGCCGCGACCTCAGCGAGCTCGCCACCTACGCGAAGGTCGACAACAAGCAGTACCGCCTGCTGAAGAACGCCACGCCGGGTCCCTTCACCTTCATCCTCGAGGCCACCAAGGAAGTGCCGCGCCGGGTCTCGCATCCGTCACGGCGCACCATCGGCCTGCGCGTGCCTGAGCACCGGGTCACGCTGGACCTGCTGGCGCTGCTGGGGCAACCCCTGCTGGCCACCACCCTGATCCCGCCCGGCGAGACCGAGCCCCTCAACGACGCCCACGAGATCAGCGAGCGCTTCGACCGCCAACTGCAAGCCATCATCGACGCCGGTGCCTGCCCCATGCAGCCCACCACCGTGATCGACCTTAGCGGTGACGAGCCGGTGCTCATCCGCCAGGGCAGGGGTAACCCCGAGAGCCTCGGTTTGCAGCTCGAGTGACCGCCTGGCACGCCGCATATTTGCCGCTTGACCGCGAAATGCGCATCAAATTGAGCGCATTTGAGCCACACCACCGGGGGATTGCTGCCGACACAATCCGCAACAGGCACGGTTTGATGCGGCACCGGTCCCGCCAGCATCGCGCGCCTGTCCCGAAGGGCTGCACAAGCCCCTCCAGGACTTCAACTGCGAGGACAAGAACATGAGCTTTTTGACAAGCCTGCGTATCAGCCAGCGCCTCTCCCTGAGCTATGGCCTGCTGATCGTGCTGCTGGTGGTCATCGGTGCCTACGGTGCCAGCAGTGCCAACCGCCTGGCCAAGGATCTGGATCGCACGGCCAACCAGAGCCTGGTGAAGATCGCCGCGGCCAATGCGCTGGAAGGCAATGTCAACGTCATTGCCCGCGCCTCGCGCGACCTGCTGCTGCTGGACGAAGCCCGGCAGATCAAGAAACAGAAGGCCGCCATCGACGGCGCCCTGCAGGAGATCGACAAGCAGCTGGGCGCCCTGCAGCAGCAGATCGACACGCCCAAGGAGACCGAGGTCCTCAACAGCGTCAAGGAGCGCCAGGCCAAGTTCTTCGCCTCGGTCGCCAAGTTCCTCAAGGTCCAGGCCGACGGCAGCCCCGACGAGGCCCGCGAGAGCCTCATCACCGACGTCCGCCCCGCCCAGCAGGCCTACCAGGACGGGCTCAAGCAGCTGGTGGACCTGCAGTTCGAGTCCGCCAAGGACCTCGCCATCGCCGACGGCGAGGTGGCGCGCAACTCGGTCATCGTCACCGTGGTGCTGGTGATCGCCGCGGTGGTGCTGGGCGCTGGCGGCGGCCTGCTGATCACGCGCAGCATCATCGTGCCTGTGCATGAGGCCCGCAGCGCCGCCGAGGCCATCAGCCAGGGCGACCTGACCCACGACATCCGCACCATGGGCCGCGACGAGCTCGGCCAGATGCTGGACGCCATGCAGGAGATGCAGCGCGCCCTGCGTGGCGTGGTCAGCAGCGTGAGCACCGCCGCCCGCGAGGTGGCCCAGAACTCCGGCGAGATCGCCGGCGGCAACAACAACCTCTCGGAGCGCACGGCCCGTTCGGCCTCGAACCTGCAGACCACGGCCGCCTCGGTGGAAGAGATCGCCGCCAACCTCAGCGGCGCCAGCGAGCTGACCCGCAAGGCCGCCAACATCGCCGGCAAGGCCCGCCAGTCGGCCTCAGCCGGTGGCAATGCGGTGGCGCAGGTCGTGGAGACCATGCAGGAGATCAGCGCCAGCTCGAAGAAGATCGGCGACATCATCGGCGTCATCGACGGCATCGCCTTCCAGACCAACATCCTGGCCCTGAACGCTGCGGTGGAAGCCGCCCGGGCTGGCGAGCATGGCAAGGGCTTTGCCGTGGTGGCCTCGGAAGTCCGGGCGCTGGCCTCGCGTGCGGCGGCGGCGGCCAAGGAGATCAAGGTCCTGATCCAGGAGTCGTCGGTGCGCGTCGAGCAGGGCACCGGGCACGTCAACAATGCCGGGGCAACCATCCGCAGCGTGGTTGACGAAGTGAACAACATGGGCCAGCTGATCGAGGAGATCTCGCATTCCGCCCAAGAGCAGGCTGCAGGCGTGGGCGTGGTCAATCAGGCCATGAACGAACTGGACCGCAGCACCCAGCAGAACGCCAGCCTGGTGAGCGAGCTGACTCGCTCCACCGAGGCGCTCACCGACAGTTCCTCGCGCCTGCTGCAGGCCGTAGACTTCTTCCGTACCGGCGAATGAACCAACACTTTCCAGGGGAAACCATGCAGATGAAGCGCAACGCCATGAGCTCCATGTTCGACAAGACGAGCATCGCCCGCTGGCTGCTGACCTTTGTGGGCGCTGCCCTGCTGAGCGTCGCCGTCCACGCCAGCCCCAAGGTGGTCAAGAAGGTGCCGCCAGAGTTCCCGCGCGAGGCCACGCAAAAAGGCGTGAGCGCCGGCAGCGTCAAGGCCAGGATCCTGATTGATGGAGATGGCAAGGTGACCGGCGTCGAGATTCTGGAGGCCGAGCCCAAGCGCATCTTCGACCGTGCGGTGACCAATGCGCTGATGGAATGGCGTTTTGAAGGCACGGGTGAGAAGCAGACCCACGAAGTCAAGCTCGTCTTCAGAAACGAGGACTGAGCCCGGACACAAGACATGCCCTGCGGCATGTCTTGTGCCTGGCGAAGGGCTTGGCGCATGCAGGCGCCAAGCCGCCAGAGCCCCCCTGGCTTCCCCTGGCGAAGGGCTTGGCGCATGCAAGCGCCAAGCCGCCAGAGCCCCCTGGATTCCCCTGGCGAAGGGCTTGGCGCATGCAAGCGCCAAGCGTCGCCCACTCAGCAAAGTCCGCCCCTCGGCGGACTTTTTTTTGGCCGCACAGTGATCGGGTAAGTACCTGGTCAACTCCGCTTGTCGTTTTCGATTACGCGCGTAAACAATATCGACGTTTACAGCCGTAATCTAACCATGAACATCAGCGACGCCGAGGCCCAGATCATGGAAGTCCTGTGGGATCGCGCCCCGCAGAGCACGGACGACATCGCCACAGCCCTGCAAGACCGTCAGGACTGGCAGCTGGCCACCATCAAGACCCTTCTCAACCGCCTGCTCAACAAGGGCGCCATCAGTGCAGAGAAGGATGGCCGGCGTTATCTCTACAGCCCCGTGCTGCAGCGCGAGCATTGGCTCAAGCGCCAGAGCATGGGGCTGCTGGACCGGCTCTTCGGAGGCAGCCTGGCGCCGCTGGTGGCCCAGTTCTCCTCGGAGCGCAAGCTCAGCGAGGCCGACCTGAAGGCGCTCAAGCAACTGATCCGGGAGCATGAAAATGACTGAGAGCGCCTGGATCCATCTGCTGCTCCTGCAGACCCTGCTGCTCAGCGCTGCCGTGCTGCTGCTGGCCTTGCTGCGGCCGCTGCTGAGGCGCCTGCTGGACGCAGGCGCCGTCTACCTGACCTGGCTGCTGGTACCCCTGATGATGCTGAGCCCCGCCCTGCCACGCCTGCTGCAGGGTCAGGTCTTGCCTGTGCCGGTGCAAGCACTGGAACTGGTCATGCCGAGCTGGCTCGGCGAGCGGCCGGCTCTGGCCTCCAGGGGATCGCAGCCGGCCCTGCCCGCCAGCAAGCCCCCAGGACAGTTGGCGTCGGCTGCCCTCTTGCTCGGGCTCTGGGGCCTGGGGGCGGGCGGGCTGCTGATCCTGCTGGTGCGCCGCCAACGCCGCTTCACCCGTGGGCTGCAGCGCCTGGGCCGCAACTGGCAGGCCCCGGCTGGCGAGAGCCCCGCACTGATGGGCCTGTGGCAGGCCCGCCTGGTGCTGCCCCGGGACTTCGAGCAGCGCTTCAGCGCCCGCGAGCAGTCCCTGATCCTGGCCCACGAGGCCGTGCATGCCCGCCGCCATGACAACGCCTGGAACCTGCTGGCCGCCGGCCTGCTGGTCCTGCAATGGTTCAACCCGCTGGCCTGGTGGGCGCTGCGACGCATGCGTCTGGACCAGGAACTGGCCTGCGATGCAGCCGTACTCAATCAAGCACATTCCCACAACTCAGGAGAGGAGCCCCTTGTGAAGACCTATGTCAATGCCTTGCTGAAGTCCCATCCCCAGCGTGCACTGCCCGTGCTGAGCACCGGCTGGGCCCACCGCCACCCGCTGCTGGAACGGGTGAAGGGCCTGCGCCTGCATCGCAGGCCTGCGTGGCAGCGCCTGCTGGGCCGTGCGTCTGCGGTGTGCCTGTGCGTCGGCGCCACCGTGCTGGCTCAGGCCGCTCAGCCTTCGGCCGCAGCCGAGGTGAGCGAGCCCCCCGAGCAGCTGCTGGCTCAACTCCTGAATGACGAGGCGCTCCATGGCGCCAAGACGCTGGCCGTGCTGGTCCAGCTGGACAGCCAGCAAGGCCAGGAGGCATGGCAGCACAAGGAGTTCGCGGCGCTGTACAGCATCCGCCCCCCGGTCGCCACCCACCGCCGGATGATGATGCATGTGCCCATGGGCAGCTGGTGCCTGGCGGTGCATCTTTCGGGCTACCCGGACGGTGACACCCGTGCCCAGGGCGAACTGATGGCACGGGGATGCAGCCGGACACTCACCCAGCTGCAGCCCATCCTGCCTGGCCGGATGCCCACCGCCCTGCAGGCAGCACTCCCCGACGCCCCCGGCCAGGCCCTGCAGGCGCAAGTCAGCGTCACCCTGGAGAACCCGCGTTCCGAGCGATTCCTGCAGGTGCTGAAGCGCCAGACCCAGGAACTGTCGGCCGAACAGCGCGCCCAGCTGGCGGCGATGGCCGCACAGCACCGCAAGGAGGGCGAGGCGTACCAGGCTCTGGACAAGGCCTGGCAGCAGGCCCGCGCAGGCCAGCCTTGAGCCCGTGGCCGCCGGGACGGCATGCGGCGGCCTTCATGAGCCAGCCCGGACGCTGGAGCAGGGCGAGGCCCGGGCCCCTGGCGCCGCAGTCGGCGGCCCTGTGATCCAGGCTGAGGCGTGGCCCGTGAAAGGGCCACGCCTTTCTTGATCCAGGCCAAGAATTCCCCTTGCGTCTTGAGATGCCTCAAGACACCGCCACACCACCCCCCCTAGAGTAGGGGCTCATCCAATCCAGGGAGAGAGCCGGTGGCCATCGAGTTGTTCCGCAAGGACGATCACGTCTGTCTGATGTTCGCGAAGCTGAGCGACGAAGATGGCGAGGCGGTCCAGTCCAACCAGTTCCTGATCGTCAACAAGGGCACGGGTTGCATCATCGACCCGGGCGGCAATCTGGCCTACAACGAGCTCTATCTGGGCATGTCCCAGCACTTCCCGCCGCACAAGCTGGCTGCCATCCTGGCCTCGCATGCGGACCCGGACATCATCGCCTCCCTGGACCGCTGGATGACGGCCACCAGCGCCACCGTTTACATCTCGCGCATCTGGGAACGCTTCGCCCCGCATTTCTGCAAGCCCGGCAAGACCGTGGGCCGCATCGTGGGCATTCCCGACCCCGGCCAGCGCCTGCGGCTTGGCGAGGGCAGCGCCAGCTTCGATCTGATCGCCCTGCCCGCTCACTTCCTGCACTCCGAAGGCAACTTCCAGTTCTACGACCCGGTCAGCCGCATCCTGTTCTCGGGCGACCTCGGTGCCTCCATCGGTGCGGACATGAACCCAGAGCAGACCATCACCGATCTGGGCCCCCATCTGCGACGCATGGAAGGCTTCCACCGCCGCTACATGGTCAGCAACAAGATCATGCGCCTGTGGGCCGGCATGGTGCGCCAGCTGGACATCAGGATGATCGTGCCGCAGCACGGCGCCCCCATGGCGGGCCCGGCCATCAAGGACTTCATCGACTGGGCCGAGAACCTGCAGTGCGGCATCGACCTGATGGGCTCGGCGCAGTACCAGATCCCCGAGTAAGCACGGCGCCCTCAAAGGAAAAGGCCCCGCCCAGCAATCGCTGGCGGGGCCTTTGTCTTGCGGTGTGCTGATCAGACGGCGGCGGTGACCACGATCTCGACCTTCCACTCCGGCTTGGCCAGCCTGGCCTCCACGGTGGCACGCGGCGGCGTGTGGCCTGCGGGCACCCAGGCGTCCCAGGCGGCGTTCATGCCGGCGAACTCGGTGACGTCGGCGATGTAGATCTGGGCGCGCAGGATTTTGGTCTTGTCGCTGCCGGCGCGAGCCAGCAGGGCGTCGATCTGGGCCAGCACGTCGGCCGTCTGGCCGGTGATGTCCAGGCTGGCGTCCGAGGCCACCTGGCCGGCCAGATAGACCACGCCGTTGTGCACGGCCATTTCGGACATGCGCTGCCCGACATCAAAGCGTTGGATTGTCATCATTTGCCCTTCTTCTTGGCTTGGTTCTTCGTGTGATGGTGTGAATGGCCGCGGGCCTGGTAGCCCTCGCCATGCGGATGCTTCTTGCTGCTGCCCTGGGGCGGCGCGGCACTGGCGGCCTTCTGGCCGAGCTTGCTTTCAGTGCCATTGAGCAGCTTGCGGATGTTGGCCTCATGGCGCCACACCAGCAGCAGGCCCATCAGCGCGACGTACAGCACCGTGGGCGAGGCGCCCCAGATCAGCATCTGGTAGAAGGGCGCGAACACCGCCGCCACGATGGCGGCCAGCGAAGAATAGCGGCTGAACCAGGCGATGATCAGCCAGGTCAGCAAGGTAGCGCCGCCCAGCAGCGGGTTGATGGCCAGCAGCACGCCTGCGGCCGTGGCCACGCCCTTGCCGCCCTCGAACTTGAAGAACACCGGCCACAGATGGCCCAGGAAGGCGGTCAGGCCTACGAAGGCGGCGCTGTCCTCGCCCAGGCCGAAGCGCTCGCCGTAGAGCAGCACCAGCAGCACCGGCACATAGCCCTTGAGCGCATCGAAGAGCAGGGTCAGCAGGGCCGCCTTCTTGTTGCCCGAGCGCAGCACATTGGTCGCGCCCGGATTGCCCGAGCCATAGCTGCGCGGATCGGACAGGCCCATCACACGGCTGATGATCACCGCAAACGACAGGGAGCCCAGGAGGTAGCCAGCCACGCCGGCCAGCAAAGGGTAGAGGAGGTCTTGCATGGGCCGCTATTCTGCACTGGCGCACTGCACGGGCCGGGCCTGCAGCAGCTCGGTGATCACCCGGGGCTCGATACCCACCAGATAGCCGCGCCGGCCGCCGTTGATGCAGATCCGCGCCAGCGCCAGGATGGAGGACTCCACGAAGACCGGCATGGCCTTGCGCGTGCCGAAAGGCGAGGTGCCGCCCACCATGTAGCCGCTGTGCCGCTGGGCCACGTCGGGCTTGCAGGGCTCGACCTTCTTGCAGGGAATCTGGCGCGCCAGCTCCTTGAGGCTGACCGTGCGATCGCCGTGCATCAGCACGATCAGAGGCTGTGCCTTCTCGTCCTGCATCACCAGGGTCTTGACCACCTCATGCTCGAGCACGCCCAACTGGCGTGAGGACTCGGAGGTGCCACCATGCTCGACGTAGTCGTAGACATGCTCGGTGAAGGCAATGCCGTGCCGGCGCAGAACCTGCGTGGCCGGGGTTTCGCTGACATGGGAGGACTTCTTGGACATGTTGGCGGGGCAAGTGAGACAAAAGCAAGGCAGGCCCGGCAGTGTGCATCAGCCTATGCAGCACTCCCTGACGAATTTCATTGGCACATCAATAAATTGCTGCAATACAATAATTTTCAGACTTCGAATGTGATGATGGCCACCTTGCAACGCACTCCCCCGTCTTCGCCCTTCGCCCTCAAGGGCCTGGCGCGAGCCGTGCAGATCCTGGCCTTGCTGGGCGCCTTCGGCCTGATCCAGTACGCCGTGCAACTGGCCTGGGCCCCAGAGTTGATGATCCAGTACGTGCTGCATGAGGTGATGCCGGAGCTGCCCTATCGCACACCGGACAAGCTGACCCTGGCCGTGCTCTGGCTGTCGCTGAGCCTGCCGCTGGTGTCGGGTCTGCTGCTGCTATGGCATGTCTGGCGCCTGTTCGGCCACTATGCCGCGGGCCGTGTCTTCGATCTGGCCTCGGTGCGTCATCTGCAATGGCTGGGCTGGGGCCTGCTGGCCCTGGCGGCCGCACGCCCGCTGAGCCATACCCTGGCCGTGCTGGCCCTGAGCTGGCAGAACCCGCCGGGGCAGCGCCAGCTGCTGGTGGGCATCAGCTCGGACCACTATGCCCTGCTGATGCTGGGCCTGGTGCTGGTGGCCATGGCGCGCATCATGCGCGAGTCCGTGCGGGTGGCTCAGGAGAACGCGGAGTTCGTCTGATGCCCATCGTCGTGACCCTGGACCTGATGCTGGCCCGCCGCAAGATGCGCTCCAAGGAGCTGGCCGAGCGGGTGGGCATCACCGAGGCCAATCTCTCGCTGCTGAAGTCCGGCAAGGTCAAGGGCGTGCGCTTTGACACCCTGGCGCGCATCTGCCGCGAGTTGCAGTGCCAGCCCGGCGAGCTGCTGGCCTACGAGCCCGGCCCGGATGCCGATCCTGGCAACGACCCCGAGGAGCAGGGCTGAGCGCCCGGCCTGCTCACCCACACCGCATGAACCACGCCCTCCTGCCTGCCCCGCCCAGAAGATGGCCACTGACTCTGCTGGTCATTGCCCTGCACCTGCTGCTGCTGGCTGGCTTGCGGGCGGGCCTGCGGCATCGCCCGGCCACCCAGCCCACCGAGCCGGGTCGCATCACCGTGACCTTGCTGCAGGATCGTCCCCCGCGCACAGCCCCCGCTGCCCAGGTTCCCGCGGCAGCCACGCGCCGTGCGCCCGCGCCGCCTCAGGCCAGGCCCCGGCTTGTGACCACGCCCGCCGCCGGCCTGGAGCCCGAGACGGCGCCGCCCTCCCGCAGCGCGGACATGCCCCAGAGCCTGGCCCTGCCCGCGGCACCAGCGGCACCTGCGGCCTCGGCGGGCCAGGAGCGCCTGATCGACAGCGCCGCCACCCGTTCGGCCCTGCGCCAGGCCGCCCGCGAGCCGCTCTCGGCTGAGCGGCATCTGATGGCACAGGAGCAAGAGGTGGGCGTCAGCGCCAGCGAGAAGCTGGGGCGCAAGATGCAGCAGGCGGGCCACGGTGACTGCAGCAAGGGCCAGTACGCCGGGGGCGGCATGGGCCTGCTCAGCGCGCCCTTCTACCTGCTGGCCGAGGCCTCGGGAAAATGCGCCAAGGGCAATCCGCCACCTCCCGGCCCGCCGCCCCCCGAGCCCAGCGGCCGCAAGGGCGCCCATGCCTCCATGCGGGACCGCTGATCACGGGATCAGGCGCCCGCAGCGCGCTGCGCTTCCAGCTGCCGCAGCACAGCGCGCTGCACCTTGCCGGTGGTGGTCATCGGCAGGGCCTCGATGAACTCGATCTCCTTGGGGTATTCGTAAGGCGCCAGCTGCTCCTTCACCAGGGCCTGCAGCGCTCGCACCAGGGCCTCATCACCCGAATGGCCGGGCGCCAACACGACAAATGCCTTGACCAGTGCCCCGCGCTCGGCATCGGGCTTGGGGACCACGGCGGCATTGGCCACCGCCGGGTGCCTGACCAGGCAGTTCTCGATCTCGCTGGGGCCGATGCGGTAACCAGCGGACTTGAAGACATCATCGCTGCGACCCTGGTACCAGAGGTAGCCCTCGGCATCCATGACGGCCGTGTCCCCGGTACGGCACCAGCTGTCGGAAGGATCGCCGGTGAACTTGGCCGCCGTGGCCTCGGGCCGGTTCCAGTAGCCAAGGAAGAAGACCGGGTCGGGGTCGCCATGCACGTCAAGCCGGTGTACGGCCACATCGCCCGGCACGCCCGGGGGACAGGTCTTGCCTGCCTCATCGATCACAGCCACCCGGTGACCCGGATAGGCTCGCCCCATGCTGCCCGGTCGTGCTGGCCACAGGCGGCTGCAGTTGCCCACCACGTAGTTGATCTCGGTCTGGCCGAACATCTCGTTGACGGTCAACCCCAGCGCCTGCTGGCACCAGCGAAAGACGGCGTCGCCCACGGCCTCACCCGCGCTCATCACGGCTTCCAGGCGTAACTGGTACTGCCGGCGCGGCTCGGGCACGGCTTTCATCATGGCCTTCAGGGCGGTGGGAAAGAGGAAGCTGTGCGTGACGCCATGACGCTCCATCAGCTCGAAGGCACGCGGCGCCGAAAAGCGCCCCTGGAAGGCCACGATGGGGCGGCCGAAGTAGAGCGTGGGCAAGAGGGCGTCCATCAGCCCACCGGTCCAGGCCCAGTCGGCGGGCGACCAGAACACGGCCTCGCTGGGGCGGGCGGGGTCGAAGGGATCGAAGCCGAACCAGTTCTGGCTGGCGATGAAGCCACTGAGGTTGCCGATGAGGGCGCGCTGCGGAATCAAGGCCCCCTTGGGTGGGCCAGTGGTGCCGCTGGTGTAGATCAGCACGGCCGCCGCCTCGGCGTGGGCGGCCGCTGCAATGAAGCGTGCGTCCTCTGCCTGCAGCGCATCCATCCAGGCCGTCTCGCCCTCGCCGACGCCCTCGCCGACCACGATGAGTTCGCGCAGGGCAGTACAGCGATCCCGCAGGGCTCGCAGTGCCGGCAGCACGCTGCCCTCGGCGATGGCAAGCACGGCTCCGCTGTCCTGCAGCCTGTACTGCAGAGCCTCCTGGCCGAAGAGCATGGACAGCGGCACCGCCACCGCCCCCAGCTGGTTGATCGCAACATGGGCAACCGCCGTTTCGAATCGCTGCGGCAGGATCAAGGCGACCCGCTCTCCTGCCCGCACGCCGCGCCGGGCCAGGGCGTTGGACAGACGATGGGCTGCCCGTTGCAGCTGGCCGTAGCTGTAGCTGGCGCGGCAGCCGCCTTCGTCCTCGAAGATCACCGCGGGGGCCTCCGGCGTGTCCCGGGCCCAGCGACCGCAACAGGCCTCGGCCAGACTGAAGTCAGGCGGCACCCGCCAACGAAAACCCGCGTGCAGGGCGGCATGGAGATCGCCCGCTGAGCCCGCGGGGCGGGCGGCAGGGGCGGCGGGTGCGTCCTGGGCCATAGGGCCCTCCTTGCGTCGGCAACTCAAGCGCCGCATGCTAGCGAGCCGTCCCGCCCCCCTGCTCATGGATTCCACCAAGCCGGCCGGTTCTACACTGCTCCTTTTGCGCCGGCCGTCTCCGCGACAGCCCAGCGATCATGAAGATCTTCCACAACCCCCGCTGTTCCAAGTCCCGCGAGGCACTGGCCCTTCTGCAGGACGCCGGCCTGGCGCCCGAGGTCATCGAATACCTGAAGACACCGCCCGACCTGGGCACCCTCAAAGCCTTGGTCCGCCAGCTGGGCCTGCCGGTGCGGGAGCTGCTGCGCAGCAGCGAAGCACTGTACGCAGAGCTGGGCCTGGCCGATACCAGCCTCAGCGACGACCAATTGCTGGACGCCCTCCTGCACCACCCCCAGCTGCTGCAGCGGCCCATCGTCGTACGCGGCGAACAGGCCCTCATTGCGCGCCCGCCGGAGCGGCTCAAGACCTGGCTCTGAGGGCGCGGCCCGCCGCCGGGGTCAGGCCTTGCCCAGCGCCTGCAGGGCCTCGCCGCTGAGGCGGCATATGCGCCAGTCCGGCATCACGGTGGCGCCCATGCCCTCGTAGAAGCCGATGGCGCGCTGGTTCCAGTCCAGCACGCTCCATTCGAAGCGCCCGCAGCCCCTGGCCACGGCCAGCCGCGCCAGATGCGTCAGCAGCTGCCGGCCCAGGCCGGAGCCGCGATGGGCGGGCTGCACGTACAGGTCTTCCAGGTAGAGCCCGGGCTGGGCGAGGAAGGTCGAGAAGTTGTGGAAGAAGAGCGCGAAGGCGACGACCTGACCTTCGCCGTCCTCGGCCACCACAGCCTCAGCCTTGGGGCTGGGGCCGAAGAGATGCGGGCGCAGCCGCTCTTCGTCGACCTGCAGCAGGTGCGTGAGCCGCTCGAAGTCGGCCAGCTCGCGGATGAGGCCGACGATGGCGCTGAGGTCGCGAGGCTCGGCGGGGCGGATGGGGTGGGTTGGCTTGTCCATGGCTCCATTCTGACGGGATGGGACCGCGCAGGGGTCAAGCACCCTGCCTCGGACGGCGGCCGAGGCCTGATCGGGGCTGGCGGCAGCCAACTTACGGTAGCATCGCCGGCCTCCCGAGGAGGTCTCAGGGAGTTGCCGGTCATATAAACAGAAAGATCCATGCATATGAATATGAAGTTCCGCGCCCGGCTGCTGGCAGCCATCGCCATCACATGCGCCGCCTCGACGCCTGCCGTCGCCGCTCCCGTGCTCGACCAGGCACAGCAAGAGAGCGGGGGCTCGATGGGCCTCTACGACACCTTCAGCCGGTCCCAGGTTTTCACCGCCGGACTCAGCGGCCAGCTGACCGGCATCGACGTGAACTTCATCTGGGCCCCCGAGGACGGCAGCCTGCTGTTCTCGCTCTACAAGGCGCCCTTTGGCACCCCGGAAGAAACGGCGCTGTTCACGCTCAAGCTCGACCACAGCGTGCTGTCCGCGGGATGGCAGGCGCTGGACCTGACGGACCAGGGCTTTTTCGTCGATGCGGGGACGCAGTATGCGTTCGGTCTCCAGAACACCGGCTCCAGGGAGTCCTGGACGCTGGCCGCGGCGCTCTCCACCCTCGATCCCTATGCCGGAGGGCGCACGTTCCATCGTGACTCGGCCGATCCTTTGTCCGATCGTTGGACGGTGCAAAGCGCGCCCGCGTACTACGGCGAATGGGACCTGCAGTTCCATACCTGGGTGGACACCGCCGCCGCCCGCAATGGCGTGCCTGAGCCGGCTTCACTGGCCCTGGCATTGGGGGCGGTCGCAGCCCTGGGCGCAACACGCCGCCGCGCGCCTGCCTCGCCGGAACCGCTCGGCAAAGCCCGCTGAAGCGGCCCGGTGCCGTCCCACCTGACGGCACCGGGGCAGGAGTCGCCGCGCCGTGGTCCTGCCTTGGGCGCTGGAGCGGGCCTGTCCCAGCCCGGACAGCAGCCCCGCCAGCAAACCGCTAGAGTCGGCCCCATGAACACCGCCCCCCCCGCCTACCAGGAACGACGCGCCTTCCGCAGCGACATGCTGCTGCTGCGCGGCCTGCATCATCACGTCCTGCACTGGGGCGATGCCTCGATGGAGTCGCCCGAGCGGCCCCTGCTGGTGATGCTGCATGGCTGGATGGACGTGGGCGCGTCCTTCCAGTTCGTGGTTGACGCCCTGCCCTCAGACCGCCATGTGGTGGCCATGGACTGGCGCGGCTTCGGCCTCAGCGACTGGACGGCCAGCGATGCCTACTGGTTCCCCGACTACCTGGGTGACCTCGATGCCCTGCTGGACGCCGTCAGCCCCGGCCGCCCCGTGGACCTGCTGGGTCACAGCATGGGCGGCAATGTGGTGATGAGCTATGCCGGCGTTCGGCCGGAGCGCATCCGCCGACTGGTCAACCTCGAAGGCTTCGGCCTGCCCGAGACCCAAGCCGAGGAGGCGCCCAAGCGCCTGCGCCAGTGGCTGGACGAGCTGAAACAGCCGCAGCAGCTCAAGCCCTACGCCAGCCTGGAAGAGGTTGCCCAGCGCCTGATGAAGACCAACCCGCGCCTCTCGCCCGCGAAGGCAGCCTGGCTGGCGCCGCATTGGTCCGAGCAGCGTGACGGCGCCTTCCACATCCTTGGCGACCCCGCCCACAAGCGAACCAACCCCGTGCTGTACCGCAAGGCCGAGGCCCTGGCCTGCTGGCAGGCCATCAAGGCCCCGACACTGTGGGTGGAAGGCGCCCACACCCAACTGAGCCAGTGGTGGGGCAAGCGCTATCCCCGCGAAGACTTCGAGGCCCGACTCGCCCTGGTGCCCCAGCTGCAGCGCGCCCGCCTGGAGGACGCCGCCCACATGCTGCACCACGACCAGCCCGAGGCCCTCGCCGCCGTGCTGGAGGACTTCCTCGCCTGAACACTGCCGCCCCGCGCGGCGCACGCGGATCCGGCACCGCGAAGCCCCACGATCCGTCAACCCCGGCCGCGCCAGCCGGCCGCCCCGCACGGCGCACGAGAATCCGGCACCGCGAAGCCCCACCATCCGCCAACCCCGGCCGCGCCAGCCGACCGCCCCGCACGGCGCACGAGAATCCGGCACCGCGAAGGCCCACGATCCGTCAACCCCGGCCGCGCCAGCCGGCCGCCCCGCACGGCGCACGAGAATCCGGCACCGCGAAGCCCCACCATCCGCCAACCCCGGCCGCGCCAGCCGACCGCCCCGCACGGCGCACGAGAATCCGGCACCGCGAAGGCCCACGATCCGCCAACCCCGGCCGCGCCAGCCGGCCGCCCCGCACGGCGCACGAGAATCCGGCACCGCGAAGCCCCACCATCCGCCAACCCCGGCCGCGCCAGCCGGCCGCCCCGCACGGCGCACGAGAATCCGGCACCGCGAAGCCCCACGACCCACCAACCCCGGCCGCGTCAGCCGGCCGCCCCGCACGGCGCACGAGGATCCGGCACCACAAAGCCCCACGCCCCACCAACCCCGGCCGCGCCAGCCGGCCGCCCCGCACGGCGCACGAGGATCCGGCTCCGCCGGTCCTACGTGCGCGCCCCCCTGGGGGGGCCGGCGAAGCCGGTAGGGGGGGGGTCAAGGACTGACAGTCGCCTTGACGCTCACCCCACTGTACGTGGCATAGGCCTGCACCCCCACGTAGTAGGTGCCCGCCACCGGCGCGTTCACCGTGCAGGTCTCGGTGCTGGTGGACCCATCGGACTTGCAGGCATAGCTGGTGTTGGTGGGCTTCTGGCCCGCGCCCACGAACAGGTCCGCGTCGCCATTGCTGCCCGCCAGGTTGACGACCAGCTTGGTGCTGCCGGCCGGGACCTGGATGGAGTAGTAGGTCCAGGTGCCCGTGGACGCCGACTGGCTGCCCAGGGCCACGCCGCTGGTCAGCGGGATGGTGGACGGCGTGGAGCCGGCGCTCAGCGTGCCCTTCATCGCGTAGTAGCCCAGGGAGCTGTACTTGGAAAAGCCGTTCTGCGGCGTGCCCTCCGCCCCACCCTGGATGACGAGCTTGTAGTCGCCCGCCGCCAGGTTCAGGTTGAGAAACTCCGCCGAGCGGTTCACCGAGAGGTTGCTGCGCGCCACCTGGGTGCCAGCTGCCGTGGTGATGATGGCATCAACGTCCAGCATGCGCAGGTACTCGATGGGGTCGACGCGCAGGTTCAGCGTGCCGGCACTGGAGAGGCTGAAGGTGAAGACATCGGTATCGGTGTTGCGCTCGATCCGGCCCCAGTTGTCGGCTGGGTTGATCTCGCCTCCCGCGCGCAATGCCAGGGGCTTGCCGTTGACGTTGTCGTCGGCCATGTAGGGCACGGCCTCGTCCACCGTCATGATCTTGAGGTCATCCTCCCTGTTGCTGGCGGTGTTGTACTCGCCCTTGCTCCAGGTGAAGAGCTGATTGGTCCAGGAGCCACCCATCCAGTAGTTACCCATGATGGGGCCCCACTGGTAGGCCGCGATGCCCTCGAAGTACTCCCCGCCTGTGCCGCCGCCGTCGTGCAGCATGCCCATCTGGTGGCCGACCTCGTGGGCGCCGGTCATGCCGATGCCGTAGCCGTAGTCAAAGCCGCTGGCCGGGTTGCGGTACAGCGTACCGGCCGAGGTCGTGCCGAAGGAATGCACGGGCGCGAAGCTGCGGCCATCCTGATTGATGAAGTTGATGATGCCTGTGCGCAGCACGCTGGCCGCCTTGGCGGCGTCATAGACAGCCTTGTTGGTGGTGACGTTGAGCTGCAGCATGGAGTACTGGTCCGCCACCGACTGCCAGGCGCGGTACATGTTCTCCTTGGTCACGCCGTTGAGCGGCGTGCTGCCGCTCATCACCGCGGCCGTGTTCAGGTAGAAGACGTAGGGACTGCCGGGCTTGCTCTCCAGCTTGGTGACATCCTGGTTGTTGTAGGGCCCGATGTGCGGCGCCTGGCGCACCGCCATGGGGCTGTAGACCGGATGAGCCGCCGCAATCTGGGCCAGGCTGGCCGTGCTGCGGTTGCTGCGCTGGAAGTCCTCGTCCAGATCTGGATAGACCCGGCTCAGCGGTACGGGCTTGACGCTGACGACACCGCGGGCGTCGGTGCCGTACTCCCAGGCCTTGTTCTGTCCATGCAGGACCAGGAAGCCGCGCAGGGTCTTGCCGTCCCCCTTGAGGAAGAACATGGAGTCCTCGGCATCTCGGTGCCGGCCGGAGATGGACACCTTGCCGCCCTGCTCGAAGAAGTCCCGGACCAGCACGGGGAGCTGTGAGCCGTCCTGGGCCTGCAGGCTGAGCGCCTGGCGGCCCTGGTGCTGCTGCTTCAGCGTCTGGATCAGCGCGCTGGCGCTGCCCAGCTCGGTGCCGTCGGCCGCGAGGGCCAGGGTGGAGGTGCAGGCCGCCAGCGTTGCCAGCGTCAGCACATGCAGGGGCTGGGAAAGCGAACGGCCGTGGGCTGCGGAAGGAGCGCCGGGGGCGCGGGACAAGAACATACGCTTCATGGACGATCTCTCAAGGTGGAGACGCGGTCAGTGCCGCGGGTGAAGCGTCGCAACGGAGTACTGCCGGCCATTGCGGCGCCGGGGATGGGTCGGCGCCAAGCTGCAGAATGCCACCGGCATGCTGACCCCATATCCACTATGAACAGAGGGCGCATTGCGCCCAAGTGTCAGCATTGACAGCCGTGGCAACCCTGATGGGCCGCCCAAGCAAAGCCCGGCAAGCGCGGGTGCAGGCGCGAGTGCAGACCGGGCTCAGTCCCCGGCGTCCTCGCGGTGCTCGTCGTCGAGATGTGCCATACGCCAGGCATAGAAGGCCACGATGAGCAGATACCCCATCAGCGCGCCCTGCGAGGCCACCCAGAAGCTGAAGGGCCAGCCGAAAAAGCTGAAGCTGAGGTCGCGCGCGAACCAGGTCAGGCCAAAGCTCAGCAGAGTCCAGCCGCCCAACAGGGCCAGCGTGAGCCGCCGGGTGGCCTGCCAGTAGCGGCGATGGCGGCGTTCGCGGGCAGGTGTGGCGGGCTGGTGGAGGGGGTCCATGGCAGGTGTCCGGTGCGCAGTGTGCCTCAGCCGCGGGACGGGCGACAGCGGGCATGCCCCATTTGAGCGCCGAGGCTGACCGGGATCGGTCCCGGGCCAGCTTAAAATGCGCGGTTGCTCACAAGACATGCCCGGCCATGCCGCCAGCCCCGCAGGCTGGACTCCCGCGGGAGCGCAAGGCGGCTGGCCTCACTCAGGATCCGTCATGGACATCGAACGCATCAACCAAATCGGCACGACCCTCGCCGACCTGACAGCGCGTACCGACGCGCTAAGGGGGTATCTTTGACTACGACCGCAAGGCACTGCGGCTGAATGAAGTCAATGCGGCGCTGGAGAACCCCAACGTCTGGAACGAGCCCAAGCGCGCCCAGGAACTGGGCAAGGAGAAGCGCTCGCTCGAGCAGGTGGTCGAGACCATCAACTACCTCAGCAGCAACCTCTCCGACAACGTCGAGCTCTACGAGATGTCCAAGGCCGACGAGGATCTGGCCGGGCTCGAGGCCATCGAAGCCGACGCGGCCAAGCTGACGGAGAAGGTCGAGGAACTCGAATTCCGCCGGATGTTCAACAACCCGGCCGACCCCAGCAACTGCTTCATCGACATCCAGGCCGGCGCCGGCGGCACCGAGGCCTGCGACTGGGCCGGCATGCTGCTGCGCCAGTACCTCAAGTATTGCGAGCGCAAGGGCTTCACGACCACGATGGAAGACGAGACGCCGGGCGACGTGGCCGGCATCAAGAGCGCGACCATCAAGGTGGAGGGCGAGTACGCCTTCGGCCTGCTGCGCACCGAGACCGGCGTGCACCGCCTGGTGCGCAAGAGCCCCTTCGACTCCTCGGGCGGCCGCCACACCTCTTTCGCCTCGCTGTTCGTCTACCCGGAAATCGATGACTCGATCGAGATCGACATCAACCCGGCCGATGTGCGCACCGACACCTTCCGCGCCTCGGGCGCCGGCGGCCAGCACATCAACAAGACGGACTCCGCCGTGCGCCTGACCCACATCCCCACGGGCATCGTGGTGCAGTGCCAGGACGGCCGCTCGCAGCACAGCAACCGTGACGTGGCCTGGCGCCGCCTGCGCTCGCGTCTGTACGACCACGAGATGAAGAAGCGCATGGCCGAGCAGCAGAAGCTCGAGGACAGCAAGACGGACGTGGGCTGGGGCCACCAGATCCGCTCCTACGTGCTGGACCAGAGCCGCATCAAGGACCTGCGCACCAATGTGGAAGTCTCCAACACCCAGAAGGTGCTGGATGGCGACCTGGATGCCTTCATCACTGCCTCGCTCAAGCAAGGCGTGTGATCACCCACCCCTACCGGCTGCGCCGGCCCCCTCAAGGGGCGGCCCCGGCTGCCCGGCGGAGCCGGATCAGCGGGACCCGCTGGGGAATTCAGGTTGGGGCGTGCCGAGAGGCGCGCTCCTGCCGATTGCATGACACAGTCTCGGGCCACGAGCCCGGGACGCTGACAAACACACTCGAGGAAGCCCGCCATGATGCGTGAAGGCACTGCCGCCCTGATTCGCCGCGAAGACTATGTGGCTCCGGCCTACTGGATCCGCACCGTCGACCTGACCTTCGACCTGGACCCGGCCAAGACCCTGGTCACCAGCAAGATGCAGATCGAACGCAACGGCGCCGTGCCGCACGGCCCTCTGCGCCTGCATGGCGAAGAGCTGAACCTGCTGCGCGTGTTGATCAATGGCGAGAGCGTGTCCTTCCGCCAGGAGGGCCATGAACTGGTCATCGAGAGCGCACCGGACGCCGACTTCGCCCTCGAGATCCGCAACACCTGCGCGCCTGACAAGAACAGCTCGCTGTCGGGTCTCTACACCTCGGGCGGCGGCTTCTTCTCGCAGTGCGAGGCCGAGGGCTTCCGCCGCATCACCTACTTCCTGGACCGCCCGGACGTGATGGCCGTCTACACGGTCACCCTGCGCGCCGACAAGGCCAAGTACCCCGTGCTGCTCTCCAACGGCAACCTGCTGGAGACCGCAGAGCTGGACAACGGCCGCCACCTGGCCAAATGGCACGACCCCTTCCCCAAGCCCAGCTACCTGTTCGCCCTGGTCGCCGCCGATCTGGTCTCGCGCGAACAGCGCATCCGCACCCGCGCCGGCAAGGACCACCTGCTGCAGGTCTATGTACGCCGCGGCGACCTGGAGAAGACCGAGCATGCGATGAACAGCCTCGTCGCCTCCATCGTCTGGGACGAGGCCCGCTTCGGCCTGCCCCTGGACCTGGAGCGCTTCATGGTGGTCGGCGTGTCCGACTTCAACATGGGCGCCATGGAGAACAAGGGCCTGAACATCTTCAACACCAGCGCCCTGCTGGCCTCGCCGGCCACCGCCACGGACGCGGACTTCGGCCGCATCGAGTCCATCGTCGCCCACGAGTACTTCCACAACTGGACCGGCAACCGCGTCACCTGCCGTGACTGGTTCCAGCTCTCGCTGAAGGAAGGCCTGACGGTGTTCCGCGACCAGGAATTCAGCATGGACATGGCCGCCACGCCCAGCGCGCGCGCCGTCTGCCGCATCCAGGACGTTCGCCAGCTGCGCAGCGTGCAGTTCCCCGAGGACTCCGGCGCCATGGCCCACCCCGTGCGCCCCGACTCCTATGTGGAGATCAACAACTTCTACACCCCGACGGTCTACGAGAAGGGTTCGGAAGTGGTGCGCATGTACCAGACCCTGGTCGGCCGCAAGGGTTTCGAGGCTGGCATGAAGCTCTACTTCGAGCGCCATGACGGCCAGGCCGTGACCTGCGACGACTTCGCCGCCGCCATCGCCGACGCCAACCCCGGCTCCGCCCTGAGCACCCGCCTGGAGACCTTCAAGCGCTGGTACTCGCAGTCCGGCACCCCGCGTGTGCAGGCCCGGGGCAGCTATGACGCCGCGGCCCAGACCTACACGCTGACGCTGAAGCAGCACAACCCCTCCACGCCGGGCCAGGAGCACAAGCTGCCCCAGGTCATCCCCGTGACCATGGGCCTGCTGGGCCGTGAGGGTCAGGTCTTGCCCCTGCAACTGGCCGATGAAGGCGCCCCGGTGGGCACCGAGCGCGTGTTGGTGCTTGACCAGGCCGAGCAGTCCTTCGTGTTCACCGGCGTGGCCAGCGAGCCCGTGCCCTCGCTGCTGCGCGGCTTCTCGGCCCCGGTGGTGCTGGACGACGGCCTCAGCGACGCCGAACTGCTGGTGCTGCTGCAGCACGATACCGACGCCTTCAACCGCTGGGAGGCCAGCCAGCGCCTGGCGCTGAACCGCATCCTGCAGGCCGTGCGCACTGGCGAGGCCCTGGTGCTGGACACCGCCTACATCGGTGCCATGCGTGCCGTGCTGCGCGATGCGCAGCTGGATGCCGCCTTCAAGGAGCTGGCCCTGACCCTGCCAGGCGAAGGCTATGTGGCCGAACAGTTGCATGTGGTCGACCCGCAGGAGATCCATGCAGCCGTCCAGGCCGCGCACGCGCAGTTGGCCGCCGCCCTGGCCGAGGACTGGGCCGCTGCCTACGAAGCCAACCAGGTGAGGGCCGGCTACGAGCCCAGCCCGGCGCAGTCCGGCCAGCGCGCCCTGGCCAACCTGGCCCTGTCCATGCTGGTGCTGAATGCCACGCGCAGCGGTGACACCGTCTGGCCCGGCCGCGCCTACCAGCGCTTCAAGGACGCCACCAACATGACCGAGCGGCTGGGCGCCCTCTCCGCCCTGGTCAATGCCCACGCTGAGCTGGCCGAGCCCGCGCTGCAGCGCTTCCATGCCCTGTTCAAGCATGAGGCCCTGGTCGTGGACAAATGGTTCACCCTGCAGGCGCGTGCAACCGAGGACGGCGGCAAGACCTTTGCACGCGTCAAGCAGTTGCTGCAGCACCCGGACTTCACGCTGAAGAACCCCAATCGCGCCCGAAGCCTGCTGGCCTCGCTGTGCATGTTCAACCCGGCCGCCTTCCACCGCGCCGACGCAGCCGGCTATGTGCTGTGGGCCGAGCAGGTGCTGGCGCTTGATGGCATCAACCCGCAACTCGCTGGCCGCGTGGCCCGGGCCATGGACCGCTGGACGGTGCTGGCCGAACCCTACCGCAGTGCCGCTCGCGAAGCCATCGCGCGCGTGGCAGCCAAGGCTGAGCTGTCCAACGACGTGCGCGAGATCGTCGAGCGTGCACTGGCCTCGGACGGCGCGGCCGCCTGATCGCCCTGCCCCGCATTCGCAACTTCAAGGTGTTTCCATGACCCGTCGCATCAGCCTCACCCAGTACCTGATCGAGCAGCAGCGCCAGCACGGCCACATCCCGCAGGAGCTGCGCCTGTTGATCGAGGTCGTGGCCCGTGCCTGCAAGCGCATCGCCATCAGCGTCAACAAGGGCGCTCTGGGTGATGTGCTGGGTACGGCCGGCAGCGAGAACGTACAGGGCGAGGTCCAGAAGAAGCTGGACATCATTGCCAATGAGGTCCTGATCGAGGCCAACGAGTGGGGCGGCCACCTGGCAGCCATGGCCTCCGAGGAAATGGAGGGCATCTATCTGGTGCCCAACCGCTTCCCCCAGGGCGAGTACCTGCTGATGTTCGACCCGCTGGACGGCTCGTCCAATATCGACGTCAACGTCTCCATCGGCACCATCTTCTCGGTGCTGAAGAAGCCCGAGGGCAGCAAGGGCATCAGCGAGGAAGACTTCCTGCAGCCCGGGAGCGCCCAGGCTGCCGCCGGCTACTGCGTCTACGGCCCGCAGACGACCCTGGTGCTCACCGTGGGTGATGGCGTTGCCATGTTCACCCTGGACCGCGAGCAGGGCAGCTTCGTGCTGACGCAGGAAGGCGTGAAGATCCCCGAGGACACCAAGGAGTTCGCCATCAACATGTCGAACATGCGCCACTGGGACGCCCCGGTGAAGCGCTATATCGACGAATGCCTGGCCGGCGAGGACGGCCCGCGGGGCAAGAACTTCAACATGCGCTGGATCGCCTCCATGGTGGCCGACGTGCACCGCATCCTTACCCGCGGCGGCGTCTTCATGTACCCCTGGGACAAGCGCGAACCCAACAAGGCCGGCAAGCTGCGCCTCATGTACGAGGCCAACCCCATGGCCTTCCTCGTGGAGCAAGCTGGCGGCGCCGCTACCAATGCCCGCGAGCGCATCCTGGACCTCAAGCCGACCAAGCTGCACGAGCGCGTGTCTGTGGTGCTGGGCTCCAAGAACGAGGTGGAGCGGGTGACCCGCTACCATCTTGAGCAGAAGCTGTAAAAGCTGCTATAGTCTTAGTCTTTCGCCGGTGTAGCTCAGTTGGTAGAGCAGCGCATTCGTAATGCGAAGGTCGGGAGTTCGACTCTCTTCACCGGCACCAGTCTTTGAGCAAGGGCCCGTTCGCAAGAACGGGCCCTTTGTTCTTTTGTGCCTGTGCAGACCCCTCGCGCTGCGCGACACTGCAGTTGTCGTCCCGCCCTCTTCATCGCCCAACGCCCTGCACCGGGAGGTCCCATGAAGCGACGCCAGCTGCTCTTTTGCGCCCTGCCGATACCGGCCGCCTCGCTGGCGCAGGGCCAGGTCGGGTCACAGGCCCGCCGCATCTACACCGTGGGTGTGGAGGACTACGAGAACTTTCTGCCCTATTCGGAATGGAAGAACGGCGTGTACCGCGGCCTGGGGCGCGACATCCTCGACGCCTTCGCGTCCACCCGCGGCATCGAGTTCCGCTATGTGGTCCTGCCCCTGAAGCGCCGCGATGCCATGTTCGTGCGCGGCGACCTGGACTTCATCTTTCCCGACAACCCGAACTGGGTGACCACGCTCAAGGGCAATCTCCGCATCGCCTATGCGCCCATGATGGAATTCATCGACGGCGTGCTGGTCCGGCCACAGGACCTGGGCAAGGGCGTGGCACGCATCAAGGTGCTGGGCATCCCCAACGGCTTCACGCCCTACCCCTACCAGCAGCTGATCAACTCCGGCCAGATGCGCATCGAGGAGTCGGTGCAGTACGACCGCCTCTACGAGAAGCTGCAGAGGGGGCGTGTCGACGGGGCCTATCTGAACACCCGCATCGCCGAGTACTACTTTGCTCACGCCCAGGGCGAGATCGGCGAAGCCCCGGTCTTCGATCCTGACATGCCCCACGCCAGCGGCCATTGGTACCTGTCGTCCTACAAACATCCGGCCGAGGTGGTCGCCATGCGCGAGTTCATGCGCGACCAGGCTGCACAGATCGAAGCATTGAAGCAGCGCTGGAAGTGGCGGTGACAGCCCCCAGCCCGGCGATACTGCAGACCCCTGCGCCCCGTGCGGTCACGGGCTCCGCATCGACTGTCCTCCAGCCCGACCACCGTGCGCCTCACGCTCTCCTCCCGCGCAGCCCGCGGCCTCTTCATTGCGGCCCTGCTGGCCATCAGCTGCCTCGCCCTGAGTCCCAGCCCACCCAAGGCCGCCGACCTGGGCTGGGACAAACTCAACCACCTGAGCGCCTTCGGCCTGCTGATGCTGCTGGCAGGCTTGGCCTGGCCTCGGCGATGGCGGCAGGCAGCCCTGGGCTTGATGGCCTATGGCGGTCTGATCGAGCTGCTGCAGACACAGGTACCCGGCCGATCCGCCGAGTGGGCCGACCTCCTGGCAGATGCCCTGGGCCTGCTGCTTGGGTTGAGCCTGCTTCGCTTGCTGGCGTGGATGGGACAGGTCAACGCAGACCGTTCTCCTTGAGCAGCTGCAAAGACATGGCCTGAGCTACCGCCTGCGCCCGGTTGCTCGCGCAGAGTTTGCGCAAGATTTTCTGCACATGGTTCTTGACCGTCAGCGCGCTGATGCCGAGCAGCAGGCCGATCTCCTGATTGCTCTTGCCCTGGCGCATCCAGGCCAGCACCTGGCGCTCGCGCTCGGTCACCCCCTGAACGCCCTGGGGCCCATGGCTGGGGTGCTGCTGCAACTGGAGTTCCTGTGCCTGCACGCGGCGCCAGGCACAGTGGAGCAGCGGCGTCATCAGGTTCAGCAGCGGCACAGGCAGGGGCTCGCGCGAGGCAAGCAGGAAGAAGGTTTCCAATTCCTCGGCGCATTGAGGCCTGGCAACGCCCAGCACCGACAGATGCTGCAATCCCGCCGATTGCAGCAAGCCCATCGCCTGCTGCCCCTGCCCGGCGCCATCGCCGGACAGCGTCAGCCCAGCCAGGGGCAGGGCCTGGGCCTGCCCTCCGGCGCGCAACCAGCCCTGCTGTAGCCAGCCCAGGCTGGCGGGGTCCTGCAGCCATTGCAATACGGCCTCCGGCAAGGGAAGGCTGTTGAACAGCTCCGGCTGCAGTTGGCGCCGCAGGGGCGACCAGGCGCTGCACATCATCAACTGGTGTGGCAACAGGCGCTGCAGACTGGCCTGGGTCCAGATGAAGAACTGGTGCCGCCGCCTCACACCCTGTGCCGTCTCGGCGCAATGCCAAAAGGCCTCTGCCTGACGCTGGCTGGCCCATTCGGCGCACGCCTGTGCGCTGTCGTGACTCATGTGGTCTCCCCCTCTGTCGTCGCCGTGGCGAGCAGGGAAGAGCCTAGGGGCTGCGCATGTCACTTGTTTGAAAACTGGCAATCGCCTTAGGCGATACGGACCGAAACAAATACCGGACAAATACCAACAAAGAACCACTTGCGCGTCATTCGCACCATTTCCACAATCAGGCCCACAACGATGGAGGTAATGATGAGGACAAGTCTCTGGGGAAGTTTGCTCGCCTTGTGCGCTCTGGTGCTCATGCCATTGAGCGCGCACCCACACGGTTACGTCAGCAGCCCGGAGTCACGCTCCCTGCTGTGCAAGCAAGGCGGCAACAGCAGCTGCGGCGCCATCCAGTACGAGCCCCAGAGCCTGGAGGCGCCTTCCGGCTATCCCGCGGGCGGCCCGAGCGACGGCCGCATCGCCAGTGCGGGCCTTGCCCAGTTCGCCGAGCTGGACGAGCAGACCGCCACCCGCTGGACCAAGCGCCCCATGAAGGCCGGCCTGCAGAACTTCGTCTGGACCTTCACCGCCAACCACGCCACTCGCAACTGGCGCTACTACATCACCCGGGCCGACTGGAACCCCAATGTGAAGCTCAGCCGGTCCAGCTTTGAATCCGCACCCTTCTGCCAGGTCGATGGCGGCGGCAAGCAGCCGCCGACCACCGTGACACACAGCTGCAACGTACCTGTACGCGCCGGCTACCAACTGGTGCTGGCCGTCTGGGAGATCGCGGACACCACCAACAGCTTCTACAACCTGCTGGACCTGCAGTTCGACGGGACGCCGCCGGCCTACAGCTGGGCTGCCAAGGGCACCATCTATCCCAGCGTTGACCTGGCCGTGGGCGACAAGGCCTCTACCCGCGTCTTCGATGCCGGTGGCGAACGCCCCGAGTTCTCGACCAAGGTCACCATAGGCAGCACGGCTGATGGCGCCAAGACCACCTGGCCCTATCTGCTGGCCGCACGGGTCAATGCCGAGCAGACCCTGCTCAAGGCAGGGCAGAAGGCCGCGGACGGCAGCATCAATCCGGCCTACGGCCAGAACGAGGTCTTCGCGCGCAGCGACAGCCCCTTCACCCGCGTCGAAATCCAGATCGACAAGGCCCCGCCGCCCGCCAATGACGTGCTGGTCAGCGGCCTGGCCAGCGAGTACACCATTGGCAGCGATGGCAACCTGACGCTGGGATTCAGCGTCACCGCCGTCGGCCAGCTGGACGTGAACGCCACCCTGTTCGATGGCGGTGGCGTGGCCCGCGCCAGCGCCAATGTCTCGCTGAACAACAGCGGCCAGAGCCTCAGCCTGCCGCTCAGCAAGCCGGCAGCCGGCAGCTACCAGCTGGTCATCAAAGGTACGCCCAAGAGCGGCGGCACCGTGGTGCAGAAGACCTATGCCCTGACCTTGAAGTCCGCCGGCAGCACGGCCTATGACCACGTCTTCCCGACGGGCCTGGGCAGCTACAAGGCGGGCACGCGTGTGCTGCAGAGCAAGAACGGCAAGGTTTACGAATGCCGGCCTGCGCCCTTCAGCGGCTGGTGCAATGTCTGGAGCAGCAGCAACAACGCCTATGAGCCCGGCGTGGGGTCGGCCTGGGCGGATGCATGGATCGCGCGGTAGGCGGCGACGCGTCCAGTCAGCAGGGGCCTTGGAGGCCCCTTCTTCCTTGGTGGCCCATGTCCACATGACAGCCGAGGCCCTGCTGGCGCCCTGGCCCCCCTCCCCGCCCATCCGGCGCGTGTCGCCAACGGCTGCATCGCATCTTTCAAGGCACCCTTGGCATCAGTCGCAGAAGGGTCATCCGCGCGAGCTGGCGCTGCAACGTCGACAAGACGCCCCGCTTGGCATGAGTCCCCCCTAGATTGCTGGCAAAAGTTAACTCAAGTGCTCAGATTTGAGGATGTGGGCCGGCGGTGAAACGCCAATAGTGTGCGGGCGAGCAGTGCAGAACACTGATCGCGTCGGGGTGGCAGGCCCTGCGCCTGCCTTTCACAGCCAACTCAGCGAGGTACACACCATGGCACAGGAACTTGTCGCGACCTTCGACGGGCCGCTCAACAGCTTCAGCATCAATCTCAACCTGCAGAACGCCAGCAGCTCGGATGTTCGGGAAATCGGAATCAGCGCAAGAACGGCGAAGTTTCCCATCCTGTTCGACACCTTCGGGGGCTTCTCGGGGCCAGCCACCCTGGTCGGCACGGACGGCATCGACACCGAGGTGGTGACCGCCCGCTTCGCCAACTTCTCGCCGGACAAGTTGGTCAAGTTTTCCGGCATCGATCCTGACTTCCAAGGGGATGTGTCTTCTGGCGTCCGGGTCGGCGACTTCATTGGCTCGCGCCTCCTCGTCCTGTTTGCGGACGGCACCACCGGCTTCGGCGAGTTCGAGCCCACCAATGATGGGAAGCTGCAGGCAGTGGCCACGAAGTGAGGCGGCACCGCTGGCGTCTCGCGCCAGCACTCGCCACTGAAAGTCTCACGATTGCCGTCTATGCATGCTGGAGCACAGCCTATCGAATGCACGGCCCGTCATGACCGGGTCACTCATCCTGCATTCGAGCCCCTCATTCCCCGGCCGAGCTCCAGTCGTGCCCTCATCAGCGCTTCGCCTTGTCGGCGATGACGTTCGCTGCAGGCACAGACCTGCCTCGCACGCGCCTCCATAGGCTCTGATGAGCGGGCGCGTGCCTAAGCTCGATGGCTCAGCCACACGAGCAAGGGGATGACGCAAAGCCCAAGCAGGCCGAACAAGAGGTAGTTGCCAGTACGGGGGTCGAAGTCGGGCCAGAGCTTGGCCCAGGACTTGCGCATCACCCATCGCCCAATGGCCATATCGAACACGGCCATGAAGGCTGCCAGGCCCAGTCCCAGTGCAAGGTGCTCGCCCGCAGTCTGTAAGCCGATGCCGGGCACCCTCAGCCAGCAGATGCAGAAAGCCAGCAGTGTGCCTGTAAGCGCGCTCAGCTTGATGGCGCGCCCCTTGCCAAGCCGAGGTACGACGAGCGTTGTACGGGCAATGCCATGCAGCGTCTCTGCGCAGGCGAGGAGCACGCACAGTGAAGCCATGCGGAGCAGCGCGTCCCAACTCAAGCCCGGCCCTCCTCATGAGCTTGAACCTGAGCCTGCTCCGGCGCGGGCGACCTAGGCCCTGCCCTCTGCCACGGGCCAGCGCCTGCCGACGCCCACCCGGTCTCTACCACCGCCTGGCTTGCCATCTCGGTGCGGCTGCACTCGGGCATAGAGAGTTGTGACCGCCTGGTTATCAGGTTCATCTGCAAGGCCCTCCATGATGACGGGCGCATCGTCTGGCGCTCATAAATAGAAGCCCGCTGCTGTGTGAGCTCAGCGAAGCGTATCGCAGAGGCCCCTGTAGACCTCTACGTCCACCAACCCAGCTTCATTGACAGTGTTTGCCTTGTGTGGCCAACAGCCGCGAAATGATCCATGGGCGCCCCCTCAGGCCTTCTCTCTTTCATTTGCAAGCGTCAACATCAGAATACTCGATGAGAAGAACCGCTATCGCCGCTTGGAAACCTCATGGGCAGGCGGCATGCAAAAGCTGAGTGGCTTCCTATCAAGAAGCGATTCATACGACTCATACTCAAGATCTGAGGCAATTTCCAAACGCAACGCCTCGATTCTTGCCACAACCCATTCATGGGTAAAGTGAAGCAGAGGGAAGAAGCTCTCGTAGTGCCCCTGATCTGCAGAATTGGCATTCACCGCAATGGACACGACGTCGGCAATTTTCTGCTGCGCCTGCCGCTGATTGATGACCGCCCCGACAAGGCATTGAGAATAAGCATTCTCGTCATGCAGCAGGTGCTTGTTTCGCAGGTCCTTGAAGTACTTGAAGGTTCCCCTTGCATGGTCCGCCTCGCTGAACACCTCGTCGGGCTCCAGCCTGATGCGGGATTCACTTCTTTGAAAGCACTTGAAATACCTGGCGACCGCAGAATACCAGAGGACTTCACGCAAAGGCCCCTGTGCACTGTGCTCCGCGATAAACCCAAGAGCGGCACCAGCAAGCGTCAGGTCAACCCGATGCAGAGACAAGGACTGGAGAAGCGGGACACGAGGCCCGTCAATCTCGACGAGCGCAGCGGCGTCAGGATAGTCCTCAAGGCGTAAATAGTCCCCGTCCTTTGTGAAACGCAAGGTCTTCATGATTTCAGCTGCCGGGATTATGGCCACTCAGCATCGCCACGGAAAATTTCGCTTGAGCAAGCAGATGGAGATGCAATTGGGAACAGCGGAATCTGATTGCAGTCAGACCCAAAGGCGAGACTTCCCCGGCGGCCTTCACTGCAGCCCCCATCCAACCGCTTGCAAATCATTGGTCATGCAGAAAATTCACTTGAGCGGCGCTTCGGGCGCATGGGCCTGGATCGTCCCTTGCAGGGGAATGGAGAGCATGCGGTCAGGCGTTGTCGCCACCTCCGAAATCAAGGTGGACTGCTCTGGAAAAGTCAGAGCAAGGGCATTTTTCGCCGATTCAACCACTGAATAGACGAAAGTCGGCTGTACCGCCAGTCCATCCACGACGATCCCTTTGGGATAAGCCTGTTTCCGAAAAGTCACGAAGAACTCAAGATAGCCATCGCTTCCCGGGGTGGCCAGAAATTCCTTTTTTCCCTGCGGATAGTAGATGTCAAAGCCTTCGCCTTCCTTGAAGGATTGGCGGCGAGCATCAAAGGCCTCCATCAGCATCACGCTCTTCAAATGAACCCAGGCAGGATACATGCCGCTGCTCTTCGTGTCGCACTGGATGCGCCATGCCCAGTCGTTCCAGCGACTCGCCGAACATTGCGTATTCATGTTCGGAGAAAGTGCGAGTATTTGCCTGTGCGCATCAAGCTGCGCCTTGCGCGATTCCAGCGCAAGTTTAGGCATCTCCACCTGCCGGAGCGTGATTGCATATTGCACATAGGCCCCTATTGCGCTTGCAGTGAGTCCTCCCAGAAGAGCAACCATGATTTCTTTTATCATCTTTCACTCTGTGCATTGGTATTTCTAGTCTTGAATACGCAGGCCAATGTCAAGCTGTCCTGCCCCATATCAGCGGTCTCGGCCCGAGATTGTGCCCAGGCAGCCCAGAAAAGGGCCACGCCCCCAAAGGGGTGTTTCAAGATCCGATGCACGGGAAAGGACCGCGAAAGAATGCGGCATCGTGTGACCATAGTGGGCCGATCAGGCCCCATGGCGGCGCCAGAAGCAGACAGGGGCCCGATGGGCCCCTGTCTGCTTACAAATCAGCGCCGTCTCACAGCTCTGGCGCCGGCGTGACCGTTGCGGCGCAATCGCCGAAGCCGATGCGTCGCGCTCCGTCCTTGACCGCGTAGCCACGCAGGATCACCGTGTCTCCATCCTGCAGGAAGGTCCGCGTCTCACCATTGGGCAGGCTCAGGGCCTGCTTGCCGCCCAGACTCAGCTCCAGCAGGGAGCCGCCCTCTTCCGGACTCGGGCCGGACTGCGTACCCGTCCCCAGCAGATCGCCCGGCTGGAGGTTGCAACCATTGCTGGCGTGGTGGGTCAGCATCTGGGCCAAGGTCCAGTAAGCATGCTTGAAGTTCGAACGCATCAGGCGCGTGGCCGGCTGGCCGGCGGTGCGCATGGCGTGGGTCTGCAGCCAGACTTCCAGCTCGACGTCATAGCCCCCCTCGCGGCGGTTCTGCTCGCTGTCGATATAGGGCAGCGGCTGCGGATCCTCGGCGGGGTGCTCGAAGGCGCAGCGGAAGGGCTCCAGGGCTTCCATGGTGACGATCCAGGGCGAGATCGTGGTTGCGAAGTTCTTGGCCAGGAAAGGCCCCAGGGGCTGGTACTCCCAGGCCTGCACATCGCGGGCGGACCAGTCGTTCAGCAGGGTCACGCCGAAGAGATGCGCCTCAGCCTCTGCCATGGGGATGGGCTCGCCCAGTTCATTGCCCGGCCCGACGAAAAGGCCCAGTTCCAGCTCATAGTCCAGGCGCTTGCAGGCAGCCTGCACGGGCACGGCCGCATCCGGCGCCTTGAGCTGGCCCAGGGGGCGGCGCACCGTCGAGCCGCTGACGCCGATGGAGGACACGCGGCCGTGATAGCCAATAGGCACCCATTTGTAATTGGGTAGCAGAGGGTTGTCCGGACGGAAGAGCTTGCCCACCGTGGTGGCGTGGTGGATGCCAGTGTAGAAGTCCGTGTAGTCGCCGATGCGGCAGGGCACGGCCATCTGGGCCTCGGCCTGGGGCACCAGGCAAGGCGCCAGCGCGGCCTCCTGTTTCGACCCCGCCTGCAGCGCGGCGAAAAACGCGTGACGCAGCGCGCGGCGCTGGGCCGCAGGCTTGGCCATCACGGCGTTCAGATCACCCTGTGCGAGGTGGTGCAGCAGGACTGCATCCGCGGCGCTCCACTTGCCGGCCGCGGCGGCCAGGCGCAGGTCCAGGATCTGGTCGCCGATGGCCAGGCCCACGCGGGCGCTGTCATTGCTGCCAGCGCGGCGGAACAGGCCGTAGGGCAGGTTCTGCAGCGGGAAATCGGTGTCGGGCGTGTTGGCGCTGGGCACCCAGCTCTGGGCGGCCGGGTCATGGGTATGGTCGATCAGGCTCATGGCGGTCTTGCTCTTGTGCTTGCTTGGTTTTCAGGGAAAGCCGGCCCTCGGTCCGGCATCTTGGAATCGTGCGCCGGGGTTCAGGAACCCAGTGTGTTGGCGCGCGCCAGCTGCAGCGCCTCGGCCAGCACCTGACGGTCACCAATGTGATTGGACAGGATCAGCACCAGCTTGGCGAGCAGCAGGTCGGCCTGCTCGTCGGAGAGGTCGCGCTGAGCGTCTATCAGCTGTTCGTAAAAGCCGTCCGGGTCAGGCAGATGAGGGTCACGAATCAGGTGGTGGACGCTCATGCCGGGGTCTCCTGTGTCAAAGCTCGGCGGACAGCCGCCTCCACCAGGGCCGGATCGAAATGCCGCCAGCGGGCTGCCACGTATTGATCGGGTCTGAAGAGATAGACAGTGCCGGGCCGACCATCGTAGCGCTGCGCCAGCAGGCCTTCGCTGTCGACGAGGTCGCGCCCCACCTCCAGCACCTCCACCGCCAGCCGCCCCACCTGCAGAGGCAGCGCCGGTCCGAAACTCAGCATCTGGAAGCCGCGCCCCAGCTGCTCGCTGAGCCAGCCAGCCTGCCGGCCTGCGTGCACCGGCGCATCCAGCAGCGGATGGCCGGGGCGCGGGCTGCTCTGTGCGAAGCCGGCCTCGGGCGCATCATCCGTGTTCAGACGGCTGTTGACATAAGGCGTGGGCGTGGACAGCCGGCCGCTGTTGACGAGCGGCCGTGCAAAGGGCTCGGTGCGGGCCAGCTCCAGCACCGCGTTGCGCAGGCGCAGCGAAGCGCGGCTCTTGGGTGTGATGAAGTCGGTGGAGCGGGTGGAATTCAGCAGGTTGTCGTCAGCCGCAAAGGTGCGCTCCTGGTCGTAGCTGTCCAGCAGGGCCTCGGGCGCATCGCCGTGCACGACGGCCGCCAGCTTCCAGGCCAGGTTCTCGGCGTCCTGCACGCCTGTGTTGGCGCCACGAGCACCGAAGGGCGAGACCTGGTGTGCCGCATCGCCCGCGAAGAGCACACGACCATGACGAAAACGCTCCATGCGACGGCAGGCGAACTGGTAGATGGACACCCACTCCAGTTCGAAGGGCACGTCCGGCCCCAGCATGGCCTCTATGCGCGGGATCACCCGCTCGGGCTTCTTCTCTTCCTGAGGATCAGCGCCCCAGCCCAGCTGGAAGTCGATGCGCCAGACATTCGCGCACTGCTTGTGCAGCAACACAGACTGCCCCGGATGGAAGGGCGGATCGAACCAGAACCAGCGCTCCGGCTCTGCACCCAGGCGGCGCAGCGTGGCGCCATGGCCACGGATGGCAGCATCGGCCGCGTTGGCGGCCTGGGGCTGGACCACCACGTCGGCGATCAGGAATCGATCCTGGAAGGCCTGGCCGCGGAACTCCGCGCCCAGCATGCGGCGGGTGTCACTGCCCGCGCCATCGCAGGCCAGCAGCCATTGGGTGCGCATGGCAAAGAGGCCGTCGGGCGTCTCCACCTGCAGGCTCACCCCGCCATCGTCCTGCGCCAGGGACAGCAGCCGATGCTTCCAGCGCAGCTCGATCAGCGGCGAGGCCTCGCAGGCCGCGACCAGGCGCTCCTCCAGGTAGTACTGCTGCAGGTTGATCATGGCCGGCAGCTTGTGTCTATCCTGCGGCAGCAGGTCGAACTGGTAGGCCAGGCCTTCACCATGAAAGACCTTGCCCACCTTCCACTTCACGCCCGGCTGCACCAAAGGCTCGGCCACGCCCAGGCGGTCCCAGACCTCGAGGGTCCTCTTGGCATAGCAGACGGCGCGGGAGCCGATGCTCACGCTGTTGTTGTCGTCCAGCACCACCACGCGCAAGCCACGCGAGGCGCAGTCCAGTGCCAGGCTCAGGCCTATGGGACCAGCCCCGATCACCACCGCTGTGTGCGGCTGCGGCTGCCCGAGGCGCTGCTCCTCGCTCTGGCGATAGTCGAAGACAGGGTACTGGTAGGTGCTGAGCATGATCAGTCCTGCGCGGTGCCGGCGAAGGCGTTGAAGGCGGGATTACTGCGGCGCGGCCAGCGACTTGTCGTGCATCCAGGCCGCGTGCTTGGGCGCGCGCTTGCTCTGGTTCCACTCCTCCAGCATCTCCCACTTGCAGGCGTCCAGGGCCTTGTACATCTCGGGCGTGCCGACGTCCGCGGCCAGCTCAACGCGGTGGCCGTTGGGATCGAAGAAGTAGATGCTCTTGAAGATGGTGTGGTCGGTCACGCCGATCACGTCGATGCCAGCGGCCTGCAGGCGGGCCTTGGTCTCTTCCAGCGTCTGCACGCTGTCGACCTTGAAGGCGATGTGCTGCACCCATTCCGGCGTGTTGCTGTCACGGCCCATCTCGGGCGAGTTGGGCAGCTCGAAGAAGGCCAGGATGTTGCCGTTGCCGGCGTCCAGGAACAGGTGCATGTAGGGATCCGGCGCCTGGGTGGACGGCACCTTGTCCTCGGCGATGGCCAGCACGAAGTCCATGTTCAGATGCTTGACGTACCACTCGACAGTGGTCTTGGCGTCCTTGCAACGGTAGGCGACGTGGTGGATGCGTTCGATCTTCATGGCTTCTCCTCGGGTCCTCGTTTGGGGTCAGGTCTTGCGTCGGGGCGGACTCTGGCGGCTCACTGGCCTTCCAGGGCGCGCCACATCTCGACGTCGCGCTCGGCGGTCCAGATGCGCGGATGGGTGTGGCCGCTGGCCTCGTCATAGGCGCGGGTCACGTCGAAAGGCATGCAGTGGGCGAAGATGACCCACTGGCCGTACTTCGGCTCCAGTGCGGCATAGGCCTCGCGGTAGACGGTGTTGAGATCGCGCCCCGCGGCCACGCCGGCCTTCACGGCGGCATACAGCTCGGAGACAAAGGCACGCGTGCCGTCCAGGCCGGCCTGCACCTGCTCGGGCGTCTGCAGGGCCGCGCCGCGGCCGGGCACCAGCTTGGCGGGCTGGAGGGCGGCGAGGTTCTCCAGCGTCTGCGGCCAGTCCTGGAAGTAGGCGTCGCCGGCATAGGGGGTGGCATCGAATTCGACCAGGTCACCCGAGAACAGCACGCGGTCCTGGGGGAGCCAGACCACGGTGTCGCCCTTGGTGTGGCCGCGGCCCAACTGCAGGATCTGCACTTCGAGCCTGCCCAGCCACAGGGTCATCTTGCCGGTGAAGGTCAGCGTGGGCCAGGTCAGGCCGGCGGGCACGGACTCGACATTGCGGAACAGACGCGGGAAGCGGCCGATCTCGCTGGCCTTGTCCTGCTCGCCGCGCTCGACGATCAGGTCATAGGTGTCCTGGCTGGCGATGATGTGCTCTGGCTCATAGGCCGAGGCACCCAGCACGCGAACGGCGTGGTAGTGCGACAGCAGGACGTACTTGATGGGCTTGTCCGTCACCTCTCGGATGCGGCGGATGACATCCTGGGCCATGACAGGTGTGGCCTGGGTGTCGATGACCATCACCGCGTCATCACCGATCACGATGCCGGTGTTGGGGTCCCCCTCCGCGGTATAGGCGTAGGCGTGGTCCGAGAGCTTTTCGAAGCTGACGCGCTTCTCTTCCAGATCGGCTTGGGAGGCAAAGGTCTTGCTCATGATCAATTCAATCCTTGCGAATGAGTTTGACTATATCTAATTTAAGATCGCAACACCAGCGCACCCGATAATGCGCCGCCACACCGATCTGCGCACCCATGTCCAACGACACCGATTTCCCCGGCAAAGACAGCGAATCCCGCGGCCCGAGAGGCATCCAGAGCGTGGAGGTGGGTGGCCAGTTGCTGATTGCCCTGGCACACCAGGGGCGCCCCCTGGCCCTGAAAGACCTGGCCCGCGAGGCCGGCATGACCCCGGCCAAGGCCCACCCCTACCTCGTGAGCTACATCAAGCTGGGCCTGGTGGAGCAGGAGGCCGGCAGCGGGCGCTACGGGCTGGGCCCCCTTGCCCTGCAACTGGGGCTGATCAGCCTGCAGCAGTACGAGCCGGTGCGCCTGGCCACCCCCCGCATCGAGGAGCTGGCCCTGAGCCTGGGGCACACCGTGGCGATTGCCGTCTGGGGCAACCACGGCCCCACCATCGTGCGGGTGGCGGAAGCCCCGTCGCCAGTGCATGTGAGCATGCGCCATGGCACGGTGATGAGCCTGCGCGGCACAGCCTCGGGGCGCCTCTTCGCCGCCTACCTGCCCCTGGGGCAGGTCCTGGAGGCCATGCGCCTGGATGAAGCCGCTGACGGCGAGCCAGCGTCCATCACACCTGAGTTCGAGCGCATCCTGGCGCAGACCCGCTCAACGGGACTGGCTCAGTCCCGAGACGGCGTGGTGGCCGGCGTATCCGCCCTGGCGGCCCCCGTCTTCGATGATGCCGGCCGCATGGTGCTCAGCCTCACGGCCATCGGCCCCAGCGGGAACTTCGACTTGCAGCAAGACGGGCCGTCTGCGACCGAGCTCAAGCGCGTCGCCCGGGAGCTGTCACGGCAGCTGGGATGGCGCAGCACCGACACGAGGGCATGCAGCACCTGAGCCGGGGCTCGCACGCCGCCACAAGAAAAAACCGGCTTGCGCCGGCTACTTCATGGGAGAGACAAGGAGAAAGGCCCGCACGGGCCCTGACCACCTCTTACTGACGCGAGGCCGTCAGCTCCTCCAGCAGCACCGCTTCTTCGGCCGGTGAATAGCCAAAAGGGTACAGCGAGCGGGCCACAGGACCCAGATGCGGTTGACCGCCATAACGCAGCACCTGCTGCTGGGCGTATTGGAAGTCCAGGCACATCAGCACCGCCGGGGCCTTCACGCGGGGATTCATACGCTCCTCGCTGCAGACGCGGAAGCCCAGCATGCGCTGGTAATAACCCACATGGCGGGGATTGACCTCGACCACCAGCAGTTCCGCCCCACGCAGGCGGAAAGCCTGCAAGTAAGCCATATGGAACAGGCAGGCCAGGACGCGCTTGGACGCTTCGTCGATGTCCATGGCCAGTTGGGTGAATTCGCACAGGCGGCGACCGCCCGCGCGCAGCTGACGCATTTCGGTCTTGAAGACCTGGTCTGCGGCAAGGCCCTCGCTGCCGTCGAAGCGCACGCTGAGGGTGCCCAGCACCGCGCCTTCGCGTGCAGCCGTCAGCGTCAGCAGATCGGCCTCCTGGCCGTCACGGCCCGCCGCGGCCTGCTGCCCACTCTTTGCCGCGATTGCGTAGCCACGGGCCGCATACTTGCGCCCCACCAGCTCGAGCGCCTGGAGGCGCTGACTGGCGGACATGGCCGCACTGATGCGGAACGCTCGCACGGGAGCAATGGTGTTGGCGCCCCCAGACCGCAGGGTCGCGCGCAGGGCGTCAACGGCCCCGGCGGCAAGAAAACCTGCACTGTCAGCAAACATCCAACGACTCCCTCAAGCTGTTCAAGGTCGACGCAGTCTAGCGACGATTCGGAATCAAAACCGTGAAAAACATCGCTGCGTACAACATACACAAAGTCTTACATCACGCCCTGTGATCTGAACCAAATCAGCACAGGGTTAACACCGCATTCGCAGGGATTTATCGGGTCTTCCATGTGGGCGGAATGCCACGTTCGCCAAGCCCGAATTCCCCACAAGGCAAGGACTGACCCTCAGCCCCCCCCGACTCAGCCCCTGCCCACAGCCTTCAGTCCCTCAGGAAGGCCGGCAGCACGCGCCGGCGGCTGGCCTGCTCATAGGCATAGGCCAGCCCCAGCAGCTTGGCGTCCTGCCAGGCCAGCCCGCCAAAGGACAGCGCCGCTGGCAGGCGCGCCGCCATGCCCATGGGTACGGTGACGTGGGGGTAGCCAGCCACCGCGAACGGCGTGGTGAAGCCCCCAGCCGTGAAGTGATCGCCCAGCACCGGATCGGTCAGCCAGGCCACGTTGCCGGTGGGCGCCACCACGGCATCGAGCTGGTGCTCGGCAAAGAGCGCGTCCAGGCCCTCGGTGCGCGCATAGCGGCGATTGGTGGCCAACGCCTCTCGGTACACGGTGGACTCCAGGCCCTCCGTGGTCTCGGCCTGTTCGAACAGTTCCTGGTCGAAGAAGGGCATCACCGTACCAGCGTGCTGGCGGTTCCAGGCGATCAGCTCGCCGAGGTTTCTGACCGGGGCATCCGGCTGGAATTCGGCCAGGTAGTCGCGCAGCCCAGCCTTGAGTTCATGCATCAGCACGGTCAGCTCGGTCTCGGCGTACTTGGCCTGGTGGGGGATCTCCAGTTTGTCGACCAGGACTGCGCCCTGCTGGCGCAGCACCTCCAGGGCCTGCTCGAAGAGGGCCATGACCTGAGGCTGGGGCGGCATGGCGGCGCGGATGACGCCGATGCGCGCGCCCTTCAGCGCGTCCTTGCGCAAAGCGCCCTCGAAATCAAGCGCCGCACCCGGGGGCAGGTCTTGCGTGGCGGCATCATGGCTGTCGCGACCGGTCATGGCCTGCAGCAGCAGCGCAGCATCACGCACCGAACGCGTCATGGGGCCTGCGGTGTCCTGGGAAGCGGCGATGGGAATGATGCCGTCCCGGCTCAGCAGCCCCAGGGTCGGCTTGAGGCCGACGACGCCGCAGATGCTGGCTGGCGAGGTGATGGAGCCATCGGTCTCGGTACCCACGGCCAGGGCACACAGGCCGGCAGCCATGGCCACGGCGGAACCGGAGCTGGAACCGCTGGGATTGCGGTTCAGCAGATAGGGGTGGCGGGTCTGGCCGCCGCGGCTGCTCCAGCCGCTGGTGGACCGACTGGACCGGATGTTGGCCCATTCGCTGAGATTGGTCTTGCCCAGGATCAGAGCACCAGCTTCACGCAGGCGCTTGACGATGAAGGCATCCCGCTTGGCATGCAGGCCGGCCAGGGCCAGCGACCCGGCCGTGGTGGCCATGCGATCGGCAGTGGCAATGTTGTCCTTGATCAGCACGGGGATGCCGTACAGCGGTCCGCGCTCAGCCTTGTGCCTGTCAGCATCAAGCTGGCGGGCATGGTTCAGGGCATCTGGATTGAGCTCGATCACCGAGCGCAGCTGCGGGCCACGGCGGTCCAGCATCTCGATCCGGTGCAGGTAGTGCCGGGTCAGGCGCTCGCAGCTCAGCTTGCCGTCACGCATGGCGGCCTGCAGCTCGCGTACATCCATCTGGTCCCAGGGCGCATTGAGCCCTGGCGACTGCGCGGCGGGCCTGGGCGCGGGCGATGCCTCGGCATTGCCCAGGGCCGCTGTCAGCGCAGCGCTCAAGGGCAGGGAACCCGCGACAAAGCCGCGGCGGCTCAGGATGTTGTTCATGTGCCTGTCAACCCCCAACGAAAAGGGACGCTGGATTCTGACAGCGGCTTGTGACAGCAGCCTCGGTACAAGCCCCACGGATGCAACAAGGCCGCACAGGCCGTCGACCGGCCCACGGCTGTCTGCCGGGACAGGCGCTACCCATGAAAAAGGGGCAGGTCACCCTGCCCCTCACGCCGTCGTGACCGCGCTGCAGCGGTCAGACGCTGTTTCAGTCCTTGCGCGCCAGTTGCAGCTGGGCCAGGCGAGCCATATTGCCCAGCGAGACGCGATGCATTTCCAGCAGGGCCAGCAGGCCGTTGCGGTGCAGCCGCACAACGGTGGCGTCGTCCAGCTCGGCCAGCTTCTTTTCGTCCACGGTCATGAAACCGTCCACGTCGACCTTGTTGCCGGCCTCGTTGCTGGACTCGAAGCGCATGTCCTGCAGGATGCCCAGCTCGACAAGCTCATGGCAGGCCGCGCGGGTGCGCTCGGTCTCGCGCTCATAGCTCTCGACGAAGTTCTTGGCATTGACCAGGAACTCGCTGGCCTGGCCGTCGGCGCCGAACAGGGGCGAGCCCGCGGTCTCGGAGAAGCCTTCCCATTGCTCGTCGATGCACAGGGCCATGTTCCCCTGGTCGTCGATGTGGGCCATCATGAAAGGATAGCGGCGCACATAGGCCGGCGCGTAGTCGGCCGTCCACTTGCCGTCCTGAATGAACAGGTTGTGCCCGGGCTTGAGGCCCAGCACGGCCAGGGGCGCCACGGACTGCTTGCCGCCATCCTTGGGCGCTTCGCCAGCGCGGACGAAGACAATGGGGAACTCCTTGCAGGCCTCAGAGAACTCCACGGTCGTCAGGAACATGGAGTTCAGTTCCTTGATCTTGTCCACGGTGGACAGATCCGTCCGCAGGTGCAGCTTCTTGTGGGCCTCGCGGTCCAGGGGGACAACGCTGCCAAACATCGGGGGGGTGCTCATTCTTTCTCTCCGTCTTCTGCCAGTCGGCTGACCAGCACTTTGTCCACACGCTTGCCATCGAGGTCCACGACCTCGAATCTCCAGGCGTTCCACTCCACCACATCGGCCGTGCGCGGCAAGCGCCCCAGCAGCAGCATCACCATGCCGGCCAGGGTGTTGTAGCGCCCACGATCCTCTTCGGGCAGTTCCTTCAGGCCCAGGCGATCCTTGAGCTCGGGCACTGGAATCAGGCCGTCCATCAGCCAGCTTCCATCCTCGCGCTGCACCGCCCAGGCATCGCCATCGCCGGGCGCGTTGAACTCGCCGGCAATCGCTTCCAAGACATCTCGCACAGAGATCACGCCCTGCACTTCACCGTATTCATCGACCACGAAGACCAGCGGGGCATTAGACGCCCGGAAGTGCTCCAGCAGTTCCATGCCCGACAGGGTCTCAGGCACAAAGACCGGCGGCTCCAGGTCCTCGCCCAGGGCCAGGTCTTGCCCGGCCAGCACGCGGGCCAGCAGGCCCTGCGCGCTGGCAATGCCCAGCACATCGTCCAGTCCGCCACGGCAGACCGGGTAGCGGCTGTAGCCATGGGCCTGCAGCATCTTGAGCACGGCCTCCGGCCCGTCGTCTACATCCAGCCAGGCGATCTCGGCACGCGGGATCATCATGGAGCCGATCTGGCGCTCGTCCAGCCGGAACACATTGCGCACCATCTGGTGCTCATGCTCCTCGATGACGCCGGCGTCCAGGCCTTCCTCCAGGCTGGCGGCGATCTCCTCCTCGGTCACGCTGCGCTGTGCCTTGCCCCGCAGGCCCATGAGACCAAGCGTGGCCTCGGTGCAGAAGCTCAGGAAGCGCACCAGAGGCCGCGCCACCACGGACAGGAACTCCATCGGCCGCGCCACCATGCGGGCCACGGTCTCAGGGTAGATCTGCCCCAGCCGCTTGGGCACCAGCTCCCCGAAGATGATGGTCACCACCGTGATGATGAGCACCACGAGCGCCGTGGCCGTGATTTCCACGGGCCGGTCATGCAGGGGCGTGACCGTCTTCAGCCAGGCCGCCAGCGGCGCGGAAAAGGCTGCATCGCCCACGATGCCGTTGAGCACCCCGATCGAGGTGATGCCGATCTGGACAGTCGAAAGAAACTTGGTGGGGTCGTCATGCAGGTCCATGGCGGCCTGCGCCCCGGACTCACCCGACTCCACCAGCACCTGCAATCGCGCCTTGCGACTGGCCGACAAGGCCATTTCAGACATCGCGAAGAAACCGTTGAGCAGCAGCAGAAAGAGAAGTAAGGCGGTATCCATGGAGAGCGCCGGACGGCAGAAGAATTCCAGGGAAAACCCTTGCCGGACGCGATAAAACCAGTCGAAGCGCGCAAGCGTAGCAGAAGCCCGAGACGTTTCCGACCGCACAATCCCGGTGATGAACTACCTGATCGGTGACCTGCAGGGCTGCTGCGACGCGCTGGAGCGCCTGCTGCAGACCCTGGATTTCTCTCCCTCGCGGGATCGCATCCACTGCCTGGGCGACCTCGTCAACCGCGGCCCCGCCTCCTTGCGCACCCTCAGGCGCCTGCAGGGCCTGGGCGATGCCGCGCAATGCCTGCTGGGCAACCATGACCTGCATCTGCTGGCCGCAGCCCACGGCGCGCGCAAGCCCGGCAAGAGCGACACCCTGCGCGAGATCCTGGACGCCCCGGATCGCGCGTCATTGCTTGACTGGCTGCGCCAGCAGCGCCTGGCCGCTGAAGCCCAGGGCTGGCTGCTGGTCCATGCGGGTGTGGTCCCCCAGTGGGACCGCAGCGACACCCTGTCACTGGCTGCCGAGGTCGAGGCCCTGCTGCGCGGGCCGGACCTGCCCGACTTTCTCCAGGAGATGTACGGCAACGAGCCGGATCGCTGGCATGAGGGTCTGCGCGGCACGGACCGCCTGCGCTTCATCATCAACGTGCTCACCCGCATGCGTTTCTGTTCAGCCGATGGGCGGTTGGAGTTCAAGAGCAAGGATGGCGCCGACGTGGCCCCCGCCGGCTTCATGCCCTGGTTCGAGGTCCCCGACCGGCGCAGCGCCGGCCAGCCCATTGCCTTCGGCCATTGGTCCACGCTGGGCCTGGTGCAGCGGCCAGACCTGCTCGCGCTGGACACCGGCTGCGTCTGGGGTGGCTCGCTCAGCGCAGCGGCGCTGGACGCACAAGGCCTGGTGCGGGACATCATCCAAGTCCGCTGCCCACAGGCCCAGAAGCCAGGCTGACGCCCCGGGGCCACATCAAGCACCGCGCCCCTCGATCAGGTCCAGCAGGGGCCTGCTTCCCTCGTACAGGGCGTCCAGCAGCAGGCGGATGCGCGGCACCCTGCGCAGTTCCGGACGGGTCAGCAGCCACAGCTCGCTGCGCCAGTGCCTGGGCGGATCAAAGACCCGCCGCAGCTCAGGGTCGGTATCGCCAAGAAAGCAGGGAATGGCCCCCAGGCCCAGCCCCTGGCGGACGAACTGGTGGACATGAACCAGCGAGTTCGTGCGGATGCAGACCTGTTGCCCCAAGCCCTGCTGCTCCAGCCAGCGCGCGGAATCCAGGTGGGCGAGCGCCTCATCGACGCCGACCCAGGGCAGGGTATCCAGCTGGTCTGCCTGAACACCGCCCAGGCGCTTTGAGGCATAGACCGTGGAGGCCACCCAAGCCAGGCGCCGCCCCACCAGGGACTCCGGCAAGACCCCACCCGTGCGCAGGGCCACATCGGCGTCACCGTGCTCCAGGTCGGTCAGTGTGCTGCTGCTGCAGACCTGCAACTGGACCTGGGCCCGGCTCCGGTAGGCTGCCAGCAGGGCGGGCAGCGGGCCGCTCATCCATGTGTCCCCCACGCTCAGCCGCACGAGACCGCCCGGCCATGCCTGGCGGCTTCTGACCTTGTGCGTCAGCGTCTGCACGTCCTGCGCCATGCGCTGCGCCAGCGCCACCACTTCCTGGCCTGCGCTGGTGGGTCGATAGCCCGCCCGCCCACGCTCGAAGAGGCGCACGCCCAGCTGGCGCTCGGCGGACTGCAGGCGCCGGTACAACGTGGCGCTGCTGATGCCGAGCTGCCGAGCCCCTGCGTCCAGCCCGCCGGCCTTGGCCAGTTGCGCAAGCATGCGTAAGTCATCCCAGGCAAGCGTGGGGTCCTTCATGCCGACTCCTTCATCCCCGCCGCCCCGTGGCTGGTTACGGGAGGGTGTTCATCCAATGGCAATTTTGCCAGGCTGACTTGCAGTTCTGCTGTTCCTTGAGCAAGGTCCGGCATCAAGAATGGGGCCATTGCCGACCTCAATGGACTCCCGCCATGAACAATCCCGAGATCTTTCGTCCCCGCCACGCCAGTGAAATCGATCGTCTGGTCGCTCGCCACCCCCTGGCGCTGGTCATCAGCAGCGAGGGATCGCACATCGAGGCTTCACCGCTGCCCCTGGTCCTGCAGCGCAACGCCCAGGGCGAAGGCGTGCTGATCGGCCACTTTTCGCGCCACAACCCACAGCTGGCGCTGATCCGCCGCCAGCCCCTGGCCCTGGTCGCCTTCAGTGGTGCGCAGGGCTACATCTCCACCAGTTGGTTCCGCGACCGCCGCTACGCCCCCACCTGGAACTACGAGGCTGTCCACATGCAGGTCCACATCACGCTCCAGGATGACGCCGACGCCGCCGCAGCGGCCCTGGACACGCTCATTGCCCATGTGGAGGCGCCCTTCCCCCGTCCGTGGCACAGCAGCGAGATGGGTGCCCGCAAGGCCCAGCTCGCCCAGCACATCGTGGCTTTTCGGGCCCGCATCCTGGACACCCAGGCGCAATTCAAGCTCGGCCAGGGCGATCCGGCCGATGTGATGGCAGACACCTATGCCGGGCTGGAACGCCATGGCAAGCACGAACTCGCCCTGGCCATGCGGCGGCGCGAACTGCTGGAGTCCTGCCCGCCGACCTGCGGCGCGTAGGCCTGATCCGGCCCCACAGCTCGGCAGGCCGTTTTTGAAGGCTAGAATCCGCCTCCAGCTGTTGGAAACAGCACCCTGCGGCGCAAGGCACCAGCCTTGAAATTGACTGAGGGTTCATGGGAAGTGTGGCCGAGTGGTTTAAGGCACTGGTCTTGAAAACCAGCGACGGGGTGACCCGTCCGTGAGTTCGAATCTCACCACTTCCGCCAAGAGCACGGCTTTGTGGCGGACTCGGGCGACGCGACCGTCCCCAGCCTGATCACCGTCGGCTCCCCGCCGTCGGTTCATGGCGACGAGAGTGCCCAGCACCGCTGCGGACCGCGCCTCTCGCCAGCCCCTCTGCTGGCCCCACGCCACCCCGCAGACGCGTTCCTGAGGGCGCCGCCAACAATTCACGAGGCAGCCTCCTGCAGCGGCGCTAGCATGACCGGGGCCGTATCGTGCGGCTGACGCATCGCCGCAGTTTCAAGCATGCAGAGCCACCGCCGTCCCCTGGCTTTTCTTTCCGGTTTCGCCCTCTACGTGGGTGGTTTGGCGGCAGCCATGGCAGCCACCTCGACGCCGCTGAACTGGCTGCTGGCCGGTCGCGCGGACGGCTTGGCGGTGACGTTGCGACTCCTGGGCCTGGCCTTGCCCTCCCTGCTGCTGGCCATGGCTTGGACCTATTTCAGCCTGCGCGCGCGCCAGCGCAGCCGGCGCAGCAGCTGGCTCTGGTATCGCATCGGCATGGGTGTGGCTCTGGTGTCCACCTTCACCGCAGGCTTCTTCGCCCTGGCTCAGCTGGATGCCACCAAGGTCTGGTCCTCCTTCACCCTGCTGACCTCGGCGCGCATGCCGCCGTTCTGGGGCCTGCAGAACAGCCTCGCCATCTTGGCAGGCGCCTGGCTGGGCCATCGCCTGCTGCCGGCCCGAGTGTCGACACGAGCCCCCATCCCCCGCCAGGGAGACCGCCCCGGCGCAAGCGCGACGGACCCGGGCCTCAGCCGCCTGGATTGAAGGCCTGGCAGGCGCCCGGCCCGGCCATCACGATGCGATTGCGCCCCTGGGCCTTGGCGCCATACAGCGCCGCATCAGCCGCAGCCACCAGGCCGCTGGCCAGCACCGGGAGCTGGGAGCTCGGCAGCAGCTGCGAGAGCAGGGCCAGGCCCGCGGACAAGGTCACGGGCAGGCGCACGCCATCGGGCAGCTCGACGCAGGTCTCGCACAAGGCCCGGCGGATGCGCTCCGCCGTCTCCAGCGCATGCTCGTCCGGGCAGCGCGGCAGCAGCACCACGAACTCCTCGCCGCCATAGCGGGCAATGGTGTCGCCGGCCCGCAGTTGCTGCCGGATGCGTTGGCCCACTTGGCGCAGCACTTCATCGCCCACCGGATGACCATGGCTGTCGTTGATGCGCTTGAAGTGGTCGACATCCAGGAAGAGGCAGGCCAGCCCATGGCCGTGCCGCTGAGCCTCGCCCACCTCGATGGGGCAACGCTGCTCGAAGTAGCGGCGGTTGTGCAGGCCAGTCAGGACATCGGTGATGCCAGCCTGGCGCAGCCGTTCCTGGTTGAGCACGTTGTCCAGGCAGATGGCAACGACGGCGGCCAGCCGCTCCAGGAACTCGGTGCCGGCATCTGCCTCATAGCGCCTGGCATCGCGGCTCGCGAACTGGAGACTCCCAATCAGCTGCCCCTGACGCACCAGGGGCAGCAAGGCACAGGAAGCCAGGCCGGAAGCGCGTTCCGGCCCGAACAGGGAGGCATGCCGCCAGGGCTGGAACTGACCCAGCCGCGGCCTGTGCCCCAGCTGCAGCAGCAGAGGCTGCTCCGAGCCCGTGTTCAGCAGCTGAAGACCCGGCAGCGTGGCGCCGCGATCCACGCCCGCCTCGTCCAGGCAGCGTTGCAGATCGCCGCCGGCATCCAGCAGGCACAGGCCCACGGCATCCAGCTCGAAGCTCTCGCGGTAGTCCTGCAGAACGACGCTCAGCAGCTCCAGGAGGGAGCCGGCGCCGATGAGCGCATGCTCCAGGCGCTCGAAGCGCCTGAGCTTCTCTTCATTGCTGCGCGCCTGCTGGAGCAGGGCCTCCAGGCGGCGGCGGAGCTGATCGTTCTGGGCTTGGAGCGCCTCAAGCATGCGGTAAAGAGCCTGGGGGATGTACGGCCGTGGCCAATGAGGCAACTGTAGCGGCATGCGCTGCAGCCACCCGGGACAAGCCGGCAGGACTCAGTAGTTCAGCACGAAGCGGCTGTAATAGCGACGCCCCAGGGAGTCCGCGGCGACAAGCCACAACTCGCTGACCGTGGGGGTCAGGCCGCCCGGCAAGACGCTTGCGCCCAAGGCCTGCTCGGTGCTGACCGGCAGGGCCAGCTTGAGTTCTCGCAAGGAGGGCGTGCCCGCGCTGGCGGCCTGAACGAGCCGGATGCTCAGCATGCGCATGTCCGGATTGGCTTCGGCCCATTTGGCCCAGCTGTACTTGCGACCGGTGACCAGCTGGCGGCCCAGCAGCACGCTGCTGCTGCTGAGGTCGTCGATCATCGGAAAGCGGCTGCTCGCCGGGCTGGCGGGCACGTCGGCACGCAGGAAGGCGGGCTGGGTCTTGGGCGTCCCCCCCGTCTGCGTGAAGGTGGTGCTGTACTTCGCTGCGCGCAGGGCATCGGCGCCGCCTATCCAGCCCACGCTGTCCTGCAGAAGGGCAAAGTCCGTGGCCTGGCCAGTCGCCGTGGTGCTGGTGGCGCCGGGGATCTTGCTGATGCACATGCGGGGCCGGGCGCAGTAGGCCATGGCAATGGCAAAGCCATTGGGGGTCTGCACAACGCCGCTGTCGAGCGCGCCGGTGATCGGGGCGTCCAGCGTCTGGCCCTGCAGGTCCAGCTGCACGCCGACGCGAGGGTTCGCCGCGCTGCCGGCTTGCAGGCTGCCGTCGCCGCCAAAGCTGGCCACCGCCACGGGCAGGACATTGAATTCCAGATTGCGCCCATTGCCGTACAGGCGCCAGGACGGAACGCCCGCTGTCGTCGACTTGAGGTAATTGACCGTGGTCTGGAAGATGTCCAGCACCTTGCCGGTACTGTCCGTCACGTAGGCGCTGACCTGGACGCGGGTGCAGTTGCCGGAACTGAGTACATCGTCCAGGCAGGCCACGAGCTGGAAACGCCCCAGTTGCAGGTTCTTGCTCGCCAGGTCCGCGAAGTACAGGGCCATGGAGACCTTGTCACGGCTGTCGTTGACGGTGAAGGCCGAGAGCAGGCTGTGGGTGCTGATGGCACTGGCCGACAGGCCCTGAGCCAGCATCTTGTTCAGCGCGGCGGGGAGCTCGTCCAGGCTGGCGGCATTGGGCAATACGGTGCTGGCGCCGCTGGTGGCCTTGAGCGTGCTGGTGACCGCGTTGAGTGGCGCAGCGCTGCTGCCCTTGGCCAGCTCGGTCTTCAGCGCCGGCAGGTCCACCACCACTTCCTCTGGCGCTCCTGGCCGGAGCTTGTTGGCCAGCACCAACTGCGGCACGCCGGCGCTGCTGCTCCCCAGATCCACCCGCAAGGACTCGACCAGCAGATCCTGCGGCCCCTTGTTGGCGGCGAAGCTGGCATCTCCCAGCAGGTCCAGTGTGGCGGCATCGGTGATCTTGGCGTCACCGATATTGGTCTTGATGAGGGTCTTGAGGAAATCAGCGGCGGCACTGAGCTGCGTGCTGATCAGAGCCACGGCGCTGCTGTTGCCCGCCACGTCCTTGAAGACGGTACGGGGCGCATGACCCAGTGTCAGGGCCAGCAGGGCCTCGCTGAGCGGCGAGACGTTGGCCACCATGGCCGAGGCGGCCTTGGGCACGGCAGAGTGCAGCAGCACCATGTCGCCCTGGGCGCTGAGGCCGCGCACCTCGACCAGCAAGGGTGCCTGGGGGTTCTGTTTGCTGAGCGTGATCTTGTAGCTGCCGTCGGCGGGATGGGTGCTGCCCGTCCCCACCGTGGCTCCGCTGGCGTCCAGCACAGTGACGCGGGCCGAGCCCAGTGGCGCACCGGTCGCGGCCACGCCGCTGAGCACGGGGGGCGTGCTGCTGCCCGAGCCCGTGTCGGTGCCGCCGCCCCCTCCCCCACCACCGCCGCAGGCCGCGAGCGACAGGGCCAGCGCCCAGCAAGCCAGACGACGAGCCGGGCGCGCAGGCGCTGCGGACACGAAGGAGCGGGGGAAAAACGGGAGGTGGGCGGGCATGATCGGCAGGGCCATCGTCAGAAGACAGATGGAGGCAGTATCCTGGCTGCGATCGCCCTTCTAAGGGCTCAAAAGCACCGCTAAACGGCCGATAAAGCGCGTCTTGCCTACCTGGACTCAGGCCTGGCCCGGGGCCTTCATCCAGAGCTCGTCCAGATGCTTGAAGCCCCAGTCGGAGGGATTCTCGCGGGAGACGATGCGGTCGGTGGCCGAAGGCAGGTCCAGGTTGACCAGCTCGGTGGGAATGGGCAGCTGCGACTTGGTCGAGAAGAAGACCCGCACCAGCGGTGCTGTCAGGCGCACGGGGCTCTGCTCCACGACCACGGCGAGCCGGCCGGAATGCAGCTTCACCAGTGTGCCCACAGGATAGATGCCCACGCTCTTGACGAAGGCCTGAAACACCACCGGGTCGAAATGACCCGTCCACTGCGCCATGCGCTGGATGGAACCGGCGGGGTCCCAGGCATTCTTGTAGGGACGCGTCGAGGTGATGGCGTCATAGACATCGCAGACGGCACCCATGCGGGACAGCAGCGAGATCTCCTCGCCCTTGAGCTTCTTGGGGTAGCCGGAGCCATCGATCTTCTCGTGATGATGGAGACAGACGTCCAGCGCCGAGGACGGCACAGCGCCGCCCTCCAGCAGCATCTCGTAGCCTCGCACCGGGTGCGAGCGCATGACGGCGAACTCGTCGTCCGTGAGCTGCCCTGGCTTGTTGAGCACATCTATGGGCATGGCCATCTTGCCCACGTCGTGCAGCAGGCCGGCCAGGCCGGCCTCGCGCATCTGCGCTTCGTCCAACCCCATGTGCCGGGACAGCGACACCATCAGGGCGCAGACCGCCACCGAATGCATGTAGGTGTAGTCGTCCTTGGTCTTGAGCCGGGCCAGGCTGATCAGGGCGGACGGATTGCGGGACACCGAGTTGGCCACCTCCTCGACCAGGGGGAGGCACTGCTCGGCGTCAATGGCCTTGCCCAGGCGGGCTTCGCCGAAGAGATTGATGACGGCAGCACGCGAGCGGCTGACGATTTGCGCGGCACGCCCCATCTCGTCGTGCAGGCTTGCTCGCGCGCCGGGCGGCGCTGGCACGGGTGCAGGTGCAGGGGCCGCGACGGGCTGCGCCTCCTGCGGCCTGGCGGGCTCAGGCGGCAGCGTAGGCATCTGCAGGGGCTCGACCTCCTGGGTATCCAGGCCCTTCTCCACATCGATCCACACCGCGACCACGCCGCTCTTGAGCAGGGCCTCGACCTCGCTCTGCTCGCGCAGCACGAACTTGGTCTTCCAGAAGGGATGGGACAGCCATGAACCTTCCATGGACTGCAAGAACATGCCGAGCCGGACTTGCTGGGTCGGTATTCTTTTGAGCATGTGTGGAAGGTAGGGAGCGGGACCGGGAACTGCCGCCCAGTATCGATGGTGCCCCCTCCGATGAAAAGCCAAATCGGACACAAAAAAGCCGCCTAGCAAGGCGGCTTGATCCGAAGCGGCGAGATCGCTCAGCGCATCTTGCTCTGGGGCACCGTACGCAGCTCGCCATTGAGCGAGCCCAGGTACTTGGCGATGGCCTTCAGCTCGGCATGGCTGAACTGCTTGACCTGGCCGGCCATGATGGCGTTGCCGCGGCCCACATAGGGATTGCCCTCGGTCTGGTAGGACTTCAGCGAGGCATAGAGGTAGTCGGCGTGCTGGCCGGCCAGCTTGGGGTAGGCGCCGTCAATGGGCTTGCTGAAGTTGGCGCCGTGGCAGGAAGCGCAGGCACCCTTGTTGAGCAGCGCGGCCACGTTGGCGGGAGCGGCAGCGGCGTCACCGGCGGCGGGCGCCTGGGCCTGCTGCTCATAGAAGGCGGAGATGTCAGCGATGTCCTGCTCGCTCAGCGACTGGGCGATGCCGCGCATGGTCGGGTGCTTGCGCTCACCCTTGGCATAGGCGGTCAGGGCGGCGGCGATGTACTTGGCGTTCTGGCCAGCAATCATCGGCACCTTGTGAATTTCGGGGAAGGTCGCCTGGTAGCCGGGGATGCCGTGGCAGCCGATGCACATGGCGATCTTCTTCTCACCCGCCTTGACGTCCTGCGCCTGTGCGCCGACAGCGGTGAGGCCAGCGAGAACGGCGAAGGTGAGCTTCAACAGTTTGTTCATGGTCCCGAAGTTCTTGATCTGACACCGGGGCGCATTATAGGGACGGACCTTATACTGGTTTGCAGGCTTACCCGCATTGATCCACAGCATGAAGTTCCAAGGCTCCGAGCAGTACGTCGCCACCGCCGACCTGATGTTGGCCGTGAATGCCGCCATCACCCTCAAACGCCCCCTGCTGGTCAAGGGCGAACCCGGCACTGGCAAGACCATGCTGGCCGAGGAAGTGGCCCAGAGCATAGGCCTGCCGCTGTTGCAGTGGCACATCAAGAGCACGACCAAGGCACAGCAGGGCCTCTACGAGTACGACGCCGTCAGCCGCCTGCGCGACAGCCAGCTGGGCGACGAGCGCGTCAAGGACATCCACAACTACATCGTCAAGGGCGTGCTGTGGCAGGCCTTCGAGGCTGAACAGCCCGTGGCCCTGCTGATCGACGAGATCGACAAGGCCGACATCGAGTTCCCCAACGACCTGCTGCGTGAACTCGACCGCATGGAGTTCTACTGCTACGAAACGCGGCAGATGATCAAGGCCAAGCACCGCCCCCTGGTCTTCATCACGTCCAACAACGAGAAGGAGCTGCCGGACGCCTTCCTGCGCCGCTGCTTCTTCCACTACATCAAGTTCCCCGAGGCCGAGACCATGCAGCGCATCGCCGACCTGCATTTTCCCGGCCTCAAGAAGGAGCTGCTGGCCGCGGCGCTCAAGACCTTCTACGACGTGCGCAACCTGCCCGGCCTCAAGAAGAAGCCCAGCACCTCCGAGCTGATCGACTGGCTCAAGCTGCTGCTGGCCGAGGACATCCCCGTCGACGTGCTCACCGCGCAGGACGAGAAGGTCGCCATCCCGCCCCTGGTGGGCGCACTGCTGAAGAATGAGCAAGACCTGACCCTCTTCGAGAAGCTGGTCTTCATGCAGAGCCGCAACCGCTGAGCGCGGGCGCGCTCAGCCGCTTCCCCGCCTCGCCCCTACACTGCGGCCCGGTGCGCACACCGGTGTGCCGCATGACGAGGAGCAAGGCGTATGGCCGCGAGCAAGACCTTCAGCATTGAGGCCCTGTGGGCCATCGAGCGCCTCGGCGCACCCAGTCTCTCGCCCGACGGCGCACAGGCGGTGGCCAGCCTCACGAGCTACTCGCTGGAGAGAGACAGCAGCCAGAGCAGCCTGTGGTTGCTCTCCACCCTGGGCGGCGAGCCGCGCCGCCTGACCCAGGCGGGCGACAAGGACAGCAGCCCGCGCTGGAGCCCGCAGGGCGAGCAGATCGCCTTCCTCGCGCGGCGCGAGCACGAGGGCGTGCGGGACGAGAACCCGCAGCTCTACCTCATCGCCCCGGACGGCGGCGAAGCCCGGCGGGCGACGCAGCTGCCGATGGGCATCGAGGCCTTCAAGTGGTTCCCGGACGGCCGGCACATCGCCTTCGTAGCCTGGGTCTGGCCGCAGCTCAAGGGCGCGGCAGCGCAAGCGAAGGCCTGGGCCGGGCACAAGGCCCGCAAGGCCAGCGGCTACGTGACCTCCGAGGCCTTGTACCGTTTCTGGGACCATCACATCCCCATGGACCGTGTGCCGCACCTGCATGTGCTGGACACCAGGACCGGCAAGGTACGAGATCTGTTCGAAGGCACGCGCTGGGAACTCAGCCGCGCGGAGCCTGACGCCGACTGCTTCGACATCTCCCCGGACGGCCGCCGCATCGTCTTCGCCTTCGACCCCTTGCCGGACAAGCGCCTGGACCACTGCTTCGCGCTGGCCGAGGTCGAGGTGCGCAGCCGGCAGGTGCGCACCCTGCTACAGGAGGAGGGCTGGCATCTGCATGCGCCGGTCTACAGCCATGCCGGCCACCATCTCGCCTTCCTGGCCTGCCATCGCGGCCTCAAGCACACCATGCCCGACCAGTTGGGCGTGCTGGACACCCACGGCAACTGGGCCGTGCTGTCCGAGGACTGGGACCGCGAGGTGCAGGCCCCGCTGCGATGGGACGAGGACGACCTGGGCCTGCTCTTCTGCGCCGAGGACGAGGGCCGACGCCACCTCTGGCGCTTCGACGTCAAGACCTGCGCCGCCTTCACCCAGTTCGAGGGCGGTCACGCCGCGGCCTTCGACCTGCAGGCCGGCACCCTCGTCGTGCTGCATGACAGCGCCGAGCATCCGCCGCGCTTGAGCGTGATGGACGGCGAGAGCGCCCTGCGCATGGAGTCCTTCAACGACGCCCTGCTCCAAACCCTGCGCATGGGCCGGGTCGAGCCCGTCGCCTTCAAGGGCGCCCAGGGCGACGATGTCCAGATGTGGCTGACCTACCCGCCCGGCTTCGACGCCAGGCGCAAGCACCCGCTGCTGCACCTGATCCACGGCGGCCCGCATTCGGCCTTTGGCGACATGTGGCACTTCCGCTGGAATGCCCAGCTCTTCGCTGCCCAGGGCTATGTGGTGGCCTGCGTGAACTACCACGGCTCCTCGGGATACGGCCAGGCCTTCAAGGACGCCATCACCCAGCGCTGGGGCGAGCTGGAGCTGCAGGACATCGAGGCCGCCACCGACTGGCTACTGAAGAAGCCCTGGATCGCGCGCGACCGCGTCTTTGCCAGCGGCGGCAGCTACGGGGGCTACATGGTGGCCTGGATGAATGGCCATGTGGAGGCCGGCCGCTACCAGGCCTATGTCTGCCATGCCGGCTGCTATGACTGGCAGGCCATGTTCGCAGACGACGCCTACACCTGGCATGCCCAGGAGCTGGGCGCCTGGTACTGGGACGACCCGGCGCGCGTGGCAGCCCAGAGCCCGCATGCCTTTGCCCATCGCATGCAGACGCCCACCCTGGTCATACACGGCGCCCAGGACTACCGCGTGCCGGATGCACAGGGCCTGGCCTACTACAACACCCTGAAGGCGCGTGGGGTCGACGCCCGGCTGCTGTGGTTCCCCGACGAGAACCATTGGGTGCTCAGGCCGCAGAACAGCGCACTCTGGTACCGCGAGTTCCAGGACTGGCTGGCAGCACATGACCCGGGCCGGCGCGGCGCGGGGCGCCTCTCACGGCGCCCGTCATCACGTCCGCAAAGCCGCAAGAAGGCCTGAGCCGGCGCCTCAGCGGGCACCGGGGCGCGGGCGGTCGAGCCCGCGCTCGTCGCTCTCGCCCCAGTCCACGTCGGCACAGAGCACGCGCAGGCGCGCGTCCTGCCAGAAGGCCAGGGACAGGGTCACGCACATGCGCGCGCCATGCAGGCTCAGGTAGGGCCGCGTCACCTGCAACTCGCCCACCGAGGCCATGGCTCGGCGGAAATAAGGCCGGCGCGACCAGCGCGCATCTCCCGAAGCGTCCAGCGGCGCGAAGCGCAGGTCCGGCCGGTCCTGCTGCACGTCCGGATGGACGCGCATGCCCAGGTCATGCCCGTGCTCGTCCAGCAAGAAGCACAGCTGGGCCCCCTTGATGGCAAGAAAGCCCTGGCAGGCCTGGTCCAGTCTCTCCCCGGCCTGCAGGCGGGCCATGGCGCCGAGCACGGCATGGCGAAAGGGCTGCAGGCGCTCGTCATCGCGCTCGCGGCCCAGCATCTGGCGGTCCTCGATCAGGTCCCAGAAGCCGTCGATGGTGGGATTGGCCTGGGGTTCCAGCAGGTCTGGGGCCGGCCGCCCCAGGCCAAAGCCCTGCAGCAGGTCCACGTCGGCGTCCAGGGCCAGTTGCATGTCGTCGCGGCCCTCGATGCCTTCCTGCAGCACCAGGGCGCCGCACTCGTGCAACAGGGCCACCATCTGCGCCATGATGCGGGCGATGCGCGGCGAGGCCAGGGCGCGCCGGGGCAGGCTTTTGTCCAGCTTCACGATCTCGGGCTTCATGCGCCAGACGCGGTCGAAGTTGGAATGCCCGGCGCCGAAGTCATCCAGGGCCAGCAGGCAGCCGGTGGCGCGCGCACGCTCGACGGCCTCCTCGAACAGCGCCCCCTGGGACATGATCTCCTCGGTGACCTCGAACACCAGGCGGTGCATGGGCAGGCCCAGCTGCTCGACGGTGTTCACGGCCCGGGCCAGCATCGGCGCCTCGCGGGCGGCCCTCACGAAGACTTCCGGGTGGATGTTGAGGAAGAGCCAGCAGTTGGGCACCGCCTGAGTCACGAAGTTGTGGACATGCAGCAGCCGGCACAGGCGGTCCAACTGCAGTTGCTCGTCCTCACTGGCGCCTCGTGCAAACACCCGGGCGGGATCAAGCACTTCCCCCGTCGGCAGGGCAAAGCGGGCCAGCGCCTCGTAGCCCACGGGACTGCGATGCGGCAGGCTGTAGATGGGCTGGAACTGGCTGCTGATGCGCAGCCCCTGGTGCTGCGCCACCCAGCGCCCGTCCTGCTCCTGGATGGCGGCATAGAGGGCCTGCATGGTCCGCTCCACATCCTGGTTCATGGCGCTTCCGGCAAAAATCGATCCCTGGATGCTAAGCCCCTGCCTTGCGTCAGGCTTGCGGCGTGGACTGCAGCGGGCGCCGCTCTGTGGATAATCACCGCGAGACTCCTACTGCCTGCCATGCTGATCCAGTTCTTCTACACCCTGCGTGCCGCCAAGCTGCCTGTCTCGGTGAAGGAGTACCTGACCCTGCTGGAGGCACTGAAGCTGGGCGTGCTGGACGCCGAGGACGGCGGCCCCACGGTCGACCGCTTCTACTACCTGGCCCGCACGACGCTGGTCAAGGACGAGGCCCATTTCGACAAGTTCGACCGCGCCTTCGCTGCCTACTTCAAGGGCGTGGAGCTGCTCACCGACTTTGCCCGCGAGTTGCCCGAGGAATGGCTGCGCAAGCACCTCGAGCTGGAACTGACGCCCGAGCAGAAGGCCGAGATCGAGAAGCTGGGCTGGGAACAGCTGATGGAGACCCTGCGCCAGCGCCTGGAAGAGCAGAAGGAACGCCACGAGGGCGGCAATCGCTGGATAGGCACGGGCGGCACCAGCCCCTTCGGCGCCTATGGCTACAACCCGCAGGGCATCCGCGTCGGCCAGGACCGCGGCCGCAACCGCAGCGCCGTGAAGGTGTGGGACCAGCGCGCCTACCGCGACTACGACGACAACCTCGAGCTGGGCACCCGCAACATCAAGGTGGCCTTGCGCCGCCTGCGCCGCTTCGCCCGCGAGGGCTCCGAGCTGGAACTGGACCTGGACGACACCATCCACAAGACCGCCGCCAACGCCGGCATGCTGGACATCCGCATGATCCCGGAGCGGCACAACAAGGTGAAAGTGCTGCTGCTGATGGACGTGGGAGGCACCATGGACGAGCACATCCACCGCGTGGAGGAACTCTTCTCTGCGGCCAAGAGCGAGTTCAAGCACCTGGAGTTCTATTACTTCCACAACTGCGTCTACGACTTCATGTGGAAGAACAACCGCCGCCGCTTCGCCGAGAAGATGCCCACCTGGGACGTCATCCGCAAATACAACAAGGACTACAAGCTGATCTTCGTGGGCGACGCCACCATGAGCCCCTACGAGATCCTGCAGCCCGGCGGCAGCGTCGAGTACAACAACGAGGAGCCTGGGGCCGAATGGCTGCAGCGCCTCACGCATGCCTTTCCCAAGTACGCGTGGATCAATCCCGAGCCGCAGGGCGTCTGGCAATACCGCCAGAGCATCTCCATCATCCAGCAGCTGATGCACCAGCGCATGTTCCCCCTCTCCATCACGGGGCTGGAATCGGCGATGCGCCTGCTGAGCAAATGAGGGTGGTCCTGCGCGCGATCGCGGCCCTGGGCCTGAGCCTGCTGCTGAGTGCCTGCAGCACGCTGGGCAGTCTGCCGGAAGTGCTGGGCGGCAAGCCCCGGCCGGCGGCGGCCGCCACCACCCGGCTCAAGGCCGCCTACCGCCTGGACATCCGGGCCAGCGGCGAGGTGCAGGAGCTGCTTTCCCGCCACCTGGACCTCGCCCGTTTCCAGCAGATTGCCGAAAGCGACAGCCTCAGCCCGGTGGAGCTGGACCGCCTGGCCGCCGTCGCGCCCGAGCAGGCCCGCAGCCTGCTGGAGACGCTGGGCTATTTCGACGCCCACGTCGAAGTCCAGCGCCAGGTCAACGCCGACCGTACCCAGCAAGACCTGACCCTCATTGTCGACCCCGGCCCGCGCAGCGTGGTGGGCGATCTGGACCTGCAATTCGAAGGCGAGATTGATGCCGAAGCCGGACGGCCCGACGCGCCGCGGTCCCTGGCCCTGCAGGCCGAGCTGCGGCAGCTCTGGCCTTTGCAGAAGGGCCGCGCCTTCACCCAGGCCGCCTGGTCATCGGCCAAGTCCACCGTGCTGGCAAGGGCGCGTGCCCAGGGCTATCCCCTGGCCCGCTGGGCCTCCACCGACGCCGAGGTCGATACCGAGGCGCGCCAGGTGAACCTCCGCCTGCACCTGGACAGCGGCCCCCTCTTCCGCCTGGGCAGCCTGCAGATCGAAGGCTTGCAGCACCAGTCGGAAGACTCCGTGCGGCGCCTGGCCGGCTACGCAACCGGCGAGCCCTATACCGAGCAGGCCCTGCTGGACTTCCAGGAGCGCCTGCTGCGCACCCAGCTTTTTGACGGCGTCAGCGTGGACATCCAGCCGGAGGCCGCGCAGGCCGCAGCGGTGCCGGTGCGGGTGAGAGTCAAGGAGGCGCCGCGCCAGCAGGCCACCACCGGCATCGGCTACAGCGCCATGAATGGCTACAACGCCAGTGTCGAGCACCTGCATCGCCTGCCTGCAGGCCTGCCTCTGCGAGCCCGCAGCAAGGTCCAGCTGGGCCAGCTGCTGCGCACGGCGGAGTTCGAGCTCAGCTCCCATCCCCAGCCTGACATGCAGCGCAACCTCGGTTCGCTGCAGTGGGAGCAGGACCTCAACAACGACAAGAACATCCGCACCCTCAGCGCCCGCGTGGGCCGCCTGCGGGAGGCAGGGCATGACGAGCGCCTGGTCTTTGCCGAGATGCTGCGCTCCATCGAGGCGGACGATGAGGGCGCATCGCTACGCTCCGGGGCCTGGTCCGGCAATGTGCAGTGGACCCGCCGCCGTCTGGACAGCCTGCTGCTGCCCACCTCGGGCTACACCGCCCAGCTGCTGCTGGGTGCCGGCCGTGCGGACAACAACGCCCCCAGGCAGGACAGCGGCGCCTTCGGCCGGGTGCGGCTCAAGATCGAGTACTTCAAGCCCCTGCCTTCGGGCTGGTACCTCAGCGCCCGCACGGACCTCGCCCAGATCATCGCCTGCGACAAGGTCGGGCTGCCCGCCAAGATGCTCTACCTGGCCGGCGGCGACGACTCCGTCCGGGGCTACGCCTACCAGAGCCTGGGCATAGACAAGGACGACGGCAGCCCCCTCAGCGGTGGCCGCAAGCTCTGGACGGGCAGTCTTGAGGTCGCCCGGCCCGTGATGGACAGCCTGCCCATGCTGTGGGGCGCCGCCTTCATCGATGCCGGCAATGTGTCCGACCGCTGGCAATCCCTGCGGCCGGTGGTGGGCTATGGTGTCGGCGCGCGGCTGCGAAGCCCCGTGGGCGCGCTGCGCCTGGACCTGGCGCGCGCGCACGAGACCGGCAAGTGGCGCCTGCACTTCAGCGTGGGGATCGCCCTGTGAGCGACGACAACAAGAACGCAGCCCCCTCGCCCGCTCCACAGCCACCCAGGCGACGCCTGGGCCGTTGGCTCGCCTGGGGTCTGGTCCTGCCTGGCCTGCTGGGCGCCACAGCCCTGGGCGGTGTCTGGCTGATGGGCACCGAGGCCGGCACCGCCTGGCTGCTGAGGCAGGCGCCCGCCCTGATCAGCGCCGATGCCCCACAGGGGCGCCTGCTGGGCGATTTCTCCGCCCGGCAGCTGCGCCTGCACCTGCCTGGTGGCACGGACCTGCAGTTCGACGGCCTGCGCTGGCAAGGTCTTCGCCTGGGCTGGCACGAGTCGCCCCAGTTCTGGGCGCGGCTGGACGCCGACAGCCTGCGCGCCGACCGGCTCGAGGTCCGCTGGAAGCCTTCTGACCAGCCCAGCGCGCCGCTCACGGACCTGCGCCTGCCGCTGTCGGTCCAGGTGAACCAACTGGCTGTAGGGCAGTTGGACCTGCCGACGGCGAAGGTACAGCTCACCCAGCTGGAAGCCAGCGTCAAGCTCGGTCAGCTGGATGGCAGGCAGCAGCAATCGCACGAGATCCAGCTGCACTCCCTGCGCTGGCAGGCCGTGCAGCTGAAAGGTGGGATGCGTGCCCAGGCGGACGGCCCCATGGCGCTGCAGGCCCATCTGGAGGCCAGCGGGCAGTTGCCCCAGGGCCGGGCCTGGCAGGCCAGGCTGCAGGCCCAGGGCCCGCTGCTGGACCATGCCCTGAGCCTGGACTTCGAGGCCGCCGGTCAGTCCGTGGCCTTGCAGGCTCGGGCCCGTCCCATGGCCGACTGGCCCCTGGCGGGCCTGCAGGCCACGCTCAAGCAATTCGACCTGGCGGCCCTGAATCCCGAATGGCCGCGCACGGCCCTCAGTGGTCAACTGAGCCTGGAGGCCCAGCAGTGGGAGCGGCCGGCCGACCTCAAGGGGCTGATCACCAACGCCCTTGGCGGCCCCTGGGACCAGCAGCGCCTGCCCGTGGCACGGCTGCAGGCCGATCTCCAGTTCGCGCCAGCGCACTGGCAGTCCCTGCTGGTCCGCAAGCTGGAGCTGGGCCTGGTGGATGCCAAGGGCGAAGCGGCAGGCAGCCTGCAGGCGCAGGGCCAGCTGAGCCCGGACCAGGCCTCCGACCTGCAACTGCGCCTCAATGGCCTGCGACTGGATGCCCTGCACAGCCAACTGCTGGCCCTGGCACTGGACGGCCAGTTGCGGCTGCGTCGCGACGCACCGCCGGCACAGAGGCCCAGCCAGGCACCCGCCCAGAAGTCTGCGCCCACGGCGCCCCTGCCCTGGCTGGACCTGGAGGGCCAACTGAGCACCCGCCTGGCCAGCGCCGGCGTCAAGCCCCTGTCCACGCCCCAGCTGCAGCTCAAGGCCCAGCTGAGTGAGCAGGGCCTGCGCTTGCATCGCGCCGAACTGAGCGCCGGCAAGGCCTCGGCCAGCGTGCAGGGCGAGTGGATACGACAGCAGCAGGGCGACTGGCAGGCCCGCCTGCAGGCCCAGAGCCAACAGCTGGACCCCAGCATGCTCTGGAAGCCGGCCGCCTCTGGCTCGGCCCCACACAGTTTGAATCTGCAGTTGGCCGCCCAGTTGCATCGCAGCGCCGGCAGCCCCTGGCCTCAGGGCGAAGCCAGCCTGCGCCTGCTGCCCAGCCAGTGGGCGGGCCAGCCGCTGCAGGGCCGGATCCAATACCTGCGCGATGAGCAACCAGCCCGGGTACTTCTGAGCCTCGAGCAGGAACGCAACCAGCTGCAGGGTGAGATCCAGGGCCTGGAAGCCCGACGCCCTGAGGCCCGGCTCCAGTTGCAATGGCCCCGCCTGGCCGCCCTCGACCCCCTGCTGGCTGCCTTGGCCCCCGGCGTGACCCTGGAAGGCGGGCTGCAGGGCGAGCTGGCCCTGCGCGGTCAGACGGTGGCGGCCACCAGCGCCAGATCCAGGTCACCGTCCCAGTCGCCCTCGCACTGGACCTGGACCAGCCAGGGTCAGTTGACCCTGCAGCAGCTGGTGGTGCGCCAGCCTGACCGGCTGCTGCGGCTCGATCAGGGCAAGCTGAACTGGCAGCTGGGCACTGCGCTTGCGGACGCCCTGGTTGTGTCGCTGGACGCAGGGCCCCTGCGCTTCATCCAGGCCCGGCGCAGCCTTCAGCTGGAGGGCTTGCAAGGCCGCCTGAGCGGCAGCTGGGCCCATCACCAACTGCAGCTGCAGGGCCAGGGTCGGCCTTTGGGCCTGGTGGCCGGTGAGCCGCCCTTGCCGGGAGCCGCCCTGCTGCTGGCCCTGGACGGCCAGCTCAATGCCTTGCCCTGGGGCCTGTCCGGTGTGCCCGAACCCTTGGACTGGCGCCTGAGCCTGCAGCAGGCCCGGCTGCGCCCTGTGCCCACCACCAGCCAGGACCCCTGGGTGCAGATCGAGCCCCTGCAAGCTCGCCTGTCACTGAGCCCGGAGGCCCAGCTGATCAGCGCAGAACTGCAGGAGGGCCGGGCCAGCCTGGCCGGCGGCCAGGCGCGCCTGCACTGGAAGGAAGTTCGCTATCAGGCGCCCCAGAACAGCGGCGCGCCGCCTGTGCTGCAGGTGGACGCGCAGCTCGAGCCCCTGGCCCTGGCGCCACTGCTGGCGAAGGCGCAGCCCGACTTCGGTTGGGGCGGAGACCTCCTGGTCGACGGCCATCTGCGCCTGGACACCCGCCAGGGCACGAAGCTCAGCTTCGAGCTGCAGCGCCTCGACGGCGACCTCAGCGTGACCGAAGACCGCGGCGTGCAGCGCCTGGGCCTCACCGACTTCGGCTTGCGACTGCAGGCGAACCAGGGCCTGTGGTCCCTGACCCAGGCCCTGGCCGGCAGCAACCTCGGCGGGCTTGGCGGCAGCGTCGTCACCCGCACGGACCCGCGCGCCCTGATGCCGCCGCTGGATACGCCACTGGAGGGCACGGTGCAGGCCAACGTCGCCAACCTGGCCACCTGGGGCGGCTGGATCCCGGCCGGCTGGCGCGTCAGCGGCGCCATGACTGCCGGCTTCATGCTGGGCGGCACCCTGGGCGATCCACAGCTGCGCGGCCTGGCCCAGGGCGAAGGCCTGGCGCTGCGCAATCCGCTGCTGGGCGTGGATGTGCGGGACACCCGTTTCCAGCTGTCCCTGGAGGGCACGCATGCGCGGCTGCAGCAGTTCAGCGCACGTGCCGCCGAGGGCGAGCTCAAGCTCAGCGGCGAGGCCCGCCTGGGCGCACAGCCGGACCTGCAGCTGGACCTGCAGGCCGAGAAGTTCGGCCTGCTGACCCGCCTGGACCGTCGCATCATCGCCAGCGGCCAGGGCAAGCTGCACCTGACGCCGGCCAGCGTGGACGTCCAGGGTGCCTTTCGCGTGGACGAGGGCCTGTTCGACTTCAGCAAGGGCGATGCGCCCACGCTGGACGAGGACGTCCGCGTGCGCCGGCCTGTCGTGGCGTCCACGGCGGTGCGGCGCGACAGCCCGCCCATGAAGGTCGCCGTGCAGCTGGACCTGGACCTGGGCGAACAGATGAAGCTGCGCGGCCGCGGACTGGACACCCGGCTGACAGGCCAACTCAAGCTCCAGCACAAGGAGGGCAAGCCCAGCCTCGTCGGCACCGTGCGCACAGAAGGCGGCACTTACGATGCCTACGGCCAGAAGCTGACCGTGGAAAAGGGCGAGATCCTCTTCACCGGCGTGCTGGACAACCCCCGCCTGGACGTGCTGGCCGTGCGGCCCAACACCGACATCCGCGTGGGAGTGACCGTCGGCGGCACGGCGATCAACCCCCGCATCAAGCTCTTTTCGGAACCCGAGCTACCCGAGACCGACAAGCTCTCCTGGCTGTTGCTGGGCCGCGGCCCCGATGAACTCGGCCGCGCCGACACCGCCCTTCTGCAGCGTGCCGCCCTGGCCCTGCTCAGCGGCGAAGGCGAATCGGCATCAGGCAGGCTGATGAAGAACCTGGGGCTGGACGAGCTGTCCGTGTCCCAGGGTGCCCAGGACGACACGCGCGGGGCCATCGTGCGGGTGGGCAAGCAGCTCTCCAAGCGGGTCTACGTGGGCTACGAGCGCGGGCTGAACGCCACGACGGGCAGTTGGCAGCTGATCTACCGCGTTGCCCAGCGCTTCACCCTGCGCGCCCAGAGCGGGGAGGACAGCGCCCTGGATCTGATCTGGCAGTGGCGCTGGCAGTGAGGCGCCGGGCGACTGTCAACCGGCCTCGCCAATCCCGCCGCTCAGTCATGCGACAATCCGCGCCGCTTCGCTCACCGCATCCTGCGGCGCGGGCCGGTGCTCCCCGTAGTTCAATGGATAGAACGGCCGCCTCCTAAGCGGCAAATACAGGTTCGATTCCTGTCGGGGGGACCACATCGGGCGTTGGCCCGGCAGCACCTCACCCCAGCCCTTCAGGCCCATCAGGCGCCTGGAGGGTTTTTGTTGTGTGTCCCAGCCGCTGTCACGCCGGCCCTGCCTTCCCTGGCCCCGCACGGGCCGCCCGTGTGATTTGCAACATCCGCCCGCCCCTGACTTTCCGCACAGCGCCGCCGGCAGGCGCACCATGGACACCAAGCCGCCATCCCGAGGCCGCTGATGGAGCATGCGATGGTCATGAACTGCTGGGAATCCGGGCGAAGGCCAGGCTGCAAGGCCCTGGCGCTGCCAGGCGTCGCGTGCAACCCACGGCGGGGGGCGGCATAAACCCCTGATCTGGGCGCTTCGGGCCCTGCTCATCGTGCAGTCGCACAGGGGGCGGGACCTATACTTGAAGCGTCCCCTCACTTGGGATGCTGCCCCCGACAAGGGTGGCGCAATGACTGGATCTCACCGATAGGAAACACTCGCATCATGAGTGCCAAACTGAAAGTCGCCGGATGGGTGGCCCTGGGGGCCGTGGCAGGTGCTTTGACCACCATGCAGTTGCAGGCGAACGCAAGGAGCAGCCTCTCGCCGCTGCCCCTGGAGGAGATGCAGCAACTGGCCGCCGTGTTCGGCATGGTCAAGTCCGATTACGTCGAGCCCGTCGACGAGAAGAAACTGATCAACGACGCCATCGCCGGCATGGTCTCCGGTCTGGACCCGCATTCGCAGTTCTTCGACAAGAAGAGCTTCAAGGAATTCCGTGAAGGCACCAGCGGCCGCTTTGTGGGCGTGGGCATCGAGATCGGCATGGAAGACGGCCTGGTCAAGATCGTCTCGCCCATCGAAGGCTCGCCCGCCTTCCGCGCTGGCCTCAAGAGCGGCGACCTGATCACCCGCATCGACGACACCGCCGTCAAGGGCCTGACCCTGGACCAGGCCGTCAAGCGCATGCGCGGCGAGCCGGCCACCAAGGTGCAGCTGACCATCTTCCGCAAGCTGGAGAACCGGTCCTTCCCCGTGACCATCGTGCGTGAGGAAATCAAGGTGGTCAGCGTGCGCGGCAAGGTCATCGAGCCCGGCTATGCCTGGCTGCGCCTGAGCCAGTTCCAGGACCGCACGGTGGACGACTTCGTCAAGAAGCTCGAGGAAATCTACAAGCAGGACCCCAAGCTCAAGGGCTTGGTGCTGGACCTGCGCAATGACCCGGGCGGCCTGCTGGAAGGCGCCGTGGCGGTATCCGCGGCCTTCCTGCCCAAGGACGTGGAGGTGGTCTCGACCAACGGGCAGATCGCCGAGTCCAAGGCCAGCTTCAAGGCCAACCCCGAGTACTACCAGCGCCGCGGCGGCTCGGATCCGCTGAAGAAGCTGCCTGAGGCGCTCAAGAGCATCCCGATGGTGGTGCTGGTCAATGAAGGCTCGGCCTCGGCCAGCGAGATCGTGGCCGGTGCGCTGCAGGACCACAAGCGCGCCGTCATCATGGGCGCCCAGACCTTCGGCAAGGGCTCGGTGCAGACCGTGCGCCAGCTGAGCCCCGAGACAGCCCTGAAGATCACCACTGCGCGCTACTACACCCCCAGCGGCCGCTCCATCCAGGCCAAGGGCATCGTGCCTGACGTCATGCTGGACGAAACCGCTGAAGGCAATGTCTTCGCCGCCCTGCGCATGCGCGAGGCCGACCTGGAAAAGCACCTCCAGAACGGCCCCGAGGACAAGGACGACGCCCGCGCCAAGGCCCGCGAGGAAGCCCGCGCCAAGCTGGAAGCCGAGTACGCCAAGAACAAGGACGCCATCAAGCCCCTGCCCGAGTTCGGCTCGCCTGAGGACTTCCCGCTGCAGCAGGCCCTCAACCAGCTCAAGGGCAAGCCGGTGATCGCCTCCAAGACGGCCACCGAGCGCAAGGCCGAGGCCAAGACCGGCGAATAAGCCGCGCCGGCCCACGCCACAAGACCCGCCTGGCCTGCTGCCGGCGGGTCTTTTTCTTTGCGGCACGCCCTTGGTGCAGCGCTATGCTTGCCGCATGAATGACGAACAGCTGCTGCGCTACTCGCGGCACATCCTGCTCGACGAAATCGGCGTCGAGGGGCAGGCACGGATCCTGGCCGGCCATGCGCTGGTGATCGGTGCCGGCGGCCTGGGCTCCCCGGTCGCCCTGTACCTGGCCACGGCCGGCGTGGGTACCCTGACCCTGGTGGACCATGACACCGTGGACCTCACCAATCTGCAGCGCCAGATCGTGCACCGCCAGGACCGCATCGGGCAGCCCAAGGTCGAATCCGCCGCCTTGACGCTCAAGGCCATCAATCCTGATCTGAACGTCCTGGCACTCCAGGAGAAGGTGGACGCTGCCCGGCTTGACGCCCTGGTGCAATCCGCTGACGTGGTGCTGGATTGCTCGGACAACTTCGCCACCCGCCACGCCGTCAACGCGGCCTGCGTGCGGCATCGCAAGCCCCTGGTCTCAGGCGCGGCGGTGGGCTTTGATGGGCAGATCAGCGTCTATGACAGCCGAACCGGGCATACGCCCTGCTACGCCTGCGTCTTCCCGCCCGACGCACAGTTCGAGGAGGTGCGCTGCGCCCTCATGGGCGTCTTCGCTCCCCTGGTGGGCATCATCGGCAGCCAGCAGGCCGCAGAAGCCCTGAAGCTGCTGGCCGGCATCCCCGGCACGCTGGCCGGCCGCCTGCAGATGCTGGACGCACGCCAGATGCGCTGGAGCGAGATTCTCTTGCAGCGCGACCCCGAATGCCGGTGCTGCAGCAACATATAACCGCTTGTCTACACAATAAATTCAACCATAGGCGCCAATTGAGGAAATAACATTTCTCATCGACTGCAATACAGTTCAGCCCGCGCCGCCCCACCGGGACACCGCATGAGCAAGCACAAGAACAAACTGACCGCCCGCAATTTCCCCTCGGCCAAGGACGAAGCCCGCCAGGCCCAGGCGCGCCCGACCCCGGACTACGACGGCCCCAACAGCGCCTACCGCCTGGCCTTCACCGACGACGACTTCATGCTGCGCGAGGAGCTTCGCCCCGTGCGCATGCAGCTGGAGCTGCTCAAGCCGGAGCTGGTGCAGCAGGAGCAGGGCATCAAGGCCACCATCGTGATGTTCGGCAGCGCCCGCATCCCGGACCAGTCCAGCGCCGAGATCCGCGTGGCCGAGGCCCAGGCCCTGGGCGACGAGGCCACTCTCAAGCGTGCCCAGATGCAGCTGCAGATGAGTCGCTACTACGAGGAGGCGCGCCGCTTCGCCGGCATCGTCACCCGCGAGAGCATTGAGCGCGGCAACCCCATCTACGTGGTGACCGGTGGCGGCCCCGGCATCATGGAGGCCGGCAACCGCGGCGCCCATGAGGTAGGCGGCAAGAGCATAGGCCTGAACATCGTGCTGCCGCATGAGCAGCACCCCAACCCCTACATCACGCCGGAGTTGTGCTTTCGCTTCCACTACTTCGCGCTGCGCAAGATGCACTTCCTGATGCGCTCAGTGGCGCTGGTGTGCTTCCCTGGCGGCTTCGGCACCCTGGACGAGCTCTTCGAGGCCCTCACCCTGATCCAGACCGGCAAGTGCCGCCGCCGGCCCATCCTGATGTTCGGGCGCGTTTTCTGGTCCCGCCTGATCAACTTCGAGCTGCTGATCGAGACCGGCATGATCAGCCCGGGCGACGAGCAGCTCTTCCACTTCGTCGATTCCGCCGAGGAGGCCTGGGCCTTGCTCGAGTCGGAGTACGACCTGACCCAGACCCACCACGACTGAACTCCCTGAAGAGGATGCCATGACCACACTGCGCAACGTCTCCCTCATTGGCGCACCGACCGACATCGGCGCCGGCGCCCGCGGCGCCAGCATGGGCCCCGAGGCCCTGCGCGTGGCCAATATCGGCCCCACCCTGGAAGGCCATGGCGTCAACGTGATGGACCGCGGCAACCTCAGCGGCCCCTACAACCCCTGGCTGCCGCCGGTCGACGGCTACCGCCACCTGCCCGAAGTGGTCGCATGGAACCGCGCCGTGCATGAGGCCGTCTATGCCGAGCTGAAGCTGGGCCGCATGCCTATCCTGCTGGGCGGCGACCACTGCCTGGGCCTGGGTTCCATCAGCGCCGTTGCCCGTCACTGCAAGGAGCAGGGCAAGAAGCTGCGCGTGCTGTGGCTGGATGCCCATGCCGACTTCAACACCAGCGAGCTGACCCCCAGCGGCAACATCCACGGCATGCCCGTGGCCTGCCTGGCCGGCTTCGGGCCCAAGGAGCTGATCGAGATCGGCGGTTTCAGCAAGGAGCACCCGGCCATCAGCCCAAAGTGGGTGCGCCAGATCGGCATCCGCAGCGTGGACGCCGGCGAGAAGCGCTTCGTGCACGAGCAGGAGCTCGAGGTCTTCGACATGCGCTACATCGACGAAATGGGCATGCGCCACACCATGGAGCTGGCCCTTGCCACCCTGGATGCCAACACCCATCTGCACGTCAGCTTCGATGTGGACTTCCTGGACCCCTCCATCGCGCCCGGCGTGGGCACCACCGTGCCCGGCGGCCCCACCTACCGCGAAGCCCAGCTGTGCATGGAGATGATTGCCGACACCGGCCGCCTCGGCTCCCTGGACGTGATGGAACTCAACCCCGCCCTGGACGAGAAGAACCGCACCGCCACGCTGGCTGTGGACCTGATCGAGTCGCTGTTCGGCAAGTCGACGCTGATGCGCAAGTGATGCGCCCCTGAAGACCGCGCGTGGCGCCGCAGCCTCAGGCGCGTGCCGGAAGATCAGGCACTGACGATCCACCCCTCCACCGGATCGACCTGCGCCGGCAGCCCGTAGCCGGGCTGCGTGCTGGCCCAGGCCGCCTGCAGGAGGCACAGCACGGCATCCAGGCTGTCACCCGTGGCATCGTCGACCAGGGCATCGCGCTGCGGATGGCTGAGCTTCAGGCGCAGGCCCAGGCGGCTGCGGCCCTGCTCCAGCGCCTCGGCCAGGTCCTTGCGGGCGATGAGGCGCTCCGGCGTCTGCCTGGCCACGTCGTCGCTCTTGTAGGAGCGGCGCTGGATCAGCTCGCGGGCCAGCAGGCCCGGGTAGGCCTCCAGGGCCACGCGCTCCGGCCGGCCGTCGCACAGACCGGGCAAGGTGGCCCCAGCCGCGCGCAGCAGGGGCACGCCGGCATGCATCATCCAGGCCACAGGCGGGTTCACCCACTTCATGCTGGGAGAGGCCCCGGCCGGCCCGTCGCAGGCGCGATGCGCGAACTTGCCGCCTGCCGGCCGCGGGGCCATGAAGGCCTGGAACTGCAGCCGCAGCTGGGGTCGCGTCTGGGCGCAGAAATGGTCCATCAGAGCCGGCCATTGCAGAGGCCAGCCCAGGGCTTCGACCAGCTCGCGCGGCAGGCCGAAGGGCAGGTCGAAGCCCCCCAGCCAGGCCGGCAGCTCGCACAGGCGCTCCCGCAGGCCGTCCAGCGTCGAGAAGCGCTCCAGGCCCGCCAGGCGCACGACGGCGCCGCGCCGCTCGCCCAGGGCCAGCACCACCGGCTTGCGCTGACTGGGGCTGGAGGAGAAGTCAAGCCCCAGCAAAGGCGGGCTTTCAATTGGCATGGGGCTGGGCATGCTCGCGACTTTATCGACATTGCGTAGACAGCGCAGAGGGAGCGCGCATGGCCAGTACCACCCCCACGCCTGCAGAGACCCGCATACAGCCTGCACCGCCGGAGAGCCCGGAAGTGCTGGTCCAGACCCGGCACGAGATGACGCTGGCCGGGCGCCGCCTGACCTACCAGGCCAGCGTCGGTTCGCTGACCCTGCGCGAGCAGGGCCGCAGCGACGAGCAGGACAAGGCCCAGGACGACAAGGCCCAGGCCCAGCTCTTCTACATCGCCTACACCCTGGACGGCGGTGCGGCCGGGCAGCGCCCGCTGACCTTCTGCTTCAACGGCGGCCCCGGCTCCAGCAGCGTCTGGCTGCACCTGGGCCTGCTGGGGCCGCGCCGCGTCAGCTGCGATGACATGGGCCACTCCGGCCGCCCGCCCTACGGCCTGTGCGACAACGAGGCCAGCCTGCTGCTGGAATCGGACCTGGTCTTCATCGACCCGGTGGGCACCGGCTTCTCGCGCATGAGCCCCGGCGAGAAGAGCAGCGAATTCCACGACTATCAGCGCGACCAGGACGCCGTGGCCGAGTTCATCCGGCTCTACCTCAGCCGCCACGGCCGCTGGGGCAGCCCCAAGTTCCTGATCGGCGAAAGCTACGGCACCACGCGCGCGGCCGGCCTGGCCCGCCTGCTGCAGGAGCGCCATGACATCGACCTCAACGGCCTGATGCTCATCTCCACCGCCCTGGACTACCAGACCCTGTCCTTCGACCACGGCAACGAGCTGCCCTACGCCCTCTTCCTGCCGGGCTACACGGCGGCGGCCTGGTATCACAAGGCTCTGGTGCCGGCCCTGCAGCGCCTGCCCCTGCGCGATGTGCTGGCCGAAGCCGAGCGATTCGCCCTGGGCGACTACTGGACCGCGCTGATGCAGGGCAGCCGCCTGGCCGCGGCAGAGCGCGAGCGCGTGGCCAACGAGCTGGCACGCCTCACCGGACTGAGCCTGGCCTTCGTCCAGCGCTGCCAGCTGCGCATCGAGGACGGGCGCTTCTTCAAGGAACTGCTGCGCGAGCGGGGCCTCACCGTGGGCCGCATCGACGCCCGCTTCACCGGCCAGGACCGTGACGATGCCGGCGAGCACACCGAGGACGACCCCGGCATGAACAACCTGGCCGGCGCCTACGCCGTGGGCATCAACCGCCTGCTGCACGAGCAGCTGGGCTATCAGAGCGACGCGCCCTACCTCGTCCATGCCCCCCTGTACAAGAACTGGGGCTGGAAGGGATTTGAGAACCGCTACGTGGCCGCCGGCGAGTCCCTGCGCCGGGCACTGCAAGCCAATCCCGCCATGCAGGTCTATGTGGCCAGCGGCTACTACGACCTGGCCACGCCACATGCAGCAGGAGACTACAGCCTGTCCCACCTGGGCCTGCGCGAAGGCCTGCAGGCCAATGTGCGGGTCAGCTATTTCGAGGCCGGGCACATGATGTACATCGAGCGTACCGGCCGCGAACGCATGGCCGGCGAGCTGCGCGACTTCGTACGGCAGGCCACAGGCAAGGACTGACCCCCGCCAGGGTACCACCACGCCGAGCAGCGTCGCCGGGCGCGGGCATCACGGCCAGCGCCTGCCGCCACCTCAGGCCAGCTTGAAGACCGCCACCGTCTGCGCCAGCTCGTCGGCCTGATGCTGCAGGCTCTGAGCCGCGGCAGCCGACTGCTCCACCAGGGCAGCGTTCTGCTGGGTCATCTGGTCCAGCTGCGAGATGGCCGTGCCGATCTGGTTGATGCCCGTGCTCTGCTCGGAGGTGGCGTGGCTGATCTCGCCAACGATGTGGCTGACGCGCCCGATCGCCGCGGTGATCTCCTGCATGGTCTGCCCGGCATGGGCCACCAGGGCAGCGCCGGATTCCACGCTCTCGGTACTGCTGGTGATCAGGGCCTTGATCTCCTTGGCAGCCTCGGCGCTGCGCTGCGCCAGATTGCGCACCTCGGCGGCCACTACGGCGAAGCCGCGGCCCTGCTCGCCGGCACGCGCCGCCTCCACGGCCGCGTTCAGGGCCAGGATATTGGTCTGGAAGGCGATGCCGTCGATCACGGAGATGATGTCGCTGATCTTGCGCGAGGAGGCGCTGATGCGGTCCATGGTGGCCACCACCTCGCCCACCACAGTGCCGCCGCGCTCGGCCACGGCCGAGGCCTCGCGGGCCAGCTCGTCGGCCTGGCGGGCGGAGTCGGCGTTGTGCCGCACGCTGGCCGTCAGCTCTTCCATCGCCGAGGCCGTCTCTTCCAGATTGGACGCCGCCTGCTCGGTGCGATGGCTGAGGTCATGGCTGCCCGCGGCCACTTCCTTGGAGGCGGTGGCAATGCTGTCCGTGGCATTGCGCACGCCCGAAACCACGTCGCGGATGGCGTCCTGCATGCCCTGCACGCCATGCATCATCTGGGCCGTCTCGTCGCTGCCATGCACACGGATGGTCTGGCTCAGGTCCTGGCGGGCAATGCGTTCAGTGGTGTCCACCGCCACGCTCAGGGGCTCAAGGATGGAGCGGATGTTGAACAGGGTGTAGGTGCCGATCACCAGAATGCTCACCAGCATCACGCCGATGAGGGCCATGCGGATCTGCTGCTCCTCGCTGTCCAGCCGCGCCACTTCCACCTCGCCATGCTGGTCCACCAGCTTGGTCATCTCGGCCAGTTGCTTGTCCAGGGCGCGCACGGGCGCCTTGATGGGCTCGGTCGCCCGGTTGGCCGTGGCGGTATCGGGGAACTCGCCCTTCTGGATGCGCTCGATGATGCCCTGGAAGCCCGCGCGGTAGTCGGCCAGGGACTGGCGCATCTCCGCGGGCATCTTCTTCACGGCGGGGGCAATGTCCAGACGCTCGATGGCATCCAGGCCCTTGTTGACCCTGCCGAAGGTCTCTTCCCATTCGCCGCGGTACTTGGTGACGGCCTTGTCGTCGACGAGATTGATCAGCAGGTCCTTCTCGTAGCGCCGCAGATTGCCGATGCCGGCGCGCACGCCGGCCAGCTGGGTCAGGGTCTCGACGTCATTGCCGACGTAGTGCTTGAACTGGGCCTTGGCACGGGACAGGCTCCACAGCCCGTTCCCGCCTATCACCAGCATGGCCATCACGGCCAGGACCGCGAGCACATAGAGCCGGGTGCGGATCGTGTAGTTCCGGAGCGCGAGCATGGAATCCCCTTTGCTGGCCATGGGCATGCTGAGGGTAGCTTTCAGGCTCGCGACTTACAAGCGTCCTGACCTGATTCAGGGGTCATGTCTTGCGCCAAAGTGCCTCCATCGCAACGGCAAAGCGGCCGCTGATCTCCGCCTGGCGCTCGTGGCGCCCCTGCTGCAGGCGCTGCTGGCCTGCCACGTGGACGGACTGCAGCACCTCCCCCTGGCTGGCGAAGACCAGGCCGTCCAGCACGGAGGCCGAAGGCAGGCCCAGCAGGCCCGAGGCCGCCGGATCCAGCACCAGGAAGTCGGCCCGCGCCCCCGGCTCCAGGCCCCATTGCCGGAAACCCGCCGGGGCAGCGCTGCCCTGGCGCACCGCCTCGAACAGGCGCGCGGCGGTCGAGGGCTGCACGCCGGGGCGCGCCGCCACATTGCGCTGCTGCAGGCCCAGTCGCTGGCCGTACTCCAGCCAGCGCAGCTCCTCCACCCAGCCACGGCCCACATGGCTGTCCGAGCCCAGGCTCAGCGGCACGCCGGCCTCCAGCCAGCCGCGCAGGTCGCAGAGCCCGTCGCCCAGGTTGGCCTCGGTCGTGGGGCAGATCACGGCGCTGGCGCCGCTGGCGGCGACGGCGGCGATCTCCTCGGGCGTGCTGTGCGTGGCATGCACCAGATGCCAGCGCGCATCGGGCCGGAAGTCCTCGCAGAGATAGGCCATGGGCCGGCGCCCGGTGGCAGCCAGGCAGTCACGCACTTCGGCCTGCTGCTCGCTGATGTGGATATGGATGGGCAGGTCGGCCTCCCCCACCAGGGCCTGCAGGGCGCGGAGGTCCTCTGCATGGGCCGCGCGCAGCGAGTGCAGGGCCACGCCAGCATTGAGCAAGGGCCGGCCGGCGGCATTGAGGCGCTGGCTCGCCTGCCACACCCAGGCCGCATCGGTGCGGAAGCGGCGCTGGTCCTCACGCAGCGCGGGCTGGGCGAAGCCGGCATGGGCGTAGAGCACCGGCAGCATCGTCAGGCCCAGGCCGGCATCCTCAGCCGCATCGGCCAGGGCCCAGCTCATGGCCAGCTCGTCGGGGTAGGCGCGGCCGTCCTCCTGGTGCTGCAGGTAGTGGAACTCGCAGACCTGGGTGTAGCCGCCGCGCAGCAGCTCCAGGTAGAGCTGGGCCGCGATGGCCTGCAGCTGCGCAGGCGTGGTGCGCAGGGCCACGCCGTACATGCGGTCGCGCCAGGACCAGAAGTCGTCGCTGTCGCTGTCGCGCTGCTCGGCCAGGCCGGCGAAGGCGCGCTGGAAGGCGTGGCTGTGGGCGTCGACCAGGCTGGGCAGCACGGGGCCCTGCAGGCGCCGGGCATCGGGCGGGCAGGCCTGGCCGGCCTCGATGGCGGCCCAGTGGCCGCGGGTGTCGACGCTCAGCAGCACATCGGCCTGCCAGCGGCCGTCGACCCAGGCCTGGGGCGCGAAATAGCGGTGGCTGACCGTGCTCATGTGGCGGGCTTCCATTGCAGATACGTGGACAGCAGCTCACGCAGCAGCGGCTGCACGCGGGCGGCCAGGGCCGGTTCGTAGGCGTAGGGCGGGGTTTCGCTCATGTAGCAGCACTGGCACATCTCCAGCTGCACTGCATGCCAGCCATTGGCCGGCTGGCCGTAGTGGCGGGTGATGAAGCCGCCCTTGAAGCGGCCGTTGACCACCTGGGTGTAGTCCTGCTGCGCTGCCTGCACGGCACCCAGGCTTTGCGTGATCGCAGGATCACAGCTCTTGCCTTCGGCCGTGCCCAGGTTGAGGTCGGGCAGCTTGCCCTCGAAGAGCCAGGGCAGCTCGGAGCGGATGCTGTGGGCATCGAACAGCAGGGCGTGACCGTAGAGACTCTTGACCCGGTTCATCTCGGCCGTCAGGGCGCGGTGATAGGGCAGCCAGTAGCGCTGGCGGCGTCGGTCCTTCTCAGCTTCGTCAGGGGCCTGGCCTTCGAGGTAGAGCGGCTCGCCGGTGAAGAAGCGCGTGGGGCACAGCTCGGTGTTGGAGGCCCCGGGGTACATGGGCGTGTCCTCGGGCGGGCGGTTCAGGTCTATCAGGTAGCGCGAGTAGCGCGGCACGATGAGGCTGGCGCCCAGCTCCTCGGCGATGGCGCCATAGAGCTGCTCCAGGTGCCAGTCGGTGTCCTCGCTGGCCAGGGCGCGCGGCACGTAGCGCGATTGCTGGTCCTCCGGGATCTCATGACCCACATGGGGCATGGAGATGATCAGGGGCGTGCGGCCTTGCCGCAGTCGGAAGGGTGCAGTCATGAAGGGCTCGTCGGGCAAAGGGTCAGGCGCGCAGCACGCCGCCGCGCACCACCTGGCGCAGCGGGTTGCGGCCGAAGTAGTAGGACAGTTCGTTGGGATGGTCGATGTCCCACAGGCAGAAGTCCGCCCGCTGTCCGGCCTGCAGCTGGCCGCGGTCCCGCAGGCCCAGGGCCCGCGCCGCGTGCACGGTGACGCCGCGCAGCGCCTCCTCGGGCGTGAGGCGGAACTGCGTGCAGGCCATGTTGAGCATCAGCAGCAGGGACAGGGTCGGCGAGGTGCCGGGGTTGTGGTCGGTGGACACGGCCATGGGCACACCGGCCTCGCGCAGGGCGGCGATGGGCGGCAGCTTGGTTTCGCGCAGGAAGTAGTAGGCGCCGGGCAGCAGCACGGCCACGGTGCCGCTGGCCTTCATGGCGGCGATGCCGGCCTCGGACAAATGCTCCAGGTGATCGCAGGACAGCGCGCCGAACTCGCAGGCCAGTTGGGTGCCGCCCTGGTCCGAGAGCTGCTCGGCGTGCAGCTTCACCGGCAGGCCGAGCAGGCGGGCCGTATCGAACACACGGCGGGTCTGGGCCGGCGTGAAGCCGATGCCCTCGCAGAAGGCGTCCACCGCATCGACCAGGCCTTCGCGTTTGAGCTTGGGCATCCACTGGCAGACGGCCTCGATGTAGTCGTCCGCCCGGCCCTGGAACTCGACCGGCAGAGCGTGGGCCCCGAGGTAGGTGGTGCGCACGTCCAGGCCCAGCTCGGCCAGGCGGCGCGCCACGCGCAGCATCTTGGCCTCGGAGGCCTGCGAGAGGCCGTAGCCGGACTTGACCTCCAGCGTGGTCACGCCTTCCGCCATCAAGGCCAGCGCGCGGTGCGCGGCCTGGGCGTAGAGCTGGTGCTCGCTGGCCTCGCGGGTGGCCGTCACCGAGGAGCGGATGCCGCCGCCAGCCCGCGCGATCTCCTCGTAGCTCGCGCCCTTGAGCCGCAGCTCGAACTCATGCGCCCGCTGGCCGCCGTAGACCAGGTGGGTGTGGCAGTCGATGAGGCCGGGCGTGACCACGGCGCCGGCCATGTCGTGGACCTGGTCCGCCGTGCCGGCGAGGTCATCCGGCAGATCGGCACGGGCACCGACCCACAGCAGGCGGCCGTCCTGGGACAGCATCGCGCCGTCCTCGATCCAGCCCCAGTCGCCGCCGTCCTCGGCCATCGTCGCCAGGCGGCCCTGGGTCCACAGTGTGGTCGTGCTCATGCCTCGTCGCTCCATTGCATCCACCAGGCCTGGCCGGCGCCGGGCCCTTCACTCTTGAACACGCAGCGCTGCGCCACCGGGGACTCGCACCAGGCCAGGCTCATGGGCCGCAGCGGCATCGCGCGGCCGCCGTGCTCCAGCACGCCGCCCAGGCCGGTGAACAGGCCCACCCAGCGTCCGCTGGGGTCCAGAGGCTCGCTGGCCGGCGTCACCTGCATGCGCCCGCTGCCGCGGCGGTGCATGAGGTTGAAGTCGCGGGTGAGGCCGCCCAGCAGCGTGCAGTCCGGCCCCAGGGCGCCGTCGAAATGCAGCAGCTCGTCGCCCGGGCGCAGCTCGTAGTCGTACAGGCAGACGCCCGCGCCGCGCAGCACGGCGAACCAGCGGTCCACGCCCTCGAACTTCGAGAAGGGGCCGTCGGCCTCGATGTCCGCCACGCTGAGGCGCAGGGTCCAGCCGGTGGCATGCGGCCAAGCCAGCAGTTCGCGGGTCCAGCCGCCGTTGTTCTTCCAGCGCTGCGGGCTGACGTCGTCGGCGCAGAGGATGCTCCAGCTCATGTCTCGAACCTTCCTTGAAGCAGGTAGCGCGAGCCCGGATGGGTCAGGCGCACATGGGTGACGGGCTGGCCGCGGCTGAAGGTGAGTCGCTTGACCACCAGGCAGGGATCGCGGCGGCTGATGCCCAGCAGTTTGGCCTCCTGCTCCGCGGGCAGCAAGGACTCGATGGTGTAGCGCGCCTCGGACAGCGGCGCCGCTTCCAGCAGGTAGTTCGTGGGCGTGGTCCGGGAGAAGTCGACGTCGAGGTAGCCGGGCGCGGAATCCGGATTCACCAGGCGGTCCTCCACCTGGATGGGCACGCCGTTCTCCAGATGGACGATGAGGCTGTGGAACAGCGCCGCGCCCGTCTTCAGGCCGAAGAGCGCGGCCTGGGCCTCGTCCGCCTTGATCCGCGAGAGGCTCACCACGCGGGCCTCGTGGCGGTGGCCGCGCTCGGCGATCTCGTCATGCACGTCCCGCACGGTGAGCGTGGAGGAGATGCGGTGGATCTGCGCCACGAAGCTGCCCACGCCCTGCACGCGCTCGACCAGGCCCTCCTGGTGCAGCTCGCGCAGCGCGCGGTTGACCGTCATGCGTGAGAGGCCGAACTGGGCGGAGAGCTCGGCCTCCGAGGGCAGCAGATCGCCCGGAACCCAGCGGCCGCTGGCGATGCCCTCGCGCAGGTGGTTCTTGACCTTGAGGTACTGCGGCCCGGGAGCGCTGGAGGCGGACGCCGCAGTGGAAACAGGGGGACTGGCCATGGCCCGGATGGTAGTTGACTTTACTTGTATAGACAACTAGAGTCCGCCTCATTCCAGTCCCCGGTCCATGCCGGACCGGCCCGGTTCCCCGAGATTGCTCGAGATTCCACGAAGGAGACACCCCATGTCCGCACAAGCCCGTGTCGTGCGTGCCCCCACCGGCACCACCCTGCATTGCAAGAGCTGGCTCACCGAGGCCGCCTACCGCATGATCCAGAACAACCTGGACCCCGTCGTGGCCGAGAACCCGGCGGAGCTGGTGGTCTACGGCGGCATCGGCAAGGCCGCGCGCAACTGGGAATGCTTCGACGCCATCCTGGCCACGCTGAAGGACCTCAACGAGGACGAGACCCTGCTGGTGCAGTCCGGCAAGCCCGTGGGCGTGTTCAAGACTCACGCCGACGCCCCGCGCGTGCTGATCGCCAACTCCAACCTCGTGCCTCACTGGGCCACCTGGGAGCACTTCAACGAGCTGGATCGCAAGGGCCTGATGATGTACGGCCAGATGACGGCCGGCAGCTGGATCTACATCGGCACGCAAGGCATCGTGCAGGGCACCTACGAGACCTTCGCCGAAGCCGGCCGCCAGCACTACGGCGGCTCGCTGGAAGGCCGCTGGGTGCTGACCGCCGGCCTGGGCGGCATGGGCGGCGCGCAGCCCCTGGCCGCGACCTTCGCTGGCGCGGTGTCGCTGAACATCGAGTGCCAGCAGTCGCGCATCGACTTCCGCCTCAAGACCCGCTATGTGGACGAGCAGGCCCGTGACCTGGACGACGCCCTGGCCCGCATCGCCAAGTACACGGCCGAGAAGAAGGCCATCTCCATCGCCCTGCTGGGCAATGCCGCCGAGATCCTGCCCGAGTTGGTCAAGCGCGTGAAGGCCGGCACGGCCGTCAAGCCCGACCTGGTCACGGACCAGACCTCGGCCCACGACCTCATCAACGGCTACCTGCCCGCCGGCTGGACCGTCGAGCAATGGAAGGCCGCCGCCGCCGACCCGGCCCAGCACGCCGACCTCAAGGCCGCCGCCGCCCGCGGCTGCGCCGTGCATGTGCAGGCCATGCTGGACTTCCAGGCCATGGGCGTGCCCACCGTGGACTACGGCAACAACATCCGCCAGGTGGCCCTGGACCAGGGCGTGAAGAACGCCTTCGACTTCCCCGGCTTCGTGCCGGCCTATGTGCGCCCGCAGTTCTGCGAGGGCCGCGGCCCCTTCCGCTGGGTGGCGCTTTCCGGTGATCCGGAAGACATCGCCAAGACCGATGCCAAGATCAAGGAACTCTTCCCTGAGGAGACCCGCGTGCACCGCTGGCTGGACATGGCCGCCGAACGCATCGCCTTCCAGGGCCTGCCCGCCCGCATCTGCTGGCTGGGCCTGGGCCAGCGCCACATCGCCGGCCTGGCCTTCAACGAGATGGTGCGCAAGGGCGAGCTCAAGGCGCCCATCGTGATCGGCCGGGACCACCTGGACAGCGGCTCCGTCGCCAGCCCCAACCGCGAGACGGAATCCATGATGGACGGCTCGGACGCCGTGTCCGACTGGCCCCTGCTCAACGCCCTGCTCAACACCGCTGGCGGCGCAACCTGGGTCTCGCTGCACCACGGCGGCGGCGTGGGCATGGGCTTCTCCCAGCACAGCGGCGTGGTCATCGTCTGCGACGGCTCGGAAGCCGCCGACAAGCGCCTGGCCCGCGTGCTCTACAACGACCCGGGCACCGGCGTGATGCGCCATGCGGACGCAGGCTATGAGATCGCCAAGACGGCCGCCCGCGAACGCGGCCTGAAGATGCCCATGTTGTAAGCCCACCCCCTACGCGCTTCGCGGTCTAGCCGACCGCGTCAGGCCAGAGGCCTGACTCCTTGGCAGGCACAAATGGCATGCCATTTGTGCCTGCCTTAGCCCCCTTCGAGGAGGCGAGCCCGCTGGCCCGGCGAAGCCGGATCCTCGGGCTCTGCTCGGACCACAGCCCAATCCATGAATGCCATGACCACTCTCGAATTGACCCCCGGCCAGCTGACGCTGGACCAGCTGCGCCAGATCCGCCACGGCGGCGTGCGCATCGCCCTGCACGCCTCGGCCCGCGAGACCATCCGCCGCTCCGCCGCCATCGTGCAGGCCCATGCCGCGGGTGACGCGGCCGTGTACGGTGTGAACACCGGCTTCGGCAAGCTGGCCTCCACCCGCATCAGCAAGGACGACCTTGCCACGCTGCAGTTCAACCTGATCCGCTCGCACTGCGTGGGCGTCGGCGCGCCGCTGGCGCCCAGCGTCGTGCGCCTGATGCTGGCCACCAAGGCCGCCTCCCTGGCCCGCGGCTTCTCGGGCGTGCGCGAGGAGGTCGTGCAGAGCCTGCTCGACGTCTTCAACGCCGGCCTGGTGCCCTATGTGCCCAGCCAGGGCTCGGTGGGCGCCTCGGGCGACCTGGCCCCGCTGTCCCACATGACCCTGGCCCTGCTGGGCGAGGGCGAGATGCTGGTCGAGGGCCAGCGCCGCCCGGCCCGCGAGGCCCTGGCCGCCGCCGGCCTGCAGCCGCTGGTGCTGCAGGCCAAGGAAGGCCTGGCCCTGATCAACGGCACCCAGACCTCCACCGCCCTGGCACTGGAAGGACTGCTGCGCTTCGAGACCGTCTATGCCGCCGCCATCGTGTCAGGCAGCCTGAGCCTGGACGCCGCCCGCGGCAGCGACGGTCCCTTCGACCCGCGCATCCATGAGGTACGCGGCCAGCCCGGCCAGATCGAGGCCGCCCAGGCCTACCGCCAGCTGCTGGCCGGCAGCGCCATCCGCGCCTCCCACAAGGAAGGTGACGAGCGCGTGCAGGACCCGTATTGCCTGCGCTGCCAGCCCCAGGTCATGGGCGCCTGCCTGGACCAGTCCCGCTACGTGCGTGACGTGCTGCTGCGCGAGGCCAATGCCGTGACCGACAACCCGCTGGTGTTCGCCCAGGAGGACGGCAGCAGCTACATGGTGTCCGGCGGCAACTTCCACGCCGAGCCCGTGGCCCTGGCCGCCGATGCCCTGGCCTGCGCCATTGCCGAGGTGGGCGCCATCGCCGAGCGCCGCATCGCCATGCTGATCGATGCCGGCGTGTCGCGCCTGCCGCCCTTCCTGACGGCCAACGCTGGCCTGAACTCGGGCTTCATGATCGCCCACGTGACCGCCGCCGCCCTGGCCAGCGAGAACAAGAGCCTGGCCCACCCCGCCAGCGTGGACTCCCTGCCCACCAGCGCCAACCAGGAGGACCACGTCTCCATGGCCACCTTCGGCGCCCGCCGTCTGGGCCAGATGCTGGACAACACCGCCCATATCATCGGCATCGAGCTGCTGGCCGCGGCCCAGGGCATCGAGTTCCTGCGCCCGCTGAAGAGCTCGGACGCCCTGGAGAAGGCCCACGCCCTGGTCCGCCGCGACTGCCGCGCCATGCCCACCGACCACTACCTGGCGCCGGACATCGAGCGCGCCTTCGCCCTGGTCGAGGGCGGCGAACTGGCGGCATTGAGCGCCGAGGTCGGCGAGTTGCGCGTCCTGCCCTGACCCGCCACGCCCCCTGCCCCGCCCCCCTCGCCTGAGGGGGGCGGGGCTTTTTTTCGTGAAGTGCGGCGCGGGTCGGCGGGTCGCTTTTGTTGCTTGATGAAACTCAAACCTTCTGCCGACGGACAATTCAGGCCCGCCCGGATCTCGTCCCCATGCGTGCCCTGTTTGTCCTGTTCGTCTGCAGCGTGATGACGCTGGCTGCCCAAGCCCAGCGCGTGGCCTTCATCAATCCCGGCAAGCATGACGAGACCTACTGGGTGACGGCCGGCGAGGCCATGCAGCAGGCGGCCCGCAGCCTGGGCCAGCCCTTCGAGCAGCAGTTCGCCGAGCGCGAGCCCGAACGAGTCATGCAGATCGCCCGGGAGCTCGCCGCACGCCCGGCCGCCCAGCGGCCCGACTACGTGGTGCTGGTCAACGAGAAGGGCGTGCTGGTCGAGGCCTCGCGCATCCTGGCCGGCGCCGGCATCAAGAGTTTCGCCGCCTTCAGCGGCCTGCTGCCCCAGGAACGCCAGAGCTGGGCGCCTCGCGAGGGCCTGCCCCTGCTGATCGGCAGCCTGGAACCCCGGGCCGAGGACGCAGGCTACCTCACCGCGCGGGCCCTGATCCAGCAGGGCCGGCGGATGAAGCTGCAGGCGGCCGACGGCAAGCTGCACCTGCTGGCCATCTCGGGCGACCGCTCCACACCGGTGTCCATCGCGCGCACCGAGGGCATGCGCCGGGCGGTGGCCGAGCAGCCGGACGTGGTGCTGGACCGCGTCACCTTCGCGGACTGGCGCAAGGACCTGGCCGCCGAGCTGGCCACCGAGATGCTGGCGGCCCATCCGGAAGCGCACCTGCTGTGGGCCGGCTCCGACCAGATGGCCTTCGGCGCCATGCAGGTGGCCCGCAGCCGCCAGATCGAGCCGGGCCGGCAGATGCTGTTCTCGGCCGTCAACACCTCGCCCGAGGCCATGCAGGCCCGCATCAGCGGCGAGCTGAGCGCCCTGGCGGGCGGCCACTTCCTGTGCGGCGCCTGGGCCCTGGTGATGATCCACGACCACCATCGCGGCCGGGACTTCAAAGACCTGGGCCTGATGCAGCAGCAGGGCATGTTCACCCTGTTCAGCGAGCAGGACGCCCGGCGGTTCCTCGCGCGCCACGGCAAGGGTCTGAACGGGCTGGACTTCCGCCGCTACAGCCGCGTACTCAATCCGTCCCTGGCCCGCTATGCCTTCGACGCCCGGGTGCTGCTGCGCTGAGGGCTGGGCCCTCCGGCAGATTCAATAGCGGCCGGTCGCCCCCGCCACGCGCAGGTAGACATAGGCCGCCCAGGCCACCAGGCCGCGGCGCAGCACGGCGCGCAGGCCGGTGCCGACGGCGCGCTCATCGGCAATGCACACCGAGCCGGCCAGGGCGGTCTCGAAGGCCGCCGCCACCTCGCCGGCCACGGACTCGTCCTCCACGACCACGTTGGACTCGAGGTTGAGCAGCAGGGACAGCGGGTCGATGTTGGAGCTGCCCACGGTGGCCCAGCGGCCGTCCACCACCGCCACCTTCGCGTGCAGGAAGGCCTGGGTGTATTCGTAGATGCCGATGCCGCGGTTGAGCAGCTCGGCATACAGCGCATGGGCGGCCATGGCGGCGATACGGTAGTCCACCTTGCCCTGCAGCAGCAGGCGCACCCGCACGCCGCGCCGGGCCGCGCCCAGCAGTGCGCGGCGGAAGGCCCGGCCCGGATAGAAATAGGGCGTGACCAGATCCACGCTGTGCTGCGCCCCGCGGATGGCCTCGATATAGGCCCGCTCGATGGTGCGGCGCTGGCGCAGGTTGTCCCGCAGCACGAAGGCCGCGCAGACAGGGGGCAGCGCATGGCCTGTGTCCGCCTCGTCGCGGCCCGGCATGCGCAGCCGGCGGAACAGGCGGCGCATGCGCTGCAGCGGCTCGGGGCTGCGCACCAGGGCCAGCAGCTCCTCGCCGAAATCGCGGCCCAGCCAGGCGCGGGTCCAGACCGCACGTGCCGCCTGCTGCACCGGCTCGACCACGGGGCCGCGCAGGCCCAGGGCGAAGTCCAGGCGCGGGGCGTCGAGCTCGCCGTGGTTCAGGTCCACCCGGTCACCGATGATGTTGATGCCGCCCACGAAGGCCTGCTCGCCGTCCACCACGCAGAGCTTCTGGTGCAGGCGCCGCAGCTGCCCCGGCTGCAGCCAGCGCCACCAGCGGTCCATGGGCCGGAAGACGGCCAGGGCCACGCCGCTGCCGGCCAGTTGCTGCGTCAGCCAGTCCAGGCTGGCCTTGGAGCCGAAACCGTCCACGACCACCCGCACGCGCACGCCGCGCGCCGCCGCAGCCCGCAGCGCGGCTACCAGGGAAGCGCCGGCAGCGTCGTGATAGAAGATGTAGGTCGCCAGCCAGACCTCATGCCGTGCCTGCGCGATGGCCGTTTCCTGTGCAGGAAAGAGCTCATCGCCACCGCGCAGCAGGCGCACCTCGTTGCCGCCGCTGAACTGTGGCCGGGGCACGGCATGCCAGCTGAGCTGGTGCCCAAGGTCCGCCATGGCTCAGGCCAGCTCCAGCTCCGCCAGCAGGGGCAGGTGGTCCGACATGCGGGCCCAGCTGCTGCCGCGCGGCACCTTGAGCCGGTGGCAGCTCAGGCCCCGGGTGTAGATGCGGTCCAGTGCGAACACCGGCACCCGCGAGGGAAAGGTGGCTGGGCGCGCGCGGCCCGTCGGGTCCTCGGCGCGGAGCAGGCCGCAGTCGCGCATGGCCGGGTCCAGGCGCTCGCCCCAGTCGTTGAAGTCGCCCGCCACGATGAGCCGCGCGCCGGCCGGCACATGGGCGTCGATGAACTCGGCCAGCCGCTGCACCTGGCGCACGCGGCTGCTGTGCATCAGGCCCAGGTGGGCCACCACCGCATGCAGCTCCTGCCCCTGCCAGCGCACGGGCACGTGCAGCAGGCCGCGCTGCTCGAAGCGGTGATCGGAGACGTCGTGGTGGCCGATGTCCCCCAGCGGGAAGCGGGACAGCAGCGCATTGCCGTGCTCGCCGTGCTTGGTCACGGCATTGGTGCGGTAGGCGACCTGGTAGCCGTCCGGCGCCAGGAAGTCAGCCTGTCCTTCCTCGGGCCAGCCGAAGAAGCTGTGGTCGAACTGGCGCGCCTCGCGGTGGTGGAAGTGCCGCACCTCCTGCAGGAAAACCAGGTCGGCCTCCAGGGCCTCGATGCCCAGGCCCAGGTTGTGGATCTCCAGGCGCTTGGTGGGCCCCAGGCCGCGCACGCCCTTGTGGATGTTGTAGGTGGCCACCTTGAGCCGGGCCGGGTGATCGGCCGTGCGGGCCGAGGGCGGCTCGGGCGCGAAGCTGGAATGGCGGAAGACACCGGTACGCATCAGCGGACCTCCCCATCAGACGCCAGCGCGGCGCCGCCACTGAAACGGGCCAGGTGCAGGATGGCCTCGGCGTTGGAGGGCGAGAAGCAAAGATCAGCCGCCTCGCGCCAGGGCAACCAGCGGTACTGCAGGTGCTCGCGCGGGGCCAGGGTCACCGGCGTGCCGGCAGGCACCGTGAGGCCGAAGACATGCTCGGTGTTCTTCGTCACCCCAGGGGCGTAGCGGTGGCGCCAGACAGGGTAGATCTCGTAGACATTGGCCAGCGCCCAGTCCTGCAGGGCTGCTCGCGGCACCGCGGGGCTGCCGACGCAGATGCCCGTCTCCTCCTGCACCTCGCGGCAGGCCGTGTCGGGCAGAGCCTCGTCCGGCCTGTCCTTGGAGCCGGTCACGCACTGCCAGAAGCCGGGGCGGTCGGCGCGTTCCAGCATCAGCACCTGCAGGTCCGGCGTGTGGATCACGACCAGCACGGACTCCGGGATCTTGTACGGGCGGTCGGCCGCCACAACAGGGGCGGCGGGATGAACAGCGGGACTGGCAGGCATGCGTGGAAGCATAGCCCAGCCCTGGCGGCGCTGTCCCACACGGGGCGTCAAGGCCGGGTCAGGTGTGCAGCAATCGGCCCCCGGCAAAGGACCAGTTCTCCCACTGCGTCTCCTTGATGACCAGCATCAGCTGCTCGGCATCCAGGCCGGCCGCCTCCCAGAGGCGGACCAGTTCGGCCAGCATCTGGCGCTTGACCTTGACACTGCGCCCCACCGACCACAGCAGCTCGACCAGCACGAAGTCCGGGCCGCGCGGGCGGGCGGTGTCGGGGTAGTGGGCGTCGAAGAGAAAGTCCTCGGGCGCGAGCTCCAGCACGCGCTGGAAGCGATCGGCCTCGGGCACGCCCACCGAGACCAGCGCGGCATGCACGGCGTCCAGGGCCTTGCGCTTGAACTCGGGCGATTTGGGCGCCTGGATGGTGATGGTGACGAGGGGCATGGCATCCTCCCCGGACCCTGCACGGGAGTCCGCTGGGCCATTGTGAGCCGCCTTCCAAGGCCGCAGCGGCACCGGGGGCAATACCCCGGTTGGGGGCAGGTCTTGCCGTGTCAGGTCTTGCCGTGCTTGGTGGCCACCGGCGGCGGCAGGTCCTTGGCGGCCAGCTCGCGTACCTGCACGACCAGCTTGTTGTGGGCATCCAGGAAGGCAGCGGCGATCACCTTGCCCTCGTTGCTGTTGGCCCAGCCGGCACCGCCGGCCCCCCCCAGCTTGCCCACCACCAGGCCGCCCATGCCCAGGTCCGTCACGCGGACGGAGCCGGTGGCGGCGGCGAGCTGCTCGGTGGTCTCGTTGTCGGTCAGCAGCAGGGCCACCTGGGCCTCCTTGAGCTTGACCTGCTCGGCTGCGGCCACGAACTTGTTGAGCACGGGGATCTGCGCCATCAGCCCGCCCACCTCGCGGCCGGCGTTCTGCTCGCTGAAGGTGAGGCTGGGCGTGAGGCTGTACTGGGCCTCGTAGCCGCGACCCTTGTGCACGGTGCTGCCTTGCTGGCGCAGGATGCCGGCGTCCTTGAGCTCCTGCTCCTTGATCGTGGCCTTGAGTCCGGCCGAGCGGTCCACCACGCGGAAGCAGCCGCTCTGCTGGGCCAGCAGGCGGATCAGGGGCACGGGCGAGCTGGGCAGGCCGTAGCTGCTGGAGACGGTGTAGCCGTTGGGGTTCTCGACCAGGGCCAGCGTCGCCACCGGGGCGTCGCACTTCACCAGTTCCTTGCTGGCCTGCTGCGCGCCGGCCGCGCCGGCCGAGCCGGTGATCTCGGAGCTGCCCTCGCCCAGCTTGGCGCCTTGCTTGCCGCAGGCGGCCAGGAGGAGCAGGAGTGCCAGTGCAGGCAGGTGTCGGATGGTCATGGTGGAACTCCCCGGGGGCAGCTTGTTATGGGTCTGGGCGGGGATTCTCGTGGAGCGGACGGGTGAAATTCTTTACCAAATGTGTGTTTGCCCCCCGGGGATGGGGGACCCGGCGACCTGCCAGTGGAGCGCGCCCCTGCACAGGGATCGTGCCAGCGGCTTCAGAGCCCCGCGCCGACGCTGCCCTCGCAAGACAGGACGGCCACCATCTCGCCGTCTTCGTCGATCTCGGTCTCAAGAAAACCGAAGGACGCATAGAAGCGCCTGGCATGCTCGTTCTGCGGCAGGTATGAGATGGAGATGCGACGGAGACCGGCGCAGGCCCGCATTTCCGTGAGCAGGAGTTCCAGTGCCTTGCGGCCATGCCCCTTGCCCTGATGGTCTGAACTGATCATGAAGCGCCAGATGCCGAACTCACCCGACTCATCGCCAGGGGCCGGCTTGGCATACATCATGAAACCGACCGGGCGTTCGTCCGCGTAGACCGCGCGGGTCACGAGATGAGGGAAGAAGCTGGCTTCCGCGATGGAGTACGCATTGCTCGCCAGATAGGCGCGCTGATACGCCAGGAGCGGCAGACAGGCCACTTCATCGAAGTTGTCCGCCGTGACAGGTCGAAGGGTGATGCTCATCGGGCTGGAGGGGCCGGGGGTTGGGAGGGTGCTCGCCAAGCGCCAAGGAAAAAGGGCAGCCGAAGCTGCCCTTACCTGCGATCGATGCCCGCGGCATCACCGCATCACTCAAGCCCCCGTCGCGGCCGCCGCATTGCGCAGACGGATGTGCAGCTCGCGCAACTGCTTCTCGTCGACGTTGCTCGGCGCGCCGGTCAGCAGGCACTGCGCACGCTGGGTCTTGGGGAAGGCGATCACGTCGCGGATGGACTCGGCCTTGGTCATCAGCGTCACCAGACGGTCCAGGCCGAAGGCCAGGCCGCCGTGCGGGGGCGCGCCGTACTGCAGGGCGTCCAGCAGGAAGCCGAACTTGATGCGCTGCTCTTCCGGCGTGATGTTGAGGGCCTCGAAGACCTTGGCCTGGACTTCAGCGCGGTGGATACGCACCGAGCCGCCGCCCAGCTCCCAGCCGTTCAGGACCATGTCGTAGGCCTTGGCCACGCACTTGCCCGGGTCGGTGGCCATGTAGTCCTCGTGACCGTCCTTGGGGGCGGTGAAGGGGTGGTGCACGGCGTTCCAGCGCTTCTCGTCCTCGTCGTGCTCGAACATGGGGAAGTCGACCACCCACAGCGGTGCCCAGCGGTCCTCGAACAGGCCCTTGGCCTTGGCGAACTCGCTGTGGCCCACCTTCAGGCGCAGGGCGCCGATGGCGTCGTTGACGATCTTGGCCTTGTCGGCGCCGAAGAAGAGGATGTCGCCGTCCTGGGCGCCGGTACGCGTCAGGATGGCCTGGATGGCGGCGTCGTGCAGGTTCTTGACGATGGGCGACTGCAGCCCCTCGCGGCCCTTGGCCACCTCGTTGACCTTGATCCAGGCCAGGCCCTTGGCGCCGTAGATCTTGACGAACTCGGTGTAGCTGTCGATGTCACCACGCGAGAGCTCGGCACCGCCGGGCACGCGCAGGGCCACCACGCGGCCGCCGGGGGTGGTGGCGGGGGTGGAGAAGACCTTGAAGTCCACGTCGCCCATGACGTCGGTCAGCTCGGTGAACTCCAGCTTGACGCGCAGGTCGGGCTTGTCCGAGCCGAAGCGGTGCATGGCCTCGGCGTACTTCATCACCGGGTAGTCGCCCAGCTCCACGTCCATGGCCTTCTTGAAGACGTGGCGGATCATGCCCTCGAACATCGCGCGGATCTCTTCCTCGGTCAGGAAGGAGGTCTCGATGTCGATCTGGGTGAATTCGGGCTGGCGGTCGGCGCGCAGGTCCTCGTCACGGAAGCACTTGGTGATCTGGTAGTAGCGGTCGTAGCCGGCCACCATCAGCAGCTGCTTGAAGAGCTGGGGCGACTGGGGCAGCGCGAAGAACATGCCGTCGTGCACGCGGCTGGGGACCAGGTAGTCGCGAGCGCCTTCCGGGGTGCTCTTGGTGAGCATGGGGGTCTCGATGTCGATGAAGCCCTGCTCGTCCAGGTACTTGCGGCACTCCATGGCCACGCGGTAGCGCAGCTTCAGGTTGTTCTGCATGTAGGGGCGGCGCAGGTCCAGCACGCGGTGCGTGAGGCGCGTGGTCTCGGAGAGGTTCTCGTCGTCCAGCTGGAAGGGAGGCGTGACGCTGGGGTTCAGCACTTCCAGCTCGTGGCACAGCACTTCCACCTTGCCGCTGACCAGACCAGCGTTCTCGGTACCAGCCGGGCGGGCGCGGACCTTGCCCACGACCTTCAGGCAGAACTCGTTACGCACGCCCTCGGCGGTCTTGAACATGTCGGGGCGGTCCGGGTCGCAGACGATCTGCACCAGGCCTTCGCGGTCGCGCAGGTCGATGAAGATCACGCCGCCGTGGTCGCGGCGACGGTGGGCCCAGCCCATCAGGGTCACGGTCTGGTCGAGCAGCTTTTCGCTGACTTGGCCGGCATAGCAGGTACGCATAAAAGTTCTCCGGAGATTCTTGGATGGCAGCCGCGGCGCTCAGTGGGCGCGCGGCCTGCAGAAGTGTTCGTGTCGGCGCTGGGGGGCCTCAGGCCCTGAGGATTGAGCACATGCCTGGTGCTCAACCCGGTTGATTTCGTCCGTTGGGCTCGGCCGCAGCGGGAGCCACGACACCCATGGAGATGATGTACTTGAGCGCCTCGTCCACGCTCATGGCCAGCGGGCGGATCTGGTCGCGCGAGACCATCAGGAAGAAGCCCGAGGTCGGGTTGGGCGTGGTCGGGACGTAAAGGCTCAGGTGTTCGCCAGGAAGATGCTGGGCCACCTCGCCGCCGGGCTGACCGGTCACGAAGGCAATGGTCCAGGACCCCTCACGCGGGTACTGCACGAGCACGGCCTCGCGGAAGGCGTTGCCGCTGCTGGAAAAGAGCGTGTCCGAAACCTGCTTGACCGAGCTGTAGATGCTCTTGACGATGGGGATGCTGGACAGCAGCTTGTCCCACTGCCGCAGCCACCACTGGCCGAACATGTTCGCCACGAACATGCCGGTCAGGAACAGGGCCAGGGCCAGGATCAGCACGCCCAGGCCCGGAATCGAGCCCAGGCCCAGGATGTTCTCCCGCAGGCTGGCCGGCATGACCAGCGCCAGGGCGCCCAGCAGCGAATGAAAGACGCCGTTGACGACCCCCAGGACCTGGTTCAGGACCCAGATGGTGATCGCCAAGGGGAGCCAGACCAGGAGGCCGGCGATGATGTACTTTCTCACTGGGTTCCCTGTGATGAGGTGCTGGAGCCGGCTGCTCAGTGGCAGGCGCAGGAGCCGCCGCAGGGCGTGCCGCCGCTGGACGAGGTGCCGTCGGTGCTGCTGGCGCTGGCGGCTTCAGCAGCCGCCGGCGCCGCGGCGGCGCCGGTGGACGTGGCGGTGGCGGAACTGCCACCACTGCCACCCTTGAAATCGGTCACATACCAGCCGGAGCCCTTGAGCTGGAAGCCGGCTGCGGTGATCTGCTTCTGGAAGGCCTCGGCGCCACAGGCCGGGCAGGTGCTCAGCGGTGCGTCAGAGAGCTTTTGCAGCACGTCTTTGGCGTGACCGCATGAATCACAGCGGTAAGCATAGATCGGCATGATGTTCTAAGCTGTTGATCAAAAAGGCGAAATTATAGGGGCCGACCGGCAACCCCCACCCCAGGAACGGGCCCGGAGCCCATCCGCAGGGCCCAGATGCGGGCCTTTGCCGCGCTTTCAAGCCCTGGCCAAGCCGCCTCCAGGGCAGCGGACCTCAGGCCTGGGCCTCGTCCGGCAGGCCCTTGACGTGGTGCTTGTGCTCGTGGCGGTTCTTCAGCCACTGCGGGGCCAGCGAACCAAAGACCATGGCCACGATGCCCGTCAGCAGGCCGGCCAGCTGGCCCGGGAAGACCTCGCCCAGCACGCTGACCTGGGGCAGGAAGGCGATCCACACCCCTATGCCCCCGACCAGGGAGAAGATGGCGCCCTGGGTGGTCGCGCGGCTCCAGTACAGGCCGAAGACCAGGGGCACGAAGGCGCCGACCAGGGTCACCTGGTAGGCCGAGGACACCAGCTCGTAGATCGAGGTGCCCTTCATCGCGATGGCATAGGCCAGCACCAGGCCGGCAAAGATGATGATGGTCAGGCGCATGGACAGCAGCTGCTGCTTGTCGCCCATGTGCGGCCGCAGGTTCTTCAGGATGTTCTCCACGAAGCTGGTCGAGGGCGCCAGCAGCGTGGCCGAGGAGGTGCTCTTGATGGCTGACAGCAGGGCCCCGAAGAACAGAATCTGCATGAGCAGGGGCATCTTGGTCAGCACGAAGGTGGGCAGCAGCTTCTGGTAGTCGTCCTTGGCGATGTCCAGGGCCTCCTGGCCCATCACCACCACGGCGCTGGCCACGATGAACATGGGCACGGCGGCGAAGAGGATGTAGCTGGCGCCGCCTATCATGGCGCCGTTGCGGGCGGTCTTCTCGTCCTTGGCGGACATGACGCGCTGGAACACGTCCTGCTGCGGGATGGAGCCCAGCATCATGGTCACGGCCGCGCCGATGAACATGGCCACGTCCGTGAACTTGGGCTCGGGCAGGAACTTGAACAGCTCCTTGTTCTGGGCCAGGTCCAGCACCTTGCCCGCGCCGCCAGCCAGGTCCGCCGAGAACACGGCGATCACCGACAGGCCGACCACCAGCACGATCATCTGGATGAAGTCCGTCCAGGCCACGGCCAGGAAGCCACCGATCACGACGTAGATCAGCACGGCCAGCGTGCCGACGATCATGCCAGCGGTCTCGCTCATGGCGCCGTTGGTCAGCACCGAAAAGACCAGCCCCAGGGCCGTGATCTGCGCCGCCACCCAGCCCAGGTAGCTCAGGATGATGGCCGCCGAGCAGAACACCTCCACGCCCTTGCCGTAGCGCTGGCGGTAGAAGTCGCCGATGGTCAGCAGGTTCTGGCGGTAGAGCTTGGTCGCGAAGAAGGCGCCCACCAGGATCAGGCAGGTGCCGGCGCCGAAGGGGTCTTCCACGATGGCGTTGAGGCCGCCCTGCACGAACTTGGCGGGGATGCCCATCACGGTCTCGGCGCCGAACCAGGTCGCGAAGGTGGTCGTGATGACCATGATCAGCGGCAGGCTGCGGCCGGCGATGGCGAAGTCGCTGGTGTTCTTGATGCGGGTACCGGCCCAGACGCCCAGGGCCAGGGTGCCCAGCAGGTAGAGCACGACAAAGACGATCAGCGTGGTGTTCATGTCAGAGGCCCCGGCTGAAGGGCGTGGCAAAAGAATCGGGAGGTGCGCCCGACACGGTCGGATCGGCGCTCAAAAGCGCGCATTATCCGCGAGCCGGGGGCGAAATCGCCCCCCGGCTTCAATGCATCAGGGAAGTCCAGAAGCGCAGGAGCCAGGGCGTGGCCAGCAGGCCCAGCACGAAGCCGCCCAGGGCCAGCAGGAAGCCCATCAGCAGGCGGTTGGTGCGGCGCTGTTCCACCAGCAGGGCACGCAGCACGGCGGCCTCCTCGCCGGACTGGCCCTGGCGCTTCAGTGCGTCATGCAGCAGGCGGGGAAACTCCGGGAAGAACTGCGCATAGCGCGGCGCTTCCTTCTTGATGCCGTTGAGCAGGGCCCGCCAGCCCACCTGCTCGTTCATCCAGCGCTCCAGGAAGGGCTTGGCCGTGGCCCAGAGGTCCAGCTCAGGGTCCAGCTGCCGGCCCAGGCCCTCGATATTGAGCAGGGTCTTCTGCAGCAGCACCAGCTGGGGCTGGATCTCCACATTGAAGCGGCGCGAGGTCTGGAACAGGCGCATCAGCACCTGGCCCAGGGAGATGTCCTTCAGCGGCCGGTCGAAGTGCGGCTCGCAGACCGCCCGGACCGCACCCTCCAGCTCATCGACCCGCGTGGAGGCCGGCACCCAGCCAGACTCGATGTGCAGCTCGGCCACGCGCTTGTAGTCACGTCGGAAGAAGGCGATGAAGTTCTGCGCCAGGTATTCCTTGTCGACCTCGGTCAGCGTGCCGATGATGCCGAAGTCCAGGGCGATGTAGCGGCCGAAGGTGGCCGGATCCAGGCTCACCTGGATGTTGCCCGGGTGCATGTCGGCGTGGAAGAAGCCGTCGCGGAAGACCTGGGTGAAGAAGATGGTGACACCGTCGCGCGCCAGCTTGGGGATGTCCACCCCCGCCTCGCGCAGGCGCTGGGTCTGCGAGATGGGTACGCCGTGCATGCGCTGCATCACGATGACCTGCTGGGTGCACAGCTCCCAGATCATCTCGGGCACCAGGACCAGGCCCAGGCCGTCCATATTGCGGCGCAGCTGGGTGGCGTTGGCCGCCTCGCGCACCAGGTCCAGCTCGTCGTGCAGGTAGTTGTTGAACTCGGCCACCACCTCGCGGGGCTTCAGGCGCCGGCCATCGGCCGAGACACGCTCCACCCAGCCGGCCAGCGTGCGCAGCAGGGCAAGATCGTCCTCGATGACATCCAGCATGCCCGGGCGCAGCACCTTCACCGCCACCTCGCGCCCGTCCTTGAGCGTGGCGAAGTGCACCTGGGCGATGGAGGCGCTGGCCACCGGCTCGGCCTCGAAGGTGGCAAAAAGATCCTCGATGCGCTGGCCGAAGGCCTTCTCCACCAGGGCGCGGGACTGCGCCGCCGGGAAGGGTGGCACCCGGTCCTGGAGCTTGGCCAGCTCCTCGACCATGTCATCGGGCACGAGGTCGCGCCGGGTGGACAGCACCTGGCCGAACTTGACGAAGATGGGGCCGAGCTGCTCCAGCGCCAGGCGCAGACGCACGCCACGCGGCAGCTCCCAGGCCCGCCCCAGGGACACCATGCGATGCAGCAGGCCCAGCAGCCGGTGGCGGCGAAAGCCGGACAGCGCCAGCTCATCCAGGCCGTACTTGAAGATGGTCCAGCTGATGACCAGCAGGCGGGCGAAATAGCGCATGGTGGGCGATCTCAGGCGCCGCGGGACTTCATCAGCCCGGCGGCACCCCGCGCCAGGGCACCACAGGCCTGGGCCGCGGCCTCACCCCAGCGGGCCAGTTGGCGGGCAGGCAGAGGGCCGACCAGCTTGGCCAGGTCGTCTTCGATGTCCCAGCGCAGGTTGTCCATCAACCAGCTGATGTCGCCGGCCAGGGCGGCGTCGCCCTGCACCTGCACGCCGGGCTTGGTGCCACTGAGGGCGCCCAGGGCCAGGGCCGCCGGGTTGCTGGCATCGACCTCGATGCGCAGGGCCTCCTGCGGCGCGCCGTCCAGACGCTCCAGCAGGCCGGCAGGCGTGATGGCCAGCAGCATGTCCGGCGCCGCTGGCAGCAGGGCCGGCCAGCCGGCCAGATGCACGCGCAGCACGCGGCCCGCGTGGGGGCGCAGGCGGTCCGTCGCCACGCTTTCGCGGGAGAGGACGTGGTTGAGCAGGAGGGCGATGCGGTCCTGCACCGCCGGCGCGAGAAGCGTCGACCAGTCTTGAATCATGGGCGGATTGTAGGCAGGCCGGCCGCGAGGAGCCTGCAGAGGGTCAAGACCCGACCCCCTCAACGTCTTGAGGGAGAATCGACCGCCGGCCGGCCCAGCAGGACCTGGGCTGTGCACACCCGGCGCCCGGAGCCCCAGCCAGATGTTCGAGGACCGCAGCCACACCAGAACTTTCTACAGCGCCCCCCAGTCGGTCCCGGCCTTGGTCGCGGCCTTTCTGGAGCCCGGCATCACCGTCGCCGTCTTCCTGGCCGTCAATGCCTGGTTCGGCGAGCCCGTCATCCGGGCCAGCTACGTGTTGTGCCTGCTCGTCCTCACCCTCACCTTTCCCGGCCGGGACCGCTTCTCCACCCATCCGGTCAGCGCCATCACCGACATCCTCAGCGCCTGGGCCGTGCTGCTGGCCATCCTCTGGAGCTTCGGCTACGCCACCAGCAGCCTGGGCTACTTTGATGCCCGCGTGCTGACCTGGTGGGCCGTGCTGACGCCCCTGCTGCAGTGGGCCAGCGTGGGGCTGGGCCACCGGCTGCTTCGCTGGCGGGCTCGCCAGCCGCAGGCGCGCAGCGCAGCCGTGATCGTGGGTGCCGGTGCCCTGGGGGCCAAGGTCGCCCGGGCATTGCAGACTGACGGCACCCACGGCCGGGAGCTGCTGGGCTACTTCGACGACCGGCGCGGCGAGCGCGTCCATGCCGAGGCCCGGGAGCACCACCTGGGCGCGCTGGACGGGCTGGCGGACTACATCCGCGCCCACAATGTCCGCGAGGTCTACATCACACTGCCCCTGGGCTCCCAGCCCCGCATCGTGACCCTGCTGGAGCGACTGCAGGGCACGACGGCCTCGCTGTTCTTCGTGCCCGACGTGTTCGGCATCAGCATCATCCAGGGTCGGTTGCAGGATCTCAACGGCATGGCGGTCGTCGGCATTTGTGACACGCCCTTCACCGGCAGCAACGAACTGGTCAAGCGCATCAGCGATCTGGTGCTGGCCAGTCTGATCCTGCTGCTGGTAGCGCCGCTGATGCTGCTGATCGCCCTGGGCGTCAAGCTCAGCTCGCCTGGGCCGGTGCTCTACAAGCAGCGGCGCAATGGCCTGGACGGCGAGGAGATCAAGGTCTACAAGTTCCGATCGATGCGCGTCATGGAAGCCGGGGACGAGATCCGGCAAGCCACCCGCGACGACCCCCGCATCACGCCCTTCGGCGCCTTCCTGCGCCGCACCTCGCTGGACGAGCTGCCGCAGTTCTTCAATGTGCTGCAGGGGCGAATGAGCATCGTCGGGCCGCGCCCGCATGCCGTGGCCCACAACGAGCAGTACCGCGAGCTGATCAAAGCCTACATGGTCCGACACAAGGTCAAGCCCGGGATCACGGGATGGGCCCAGGTCAATGGCCTGCGCGGGGAGACCGATACTCTGGACAAGATGCGCGCACGGGTCGAATACGATCTGGAGTACCTGCGCAACTGGTCGCTAGGCCTGGACCTGCAGATCATCGCGCGCACCATCCGCCTGGTGGTGTTCGATCGCAATGCCTATTGAACACCCCGCAAGCCAACCCCTGCCGAAGCCACCCATGCCCTCAGTCATCAGCCGCCGCCCCGCCCTGCGCGCAGTCTCGCTGTCATGCCTGCTCGCCCTGCAGGCGATGGGCCAGGCGGCAGGCGCCGAGACCAATCCTTACTACCTCGGCGTGGGTGCGGGGCTGACGCATGTGTCCAACCTCTACAGGCTCGGTGAAGCCAGCCCGCACAGCAGCGACTGGGTAGGCAGCGCCAGTCTGAGGGCCGGAGTGGACCAGACCTTCGGCCGCCAGCGCCTGGTGCTGGATGCCGCCCTGCGCCAGCAGCGCTACCGGCACAACAGCGCCCTGAACAACAGCGGCTACAGCCTCTCGGGCGGCTACAGCTGGGAGGCCTTCGAGAAGCTCAGCGGCACCCTGGGCGGCAGCGCCAGCCGCTCGCTCGCAGCCTTCAATCCCGGCGACCGGCCCAGCGTGGTCGAGCGCAACGAGCAGCACAACGAGCAGCTCAATGCCCAGGTCCGCTACGGCCTTGGGGGCGCCTGGCAGGTGGAGGGCGGCGCCGGGTGGCTGCGCGAACGCTACAGCCTGGCCAGCTACCGCCCCTACAACTACCGCCAGCACAGCAGCAATCTGGGCCTCAACTATCGCCCGCGCCCCGGCCTGCGCCTGGGCCTCAGCGGCCGCATGACCCGGGGCAGCTACTATGAACGCGTGGTCGCCGGCAGCATCGGCGAGGACCTGGACCGCAAGGAACTGGGCCTGGCCCTGGACTGGGAACCCGGCGGCGCCAGCAGCTACAACGCCCGCCTGGGTCACGCCCGCACGACCTATGGCGCCAGCGCCGGCAACAACGTCAGCGGCCTGACCGCCTCGCTGCAATGGAACTGGCAGCCCAGCACCAAGCTGCGCCTGTCCTCCCAACTGGCCCGCGACGCGGGGCTGGACAGCAGCAGCATGCTCTCCGGCCTGGTGCGCACCGAAAACAACCGCAGCAGCACCTCGCTGCGCTTCAGCCTGGACTACGAGCTGTCGGCCAAGATCGCCCTCAACGCCGCCCTGCTGAACACCCGCCGCGAGCTGCGCTACACCAGCAATCTGGGCCAGGCCATCGAGGGCCATGACAGCAACCGCGTGCTGACCCTGGGCGCCAGTTGGACGCCCTGGCGCAACACCCAGCTGGGCTGCCAGTACTCGCATGAGCAGCGCAGCAGTGCATCGACCCAGTTCTCCCTGCCCTACAGCGCCAATGCCTTTGGCTGCAGCGCACAGCTGATGCTTCGCTGAACCCCACCGAGACTCCCATGGCCAAGATCCTGCTGACCGGCGCTGCCGGCTACATCGCATCCCACACCTGGCTGGCCCTGCAGGCCGCCGGGCATGAGGTGGTGGGCATCGACAACTTCTCCAACAGCTCGCCCCTGGTGCTGGAGCGCCTGCGCGAGCTCAGCGGCCAGGCGCCGGTCTTCGAGCAGGTCGACGTTTGCACGCCGGCCCTTGCCCAGGTCTTCGAGCGCCACCGCCCCGATGCCGTCGTGCACTTTGCCGCCTTCAAGGCGGTGGGCGAGTCCACCCAGCAGCCGCTGCGCTACTACCGGAACAACATCGGAAGCCTGGTCAACGTCTGCGAGACCATGCAGCAGCACGGCTGCCGCCGCATCGTGTTCAGCTCCAGCGCCACGGTCTATGGGGTGCCCGAGCGCCTGCCACTGACCGAGGACGCCCCGGTCAGCGCCGTGAACCCCTATGGCGCGACCAAGCTGATGGGCGAGACCATCCTGCGCGACCAGGGCGCCTGCGACCCGCTGTGGCAGTCCGCCTGCCTGCGCTACTTCAACCCCGTCGGCGCGCACGAGAGCGGCCGCATCGGCGAGGACCCCCGCGGCATCCCCAACAACCTCATGCCCTATGTGGCGCAGGTGGCCGTCGGACGGCGTGAGCGCCTGCAGGTCTTTGGCAGTGACTACGACACGCCGGACGGCACGGGCGTGCGCGACTACATCCACGTCTGCGATCTCGCCGAGGGCCACGTGGCCGCCCTGCGCCGCCTGCTGGACCAGCCCGGCTCGCTGACCGTCAATCTGGGCACCGGCCGGGGCTACAGCGTGCTGGAGGTGGTCAAGGCCTACGAGCAGGCCAGCGGCCGGCCCGTGCCCTACGACATCGTGGCCCGCCGCCCTGGCGACGTGGCCGCCTGCTATGCCGACCCCGCCCAGGCGCAGGCCCTGCTGGGCTGGCGGGCACAGCACGACCTGCAACGCATGTGCGAGGACAGCTGGCGCTGGCAGTCGATGAACCCCCAGGGCTTCCAGGCCTGACCCTTCGGACACCGTCCGGATGCCCGCACCTGCCGGCATCCCGGCCGCCCCCAGAGAACGATCATGAGCATCCTCCAGATCCAACCCGTCATCATGGCCGGCGGCAGCGGCACGCGCCTGTGGCCGCTGTCCCGTGCGGGCTTCCCCAAGCAGTTCCTGGTGCTGTCCGGCACGCAGAGCCTGTTCCAGCAGGCGGTGCAGCGCGTGGCCGGCCTGGCCTCGGCCGACATCAGTGCCCTGCCCGCCCTCATCGTGGGCAACGAGGAGCACCGCTTCCTGGTCCTGGACCAGCTGCGTGACGCCAGGATCCAGACCGCCGCCGTGCTGCTGGAGCCCGTGGGCCGCAACACCGCGCCCGCCGTGAGCCTGGCCGCCCTGCAGGCCCTGGCCGCAGGCCAGGACCCGGTGCTGGTCGTGACGCCAGCCGACCAGACCGTGGTCGACGAAGCCGCCTTCACCGCCGCCCTGCAGCGCGCCGTGCGCCAGGCCGCGGAAGGGGGCATCGTGATCCTGGGCATCACGCCGGACCGGCCCGAGACCGGCTTCGGCTACATCAAGAGCCAGGCCCAGGGCGAGCAATGGCGCGTGGAGCGATTCGTCGAGAAGCCCGACCTCGCCACCGCCGAGGCCTACCTGGCTTCGGGCGACTACTTCTGGAACAGCGGCATGTTCGTGATGCGCGCCAGCACCTGGCTGCAGGCCTTGCTGCGCTTCCGGCCGGACATCGACGTGGCCACCCGCGCCGCCTTCGCGGGCGCCCAGCCCGACGGCCTCTTCGTGCGACCCGACAAGGCCCTCTTCGCCGCCGTGCCGGCCGAATCGGTGGACTACGCCGTGATGGAGCACTGCCCGGGCAGCGACATCCCCTTGCACATGGTCCCGCTGGATGCCGGCTGGAACGACCTCGGCGCCTGGGATGCCGTCTGGCAGGTCGCGCCCAAGGACGCCGCGGGCAATGCCACCGTGGGTGACGCCATCGTGGCCGACAGCCACAACACCCTGGTCCATGCGACCAGCCGCCTGGTCAGCGCCGTCGGCCTGGACAACATCGTCATCGTCGAGACCGCCGATGCCGTGCTGGTGGCCGATCGCAGCAAGAGCCAGGACGTCAAGAAGATCGTCAGCCAGCTCAGCGAGCGCCAGCGCGCCGAGCAGAACCTGCACCGCAAGGTCTACCGCCCCTGGGGCTGGTACGACAGCATCGACATGGGCGAGCGCTTCCAGGTCAAGCGCATCATGGTCAAGCCCGGCGCCTCCCTGAGCCTGCAGATGCACCACCACCGCGCCGAGCACTGGATCGTGGTCTCCGGCACCGCCGAGATCACCAACGGGGACCAGGTGCTGCTGTTGTCCGAGAACCAGAGCACCTACATCCCCCTGGGCCAGGTCCACCGCCTGGCCAATCCGGGCAAGGTGCCGCTGGAAATCATCGAAGTGCAGTCGGGCTCCTACCTGGGAGAGGACGATATTGTCCGTTTTGATGACAGTTATGGACGGAAATGAAGCGCTGCCCCTCCGCTAGGATGAGCGTCCACCGTGGCAGTCTTGCCCTGAGGTCCTGACATGACAATCCTGGTCACCGGCGGCGCCGGTTTCATCGGCAGCAATTTCATCCTGGACTGGCTGGCCCAGTCGGACGAGCCGGTGGTCAATCTGGACGCCCTCACCTATGCGGGCAATCTGGAGAACCTGGCCACGCTGCGCGGCGATGCCCGCCACATCTTCGTGCAGGGCGACATCTGCGACCGCCCCCTGGTCGAAGGCTTGCTCGCCCAGCACCGGCCGCGCGCGCTGATCCACTTCGCCGCAGAGAGCCATGTGGACCGCTCCATCAGCGGCCCTGGCGCCTTCATCAAGACCAATATCGAGGGCAGCTATACCCTCCTGGAAGCAGCCCGCCAGCATTGGCAGGGCCTGCCCGAGGGCGAGCGCCAGGCATTCCGCTTCCACCATGTCTCCACCGACGAGGTCTATGGTTCGCTGAAGCCCGAAGATCCTGCCTTCGCCGAGACCCATCCCTACGAACCCAACAGCCCCTACTCGGCCTCCAAGGCCGCCAGCGACCACCTGGTGCGCGCCTGGCACCACACCTACGGCCTGCCGGTGCTGACCACCAACTGCTCCAACAACTACGGGCCCTACCACTTCCCCGAGAAGCTGATCCCGCTGATGATCGTCAACGCCCTCGCGGGCAAGCCCCTGCCCGTGTATGGCGACGGCCAGCAGATCCGCGACTGGCTCTATGTGCGCGACCACGCCTCGGCCCTGCGCGCCGTGCTGGCTGGCGGTCGCGTGGGAGAGACCTACAACATCGGCGGCTGGAACGAGATGGCCAACATCGACATCGTCAAGACGGTGTGCGCCCTGCTGGACGAGCTGCGGCCCGATGCGGCCGGCCCCTATGCCCGCCTGATCACCTATGTAAAGGACCGGCCCGGCCACGACCGCCGCTACGCCATCGACGCTCGCAAGATCGAGCGCGAACTGGGCTGGCGCCCCGCGGAGACCTTTGCCAGCGGCATCCGCAAGACGGTGCAGTGGTACCTGGACCACCCTGAATGGGTGCAGCGGGTGCAATCCGGCGCCTACCGCGACTGGGTACAGCAACACTACGGCGCATGAAGATCCTCCTGCTCGGCGCCAACGGCCAGCTCGGCTGGGAGCTGCAACGGGCGCTGGCGCCGCTGGGCGAGCTGCACTGCCCGGGCCGGGCCGAGGGCGCTGATCTCGCCGAGCCCGAACGGCTCGAGGCCCTGGCCCGTGCCCTGGCGCCCGCGGTCATCGTCAATGCGGCGGCCTATACCGCGGTCGACAAGGCAGAGGGCGAGCCTGCGCTGGCCCACCGCATCAACGCAGAAGCCGTCGCCCGCCTGGCCGGCGTGGCCAGCGACACGCAGGCGCTGCTGCTGCACTACAGCAGCGACTACGTCTTCGATGGCAGCGGCCAGGACCCACGCGATGAGCAGGCCGCGACAGGCCCCCTGAGCGTCTACGGCCAGACCAAGCTGGCGGGCGAGCAGGCCATACAGGCCAGCGGCTGTCGCCACCTCATCCTGCGCACGTCCTGGGTCCACGCCGCCCGCGGCGGCAATTTCGCCAAGACCATGGTGAAACTGGCCCGCGAGCGCGAGCAGCTGCGAGTCATCGCCGACCAGATCGGCGCACCAACGGGGGCGGAGCTGCTGGCGGATGTCAGCGCCCATGCCTTGCGTGCCCTGGCCGCGGCGCCCGGGCTGGGCGGCCTCTACCACGTCAGCGCACGCGGCGAGACCAGCTGGCATGGTTATGCCCGTCTGGTGCTGGAAGAGGCCCTGGCCCTCGGGCAGTCCTTGAAGGTCCGCCCCGAAGCCGTCGAGGCCATCCCCAGCGCGGACTACCCCACGCCGGCTCGCCGGCCATTGAACTCGCGCCTGGATTGCCGCAGGTTCGAGGCGGCCTTCGGCCTGCGGCTACCGCCCTGGGAGTCCGGCGTACGGCGCATGCTGCGGGAATGGCTGGGCGAGCCCTGAGAACTCCGGGCAAAACAGCCGCCTCATCCGGCGCTGATCATGCCGCCGTCATGGCATGCTCTGGGCCTCGGAGGTCTGCATGAAGAAGCGCAAAGGCATCATCCTGGCTGGAGGCTCGGGCACCCGGCTGCATCCCGCCACGCTGGCGATGAGCAAGCAATTGCTGCCGGTCTATGACAAGCCCATGGTCTATTACCCGCTGAGCACGCTGATGCTGGGCGGCATGCAGGACATCCTGCTCATCAGCACCCCCCAGGACCTGCCGCGCTTCGAGGCTCTGCTGGGCGACGGCTCGCGCTGGGGGCTGAACCTGCAGTACTGCGTGCAGCCCAGTCCCGACGGCCTGGCCCAGGCCTTCCTGCTGGGCCGCTCCTTCCTGGACGGCGCACCCTCGGCCCTGGTGCTGGGAGACAACATCTTCTACGGGCACGACTTCCAGAACATCCTGCAGCACGCGGCGGACACCTCGGTGGGCGCCACGGTGTTCGCCTACCACGTCAATGATCCCGAGCGCTACGGCGTGGTCGAGTTCGGTCCTGACCTGCAAGCCATTTCCATCGAGGAAAAGCCCAGGCAGCCCAAGAGCAATTACGCCGTCACGGGCCTGTACTTCTACGACGAGCAGGTCTGCGACATCGCCGCCGACATTCGCCCCAGCGCCCGCGGCGAGCTGGAGATCACCGACGTCAATGCCACCTATCTGCGCCAGCAGCAGCTGCAGGTGGAGATCATGGGGCGGGGCTACGCCTGGCTCGACACCGGCACCCACGACAGCCTGCTCGATGCCAGCCAGTTCATTGCGACGCTGGAAAAGCGCCAGGGCCTGAAGGTCGCCTGCCCGGAAGAAGTCGCCTTCCGCAACGGCTGGATCGACGCGGGCCAGCTGGAGCTTCTGGCCAAGCCCATGCTGAAGAATGGCTACGGCCAGTACCTGATGAAGCTGCTGCGCGAACGGGCCGGCGGATGAAGATCACGCCCACCTCGCTTCCCGAGGTCCTGCTGCTCGAACCGCGCGTCTTCGGCGATGCGCGCGGCTTCTTCCTGGAGAGCTGGAACCAGCAGGCCTTCGACCAGGCCGTGGGGCAGGAGGTCCGCTTCGTCCAGGACAACCACTCACGCTCCGCGCGCGGGGTGCTGCGCGGTCTGCACTACCAGCGCGCGCCGCATGCCCAGGGCAAGCTGGTGCGCGTGGCTCAGGGGCGTGTCTTTGACGTGGCCGTGGACCTGCGCCGCGACAGCCCCCGTTTCGGCCGCTGGGTCGGCACCGAGCTCAGCAGCGACAACCACCGCCAACTCTGGATCCCGCCCGGCTTCGCCCATGGTTTCCTGGTGCTCAGCGACAGTGCCGACTTTCTCTACAAGACCAGCGACTATTACGCCCCCGCCAGCGAAGCCTGCGTGGCCTGGGACGACCCGGACATCGGCATCCAATGGCCGCTGGAAGACCTGAAGCCCCTGCTGGCGGACAAGGACCGACAGGCACCCGGCCTGGCCAGCACCCCGGGTTTCTGAGCGCAGGGCGCCAGCGCGCGCGACCCGCCCCTCGTCTGCGGGGAGGCAGGCCGCCGGAGCGCGGTCCGGGCAGCCCCCCCGCCTAGAATGCCCGGCAACAACGCATCTGGCCTGTCCCATGTCCAAACCCTGCATCCATCTCGTCGCCGGCGCCCGCCCCAACTTCATGAAGATCGCGCCCATCGTGCGGGCGCTGCAGGCCGATGGCCGCCTGGCCTGGAAGATCGTGCACACCGGCCAGCACTACGACCGGGACATGAATGACGTCTTCTTCGAGGAGCTCGGCATTCCCCAGCCCGACGTGCGCCTGGGCTGCGGCGGCGGCAGCCATGCTGCCCAGACCGGCAAGATCATGCAAGCCTACGAGGACCTGGTGAACGCCGAGAAGCCCGCCGCCTGCCTGGTCGTGGGCGACGTGAACTCCACCCTGGCCTGCTCGGTCGTGGCCAAGAAGGCCTGCGTGCCGGTGGCCCATGTGGAAGCGGGCCTGCGCAGCGGCGACATGAGCATGCCCGAGGAAATCAACCGCCTGGTGACGGACGCCATCTCCGACTGGTTCTTCGTCACCGAGCCCAGCGGCTACGAACACCTCAAGCGCGAAGGCAAGGACATGTCCATCGTCTACGACGTGGGCCATGTGATGGTCGACAACGTGCTCTTCCAGGCCGAGAAGCTCAAGACCATGGACACCTCGGGCCTGGAGACCGACGCCTACAAGAAGGCCCACCCGCGCTACGGCGTGGTGACTCTGCACCGGCCCTCCAACGTCGACAGCGCCGAGGCCCTGGAGCGCATCGCCACCGTGCTGCGCACGGTCTCGGAAGAACTGCCGCTGATCTTCCCGGTGCACCCGCGCACCCGCGCCAACATCGAGAAGTTCGGCGTCGACCTGGGTCGCAACGTCACCCTGATGCGTCCGCAGGCCTACATGTCCTTCCTGCATTTGTGGAAGGACGCCGTCGTCGTGCTGACCGACAGCGGCGGCCTGCAGGAAGAGACCACCGCCCTGGGCGTTCCCTGCATCACCATGCGCGAGAACACCGAGCGCCCGGTCACCGTCGATGAAGGCAGCAATGTGCTGGCCGGCACCGACCCCGCCAAGATCATCCCCCTGGCCCTGGACGCCATCCGCCACGGCGGCAAGCGCGGGCGCCGCCCAGCCCTGTGGGACGGCAAGGCGGCCGAGCGCATCGTGGCCATCCTGGCCGAAAAGCTGCTCTGATCAGGCCGGCAGCCGATATCTGGCAGCACCCATGACAAAGGGCCGCGCAGTGCGCGGCCCTTTTGCTTGCCTTGACCCGTCCTGCCCAGCGTTGACACATTTGCACCCGAGAGAGGGCAGATGTGATGGATACAGGGATCAAGCGCACCCAGCGCGACTACACGATGGCCTTTAAGTTGGCGGTGGTCGAGCAG
>NZ_JBPZGY010000011.1:0-166992 GCF_051857535.1 Roseateles sp. DB2 | reverse complement strand
CCACCTCGTCGACCCCGCTCAAGGCCTGCATCAGCTCCCGCCTTTGCGGCCACGTCAACTTGGCCGCCTGGGCCAGCATCTTCTTGAGTTCCCGGCTGCGCATCTCTGGCTCCTTGCGCCCCACCGCAGGGGCTTACGAGCCAATATCTCCTTCGCGTGGCTCACCAGATGAGCCATCACGAAGCAATGCGCAAAGAGCCTTTTTCATTGGGGCATCCAGCCTGACGGCGGGCCGGGCACAAGCTTCCGGACACTACCGCCCCCGAGGCTCAAGCCCTCTTCCCCGGCGCCCGCCGACCACGGCAGAGGCCACCGGCAGCTGCGTCTGCGCGACAGGAGTCTTCACAGGACCAACCCGTCAACTAACTGTCGCAATGCACCGCCACCATATCGCAAACCATGATTCTGGATTGCTGGCGATCGCATAGCATGCCGCGCTAATTCGTTAGCTGAGCGCTTTACAAGAGTCTTTCCACCACGGTCTTACAGATCGTTTCGGTCATGACGTCTTTCGTCAGCTACCGTGTTCCTGACAACGCAGCAGCCGCCAGGCTCCCCAGGGCGCCTCGGCTCCATGCGATCAAGGACAGCCACTGCGCTGTGCCATTTCAATAAGCCAATGAGGGAGGGGGTGGTCCATGACCCACAGTACCAAGGCGGCGCGTGATGACTCCACGTGCGGCAAAGCAGACACCTCGGATTGCGCCAGGGGCGGAACACCGCCCCCGGATACGGCCGGCGCCTGATCCACAAAGCCCAGGCCTGCTTCGGCCCCTCCCCCGCAGGCAAGAGCCCCTGCCACGCCCGGGCATGCCATTGCGTGGCGGACTGCTGCGCAAGGCCGGGCGCCAGCCTGCCAACGCTCATGTTCAAACGTCCGAACTTTCCATGGAAGACCACATGACTGACGAGCGCACCGCGAACCTGGTTCCACCTGGGCCGGCGGCACCCGCCGCCGCCGTCACTCCTCCTGCCGAGGGCAAGATGGCTGTGCAGAGCGCCTTTGTGCACCGCCTGCAGCGCCGCCACTTCCTGCTGTTTGACGTGCTGCCGCCACTGGCCTGCGTCGCACTGGCCGTCCCGGCCTTCGGAGGATGGCTGCCTACCGGTGCGTTTGAAGCGGCCTTGCTGTTCGGCTTCTGGCTCCTGACCGGTCTGGGTATCACGGTGGGCTACCACCGGCTCTTCACACATCGCACCTTCAAGGCCTCCCCAGGGCTCAAGCGCTTCCTGGCCGTGGCAGCCGCCATGGCCGGCCAGGGGAATGTCACGTCCTGGGTGGCGCTGCATCGCCTGCATCACGAGCGCAGCGACCAAGAAGGCGATCCGCATTCGCCCAATCTGCATGGCCCCGGTACCTGGAACCGCCTCAAGGGCCTGGTCCATTCACATTTCACCTGGATGGCCAAGCACGCCTACCCGAACGTCGTGCGCTACGCCCCAGACATGCTCCGAGACAAGGAACTGCAGCGCATCACACGTCACTACCACCTGTGGATAGTGCTGGGACTCGCCTTGCCGGCCGCCCTGGGCGGCCTGTACCACCAGTCACTGGCCGGCGCGCTGTCGGGGCTGCTGTGGGGCGGCCTGCTGCGCATGGTGGTCCTGGAGCACATCATCTGGTCGATCAACTCCTTTCTGCACACCTTCGGCTCACGCGCCTACGAGACACGCGAGCGCAGCCACAACGTCGGCTTCCTCTCCATCCTGACGCTCGGCGAGTCCTGGCACAACAACCACCACCGCTTCCCGAACTCGCCCTCGTTCGGCCTCGTCTGGTACCGGCCCGATCCGGGCTGGTGGTTCATCTGGTTGATGGCCCGGCTGGGCCTGGCCACGGACCTGCGCCTGCCCGATCCCGAGGCCATCCGCACGACGGCCAGCAAGTCGCCCGGGTCTGAGGCCGTGCCCTGAAGGCTGACGGCCATTTCCCATGCGGCGCCTCTGAGCCATGCCCCTGTGGCAAGCCCTGGTGCCAGACCTGGTGCCAGCCCGGGCCCTGGCCCCGCCGCAGGCACCTCGCCAGCCCCCCCCTCTCATCGCTCCTTTCCTGAACAGCCACAAAGGTAAACCTCATGACCGCACCCTTCGCCCAACTGACGCATGACGAGATCGTCCAATGGTGCCGCCAGCACATCGCCACCCTGCTGGACTTCCCGATCGAGCGCATCCCCGTGGACGCTGAGTTCGACACCTTTGGCCTCGACTCTGCGGCAGCCGTGAGCCTTGTTGTCGAGCTGGAAGAGTGGATGGGCACGGAGGTCTCGCCCTCCCTGCTGTTCGAGTTCCCGACCATTCAGCTGATGGCCGCGGAGATCGTCCGTCTGCGCGCTGCCGCCGCAGCCGAGGTACCCGCCTGATGGACGCCGTCCTTTCGAGCCCGGTGGACCGTGCGGCCGCGCAGCGGGCCATCGAGCACCACTATGACGTGGGCAACGCCTTCTACGCGCTGTGGCTGGACGCCGGGATGAGCTATTCCTGCGCCCTGTGGCCCGAGCATCAGCACGACGCAGACCTCGAAAGCGCCCAGCAACGCAAGCTCGACTACCACCTGGCCGAGTCGCGGGCCCTGGACGCCTCGCGTGTGCTGGACATCGGTTGCGGATGGGGCAGCCTGCTGCACCGCCTGCAGGCACGCAGCGAGCAGCTCACGCATGCCACCGGCCTCACCCTCAGCGCAGAGCAGGCCAGCCATGTGCGCAGCCTGGGTCTGCCCGGCGTCGAGGTGCGGCTGGAAAACTGGCTGGACCACACCCCGGACCAGCCCTATGGCGCCATGATCAGCATCGGCGCCTTTGAGCACTTCGCAACGCCCGACGACACCGTGGCCGAGAAGCGCGCGAAGTACCGCCGCTTCTTCGAGTTCGCGCGCGACCACCTGCAGCGCCGGGGCCGTCTCTCTCTGCAGACCATCGCCTACCTGAACCTCGACCGCAGCCAGGCCAGCGAGTTCATGGAGCAGCAGATCTTCCCCAACGCCGACCTGCCCACGCTGCCCGACATCGTGGAAGCAGCCTCTGGCGTGATGGAGATCGTGCGCGTGCGCAATGACCGCCTGGACTATGCCCGCACCTGCGAGCTGTGGGCCCACCGCCTGAAGGCCCGCCGAGCCGAGGCGATCGCGCTGGTCGGCCTCGACACCGTCAAGCGCTATGAGCGCTACCTGCAGCTGTCCTCACTGGGCTTCTTCATGGGGAAGATCTGCCTGCTGCGGCTCACGCTGCAACGCCACTGAGACCTGCCCATGGACACCACCACCCCGGCCGCCCTGCAGCGCCCAGCCACGCCGCGCTTCAATCCTCTGTCCCCCGCCTTCAAGCGCGACCCCTACCCCAGCTACGAAGCACTGCGGGAGCGGCCACCCTTCAAGACGCTGGGCATGTGGGTGCTGACGCGGCATGAGGACGTCTCTGCCGTGCTGAAGGACAAGCGCTTCAGCGCAACGCTGATCCCCACGCTGGTGCAGCGGCAGTTGGCGGGCCATGGTTTGGACTGCCCCGAGATCGTGCGCCTGGGCGAGAAGTCCATCGTGTTCACCGACGGCCCGGACCACGGCCGCCTGCGCCAGCTCACCAACGTGGCCTTCAACCGCAAGAGCGTGGAGGGGCTGCGCCCCGTGATCGAGGCCGCCGTGGCCGAGTTTCTGGGGCGTGCGCTCGCGCAGCCGGAGGTAGAGCTGGTGTCCGAGGTCACGGAGCCGCTGCCATTGCGCATCATCCGCGCCTGGATGGGCCTGGGTCCCGAGGCCGAGGCCCCGATCAGGGACTGGACCCGTCTGGTGCGGATCTTTCTCGAGCCTGGGTTCATCACCGCCGACCGCTATGTCGAGCTGCACCGCCAGTTGCTCGACTACATGGAATTCTTCCGGGGTCACATTGCCCGCGTGCGGGCCCGGCCGGATGACCACCTCATCAGCCGCCTCGCCCACTACGAGCACAAGGGCGACCGCCTCACGGACGAGGAGCTGATCTACGTCTGCATCATGTGCTACGTCGCCGGTGTCGAGACCACCACCTCGCTGCTCAGCAATGCCGTGCTGCTGTTCGCCCATCATCCCCAACAGTTCGAACTGCTCAAGGCCCAGCCGGCGCTGCTGCCTGGGGCCGTGGACGAGGTGCTGCGATTTGAGTCCCCGCTGCAGATGACCAAGCGCGTGGCCAGCGAGCCTGTGCACGTCGCGGGCGTCGAGATCCGCGTCGGCGAGCAGGTGCTTCTGTGCATGGGATCAGCCAACCGGGACGACGCCGTCTTCCCGGCGGGAGCCCGCTTCGACATCACCCGCCAGAACGCCGCACGCCATGTGGCCTTCGGGCACGGCATCCATACCTGCCTCGGCGCCTTCATGGCACAGCTGCAGGCCGAGGTCTTTCTCTCGGCGCTGGTCGCAAGCGGCAAGCAGGCGCGCGTGCTGGACGACACCCTGGCCTGGTCTGAGCATTCCCAGATTCTTCGCGGCCTGGGCCGGCTGCGCGTCAGCTTCCACTGAAGGCATGGAACACGTCACCACGCTTGTCGAGCTGCTGCGCCACCGGGCGCACGTGGATCGCGACCGCATCGCCTACCGCCTGCTCGACGAGCGCGGTATCGAGAAACATACCCTGAGCTTCGGCGCCCTCCTGGACGACGCCACCGCCATTGCGCGCCAGCTCTCCCGCAGCTGCAGGCCGGGCGACCGGGTGCTGCTGGTGCTGCCTACGTCGGTGCAGTTCCTGCAGGCGCTGTTTGCCTGCCTGCTGGCACGGCTGGTGGCCGTGCCCCTGCCCCTGCCCAAGGCTCGCTCGGCGGGAGCGCTTGCGACCGTGATGGCGGACTGCACCCCAACGCGCATCATCGGCATGCCGGGACTGCAGACACTGCTGGCCCGAGAACCCCAGTTGGCAGGGCTGGAGCCGCAAATCCTCACCACCGTGGAGGACCTGCTTGCCGCGGACCGGGCCCATCCACAGCAGCCCTTCGAGGGGCTGCCGCCTGACGCCCAGGAGATGGCGCTGCTGCAGTACACCTCGGGCTCCACCTCGCGGCCCAAGGGCGTGGTGGTACGCCACGCCAACATCATGGCCAACCAACGCATGATCCGCGAGGCCTTTGACCATCGGGAGCCGGTCACCGTGGTGGCCTGGGCACCGCTCTACCACGACCAGGGCCTGATCGGGAACGTGTTCCAGCCTCTGTATGTTGGTGGCTGCGCCGTGTTGATGCCGCCCACGGCCTTCTTCCGCGATCCGCTGCTGTGGCTGGAACTGATACACCGCTACCGTGCCCACACCAGCGGCGGGCCGAACTTCGCCTTCGAGCTGTGCGTGAGCCGCTACCGTGCCGAACGGGCCGCGGCCCTTGACCTCAGCTGCTGGAAGGTCGCCTTCAACGGCGCTGAGCCGGTGTCGGCACGCGCGCTGCGCGACTTCAGCGAGCGCTACGCCGCCCATGGCTTCGATGCCGCCGCGCACTTCCCCTGCTATGGCTTGGCCGAGGCCACCCTGTTCGTCTCCGGTGGACCGGCGCACCGCCCGCCGACATTCCTGCAAAAGCCAGATGCCCGCGACGAGCTGGTGTGCGCCGGCACCATCCACCCCGATGTGACCCTGCTGGTGGCCGACGAACATGGCAGGCGCTGCGCCGACGGCGAGATCGGCGAGATCTTCCTGCGCGGGCCAAACATCAGCAGCGGCTACTGGAATCTGCCGCCCGCTGCCGCGCCCCACTTCCTCTCGCTCGATGCCGGCCCGCCCTACCTCGCCACCGGCGACCTGGGCTTCGTGCAGGAGGGTGCCCTGTACGTGACCGGGCGCAAGAAGGAACTGATCATTCTGCGAGGCCGCAACGTCTACCCCTATGACATCGAACGCAGCATCGCGGCGGCCCATGAGGGCTTCCGGCCGGGCCATTGCGCGGTCTTCGGTCACGCGGACGACGGCCAGGAGCGGGTGCATGCCGTTCAGGAGATCGAGCGCACATTCCGCGGCAAGCTGGACTTCGACACCCTGGCCGGCGAACTGCGTCGGCTGGTGGCCCATGAACACGGCGTGATGCTGCACCGCATCCACTTCGTTCGACCAGGCTTTCTTCCCAAGACCACCAGCGGCAAGACTCAGCGCCTGCTGCTACCCTCGATGCTCGCCGACCCCGCCATTGGGGGCGAGCTCATCTACGCCAGTTGCTAGCCACGGAGACCGCCATGGACAACGATCAGATGAAGACCTATCTGCAGGCCATCATCGCGAAGACCCCCTTTGCCGCCCAGCTGGAGGCCCAGGTGCTGCACATCGAACCCGGCAAGGTGGAACTGGCCGTCCCTGTCGTGCCTGAGCGCGTGAACCAGCACCATGGCTTCGTGCATGGGGCCATCATCGGCTTTGTGGCCGACAGCGCCTGTGCATGGGCGGCTGGATCCGTGGCCGGCGACGTCGTCACCTCGGAGTACAAGCTGAACTTTCTCGCGCCCGCCGTCGGCGAGCGCCTGATCGGCGTGGGCACCGTCATCAAGGCCTCCTCGCGCACCGTGGTGGCCCAGGCCGAGGTCTTCGCGGAACGCCGTGGGGAGCGCAAGCTGGTGGCCGTCGCGCTGGCCACCATCGCGAAGGTGGAGGGCAAGTGAACGGCGCCGAGCCCCCGGCCGGCTACGAGCCACTGTTCCGCACCAGCCCCTTTCTGGATGCCACCGGCCCCTGGTTCCACCGCCGCACGCAGGAAGGCTTCGTGGTGGGCCTGCGCATCGACAAGCGGCACACGAACAATGCCGGCACGGCCCATGGCGGCCTCATCGCCACGCTGGCCGACATCGCCCTGGGCTATGTCACCGCCAGTTCGCAGCAAGTGCCCCTTCGCATGACGACCACGCATCTCAGCCTCGACTACGTCGGTGGCGCTGCGCTGGGCGCCTGGCTCGAGGCCCGGGTAAGCATTGTCAAGGTGGGCAGCCGGCTGGCTGTCGCCAATGCCATCATCATGGCCGACGACACGCCCGTGGCCAGCGCACACGCCTCCTTCCTGGTGCTGGGTGCGGCGGACTGAAGCCCAGCAGGCGCGCCGTCTTCAGATGCCATGCAACAGCGGCGCCCCCCAGGGCGACGCATGGAGCACGGCATCCGCGGCCTGGCACGCCCCAGGCGGATAGACCAGCGTGACGAGGCCTGAGCGGGTCTGCCGGAAGGCGCCGGCCAGGCGCGGCAGGTCGCCCTGCAGGACCGGCTGCAAGGCAAAGACGCCCTGGTCGGCCGGCGCCGTGTCGCCCTCCACCTGCACGTCGTGGAAGTCCAGGAATCGACCGAGCTGCGGATGGACCGCCTTGTAGTAAGCCTCCTTGGCGGAAAAGCGCAGCGTGGCATCCCACAGGGGCGCTGCATGCCGGGCATTGAGCTGACGCTCCTCGGCCGTCAGGCAGACGGCCACGATGTCCGTGAAGGCGGCCGCACCGAGCCGTTGCTCGACATCGACACCCAGGCAAGCCAGGCTGGTGCGGCGGGCTGCCACGGCCACCGCGGTATCGGCATCATGGGAAATCGACCCCACCAGGCCCTCAGGCCAGACCGGCTCGCCGCCTGGGGCCCGTCCTATGCTGGCCGGCTCGCCGGTCAGCGCCAGAACGGCGGCTTCGGCACACAGGCGGCCGGCGATGTAGCTGGCCTGGCGAGGGGCTCTCCAGGTCTGCTGCAGCCCCGGCAGCTGGACAGCCCCCAGGGCCTGCATCAAGCGGTGCACCGACGACAGCGCCAGCGAGACCTCGATCGCCGCTCCCTGCCAGAGCAGGCGAGCCGACAGCGCCGCCAGGCATGGTGCCACCTGCTGCGCGTCGTGCCTGAGGAGCGCTGCGCGCATCATGCCCGCAGGTCCTCACCCCGTCGCCGCCGGGAGCTCACAGCTTGATGTCCAGCGTCAGGCGCACGGTCCTGAAGGTGCTGGTCAGGAGCTCGGTACGCTCGTCAACGGTGGTGCCTTGATAGTGCGTGGTCTGCCGCTCGTCCTGGGCCAGCAGATTGCTCAGGACAAGGCGTGCCGTGATGTCCTTGCTGTACTTGTAGCTCGCAAAGGCATCCAGCAAAGCGCGGTTGGATTTCCGGACCGTCTGTTCTGGAGACATCCGCACCAGGGCCTCCTGGCGAAAGACAAGACTGCTGCCCAGGGTCAGGGGGCTGCCTGCGGGACGCCAGTCAGCGCTGAGCGAGGCCGTCAGCGGCGGCTGCCGGCTGAGGCGATTGCCAGGACCCGACAAGGCAGAGAGTGCGGACCAATACCTGGCCACCTGGGTGCGGAGGTCCACGTCGGCGTCGGTGGAGAGGAACTGCCTGAGCTTGCCCTTGGCCTCCAGCTCCAGGCCCAGGACCTTGGCATTGCCGCTGTTGACAGGCACTTCCATCCAGGCGCCGTCGACGAACTGCACGCGGTTGAGCACCACGCTGCGGATGCGCCGGGCAAAGACATTGACACCCAGGAAGGCATCACCCCGCAGGTGACGCTCGTAGCCCAGATCCAGCCCCCAGGCCTCCTCGGGCCTCAAATTGGGATTGCCCTGGAAATTCGGACTCGTGGCCGAGTTCTGGTTGACCACCCACCGGCGCGGGATCAGCTCCCGCGCGGTCGGTGTCTTGAAGGTGTGAGCGACCGAGAGGCGGACCTGGTCGCCCCGCGTATCGGGCAGGCGCCACAGCAGCTGCGCCGTCGGGCTGAGCGCACTGGAGCGCGAATGGACAGCGTCCAGCACATTGCCGACTGTCTCGGTGCTCAGGCTCTCGTGGCGCAAGCCCAGGTAGGCCGAGACCTGCCTGGACAGCTCCCACTCATCCTGGGCGAAGACGGCAAGGCGGGAAATCCTCGCGGTATAGCTTTCGGACAGGTCCTGCGTGGGCAAGCCCACCGGGCTGCGCTCCGTCTGGTCGCGGCTCTCGGCACGCTGGCCGAACTCCGCGTCCCAGCCAAAGGCCAGGGCATGGTCGCTGGACAGGCCATGCGAATACTTGCCGCTGAGCAGGGTGCTGCGGTCCCGCAGCGTGGACCCGACATCCCGCGAGAGCAGGAGGGACGCATCGGCGGCTGTCGCGTAGAAGTTTGAGCGGGTCGTGCGGGTCACGGCGCTGTGGCTGGCCTTCGCCTCGATGCGGGCGCTCTCGCCGACGGGGCTTTTCCAGGCCCCTGAAACGCGGAGCTGATCCGCCCGCTGCGAGGTGACCAGCCTGTCGATGGGAAAGAGCACCGGATCGCCAGCCAGGGCCGTCCGCACATCGGGCGCCTCGAAGTCAGTCCAGCTGCGCTGCAGCAGACCGTTGAGCGTCAGGGCCTGCTGATCTCCAGGCTTCCAGGTGGCGCTGGGCATGAGGTTGAGCCGCCGCTCGCGGCGCCACTCGCTGCTGTCGTTCTGGAAGCGCTGCGGCTGGGTGCTGCCAAGAACCGTGCTTTGCGTCACCGAACTTGAGGGCCAGCGATCGCGGAGATCAGCCAGTCCGGCGCCAATGCCGTAGGAGAAGCGCTCGGACCCCATCGAACGGTCCACTGTGAACGAGGGGGAGAACTGCTTCTCGTAGTGGCCGGCCGCCAGCTTGAGCTCGCCGCGGCGCTTGAGCGAGGTCTGCTTCAACACGATGTTGATGGTGCCGGCGATGGCCTGGTTGCTCATGTCCGAGGTCGCCGTGCGCAGCACCTCGATACGCTCGATGAGCTGGGGGGCGATCGAGTCGATGGAGAAGCCTTGCGGCATGGGATCGCCGTTCAGGAGCAGCTGGGTGTAGCCGCTGCCAAGGCCACGCAAGCTCACCACCGCGCCCTTGCTGGACGATCGCTCGACCGACAGGCCGGGAATGCGCTGCAAAGCATCGACAAGGCTCGCATCGCCAAAGCGATTCAGTTCCGCGGCGCTCACCGTCGTCTTGGCTGCGGAGGCATCCTTGCGATCAGAGCTGGCAGCACCGGACACCTCGACCTTGTCCAGCGTCTTCGAGCTGTCGGCAGCGTGGGCACAGGGCGCGGCCAGCGCCATGGCAAGACCCATGGCCAGGGCCGCCTGCGTGCCCGCGTTTCCGGTCCTGGCCGAGCCAGCGAGCGGCGCCGCGCCGCTGCACTGCCAAGCTTGCCCGGCGAACTGGCCGATCAGCCTCACCGCGCAGGCCTGCAGCCCGATGCCGCTCGTGGTCCTTGTCCGTGTCTTTGTCTTTGGGGGCTGTGGTCTTGCGCCGTCTTCATGGGTACTCAGCAGGTACTTCTTCGTTCTTTTCTGTCGCATGTCTGAGCGGAGGATCTGATGCATCTGTGGAATTTGATTGTAAGCAGCCGATCACCTCTGCCGCCGCTGAATGTAACCATTAGCCTCGGTGCCAGCCTTGCAGACGAAGGCCTCCGGCAATGCAGGAGAAGCACAGGGATGCAGTGGACGAGAGTTCTGTGCAGCGCCGATGACAAGACGCCTGTGGATCGCGCGCAGCACGCCGACCCAGCGAGCGCAGCCAGCGCTTGGCACAAAGGCCCAGGATGCGTTCTACTTCGCGGCGCTGCCGGCCGTGCGGAATGCGGGGCCAGCAGCGGCAGTCAGCGGCAGTCAGCGGCAGTCAGCGGCAGTTCGCCAGCGTCAGTCGCAGGGCCCCAGTCCCTCTGCCTCAGCCAGCTCCCCCATCACCAGGCCGGGCGGCCGTCCGCATGCGCCCTTGCAACCCAAGATAGAACCGATGGAATTTCGCCTCAAGACAATGGCCGCCGAGACCTTGGCCGATATCAGCGCTGACGCCTTGATCGTGATACTGGGCAGCGAGCCGCAGCTCGCACATCTGGACACAAGACTGGCAACCCTGCTCACGGACGCCATGACCCTGGGCGACTTCGAAGCCAAGGCCGGCAGGAGCCTGACCCTGCAGCAGCCCAGGGGCCTGCTCACGCGGCGCCTGGTCCTGTGCGCCGCGGGTCGGGACTCGACCAAGGCCGCGCGTGCAGCCTTGCAGCAGGCCTGGGCCCAGCTCAAGGGCCATCGCGTGGCGCACGCAGCCGTGGTCTTCCTCGGCTTCGAGCACGCCGATGGGCGCGCCGGCATGCTGGCCGAGCAATTCGTGCTGACGGCTCGCGAGGCAGCCTATGTCTACCGCCACACCCGGCCCGATGCCAACGCGCTGGCCGGGCCGGCGTTGCTGACCCTGATCGCCCTGGACGCCGACGCCGACGCCGCCAGCGAGCGCCAGCAGGGCCTGACACGTGGCCAGGCCATCGCCGCAGGCATGGAGCTGGCGCGCGAATGTGCCAATCGGCCCGCCAACATCGCCACGCCCAGCCATCTGGCCGCATGTGCCCAGGGGCTGGCCGACGTCCATGGCCTGCGGCTGCAGCTGCTTGACCGCAAGGCCGTCCAGAAGCTGGGCATGGGATCATTTCTGTCGGTGGCCCAAGGGTCGGACGAGCCCCTGCGCTTCATCGTCGCCCGCTACGAGGGCGCGCCCAGAACTCAAGCACCCCTGGTGCTGGTGGGCAAGGGCATCACCTTCGACTCAGGCGGGATCTCGCTGAAGCCCGCCGAGGCCATGGAAGAGATGAAGTTCGACATGGGCGGTGCAGCCGCCGTGTTGGGCACGCTACGGGCCGTCGCCGAACTCAAGCCCAGGCTGAACCTGGTGGTCCTCATCGCTGCCTGTGAAAACATGCCGGGGGGCCGGGCGGTGAAGCCTGGCGACGTGGTGACCTCGCTGTCAGGACAGACCATCGAGGTCCTCAACACTGATGCCGAAGGCCGGCTGGTGCTGTGCGACGCCCTGACGTATGCCGAGCGCTTCAAGCCTGCAGCGGTGATCGACGTGGCCACCCTGACCGGCGCCTGCCACGTCGCCTTGGCCGACGTGCGCAGCGGCCTCTTCACCGACGACGACGCCCTGGGCGCCGCCCTGATGGCGGCAGGCGAGACGGCCCTGGATCCTTGCTGGCGCATGCCCCTGGACGACGACTACGCCGACAGCCTGGCAAGCCACTTTGCCGATGTCGCCAATGTAGGGGGCCCTCGCGGCGGGGCCATCCTCGCGGCGAAATTCCTGCAGCGCTTTGCAGGCAGCTACCGCTGGGCGCATCTGGACATCGCCGGCACAGCCTGGACCTGCGGCGCCACCAAGGGCAGCACCGGCCGCCCGGTGGCGCTGCTGACGCACTTTCTGCTGTCACAGGCCGCGCCTGCCCCCGTGCCTGGCCCCTGAGCCACAGCCTGCGCCCCCCCTGCCCGACCAGGACAGGGCGGCCACCGCTGGGCGCGGCCGTGGATCAGATCAGGGGGCAGGTAAGGGGTCAGGCCATGGCGCGGGTCATCGGCGCCACCTGTTGCCCCTACCCGCATCCCGCCACGACTTAAGCCGTGAGTACAACACGCGGACCGCCCACCGGCCAGCTCGAGGTGCGGGCCGTGGCTGAACGCCTCACAGCTCGTCGTATTCCAGCACGGCGCCAGGAAAGCTGTGGTCCAGTGTCTCCGCAGGCGCATCACCCAGGGTCGAGATAGGCCTGTTGATGGCAGGCGTCCCCACGGCCAGGTGACCCTCCGGCACGGAGCGCAGCACCACGGCACCTGCGCCGATGCGCGAGTTGTTGCCGATGTGAATATTGCCCAGGATGCAGGCATGGGCGCCGATCAGCACGCCGGTCCCCACCTTGGGATGCCTGTCGCCGCGCTGCTTGCCCGTACCACCCAGGGTCACGCCGTGCAGCACCGTCGACCCGGCACCGACCACCGCCGTCTCGCCGATCACCAGGCCGTCGCCGTGATCAAAGAACACGCCGGGGCCTATGCGTGCGCCCGGATGGATGTCCACCGACAGCTTGGCAGCGCAGAGACTGGAGATCAGCAGGGCGTCTTCGCGCTGACGCCGGTGCCACAGAAAGGACGCCACCCGGTGCGCCTGCAGGGCGTGAAAACCCTTGTGAAAAAGAAAGGGCATGTAGAGCCCGTTCGCAGCCGGATCGCGCTGGGCCGCGGACTGCAGGTCCTGGCGCATGGTCTCGATGAGGGCGGGCTCATCGTCATAGCACTCCGAAAACCTGCTGTAGAGATCCTCAGCGGACAGAGGCGGCAGCGCCAGGCGGTCCGCCAGCAGCACGGCCAGGCCGTCCGCCATGCTGTCACTGTGCTCGAAATAGCGCTGCAGGCATTTCTGGATGAGCGAATTGCCCACGCCACCTGCCTTCAACTCGGCACGCATACCCTCCAGCATGAGGTCAACCTCAGGCTGCACTTGACTGCAGCGGGCCTCGATCATGGACGTCATCTCAGTCGCATTCATGCGGCCCCTCCTTCCACCGATGGTGCCTGCAGCGGCCTGGACTGCTGGCGCAACACAGAAAACAGCATCCCTCCCAGTACGAGGGCGGCCCCCAGCACGTGCTGGAAGCGCAAGGTATCTCCCAGCAGCAGGACGGACAGTCCTACGCCGCTGAGCGGAATGAAGGCGGTGAATACCGCCGCTGACGTCGTGGGCACCACCTTCATCGCGCTGTTCATGAGGACCACCGCCAATGCGGTGATGGCCACGCCGCTGTAGAGCATCAGACCCCAGACATACCAGGGCACTGCCGCCACGTTCCAGGCGGGCAGTTCGAACAACATGAAGGGCAGGAACATCAGCGAGCCCAGCAGCGTGAGCACCAGCGACAGCACCGTCGAGGGAAGCGGCTGCCGCAGCATCTTGCCGAAGGTGAGGAACACCGCCTCGGAGAACACGGACAGCACAATGAGCCCACCTCCCAGCCAGGTCTTGAGGGACGAGGCCTCGGAGAGGCCCTGCTCCTCTCCCAGCTGAGTGATGATGGCCCCGCACACCGCCAGGACCAGGCACAGGGACTCCGTGGCCCCCAGGCGTTCCCGGAACAGCACCAGGCCCACCAGCCCCACCGCCGCTGGCGTCAAGGCCATCAGGACGTTGGCCGCGACGCCCGATGTCCACTGGACGCCATAGAGCGACAGCACGCTGTAGAGGAACACACCGACGAAGGCCTGCACGAGCAGCACCAGCCGGTCCCGCCCTCGGCCTATGGACACGGGCGACTGCGTCCAGGCCAGCCATGCAGCCAGGGCCACGAAGGCCAGGGCCTGCCGTGCAAAGGCTGCCGTGAAGACCGGCACGAACTGGAGAATGATCTTGCTTGCCACCAGATAGCTGCCCACCAGCAGCATCGCCAATGACATGCGGACATAAGCGCCGGTCATCAGGCAGTCCCTCCTCGAATGGCATGGGCAAACGCAGCCTGGGCATGCACCAGCGATGCATCGACGACCGGCACCTCGAAATGCTCGGCACCGACCAGCAGTGGCAGCTCGGTGCAGGCCAGCAGCACGGCCTGCGCACCGCTCTCGCAGGCCGCACGGCCGATGGCGATGAAGCGCTCCCGCGACGCATCGTTCACGATGCCCACGCTGAGCTCCTTCATGATGACTTCGTTGATGAAGGCACGGTCCTGGGCGTCTGGCGTACGGCAGCGGATGCCCGCCGCCTCGAGGACGTCCTGATAGAAGCGCTGCTCCATGGTGAACAGCGTGCCCAGCAGGAGCACCTCGCCGATGCCCTTGGACTGCAGCTCGCGGACCACGGTGTGGCGGATGTCGATGAGCGCGCAGCCCGTCCGCTCCGCCAGGCGGCCGGCCACCTTGTGGGCGCTGTTGCAGCAGATGGTGATGGCGTCCGCGCCGGTGGCCGACAGGCGCCGAACCGAGTGACCGAGGTAGTCGATCAGCGCCTCGTCGTCTTCGTCGCGCAGGAACTGCGCCACGCGCTCGAAGTCCAGGCTGTCCACCACGATGTGTGGCGAGTGCGACTTGCCCAGGTGGCGGTTCCCGAGCTCGTTCAGGTAGTCGTAGTAGTAGATCGTGGCTTTCCAGCTCAGCCCGCCGATCAGACCAATGGTCTTCATCAGATGCCCTCCTGTGCCCGCAACCCTCCGGCCACGCCTCGGCAGAAGGTCACGATGGGTGCCCTCCGCTGCCCAGGATCGCCGGTTGATGGATGCGGGACTCGTTGCTTGTTATTGGGGAGTGATGCCACCCCCTCTCCCTTGGCGTGACCCATCCACTGAGGTCAACGCTCTCCAAAATCGCGCCGATGCTAACAACTCGTCAGTTGATCAGCCACAAGTCAGGGCAAAATTTTGTCTGCAAATATTGCGGCCCTTTCATCAAGCTGCCATGCGGTGGTCGCGGGCCCGCAGCAGCGCCGACGGCTCAGTGGGCGACATGCGCCCTGCCGGCCAGGCCCGCAAGTCCAGGCAGCCAGCAAGCACGGCAAGAGTCTCAGGGCCGCACCCTGACGCCGGGACGTCCCGGTGGCGCGGCATTTGGCGCTCAGGCGCCCATCTGCTGCCTCAGGCTCGCAGGCCGCATATCGGTCCAATGCTCGCGCACGTAGTCCAGGCACTGCGCCTTCGAGCCCCGGGCTGGCTGCACCTGCCATCCCGCAGGAACCGCCAGATCCGCCAGCCAGAGGGCGTACTGCTCTTCGTGATTCTTGACGACCAGGTATTCGGCATCATCCATGGAAGACTCCCGTATTGAGATGTTGATGTCAGGTGCGGCAGCACAGGGCAAGCGAGGCGCGCAACGGATCTGCCTGACCCTCCTGCAGCCCCGGGCGCAGCGCAAGACCATCGGCAAGACCGCGAATCGGGCTCGGGTTCAGGACAGGCCGCGGCGAGACCGGCGGCAGGAACGCAGGGACAGATGGCGTCGATCTACACATGACAGCCAGACCCCGCTCTCTGCCGCCAGGAGCCTCCACAAGAGACTCCCTGCGGATACCCCCACGCTCTTGCGCATGCTCCAGGCATCGCGTGCCGCTAATTTGAGCGGGCAGAGTCTACAGCACGATGACGCCGTCAAGGCACCGATAGATCCAAGGCCTACGCGCGAAGGTCAGCGTCACCGTAAGGACACAGACGCAGGACTGCATGATCGGCCCGGCAGGCGACCTTCGCCTTGCAGCCCCCTCCCTTCCGACCCATGCCATGAGCAACAGGCCATCTGCAACCATTCGAAAGACACGGCCTCGATGACCACAAAGCGACATCAAACCGTTCCGATAGTGCGTTATTCTCACGCCCCGCAAGAGCTGCGGTCTCCTGCGATAAAGACAAAGCGAAGACAAGAAGACCCCAGGGGGAACCACCATTGACACCATCCAGATAACCCGCAACTGAAGCCAAAGCACCTGCGACAGGACCGCTTCGGCCCTCCGCCCGACAGGCATCGCTGCCCCCCCCCGAGCAGGGGGGAGCCCGGGTTGTCGGGCGACCAGTGCAGCACCGCCCCAGGTGCACAGCATCCCCTGCACCGTCCACGCCGCGGCCCTGAGGCCGCAGCGAGGCCACGGTCTTGCGAAGTTCCGGCATCGGATCGATCCAGACATCTCCTGCCGTTTTCTCTACTTGACCCTTCATCAGGCCCATGCCTATCAGCACCAGCGCCGACATGACGATTGCACTTCGCGAGGCCGTTCCCGGCAGGGACAGCGCGCTCGAGCACAGCCTTGCCCGCGTCCCGGGGGTCCGCGCTGCGGTCGCTCCACTGGACCCGGCGGGCAGCCCCCTCTCGCGAGCCGGCTTTGCCTACGTATGGCCTTCGCTGGATGCACCGCCCAGCATGGGAGACCTGGCCAGCGTGCTGCAGGCCTCGGCCCCTGCCGGTCGCGCACGCAGGGTGCTGCTGCTGGATGAGCTCCCTGCCACCCCCAGCGGCGAAATCGACCTCGACAGGCTGCCCAGGCCTGACCCTTCTCGGGAGGAGTTCGGCGGAGTGGAAGAAGTACCGCCGAGCGATCCCGTTGAGGTGCAAGTAGCTGCAGCCTGGAGCGAGGTGCTCGGCGAGCCGTCCCTGGGAAGGTTTGACAGCTTCCGCGACTGCGACGGCTATTCGCTGGCGGCGGCCCAGGTCGCCTCGCGACTGGCGGTCCTGCTGGGGCGGGACGTCGGCGTGCGCCGCATTCACGAATCGCATTGCGTCTGGCAACTGGCAGCCCTGCTGTCTCGCGGCCATTCGGAAAGGACGGACGGGTCGGAAAGCTCCGCCAGCTCGCCCCCGCCGGCCCGCTGGGCAGGCCCGGCAAACGCTGCGGTTGCTGACCACAGCGGTATCGTCCACGATTCAGGTCACGTATCAGGTCACGTATCAGGTCACGATTTCGCGCTCTCGCCCTACCAGCGCCGCATCTGGGCCGGCGACAAGCTGGCCGCCGATGGAGGCGTCTACAACATCACCGTGGCATGGCAGCTCAGCGGCGACCTGCAGGTCGAGGCGCTGCGCGCCGCCATCCTGGACCTCCAACGCGCCCACGACGCACTGCGCCTTCGCCTGCGTGAGGTGGATGGCGAAGCACACCAGCGCGTACTGCCCCCTGACGAGCCAGACAGCCTCTGGGAACTGGACGTTCAGGAACTGCATGCGGCCGATGCCACGGCGGCGCTTGCCGAAGAAGCGCGACTCCCCTTCGACCTGGACCGACAAGGGCCTCTGCGCGCCAGGCTGCTGCGCCTGGGCGGCAAGAAGCATGTCTTGCTGCTGACGGTGCATCACATCGCGGCAGACGGCTGGTCCATGGGTCGTCTCGCGAAGGAGATCGCTGCACGCTACCGTGGCGAAGTGCCGGCGCCTTCGGCGCTGAGCCTGCGGGCCCTCGTCAATGACGAGTTGCGGCGAGAGGCCGCCAGCGAGGCATCCCGTGCCTACTGGCGTGCGCAGCTGGCGTCTCCACCGCCACTGGCCTTGCCATTCGACCATCCGGCCCCCGCCCAGCCGACGCTGGAGGGTGACTCGATCCGTTTCCAGCTCCCTCCGGCACTGACGGCGGCCGTGCGCGCCTTCATCCAGCGGCAGGGCTGCACGGCTTTCGAGCTCTTTGCCGGCGCACTGCAGCTGCTGCTGTTCCGGATCAGCGCACAGACCGACGTGACGCTGGGCTACCCTGTGGCCCGGCGTGACACCGTCGAGCGCGCCTCGACCCTGGGCTGCCTCATCAACACCCTGGCACTGCGCACGTCCGTGCAGCCGCAGGACAGCTTCTCGACGGTGCTGGCGCGTGTCCGTGCCGGACTGCTGGATGCCACCGAACACCCCGACGCCTTGCTCGAGCAACTGCACCCGGCCGGCCCGTCCCCCCTGTTTCAGGTCATGCTGAACCTGAACGAGCACGACAGCCCCGTGTTGGCCTTGCCAAACCTGGAGGTCCAGGCGCTCGAACGGCGTTCGGCCGGATCGCCCTATCCGCTGACCTGGATACTCAGCACACACGGCCCAGAGGTGAGCGCAAGGCTGGAGTTCGACACGGCACGCTTCAGCCGCAAAACCGCGCAAGGCCTGGCCACCCTGTGGCTGGCCTTGCTGGAGTCCGCCATCGCCGCGCCAGCCTGCCCGGTCCAGGCCTTGCCCTGGATGACGCCCGGTCAGCGCGAGGAGGTCCTGGCACTGGCCGACGGCGGCCCCGCCACGGGCGCGCAGGCCATCCTCGCCCACCGCGCCTTCGAGGCGCATGCCGAGGCCAGCCCCGCGCAGTGCGCCTTGATCTGCGCAGGGACGCGCCTCTCCTACGGTGAGCTCAATCGCCGCGCCAATGTGCTGAGCCATCGCCTGCTGGACCTGGGTGCGCGGCCGGGTCTCTGTGTCGCCGTGGCGGTTCCCAGAGGCCTGCCCTTGGCGATCGCCCTGCTCGCCGTGCAGAAGACCGGCGCCATCTACCTGCCACTGGACCCGCAGTTGCCCGCCGCCCGCCTGGCCCTGATGCTGGACAGCGCAGAGGTCTCCCTGGCGGTCACGGACAGCAGCCTGCGGACGAGCCTCGCGGCTCTGCGCGACATGCAGCTCCTCACCCTCGAAGCCACGGACCCTGTGGCGCCTGAGGGTGCAGGGTGCGGCAATCCCGTCGTCGAGCTGCCGGCCGCATCGCCGGCCTACTGCCTGTACACCTCAGGCTCCAGCGGCGCACCCAAGGGCGTGCTCGTCCCCTTCGGCGCCCTGGCCCACCACACCGCCGTCACGTCGCAGGCCTACGCGATGTCTGCGGCCGACGTCGTGCTGCAGTTTTCATCCTGCGCCTTTGACACCTCGATCGAGCAGTTCATGGTGGCCTGGAGCAGCGGGGCCACGGTCCTGATGCGCGGCGACGAGCCCTGGGCACTGGACGAGCTTGTCGAACACTTGCGCCGCGAGCGCGTCACCGTCGCCGACATCCCGGCTTCGTACTGGCAACTGCTCGCCTCGCAGCGCGAATGGCCGGCCGAGCTCGGTGGGCTGCGCCTGGTGATCGTCGGAGGAGAACCCATCGTCGCCACGCAGCGCCTGCCCTCGGCACCCTCGCTGCGCCTGCTCAATGCCTACGGCCCCACCGAGACCACCGTGACCTGCACCACGGGGCCCATCGACGATTCACCAGGTTGCGGCGGGCCCTATGTGTCCATAGGCCGACCGCTGCCGGGCACCCGTGTCTACGTCCTGGACGAGCGGCTGGCGCCCTTGCCGGTGGGTATCGTGGGCGAGCTGTTCATCGCTGGTCCCCGCCTCGCATCGGGCTATCTCGGCAATCCAGCATTCACGGCTGAGCGCTTCCTGCCCTGCCCCTTCGGCGCACCGGGCGAGCGCATGTACCGGTCCGGAGACCTGGGCCGCTTGCTGGCCGACGGCCGCATCGAGTTCATCGGCCGGCGCGATCTGCAGGTCAAGGTCCGCGGCATCCGCATCGAACTGGGCGACATCGAAAGTACGCTGCTGCGGCATCCCGCCGTGCGCGACGCGGTAGCGCTGGTGCTGGGCTCGGGCGATTCAGCACACGTGGCCGCCTGCCTCGCCATGAACGAGGAGGCCGGGACGCTCGACGAGGTCGAGGCCTTCGTCCGCCAGGAGCTGCCGGAGGGCTTGTGCCCCTCGGCGTGGCACGTGAGGCCTTCCTTCCCGCTCACGCTGCAAGGCAAGGTGGATCGCGCGGCGCTCGCACGCCAGATCGAACAGGCGCCCAGCGCTGCGGAGGCGCTGGCGCCCGAGGCGGCTTCGCCCACCCTCTCCAGGCTTCTGGAACTCATCGCGCCGCTGGCCCCCACCCAGGTGCATGACAGCAGGCGCGCGCTCGCGGACTTCGGCATGCACTCAGTCATGCTGCTGCGCCTGGTCGCGCATTGCCGCGAGACCTTTGGCGTCACCCTGGGCCTGCGCGACGTCCTCAAGGCCGGGACAGCAAGCCGCATCGCGGCACTCATCGACGACCGAATGGCGAAGAACGCCAGCCAATGATGGTGGAAAAGATGGACATGGACTTCCCTGACACGCTCCCGGCCCAGGCACCCGCCGCGCCCCTGACGCCCGATGCAGCCACCTCGGCGTCGAACGCTGCCGGCTGGCCAGATCACCTCGTCCCGCCCGGCCCCTGCGGCTGGACCTGGTGGCGCGACGCCGTGCTGCGCAGCGCCGGCTTCCCCGCCGCCCTGCTGACGCAGCTGTCCTCACCCGGGCTGGCTGCCGCTGCTCAGGCCGCCAATGAAGCCGAGCAGCGGCTGCGCGCGCGGGTCGAGCAGGGCGAGAACGAGGTAAGGACGCTCATCGCCCACCTGCGCCAAGGAGAGAAGGAACTCGACAAGCCGGCCTTGCGCGCCTTGGGGCGCGCACAGAAGACCCTCAAGCTCCTGCGCGAAGGCAAGGCAGACCAGGACGGCTGCCCCATCGTCCCGGCACCGCAAGAGCTGGGGCCCGAGCTGTGCGCAGCCATAGACGCCGCCGCGGCCGAGTACCGCTGCACGCTGGCAGACATGGACGCCGCCTACGAGCAGGCCCTGCAGTCGCTGGAGGGCGCCACGGCTGGGTTCGCGCGGGATCCGCTGTTCCGAAGTGCCGTGGGCTGGCAGAACCTCGACGCCGTCTCCACCGTGCTGGACCCGCTTGCGCAAGGCCATGCCATGGGTGGCAGCAAGCGCCGTCAGCGCGAGGCGCTGGTCGCGAACTACGTACAGCGCTATGGCGTCAAGAACGACTCCATCGGCTTCTTCGGGCCGTTGGCCTGGATTCGCATCGACGACGATGCCAGGAACGCGACCTACCAAGCCGGCAAGGGTCTCGTCTCCTCGCGCAGCGTGCACTTCGAGGACTGGGCCATCGCCGCGCTGGCCGAGAAGTACGCCCAGGATGAGCGCTACATGCCCTATCTCATCGCCGGCATGGAACCCTATCTGCGCCTGGAGGGGCAGACCTTGTGCCTGCCTGGCGGCGGCAGCGTCGCCCTTGATGAGGCCGAGGCCCGCGTCCTGTCGATGTGCAATGGAAGCGCCCAGTGCAAGACCCTGTGCCGCGCCCTGCTGGCGGACCCCTTCAGCCCCTTTGCCGACGAAGCCCAGATCTACGCCCTGCTCCGTCAGCTGAACGCCAGGCACCGGATCTGGCTCTCGTTCCAGATTCCCTCCTGTGGCGACGACCCCGACCTCGCCCTGCACCAGCACCTCCAGCGCATCGACGATGCCACGCTGCGCGCAGAGGCCCTCGCAGCGCTGGAGTCGCTTCAGCAGGCGAAGGACGCTGTGCTCGCCGCCGCGGGCGATCCAGACGCCCTGGCGCAGGCCATGCATGCCCTGCACCAAGTCTTTGCCAGCGTCGTGGGCGGGCCGTCCCGGCGCAAGCAGGGCGAGGTGTATGGCGGCCGCGCCCTCGTGTACGAGGACTGCCATCGTGACCTCCAGCTGACACTCTCGCGTGAAGCGCTGGCACCAGCCACCGATGCGCTGGAGCTGGTGCTGACCAGCGCGCGCTGGTTCACCTCCGCGGCATGGGGACGATTCAAGCGCGCCTTCGATCTCGAGTTCGACCGCCTGCAGACACAGGCCCGGGGCACGGACTCGCTTCGCCTGGCCGACCTATGGCCACACCTCCAGTCCATCGTCTTCGGCGACCAGGTCCCGCTGGACGACCTCGCCCAGGAGCTGCGCGACCGCTGGGAGTCGCTGCTGCTGGACGGCGCCGGCAGCACGCCGTCGCGCATCGCCTTCGAGCTCCACGAGCTCCGCGCCAAGGTGCTCGAGACCTTCGCCACCGACGGCAGCGTCTGGATGCTCGGCCGCTACCACTGCCCGGACCTGATGTTCTGCGCGAGTAGCCCGCAGGCCCTGGCTCAGGGTGACTACCTCGCGGTGCTCGGCGAGGTCCATATCGGCGGCAACACGGTCGCGACCAATCTCTTCGCCTCCCAGCACCCCGAGCGTCAGCGCCTGCTGGACGCCCTGTGCAGCGACCTCGGCGACAACTACGTCATGCCCAAGCTGAGCCCGCATGCCTCGGGCACGCCCACGCGTACGCAATGGGTGGACGATCCGGAGCGCGCGCTCGAAGTGGTGTTCTCGCGAGGCTTCGTCCCCGCCAATGCCGCAACTGCCCGCAGCATTGCGAGCCTGCAGGTCTTCCGGGAAGCCGGCGAGCTGCAGGTGCGGGACAGGCGCTGGCAGGCGCCGCTGCGTGATGTGCTGGGCGACTTCCTCTTCATCGCCGTGATCAACCGCTTCGGCATGATGCACAAGCGCGAGCACACGCCACGGGTGACACTGGGCCAGTTGGTCGTGCAACGCGAGACCTGGTCCTTCCAGGCCGGCGAACTGGACTTCGCGCTGCTGGAGGACGAGCGTGCCGCCTTCCGAGCCGCCCAGGCCTGGCGGTCCCGCCTGGGAGTGCCTGCACAGGTCTTCGCCAAGTTCGCCTGGGAAGCCAAGCCCGTCTACCTGGACTTCGACAGCCTCGTGTCGGTACGCATGCTGGCCAAGCAGCTGAGGCGCGGCATGGACGAGGCCAGCGGGGCCGGTGGCCGCCTGAGCTTTTCCGAAATGCTGCCCGGCCCGGATGAGCTCTGGCTCCATGACGCCGAAGGCCTGCGCTACACCAGCGAGTTCCGCCTGGTCGGCCTGCATGCCGACGACCTGCTGGCACGGCAAGACGGGCGCTCGCGATGAAGCTGGCGACATGGCTGGCGGGCCCGGCCGGCGAAGCCCTGCCGCGCCAGGTCCTGTGGCTCATCCTGACCCGCAGCATCAGCGCGCTGGGCGCCGGCATGACGATGTTTGCCATCAATGTCTGGATCTACGAGCAGAGCCGCTCGTATGCCCTCTTCGCCGCCCTCACCCTGTTGACCTCGGTGCCCAATCTGCTGCTGGGGCCGATGGTGGGCGTGATCGTCGATCGCTGCAACAAGAAGACACTGCTGACGGCCTGCGAGGCCTTCACCGCAGGCATCGTGCTGTGCGCGCTTGCCATCGTCATGCATGGGCCCATGGCCTTGTGGCAGGCGGGCTTGGTCATTCTCGCGCTGAGCGTGGCCGGCAGCTTCCGATGGACCCTCATGGCCGCCACCATCGGTTCACTGGTGCCCAAGGAGGCTCTCGGTCGAGCCAATGGCCTGCTGCAAGCCCTGGCAGGCGTCTCGGAGGTCAGTGCGCCGCTGCTGGGTGCCGTCGCCCTGCACGCCCTCGGGCCTGCGGCGGTGTTCGGCGTTGATGCGGCGACGTCCATCGTCGCCGTGCTGGCCATTCTTGGCCTGGACGCCCGGCTGCTGCAGCCACGCGAGCAGCGTGGCGACGTCTATCGCTTCTGGCGCGACGCCTTCTTCGGTCTTCGCTGGATTGGCGAGCATGCGCATCTGCGCCGCATCCTCTGGTTCATCACGGGCTACAACGTGGCCGGCGGCGTCTTCATGGTGGGCTTCGTGCCCCATCTGCTCACCTTTGCCAACCAGCAGACCCTGGGGATGGCGCTCGCGCTGGAAGGTGCCGGCGCCTTCGTGGGCGGCATGCTCTTCACCCGTGCGGCGATCGACGCGCGCAAGGCCGAGCGCCTGGTCTATGCCACGGCAGCCGGGTTCGGCGCCGTCATGACGGCCTGGGGCTTCGTGAACGGGCCGGCGGGCGCGCTGGTGGTCGCGGCGGCGTCGGGCATGCTGACGTCCACCCTCATCGCCTCTCTGCAGACCCTGTGGCACTCCCTGGTGCCGCCGGAGCTGCAGGGCCGGGTCTTTGCCACGCGGCGCATGGTCTCGTATTCGCTGATCCCGGTGGCGACCCTGGCGTCCATCCCGCTGGCCTCGCATGTCATGACACCAGCCCTTCAGGCTTGGCCATCTCTGCAGCTGGCGTGGGGAGCGCCCGAGCCCGGCGGCCTTGGCCTCCTGAACTCCGTCATGGGCATGCTGCTGGTCCCCGCCTGCCTGCTCGCGGCAGCGTGGAGCGAACGCCAGCACCGTGCGCGGGCACGCGAGCACCTGGCCGCCCAGCAAGACGGCACGCAGCCCGAGCTGGCCCTTGCCCGGCCCGCGCCCGCAGAGGGTTTCTCTTCAAGATGACTTCGACCAGGAAAGAAGATCTCGCATGAACACGACATTGCCCTTGACGGTAGGTCAGCAAGGCCTCTGGTACATCGCCCGGACGGGAGAAGACGCCTGTGCCGCGTACAACGTGGTGATCGCGCTGCGGGCCTCGCGGCCGCTGGATGCACAGGCGCTTGAGCAGGCGCTGGATCGCGCCTTGCTGCGCCATCCCGCCCTGGCCGCGCGCGTGGTGGTGGAGGACTTCGTCCCCCGTCTTGCCTGCGACCCCCGCCTGCGGGCCCCTGTGCGCATCCTGCCCGGACCGCTGCAGGCCCGGGCCCACGACGAAAGCCTGCAAGCCATCGACATGGCGGAAGGCCCGCTGTACCGCGTCGCCATCGTCCAGGACAACGAAGGTGAGGCAGGGCTCCTGCTGACGGTGCACCATCTGGTCTTCGACGGCGCTTCTGTCCAGGTCTTCCTTGACGAGCTCCAGCGCTGCTTCGGAGCTGCCCCTGCCGATCCGGTGCCTCCGGCCTGGTCGCTGCAGCAGCATGTGGAGCGGGAGGCGCAATTCCTGCAGTCCGCAGCCGGACGCACCCAGATCAGGGACCTCGCGACGGCATTGCAGGCCCTGCCCGCAGGCGATCCACTGCCCACCCGCGCCACGCCCCCGGCGCGAGCCGCCGCGCCCTCGGCGCATAGGGCCGTCACGCTGAGCGCGACCACCTCGCTGGCCGTGCGGGAGCTGGCGGCCCGGCTGGGCAGCACCCCTGCAGCCGTGTACCTCGGCGCGCTGGTGGTGCTGGTCTCGCAGCACGGCCTGCGACGGGAGCTCGCGGTGAGTCTGCCCATGGACGTTCGCGAGGCCGAGTCCGCGGATGAGACCGGCTACCTGATGAACGTCGCCATCCTCCACGCCTCCGTGGACCCCGAAGCCACGGTCGAAGACCTGCTCGACCAGCTCAGCGACCGCCTTTTCGCACTGATGGACACCCGCCAGGTCCCCTATCCCTCGCTGGTGCGGGCACTCAAGGGGCAGCGTGACGATCTGGCGGCATCCCTGCTGCGTCTGGCCTTCAAATACGAGCGCAGCCGCCCCGCCTCATGGCAGCTGGGCGAGACGACGCTACAGCCCGTGCCGACGACATCCGCCTATGCCAAGAACCTGCTGAGGCTGGAGGTCGAAGATGCCGACGAGGGCGCACGGTGCCTGTTCGAACACGACGCCGAAGCGCTTGACGCAGAGATCGTGCGGCGCATGTCAGCGCATTTCGTCCTCCTGCTGGAAGTCATGCTCAGGCGGACCTCGGTCCGCGTCGGCGAGCTGCCGGTGCTCAGTGAGGCCGAGCATGCCTTGCTGATTGGCCCGGCCGATCCGGCCCCTGCCCCTGCGCCACAGCCTGTGGAGCGCCGGGTTGAGGCCCATGCAAGGCTGAGGCCGGAGGCAATCGCCCTGGTGTGCGGCCCCACACGCCTGAGCTATGCCGAACTGGACGCACGCGCCACGGACCTGGCTCAGCGGCTTCAGGCGCAAGGCCTGCAACCGGACCAGCGCATCGCCATGTGCATGGGGCGCGAGGCCGAGCGGGTGGTGGCCATGCTGGCCATCGCCAAGGCCGGCGGCGCCTGCCTGCCCATGGACCCCGATGCACCTGACGACCGGCTGCACTACATGCTGCAGGACAGCGCGGCAACCCTGCTCCTGTGCCGGCGCTCGGACGCCCAGCGCTTCGCGGCATCGCCCGCAGCCCTGCTCTTCGTGGATGAGCCGTCCCCGCCAGCCCAGCCGGCCGCCGCAGCCGTGGCGCCCCTGCCCGGCCACCTCGCCTACTGCATCTACACCTCAGGCTCGACCGGTCGGCCCAAGGGCGTCGACGTGCCGCGCGCCGCGCTGGCCAACCTGGTGGACTGGCATATCACCACGTCGGGCCTGGGCCCCGGCGACCGCTTCCTGCAAGTGACAAACATCGCCTTCGATCCTGCCACCTGGGAAATCTGGGGCACGCTGTGCGCCGGAGCGACGCTGGTGCTGCTGGAGGACTTCGTCGTCGATCCCGCCGAACTCGCCCGCGTGATGAAGACCGAAGGCATCACGGCCACCTGCCTGGTCACACCCCTGGCCGAGTCCTTCATGAGCTCAGGGCAGGCGCAACACCTGCCTCTGAAGACTCTGCACACAGGCGGCGATCGCCTGCACTTCGGGCCTCCTGACGACAGCGTTGCACTCCACAACCATTACGGCCCCACCGAGTGCACGGTGATCTCCACCTCCTCGCGCGTGCCTGCGGGCCTGGCCGGTGCACCTTCCATCGGACGCCCCATCACCGGGGTGCACGCCTATGTGCTCGATGCCCAGCTGCGGCCGGTCCCGCCGGGGACACCTGGCCGGCTGTACATTGCCGGCGCTGGCCTGGCTCGCGGCTATTGCGGCCAGCCCGGCCTCACAGCAGAACGCTTCATCCCCGATCCCTTCGGCCAGAGCGGCAGCCGCATGTACGACACCGGTGACCTGGCCCAGTGGCAGCCCCATGGAGAGCTTCAGTTCCTGGGGCGTGCCGACGATCAGATCAAGCTGCGAGGCTATCGGATTGAGCCGGGAGAGATCGAGGCTGCACTCCTGGAACTCGGAGGTATCCAGGAGGCCGCTGTCGCCGTGCAGCTCAGCGACACAGGCAGCGCCCACCTCGTGGCCTACCTCGCACCAGTGCCCCCTGAAGGCTCGCTGGACGAGGCCGCGTTGAGTCATGCGCTGCGCCAGCGCCTGCCGCACTACATGGTGCCCTCCGCCTGGCATGCCATGGCCACGCTGCCCAAGGGCGCCACCGGCAAGGTCGATCGCAAGGCCTTGCCTAAGGTGTCGCCGCGGATGGAATCCACCTCCCTCCCGCCTGCGCTGCCGGCCTCCGGTACCGAGGCCTGGCTCATGGCGATCTGGCAGGAAGTCCTCCAGACGGGGCAACTCCAGAGAACGGACAACTTCTTCGCCCTGGGCGGACACTCGCTGCTCGCCACGCAGATTGTCGGCAAGGCGGCCAAGCAGCTGGGGCGTTCAATCCCCCTGCGCCTGCTGCTGGACGCGCCCACCATCGCTTCCATGGCTGAAGCGCTGGACGCCCTGGCCGTAAAGGACGAGCCCGCCAAGGAGGTGGCAAGCCCGGCGGCCATCATCCCGCGCCGCGCACGCGCAACCTCGGCATGACGCTCGCGGGCGGCCTGTGGCAGGCCGCCCGCTGCTCAAGGCCTGCCACAGGCCGCACCACCGGACCTGCTGAGTCGCAGGTTCAGCACCTGATGGGGCACAGGAAGGGGCGTGAGCGCCCCGCGTAGGCTGGCGAGGGCCGAGGCACTATCGGGGCACTATCGGGGCACTACCGAGGTACTACCGGGGCGCTGCTCAAAGGCCTGTGGACGCAGGCAGCCGCCCCGCCCCTCATGGCTGACGCCACGCCTGGATTCAGGTGTTGTGGCCTTCAGCAATGTAGTGATTGATGAGGATGTACCGGTGGTCATTGATGAGCTCCGTGGCCTTGTGCAAGCCACGGGCATCGAAGACCACCAGGGTGCCGGCCTTGCCCGTGCACACCTGCTCCTGCAGCCCGTGCTTCTTCTTGATCTCGTTGACTTCGTAGGGCCAGTAGCAGCCCACCCAGACGACGTCGAGATCCTTGGCGTAGCCGGTCTCCGATGTCTGGTAGAGCGTGTGGGTCTTGTACTCCATGGGCAGACGCCAGTCGCCCTTGTGGCTGCCCTTGAGATACACCACGGGTGCGTCGTCAGTGGTGACGTCATGCAGGTACAGGAATGCCTTGACCCGGGGCTTCCAGCTGTCCATGTGGAACATTCTGTTGAAAGCATGGACCGATCCCTTGACGGTACGGATCTCCATGCTTTGGCGCAGGGGGACGGCGTTCTCGCCGATGTAGCCCTTCATGATGCGCACCGTACGGGGGTCTTCGAAGAAGTCGGCAAAGGCCGGGTGCCGCGCCGCGTTCAGATAGAACATCGACTTGTCGTCTTCCGTTGACAGCGTGAACTCCTCTTGATCCGGCTTGTTCCGGCAGATGGACTGGCACTGCTCCTCGGAGAGAAAACCAGGAATCATCACGATGCCATCCTGGTTCAGCTGACTGATGTAGGGCGCCACAGACTCATGAGGCGCCCTCACATCCTGGCTCGCGAAGAAGGCTTCCTTGGTCTTGTTGAACTCAATCAGCTGCTGGAGCACTTCCAGTTCGCCGGAAATGAAATCGTTCATGTGATATCCAATTTGCTAGCACGAATGCTTCGATGACGTGGACGCAGGCGCCTGCCTGCTGACAAGAGTCGCTGCCCCACCCAGACCCCGGCTTCCGGCCGTCGGCGCAGGGCGTGCATGCACGGCATCGCGGCCGCGCAGGGGGGATGGGGTCTCACTGGGTGCCAAGGCCCTGGGCCTCGCACGAAAGCGGAGAAAGTACAAGCGCCCGCCGAGATCCTCGACAGGCCCTGCCCCGTGAACAGCGCGCGCGGAAGTCTACGTTCTATATCGCGGTTAGGGAAGAATCCGGAGAGCTCTCTCCTTTCGGCGGATGCGGTACGCGATACACGTCAAAAAGCCGCTTCTGGCGGCCTTCCGAACCACCACGGCAGCGCCACACCAGCGATGTGCCAGAGTGCGCACAGAAGACCTCAGCCCCTGCGACCGCCTGTGTTGCACACCAGCATCACGGCCGAGGCTTGTGTACCCAGTTTCAAGCGTTTCCAAGCCGCCCTGGAAGGGATCTTCAAACCAGGGCCTCGCCAGGCGCCGGCCCTCTCAGAGCGCTCTTCAATACCTGCCATGGCGCATGAACAGGGATGCCATCCCGGCAGACTGGCCGCTTCACATGACCGCAGCGCCAGCACAAGACATGTGGCGTGCGGTAACCGCCCGGGCAACTCGGACGCGCATCCATCCCGTAAGTCATGCCCTGCTGATTACCCCAATTATTTTTGTGCTTGCACCTTCAAATTGATCCCCTACACTGCGCACCCGACGTAGCATGGAAGCCATCACAAGAGAGTCCCGCTCACTTGATGAGCCACCCCAGGGCCGCAAGCCGCGCCGCGACATTTCGTAGCACTTCACGGGTGGATCAGGCGTCATTGCCATGTCACGATAGCGGTACCTAATTCATTAGTTGCGTCAGTGAACCTGCCTGCAAATGCTCAGCATTGAAGGCGGCAATAAGAACATCCATAACATTCGACGAGTTCCATTCAGGAGAGGAATCACACAATACCTACAACTAGCCCGGCAAATCCTCCAGCAAGGAGCCTGGCAAGGCGCTCAGCAGCGCAAGCGACAAGAAGCACCGCCCAGGGCAGGACAGCAGACACGGTCTTCCCCAGGAGCCCACACCGGGCGCTGGAATAGGCCATCGTGACTGCAGGTCGTCACCGGGAGGCTGCAGACGGGGAGGCAGGGGCAGCGCCGATGATCTGAGCGGAGCCGCCCCAACTGGTTCCACAGAGTGCGGCTTGGTGCGGCTGCCGGTTGGCAATGACCGCAGGCAATGACCTTCGGCAACATCCGTCAGCAATGCCCATCCGCAGGGGCAGAGGTGCGGCGTTCACACGCTGTACTCGAGTCCGGCCGGGCACCGCCGCGCATGTGTGCCAGTCGTGGTGCCGGCGTTGCCGGTGCTGTCGGCTTGGCCAAAGGCAAATCGCCCGCAACGCCACCTGCAGCCTGACGCTGACGATGCCCGCGATCCCGGCACACCGGTGAGGCTGGCGTGGGCGCGAGCAGCCCTCGCATGATCTCCGGCTGGAGCATTGAGCCCTAGCGGCTGGCTGGTTTCCAGGCCAGGGATGCAGGCCCTGGATGGAGACCATTCAGTGAAGGCAAGGGTGGCAGCAGGCCTGCGCAGCACGGCGAAGCCAGGAGCAGAGGACGCAGGCGCTTTCCAAAGCAGAGCCCGGTGCGCTCGGCCGTCTTCGCAGCGCGGCACGGGGGCAGGTGCGCCCTGCTCAAGAGAGGGCATCCTGCTGGAGACCGGCCTCGCCGGACCCAGGCCTGTCCTGATGCCGATTTTTTGGAATCAATGCCGGACGCGGACTTGAGACGACAGCGTGTCGCACGAAGGCGCTGATAGCTCCTTGCGGCCAGGGGGATGGGAGACCACCCATGTCACAGGCGCAAGGCAAGGTGGATGGCCTTTCCGGGGACCGCCCTGCACAGCAGAGCCGGCCCTGGACAGATCACCCGCCGTGGCACCGCCAGCCCTGTCAGAAGCGATTGTCCTAGCGACGAGGAGCATTGGACCTTGATGCACGGCAACACATTCGGCAACTGAACCCATTCTTTAGCGTTGACCTCATGAACCACGACATCGACTACAAGGACCTCATCGTCAATCGACCCTTTGTGTTCCTCGCCAAATTCGGCGTTTGGGCAGGTCTCATTGCCGCAGGATTCCATCTGGCGGGCGCCCAGCAGTGGTGGGTCCAGATGCTGGGGGTCACCCTGGCTGCGCTGGGTTTCGCACATGGCGTTGAGCTGCAGCACCAGGCCTTGCACGGGATTGGCACCGGAAACCGCTCCTTCGACATGAAGCTGGGCTTCCTCTTGGGCTTGCCGCTGCTGATCTCGGTCAACCATTACCGCGACCGCCATCTCCATCACCATCAGCACGTGGGCATGGAGGACGACGCCGAGTTCTTCCAGTTCTCCAAGGAAAACAACAACAAGCCCCTGCGTCTGCTCTTCAACATGCTGATGCTGCCGCATTGGGTGCAGGTGGCCCGGCTGATCTGGGCGGCCTTCACGGGCGGGTCCATGGGACGCGTCTACAACAAGAACAACGACTCCCGCATTCGTGGCGACTACGCAGCGTTCGGCGTGATCTTGCTGGTGGCCGCAGGCCTCGTGGTGGTGTACCGCCCCTTTGAGGCCGTCCTCTTCCTGGCATTCCCCCTCGCCGCGTGCATCCACACCCTGGTGGAATCCCCCGAGCACTGGAACTGCGACAAGACGCCCTCCGTGTTCGAGAACACCCGCACGGTGCGCGCCAGCTGGCTGCTGGTGTGGTTCACCAACGGCAACAACTACCACGTGGAACACCATCTGGCGCCCGCGCTGCGGCCGGAGGCATTGCGAGCCTTCCACCTGCGCATTGCCTCCCGCATCAAGTACCAGAACGACAGCTATCTCAGCCTGATCAGGGAGGTATTGGCAAGCAAGCCTCGCCAAGCCTGAGGTAGCGGCCCTGGCAGCGGCGGTGCTTCCGCGCGCCTGCGGGGCCCGCCCCTGATGGCCTGGCGGCGTCGGGGCGCCCTCCTCGTGCTGCAGGACCACGGGAGCTTGCCACAGCGGCTCTTTCGGCAGGATCGCTCACAGCGCCCGTCATCACGAACGGCTTGCACACCCGATCCATCGAGGCAGACAAGGCATGGCAAGGCTTGAGAAGCTTGACCCATCAAGCACAGGCCAGACGGCCTGAAAGAACCCACGCAGCGCTGATCGCTTCAGCCACGCACCCCAAGAAGAACACAGATATGTTTGAGGCTTCGCCCGCAGCAGGTGACCGCGTTCTCGCTTCCTTTGCTCAGCAGAGGTTGTGGTTCATCGACCAGTACGAGTCCGGCAGCGGGCTCTACAACATGTCCGTCGCCTGGCGGCTGCGGGGCATGGTGGACGTCCGCGCGCTTCGGGAGTCGCTCAATGAACTGCTGCGCCGGCACGAGGTGCTGCGCACGGTGATGCAGGCGGACCGCGAACATGATGTGGTCCAGCTCATTGCAGCGTCCGCCGAGTTCGCCCTCGTTCAGCTTGACCTGTCAGCGGCGGCCCAGCCCGAGGAGCAGTTGTGCCTGCATCTGCAGCACGAGGCAGATGCCCCCTTTGACCTGGCCGAGGGCCCGCTGATCCGCGGCCTGCTTGTGCGCATGACGCCCACGGAGCATGTGCTGCTGCTGACCATGCATCACATCATCTCGGACGGCTGGTCCATCGATGTGCTGATGCGCGAAATGGGCGCCTTGTATGCGGCCTTTGCCAAGGGTCAGCCCTCTCCGCTGCCCGAGCTGCCCATCCAGTACGCGGACTACGCCCTGTGGCAGCGGCAATGGCTACAGGGCGACGTACTGGCTGCCCAGCTCGACTTCTGGCGACGGACCCTCGAGGGTGCGCCGCAGCTGATCGACCTGCCACTGGACCGCCCCCGCCCTGCTCTGCTGAGCCACCGCGGCGCCTTCATCCCCTTTGAACTGGCGGGGAGCACCAGCGCTGCCTTGCGCAGGCTCTGCCAGCAAACCCGCACCACGCCCTTCATGGCCGTCTCGGCCGTGTTGGGCATCCTCCTCCACCGCTACAGCGGCCAGGGTGATGTCTGCATCGGCTACCCAGTGGCCGGGCGGCCACGAAAAGAGCTGGAAGGGCTGATCGGCTTCTTCGTCAACACCTTGGTGCTGCGCGTGCGCAGCGCCCCGGGCCAGCGCTTTCTCCAGGTGCTGGAGCAGGTGCGCGAGTCTGTCCTGGATGCCAACGACCACCAGGACCTGCCCTTCGAGATGCTGGTGAAGGCTCTGCAGCCCGACCGCAGCCTGAACCATTCGCCGCTCTTTCAGGTCATGCTCACCTACGGCAGTGACGTCGGCGAAACGCCCCCTCTTCCCGGGCTGGAACTCAGCCCGCAGCGCATCGGCGAAACACCGACAGCCAAGTTCGACCTCACCCTGGACCTGCTGGAATCGGGCGACCAGCTGCGCGGCGCGATCCAGTACAACTGCGACCTGTTTGATCGCCCCACGATCGAGCGCATGGTCAGTCACTTCAAGACCTTGCTGGCCGCCGTGGTCGCCGAGCCGCAGACCCTGGTCCGCGACCTGCCCCTGCTGTCCGGCGAGGAGCGGCGGCAGATCCTCGTGGACTGGAATGACACCCAGCGCGAGTTCCCCCAGGACCGCTGCATCCATCAGATCTTTGAGGAGCAGGCCAGGCGCACGCCGGAGGCGGTGGCCCTGGTTTTCGAAGGCCGGCAGCTCAGCTATGCCGAGCTCGATGACAGGGCCGAGCGCCTGGCCCTGCAGCTGCGGTCCCTGGGCGTCAGGCCCGATGCGCTGGTCGGCATCTGCCTGGAGCGCAGCTTCGAGATGGTGGTCGCACTGCTGGCCATCCTGAAGGCCGGGGGCGCCTACCTGCCCCTGGACCCGCGCCTGCCCACGGAGCGCCTGAGCTTCATGCTGTCGGACGCGGCCCCCACGGTGATGATCACCAGCAGACTCCTGCAGCAGCAGCTCCCCGCTTTCGACAGCACTTGGGTGTGCGTGGACGACCCAGGCACGCTACCCCCCGCCGGCACAGCGCAGCACCCCCCCATCACGACGCAAGCCGGCCACCTGGCGTACTGCATGTACACCTCGGGGTCGACGGGGCGCCCCAAGGCCGTCGCGATCGAGCACCGCGGCGTCCTGCGGCTCGTCAAGGGCACGACCTATGCGCGCATGGGCGCCGGGGACACTTTTCTGCTCAACGCGCCGCTGGCCTTTGATGCCTCGACCTTCGAAATCTGGGGCGCCCTGCTCAATGGCGCCCGGCTGGTGATCGCACCGCCTGGACTGGTGTCCGTGGACGAGCTGCGCGAACTGGTGCGCCGTGAGGCGGTCAGCATCCTCTGGCTCACGGCCGCCTTGTTCGACCAGTTCTGCGAGGCCGAGTTGCAATCGCTGCAGAGCCTGAGGCAGCTCTTGTCAGGTGGCGAGGTGCTGTCGGTGAGGGCCGTTCGCAGGCTGCAGGCAGCACTGCCCGGCTGCCAGCTCAGCAACGCCTACGGGCCGACGGAAACGACCACCTTCGCCACCTGCCATCCTTTCGATGCAGGCTTCGATCAAGCGGTGGCTCCCATAGGCCGGCCGATCACAAACACCCAGGCCTACATCCTCGATGCCCAGCTCGCGCCCGTGCCCGTGGGCGTGACAGGCCAGATCTACCTCGCCGGTGCAGGCCTGGCGCGCTGCTACCTGAACCGCCCGGACCTGACGGCCGAGCGCTTCGTCCCCAACCCCTTCGGGGCCGCAGGCAGCAGGATGTACGCCACCGGAGACCTGGCTCGCTACCTCCCGGACGGCAAGATCGACTTCGTGGGTCGCATCGATCACCAGGTGAAGATCCGGGGCTTCCGGATCGAACTGGGCGAGATAGAGGCCGCACTGCTGGCTTGCCCCGGTGTCAAGGAAGCGCTTGTCGTGGCGCTGGCCGATGCAAGCGGCGGCAAGCGGCTGGTCGGCTATGTGGTGGCGCCTGGCCTGACGAAGCAGGCCTTGCGCGACCATCTGCAGCGGACCCTGCCGGAGTACATGGTGCCGCCCACCTTGGTCCAGTTGGACGCGTTCCCGCTCAATGCCAACGGCAAGATCGACCGCAAAGCCCTGCCCCTGCCTGCTGCATCGCGAGACCTGGCCGAAGGCGACTACGTGGCGCCACGCAATGCCAGCGAGCAGCGCCTGGCCACGCTCTGGTCAGAAGTGCTCAAGATCGACCGGATCGGGGTCCGCGACAACTTCTTCGCCCTGGGTGGTCATTCGCTCCTGGCCATCCGCATGCAGGGCCTGCTTGCCAGCCGGCTCGGTTGCAAGTTTCTCCTGAAGCCCTTCTTCGCCTCGCCCACCATCGAGTCACTGGCTGAGCTGCTGGTGGCGGATGCCGCCGCGCTGCCGGCTCCCCAGGCAGGGTCCATGGGCGGCTTGGGGGCTGCGAATCGCAGGCCCGCAACGGCCAACCAGAAGACCCGCTGGCGATACTTCCGCCGCGAGGGCTGGCCCAAGGCAAACATCGTCCTGACCCTGCGCTACGCCCGCAAGCTCGATGCGGCCACGGCCCGTGAGGCATTGCGCACATTACTGGACCGCCACGAAGGCTTGCGGCTTCATTTCGTCGCGGTCCGCGGCCAGCCGCGCCTGGAACAACGTCTGGCAGACACCGAGGCGCTGCTGGACCAGGCCCTGGTCTACGACGAGCAGGCATTGGACGACGAGGCCATCCAAGCCTCGGTGCGTGCCCTGCAGGACACCAGCTTCCCCCTGCATCGCGCACCGCTGTTCAAGCTTTGCGTGCACGCCACGCGAGGCCAGTCCTGCTATCTCACGCTGCTGGCCGATCACGGCATCGCCGATGGCATGTCCATGGAAATCCTGTGGTGCGATCTGCTGCGGGCGCTGTCTGGTGAACAGACCCAGAACCAGCCCCGCCCTCCCCAATATTTCGAATATGCACATTGGGTAGATGCAGCCTTGACCTCCGCGGCCGTCCGGGCGCAGCGCGACTACTGGCACACCCTGCTGCCGGACACGGTGCCTGCCATCCCCTTTGAGCGGGAACGCGCCCGTCCCAGGCCTTATATGCACGACACCTTCGCGCGCCAGGCCCTGATGGACAGCCAGATTTCCAAGGGGCTGCAGCAACTCGCCGCAAAAACAGGCGTCAGCGTATTTGCCTTGGCCTCCGGCGCCCTGGCATCGGTGGTTCGCGATATTTACGAATCCGATGACATCCTCGTCTCATCGCGTTTCACCAACCGTCCAAGACCTGAATACAACAGCACATTCGGATGGTTTCTGCAGTCGTGGATGCTGCGCCTGCAGTCCGCAGGCAAATCCCCACTGGATGTCGCCCGGCAGGCCTTTGAACAACTGGCCCATGTCCTGGACATGGCTCCTATTCTGATGCACCCGGTCAATGAATTGAATGATCCGACCATACTGGGACCTGCTTATGGCCAGCGAGCCCAGATATTCCATATCCACCAGAATTTCTCGGATGGCTCGGCATCTCAATTCATTCGCAGCCACGCAGAGCCGGTCGAACTGACGGAACCAGCGGGAAGTTCATATTATGACCTATACCTAACCACATCGGATTCCACCAAAGGATTCGGCATTCACATCCAGTTCAATAGCTCGCTATTCAAGGACGAGGAAGCCGAGGATTTCTTCAAGCGGTATCAGGAGTGCCTGGTCCAGATGGCCCATGAGGGGCAACGCCCCGCCTTCGCGCAAAGCGCCGCGGCCATCGTGATCTGACGCAAGGGATTCAAAGGCTCGCGCCCCCGGCTTTTGCAGGAAAGCCGAGGCCACACGCCGGTCTTGCTCTCTCGCCTATGCACTCCAGAAATTTGCACATCTGCCATCGTTGTCTTTATTGAGGGGAACAGTGTGTTTTCAAATTCAAAATTCGATGTCAAGGTCATTTCCTTCAGCCTTGACGACCACCCTGCCCGAATCAAGTCCATCGTCGAGGTGGCGGGGCAATGCTTCACCTCCACCATCAGCTACCACTCCATCCCGTCCTGGGATGCCTTGTGGCGCAAGCACGGGCTCCAAGGCCGGGCGCCTGAGATCCTGGGGGCGATCGTCGCCTGGGACTGCATGCGCTTTCTTGCCCTGGGGGGTGAAACGCTCAGCCTGTGCGCCGGGCTTGCCATGTCTGACGATGTCAAGGCGATGTGGCGCCATTGCTTCCTGAGGCAGTTTGGCGAATGGCGCTATCGCAACGCCTTTGAGTATCGAAGCCAGGACCTGCCCCGGTGCATCAGCGCGCCCGTTGATGAGATACAGGCGCGTGGCGACACTGCCGCCGCGCCGGACGTGAAGCGCCGCATTCTCCTGACCAACGGCGGTGGCAAGGATTCTCTGGTCGGCATGCTGCTGCTCAACGATGCGCAGGTGCCCTATGACATCTATGAAGGCACCCTGCCCCTGGGCGGGGCACACAAGCTGCAACGCGATCTGCTCAAGGATCTGCGGGCCGTGGCCACCCGTGAGGAACGGCGGCTGATCACCGTGGAAGTGTCCGACGACTTCTTCTCCAGCGAGGACAGCCGGTTTGCACACATGGGCGTCGAGACCCATCACATCAAGTCGGACTTTGCAGTCGGGCATACCGCCAATTACGTCGGCTATATCCCGATCATTCTCGAGCACGATTATTCCGGCGTGTGGTTCAACATCGAGGCCTCGGCTGACCGCACCATGGCCGTATGGAATGGCGAGGACATCAACCACCAATGGTGCAAGAGCGTGGAATACCAGGAGATATCCACGAACCTGTTCCGCCTGCTGACGGGCCAGAAATTCAAGGACGGTTTCTCCAGCACACTGCGCGGCGCCTATGACACCGTCATCTATGCCATCGCCGCCTCTGAACCAGAGATGCTGGCAAAAGCGCACTCCTGCAATATTGACAAGCCGTGGTGCCGCAAGTGCCCGAAATGCTGCTTCTCCTACTTGATGATGTCCTCCATGCTGGGCGAGGCCTATGCCAAGACGGTCATGGGCACGCCTGTCAGCCTGTTCGAGGACTTGGACAACCGCTCCAACTGGCGCGACCTCCTCGACGCGGAGCATGTCGCCTGGGAATGCGTGCCCTCGCATCGTGAGTGCCTGCAGGCCGTGGACCGCTGCCGTCAGCGCGGCATCCGGCCACAGGTGTTCGACGAGTTTGCGGGACGCTCCTCCGAGCACAGCCCATCGACACAGTTCCTCCAGGTGAAGTGGGACGCCATTCCGGCACCGCTGCGCGGCCCCTTGCTGCACCGCATGGGCAAGACGGGCATGCGCATCTCGACGGAGGTGGTCATCGTCGGCGCCGGTCAGGCCGGCCTGAGCATGAGCCACACCCTGAAGTCCCAGAATATCGAGCATCTGGTCCTGGAGGCGGACAGTGTGGGCGCCTCCTGGAAGAACCGTTGGGATTCCTTCCAGATCAATACCCCGAATTCAACGATCGCGTTGCCCGGCTTGCCAGGCACGACGGCGCAGGGATTCATGGGGCATGCGGAGGTACAGCAGCTGCTTGCGGGCTATGCCGATGCCAACCAGTTGCCCGTCGCCACCCAGGTCAAGGTCATTTCCGCGCGCAAGTCGCAAGGACGTTTCCTGCTCGAAACCCCGGCATGCGAGATTGAAACCAAGGCGCTGATCGTCGCCACCGGTGAATATGCGGCGCCCAGGATTCCCGCGCCGCTGAAGTCCCTCAGCGCCGACGTGGAGTTGATCCATTCCTCCAGATACCGCAACCCCAAGGACCTGCCCGCAGGGGCGGTGCTTGTCGTCGGTGGGGGGCAGTCCGGTGCCCAGATCGTCGAAGACCTGCTCGATGCCGGCCGCCAGGTCTACTGGTCCTTGTCCGACCGGCCTTCCAACATCCGGCGCCTGCGTGGCAAGGACTTCATGGAGTGGTGGGACATCGGCGGCCTGCTGCACAACCACGTCAGCGAGGATCCCGCCATACGCATGGGCATTCCCGGCGCCCTGTTCCGGGCGCGCACCACCGAGTTCCCCCTGGTCTCCGGCAAGGGGAGTGACGGCCTGGGCCGTTCCATCAGCCTGCAGCTCATGGCGCAGCGCGGAGTCACGCTCCTGGGCAAGCTGGAACAGACGCAGGGGCAGGTCCTGAGCTTCCGGGATGTCAGGCCGCAGGTCGAGCGCGCCATCGCCGGCACCCGGGCAGAGTACGAAAAGCTCTCGAATATTGCGGACATCTACTACGAGGACCGCGAGGAGCCTCCACACGAGGACGAAGAGCGCTTCCTGCCCATGGAAATGAGCTCAGGCTGGCTACCCGAGGAATCGCCGGCCCAGCTGGATCTGGCAAGCGCTGGCATCTCGGCTGTGGTGGCGGCAACAGGCTTCAACGCCGGCTGGAGCTGGCTGCATGTCGATGGAATCCTTGATTCCCACGGCTATCCCCTGGGACAGGACGGGGTGGCCCCCGTATCGGGGCTGTTCTTCATGGGCATGTTCAACATCCAGCGCCTGAGCTCGACCTGCCTGTGCAATGGCGGGCGCGACGCCGACATGCTGCTGCCCCATGTGAAGGATTTCCTGGGAGAAGAGGAACTGACAATGGAGACCGTCTCGTGAAAAAGCTGCTTGCACTGCTGCCGTCGCCGCAAGACCGGCGGGAACTGGATGCGCTGGCCGACAAAGGCATCGCCGTCGTGTATCTGGACGATCCCGGCTGGCGCTCCTACGACGCCTCACTGCAGAGCTTCGACCCCATCGAATTTGTCCGCAAGGGCATCAGCATGGGCAAGGAGCACGCCGTCGACGGCATTTTCTTCACCGAGGACCTCGCCAATTTCTGTGGCGCCGTGATGGGACAGGCATTGAATCTACCGACCCCGTCCGTGGAAGCCATGTTTCTGGCCAACCACAAATACTATTCACGATCCCGAGAACGCCATCCCATTCGATTCCAGGGATTCCGGCTGGATCAGGATGACTGGATGCGGGACATCACCTTCCCGAGTCATCTCAAGCCGCCCTCGCTGTTTTTCAGCCTGCTGCAGACAACCGTGACGCAGCCGCAGGAACTGGCGGAGGCCGTGGCTGAGCTGCGCGAGAAGCTCCCCGCCTTTGCACGCCCCTACAAGGAACTGTTCAGTCGTTATGTGGATGCAGATCGATTCCCGCTGGCCATGCATGACATGTTCATGGCTGAGGAATTCGTGAGCTGCCGCACCCAGCATGCGGTCGAAGGCTGGACAGATGCCGAGGGGCGCCATGCCATCTGGGCTGTCTCGGACAACAACTACTTCGACGGCGTCGGCAGCGCACTCGACAACAACAGCGTTCCGTCGCGCCTCGGGGCCGCAGAGCTGGACCGCGTCGTGCAGGCAGCGCTGGATGCGGTGGAAAACATCGGCATCAAGAACGGCTTCTGGAATGTGGAGCTGTGGGTGCTGCCAAACGATGACATCCGCATCACGGAAATCAATGGCCGCGCCTGCGTCTCCATGACCGCCCTTTACAAGCAGGTATTTGGCAAATCCCAGTACGCCCTCATCGCCAAACTCGCTGCTGGCCTGCCCATCGAAGCAAGTGACGCTGCGGGCCCGCCCAAAGGGGTTGGCGGCATGTTCGCCGTGTCCACCAGCAGGCAAGGTTATGTCAGGGACCTGCTCGACGAGGAAGCCTTCGCGCAGGTGCAGCACATGCCTGGCATCGTGCGGACGGCGCAAATCTTCCCCGGGGACGCCTATATCGACTGGCACCAAACGGGTGGCCGCAGCTGCCTGGCGCGTTTCTGGCTCGTGGGCGAGAGCTACGAGGCCATCGCCGCACAGGCCCGTGAAATCAGGGCCAGGGTGCTGAAGGACGGCATGGACTGACGTTCCCCTCCCCGGCGCCCAGGCCGCACCGCAAGGGCTTCAGGCGCTGCCGGGGGGGTGTCCGACCCCTGGTCCTTGACCGCAACCCATCCTCAAGAATATTCAAGGGAGGCGATTGACCCCATCAATATTCCTTTCCATATTCAACGACAAAGAAAACCTGCGGCAGCTCCATGGCATGCCGCCAGCATTCCACGCTTCAGCCCATCATCATCATGCTATCCCTCTACCACACCCCCGAATCCCGTTCTTCGCGAATCATCTGGCTGCTTGAAGAGCTGGGCCTTGAATACGATCTCATCCACTGCGAGATTCAGCTGAGCGATGGCAGCGGTTCGCCCGATCCCAAGAATCCGCATCCGGAAAAGCGGGTGCCCGCCCTCCAGCATGAAGGCCAGCTGGTCACTGAACAAAGCGCCATCGCCCTGTACCTGACGGATGCGTTTCCGGCCAAGGGTCTCGGGGTCCAGATCGGCGAGGCCAACCGTGCCGCCTACCTGAGCTGGCTCGTTTTCTATGCCAGCGAGGTCGACCCTCTCTACACCACGCGGAAGTACTATCGCGACCGCCTGCATCCCAAGACCGTCAAGGATTCGCAGCGTGTGGTCAGCCGGGTCAGCGAAGCCCTTGCCAAAGGGCCCTATCTGCTGGGGAATCAGTTCACGGCCGCCGACATCCTGGTATCCGGCCCCCTGGAATGGTCGCTGGCCTGGGATCCCGATTACGTGTCCAAGAACGAGCTGATCATGAACTGGCTCAAGCGACTGGCCGACCGGCCTGCCGCCCAGCGCGCCCTGGCCCTGGATGAGCCTGCCGAGGCAGCGAACTGAGCCAGCGGCACCAAGCCGTACGAGGCTGCGCTGCGGAGCCCAATGGCGCTCGTGGCGTCAGCCTCGTCGGCACAGCCGCCGCTGCGGCCCCAGCGCAGTCCAGCTGACCATTGCAGCGTCTGCGCAGCCCGCAGTGCCAGGCCGCGCGGCGGCTGAGCCGCGCCAGGCCCGGCATGCTGATGCCTTGAGCAGTTCCTCCCATTGCTCTCACGATCGAGTATTCAGATGCCTTACGACTTCGGGCGCCCCGTAGACCGGCGCGCCAGCAACTCAGAGAAATGGCATTTCGACCTGCTGCCAAGACCCCTGCAGGCAGGGCGTCCCGAGCCCTTGCCCATGTGGCTGGCGGACATGGACTTCCCGACCGCACCGGCGATCGTCGACGCGCTCGGGCAGGCGCTGTCCACCGGCATGCTTGGCTACTCCTTCGTCACCGAGCACTACCGGGAGGCCGTCGTCCAATGGCAGCTGAAGCGCTACGGCTGGCAGGTACAAGCTGAATGGCTGCTGCAGACACCGGGGGTGGTCGCCGCCCTGTCCCAGGTCATCAAGGCCTTCAGCGCGCCCGGCGATGCCATCCTGATACAGACACCGGTCTATGCGCGATTCGGCAAGCTCTGCCGTCTGCTCGACAGGCGCGTCGTGAACGCACCGCTGCTGGAGCAGCAAGCGTCCTATGCCTTTGACCCGGCCGAATTTGAATCCGTCATCAGGCAGGAGCGTCCCAAGCTCTTCGTCCTGTGCAATCCCCACAACCCAGTCGGGAAGGTATGGGGCAGAGACGAACTGCAGGCGATGGGCGATATTTGCCTGCGCCATGGCGTGCTCGTTGTTTCCGACGAGATCCATGCAGACCTGCTCATCAACCCGGATTGCCGACACCTTGCCTTCGCGCAGATCGATCCGGCCTTTGCACAGAACAGCATCATCTGCACATCGCCAAGCAAGACCTTCAATCTCTCCGGTCTGCAACTCGCCAATATCGTCGTCCCGAACGTCCAGATTCGGCAACGGCTACGCCTCGAAATGGAAGGCAATGGCGTGGCCGAGGTGAATGCACTGGGCCTGGTGGCCTGCGAGGCCGCCTACCGAGCCGGCGAACCGTGGCTGGAGGCACTGCTGGCATACCTGCGGGGAAATCATCAGCTCTTCGCAGATTCCGTGGCGAGGTCATTGCCTTCGCTGAAGGTCTTCAAGCCTGATGCGCTTTACCTGGCCTGGCTGGACTGCCGCGGCCTCGGTTTGACGGATGCCGCGCTGGAAGAGTTCATGCTGAATGAAGCGGGCGTCTGGTTCATCAGCGGTGCCAGCTTCGGCCAGGGCGGCGAGGGTTTCATGCGGGTCAATCTCGCCTGCCCGCGCCAGACCCTTCATGAGGCCCTGGACCGCATGAGCGCCGCCCTGGCGCAGGCAAGGCCGGGCGGACAGCCCTGAGGATGAAGGGCCGCTGCCTTTCCAGGACAAGACACAGAATCAAAAGGAGTGCTGAAATTGAACGCTTTCATTCGCATCGAGGAGAGCCCCACGCGGGCGACAGACGGCTTTTCGCTCTCTCCGCTGCTTGACACCGGCCTGGAGCCGGTCTTCTGGGTTCCCAAGCGGCTGGGGGCCAGCAGCTACTGGTGGGGGCACGTGCCCTTTGCCCACTGGCTGGTCGCCGCCCTGCACCCGCAGGTGATCGTGGAGCTCGGCACCTTCAATGGCGTGTCATTCTCCGCATTCTGCGAAGCCATGCGGCGACTCCATATTCCGGGCCGTTGCTACGCGGTCGACACCTGGGCTGATGCCGAGCATTACGGCATGGTTGACGACAGCATTTTCCTGGACCTGGGCGATTTCTGCCGGAACGAGTTCGGCGGCATTGCGGAGCTGGTGCGCACGACCTTCGACGAAGCGTTGGTCAACTTCAGCGATGGCTCCATCGACCTCCTGCACATCGATGGTCCTCATTCGTATGAGGGCGTCAAGGCCGAATTTGAAAAGTGGCTGCCGAAAATGTCCCGGCAGGGCGTCATGCTGTTCCATGACATCAACCTGCGCGAAACGGGCTTTGGCGTCTGGAAGCTCTGGGACGAGCTGAAGGGCCAGTATCCCCACTTCGAACTCCTGCATGCCAATGGCTTGGGCATCGTGGCGGTGGGGTCCTCGGTTCCCGAGGCGATCACCCATCTGCAAGCCCTACCCTCCGCGCAGATGTACAAGCTGCGTGAGCGATTTGCCTTGATTGGCGCGCATTGGGAGGCGCTGGACAGGCACCGGCGAAAGTCTTGATGACTCGGTCGCCCAGCTCATGGAGGCAGCGCACGCCCAGCGGGGCGCTCCGATCGACAGCCACCCATCCTGCTTGAATACATGATGTCAACTCCACCCCTGAAGATTGGAATCTCCTCGCGCCTGCTGCATCCAGAAAAAGGCGTGAAAGGTCACTACGGCCGGACCCGCGCCTACCTGGAAGAGTCCGCAGCACATTGGGTGATGTCGCGCAATTCCCTTGCCTTCATGATTCCCACCGTCAGCACCCCTCGGTCGGCCCACCGCAGTGCTGTCCGCATCCGCGACTTCGCGGCTCATCTGGATGCCCTGGTCCTGCAAAGCGGTTCCGACGTATCTCCGCTGACCTACGGCGAAACCGCGCTCAAGCCGGAATGGGAGGGCGACCGGATCCGAGATCTGTATGAGCTGGAGCTGCTCCACGAGTTCATGCGGGTCGGAAAGCCGGTGTTGGGCATCTGCAGGGGATGCCAGCTCATCAACGTCGCCTTCGGCGGGACCTTGCACCAGGACATCGCCACCTTCCTCCCGGAGGCTGGTCTGCATGTCAGCGACGACTACGAAGACCTGCATCACGCCATCCAGTTCCCCCCCGGCTCATCCCTGGCCGCGATGTACCCCCAGGCTCAGGACCGCCAGGCCGAGTGGAAGGTCAATTCGATTCACCACCAGGCCATCAAGGACCTGGGCAAAGGCTTGCGGATCGAGGCTGTCTCGAGCGCAGACCATGTCATCGAGGCCATCCGCCTCGAAGGCGAGCCATTCGTGATGGGCCTGCAATGGCATCCGGAGTTCCACCACAGCGCAGGAGATGCACTGCTGGACTGCACGCCCATCCTGGACGAGTTCCTGCACCATGCGCGGCAGGCCGTGCAGGACCGGGAACCCGCCTTCGCAGCGGTCTGAGCGCCAGGCTGAGGCCGCTTCCGGCGGCCCTGCCCGATCGGGCGAACTGGCGACGAAGGAGCGGCAAGCGCCAGGCTGCCAGCGCCCCGTCACATGAGGCACAAGCCCCGGACCACAACGGCTGCCCACGAGCGGCGGCAGGCACGCACATCCCTGTAGCATGAGGCCCCTGACATTCTGTTTTCAAGCCCTGGCGGCATGGCCGGCAGAGCAGGTCGGCCACGCGTGAGGCCAGGCACAAGACCATAGACAAGCAAGGGAGCTCAGATGGAACCGAACCGGACACCGCGTGTGCCCGCCAGCAAGCAGGCCGATCGTCCGGCCACGACGGTAGGCCTTTTTTTCGGCGGTCGCTCTGCGGAGCATGCCGTTTCCATACGCTCGGCGGCGACCATCCATGCGGCACTGTGCAATGCCGGCTACCAGGTCGTGCCCATAGGCATCGAGCTCGGCGGCAGTTGGCGCTACATGCCCTTGACGCAGGACACCTTCCATCAGGAGGTCGATGCCCGTGCCTGCGCCGTGACCCTGGCGCCCGGCAGCGCCGGTCAGCTGATTGCCAGGGATGGCCTGCCCGTCGCGGGCGGCCTGCCGCGCATTGACGTCGCCTTCCCGGCCTTGCACGGCCCCTTTGGAGAGGACGGCTGCCTGCAGGGACTGTTCGAGACCTGCGGCCTGCCCTACGTGGGCGCCAAGGTGCTGGCGGGTGCCATCACGATGGACAAGGAAGTGACGAAGCGACTGCTGAGCGCCGCGGGCCTGCCCGTCGTCCCCTATCGCGTGCAGTTCGCCGGTCAGCCGACACCCGCCTGGCAATCCGTGAGCGAGCAACTCGGGCCGCGGCTTTACGTCAAGCCCGCATCGCTTGGTTCCTCGATAGGCACAGCCCCGGCTGACGACCCGGCCTCCTTCGCGCAAGCGCTCGCGGGGGCGCTCGAGCACGGTGAAAAGGTGCTCATCGAGACGCGCATCGTCGGCCGGGAGCTTGAGTGCGGCGTGCTGGAGACCGGCGACGAGCCAGTGGCATCGGTCGTCGGCGAGATCAAGGCGGGCACCCAAGACGCGTTCTACGACTATGCAGCCAAGTACGCGGCCGACAGCCCCGCAACGACAGAGGTGCCGGCCCGTCTGCCGGCCGAGATCTCCGACCGCGTCCGCGCCATGGCCGTCGAGGCCTTCCGGACCCTGTCTTGCAGCGGACTGGCGCGCGTTGACTTCTTTCTCAGCGAACAGGGCGAGCTCTTCATCAACGAGGTCAACACATTGCCGGGGTTCACGTCGATCAGCCTGTTTCCCTGCATGTTCGAGGCATCAGGTATCAGCATCCAGGATCAGGTGACCCAACTGGTCCAGCGCGCGATGGGGCGCCGCTGAGCCGCGAATACGCTGGCAGCCAGCGGTGCGGCTGCCGCGCCGGGTCAGGACAGGTCGATCATCTGGCGGACCCCACGAAGGCGTGCAGGCGCTCTGGATGCCGCCAGCTTCCGGCAGCCCCAGCTCGGCGCCCAGGGTGGCGGGTCTCGCGCCCAGCACAAGGCGAGGACGGCTGACGGTACCGGATGACGAAGTTGCTGCGGCATGAGCAGGCCACAGCGTCCCCTTCGGGTTTCGACCTGACAATGCGCTAAATTCGCAGAGGACCATCCATTTCTGGAAACATCGATGGCAAGTTGGCCGCTGAGCTGGGGCGATGTTCGCCTGTTCCTGGCTGTCGCGGAAGGTGGCAGCGTGAGCCAGGCCGCGCGCCGCATGCAACTGAAGGTGCAGTCAGGGGGCAATCCTTCGAACCCGGTGGCACGTGCTCAGGCGGACCTGCCGCTGCGCCTGCAAGGCCCCGGCGCCATGGAACTGCTGACGCCGGCCGAGCTTCGCTGCATCGTGGCCGCCTGTACCAGCTCGGCCAATGCCCGCCGGCTGCCCGACCTCCCTCGCCCAGGCCAGATCGACTGGATTGACAGGGCCCCAACGCATGAACACCTGCCGGTCAAGCAGCCCCTGACCGCCGCGATCCCAGATGCCCGACCCGGCCTCAGTGCTGACGGCGACCTGGCCCAGCTGGCGGCCTGCCACGCAGGCGTAGGCGCCATGGAGCGGACGGTGGCGCCTCACGGGCACGCCCTGACCCAGGGCCTGGTCCGCCTGGACCTGTCCCTGGGGCCGACAGAGCAGGCCGAGCCCGTCCTGGTGGCGCACCGGCACACGGCCCGTGCTGCCCCGCATCCCGTTCGTCGCAGAGGCGCTGAGCGCCGTCATCCAGGGCACCCAAGGCCTGGACGCGCGCAGAGCCTGCCGGCTGCCTGGCCGCCCCGAGCATGACATCCAACGCCCTCCTCAAGGATCTGCGGCAGACCTTGCAGCGCACACTGACCCTGACCCTGGGCTATGCCGGCGTCGGTCTGTTGAGCCTGAAGCTGGCGATGGCGCCGAACTACGCCATCCCCCTCTTCCCCTCCGCAGGCCTGGCCCTGGCGGCCCTGCTGTGCTGGGGGCTGCGGGTCAGCCCCGGCGTGCTGATGGGCTCGCTGCTGCTCAATCTCGTGCTGGGCGAGGAACGCGGGCAGATGTCCTGGCTGACATCCAGCCTCATCGGCACCGGCGCCATGCTGCAGGCCGTGGTAGGCACCCTGCTGATACGCCGGGCCCTGCCCGGTACCCTGGTCCTGGTGGAGCCCTGGGACCTGCTGCGCTTCAACGCGCTCGGCGCAGGGGTGGCCGGCATGATCAGCGCCACGGTGGCAACGCTGGCCTTGCGCAGCGCTGGCGTACTGGCACCGGACCAGACACTGGACAGCTGGCTGTCCTGGTGGATGGGGGACGCGCTGGGCGTGCTGATCGGTGCGCCCATCCTGCTGTGCCTGATCGGCCGGCCGCATGCGGTCTGGGCACCTCGCCGGCTCAACGTCGCGCTGCCGCTCCTGCTGGCCACGGTGCTGATGTCCTATGGCACCCAGCTCGTGCAGGCATGGAACTACGATGCGGCGCGCAACGCCTTCGAGCGCGAAGCCGACGGGCTGCTGGCCACCGGCAGACAGGCCATTCTCCAGCCCCTGGTGCCGGTGCAGGCCCTGGCCCTGCAACTGGAGCAGGCCCCCGGCATGAGTCAGAAGACCTTCCGCCAGGTGGCCGGCCCCTGGATCAATGAAAGCGTCAGCGCCTTGGGCTTCGCGGCCCGGGTCGAGCGCCGCGACGTGCAGGCCCTGGACGACGCCGCCATCCGCGACGGCCTGGCAGACTTCCGCAGCCGTGACCGCCAACGCCAGGGCGATGTCCGCCCGCCTGTCGGCGAGGCCATGGTGGTGATACGCCACATCGAGCCGCAGCAGGTCAACCGGGCGGCCCTGGGCATCAATGTGCTGAGCATCCCGGATGCCCGCGAGGCCCTGCTCGCAGCGATGCATGGGCGCCAGCCCGTGGCCAGCGCGGCCTTCATGCTCAGCCAACACGAGCAGCCGACCCTGGGCGTGGTGGTGTACCGGGCCGTGCGCCCGGTGGACGCTGCCGCCGCACGCGCGCCGACGGGGGTGGTCTTCTCCACGGTACGGCCGGATCTGCTGCTGGCCCAGGTGCCTGGGTCCCCCAAGGGCCTGCTGCTGTGCCTGCTGGACCGCAGCGCCGACCAGGCACGCCATCTGGCCGGTGCGCCGGGCTGCGCGAGCCGGCGGGCCGACCTGCCCCAGCGCGAGATCCAGATCGACTTTGCAGGCCGGCGCTGGACACTCGCAGCCTATATGGCCCGCAACGACCTCGGCACCCAGGCCAGCGCCAGCAGCCTTCCCTTCGTCGTCGTGGCCCTGTTCAGCACCGCCTTGCTGGGTGCGCTGCTGCTGAGCGTGACCGGCCGCACCAGCACCGTCCAGGCCCTGGTACGCGACCGCACCGCAGCACTGCGCCACGAGATCGCCGAGCGCGAACGCGCCACCGCCGCATTGAAGGACCGTGAGCGACGCTTCAGCAACATCTTCGAGCACGCCCCCATAGGCATCGTCTTCACCGAGCTGGACGGCGCCGTGCGCGAGGCCAATCCACGCTTCTGCGAGATGGTGGGCTATCCCCTGGCCGCGCTGCTGGGGCGCCGCACCCTGGACCTGACGCACCCGGAGGATCGTGAGCAGGACAAGCGCATGGGCCAGGCCTTGCTGCGCGGCGAGTTCAGCAGCTACCAGCGCACCAAGCGCTATCTGCACCAGGACGGCAGCCAGGTGGAAGTCCGCGCCCTGGTCAGCGTGCTGCGCGACGAGGACGGGCAGCCCTACAGCCTGCTCGGCGTCGTCGAGGACATCGGCGACCAGCGGCGTCTGCGCGATCTGGAGCGCGCCCGGGAGGCTGCGGAGGCTGCCAGCGCGGCGAAGAACGAGTTCCTCTCCCGCATGAGCCACGAGCTGCGCACGCCGCTCAACGCCATGCTCGGCTTCGCCCAGCTGCTGAGCCTGGAAGGCCAGCCGACGCTGTCTAGGCGCCAGCAGGAATGGACGCACCAGATCCAGCAGGCGGGCTGGCACCTGCTGGAGATGATCAACGACACCCTGGACCTGTCCCGCATCGAGTCCGGCGCCATGCGCCTGTCCCTGGACCGCCAGGACCTGCCCGCCCAGTTGCAGGAGGTGTCCGCCCTGCTGCAGACGCAATGGCAGCAGCAGGACATTCGTATCGAGCTGCGGCTGGCCGCCAACGCCCGCTGGGTGCAGGCAGACGCCACGCGCCTGAAGCAAGTACTCAGCAATCTGCTGAGCAATGCCATCAAGTACAACCGCCAGGGTGGCGAGGTGCGCGTCAGCAGTACGGTCGCGTCGCCTGGCACGGTCGAGATCCGCGTGCAGGACCAGGGGCCGGGGCTCACACCCGCGCAGCAGGCCCAGCTCTTCCAGCCCTTCAACCGCCTGGGCCGGGAGAACGGCAGCATCGAGGGCACGGGCATAGGCCTGGTGATTTCTCGCCGGCTGGCGGAGCTCATGGGCGGCAGCCTGGATTTCGAAGCTTCGCTGGGCGACGGCGCCTGCTTCGTGCTGCGCCTGCCGGCCGCGGAAGGGCCGCAGGCCACCGCGCGCGAGCTGCCCGGCGTCGCCAGGCGCAGCTACGGCCGGACCGGCGAGCTGCTCTACATCGAAGACAACCCCGTCAACGCCGAACTGATGCTGGCCATGCTGGCCCAACGCCCCTCCCTGCACTGCGAACTGCGCACGGATGGCCGCAGCGGCCTTGCAGCCCTGCGCCACAAACGCCCTGACCTGCTGCTGCTGGACATGCAGCTGCCGGACATGGATGGCCTGGACGTCCTGCACCAGCTTCGCCAGGAACCGGGGCTCGCGGAGCTGCCGGTGTTCATCGTGTCTGCCAATGCACTGCCGGAGCAGCAGGCAGCCGCCCTGGACCTAGGTGCCAGGGCCTATCTCACCAAGCCCCTGGACCTGCAGACCCTGCTGGCGCATCTGGACGCGCTGTTCCAGGACGGCGGCACGCTCTGAATGAGCCATGGATCTTCCGCCCCGGAGCGCGTATTGCGTCGCACAGCAAGGCACTTCCATCAGCGGAGGGCTTGGCCGTCTGTGCACAATAGCCGCTGAAGGGCGCCCTCGCCCGCATCGCCTCGAGAACCCCCTCCATGACTTCGACCGAACTCGCCCCTGCCCCCGGCACCGCCCTGGTGGAAGCCGACAGCCCACCTGCCGTCCTGCAATTCCTGACCTTCCGCATAGGTGCTGAGGAATACGGCATAGACATCCTCAAGGTCCAGGAGATCCGCTCCTATGAGGCACCCACCCGGATCGCCCACTCGCCCAGCTTCGTCAAGGGCGTGGTCAATCTGCGCGGTGTGATCGTACCCATCGTGGACATGCGCATCCGCCTGGGCTGCGAGGCCGAGACCAATGCCTTCACCGTCGTCATCGTGCTGAACGTGGTGGGCCGGGTCGTTGGCGTGGTGGTGGATTCGGTATCCGACGTGCTGGAGATGGCCCGCTCGGCCATCCGCCAGGCCCCGGAGGTAGGCTCGTCCATCGACACCCGCTTCGTGACCGGCCTGGGCACCATCAATGAGCGAATGTTGATCCTGCTGGACATCGAAGCCATGATCGCCAGCCCGGACTTCGGCTTGATGGAATGAGAATATTCCATATAAATCATGCACTTGGGAATTTTGCTCGCCGATTAGCACTCGTCGCATTTGAGTGCTAATATGAATGGGTCGGAGCCAGCCATGGCTTCACCGAAAGCGAGAACCCTCCATGTCCAACCAAGCACTGACTGTTCGCGATCCCTGGGCCCTGCTCCCATCGCTGGGCAATTTGGACGCGTATATCTCCGCCGTGAACCGCATGCCCCTGCTCACCCCCGAGGAAGAGCAGAGCTTTGCCCGCCGCCTGCGCGAGCAGGGTGATCTGGAGGCCGCAGGGCGGCTGGTGCTCTCGCACCTGCGTCTGGTGGTCTCGATCTCCCGCCAGTACCTCGGCTATGGCCTGCCCCAGGGCGACCTGATCCAGGAAGGCAATGTGGGCCTGATGAAGGCGGTCAAGCGCTACGACCCGGACCAGGGCGTGCGCCTGGTGTCCTATGCCATGCACTGGATCAAGGCCGAGATCCACGAGTACATCCTGCGCAACTGGCGCATGGTCAAGGTGGCGACCACCAAGGCACAGCGCAAGCTCTTCTTCAATCTGCGCTCCATGAAGCACAGCCTCAAGGGCGAGGCGGCGGACGACCAGGTGCAGCGAGCCAGCTTGAGCGAGGCCGAGATCGAGCATGTGGCCCGCGAGCTCAACGTCAAGCGCGAGGAAGTCCTGGAGATGGAGACGCGCCTGGCCGGTGGCGACGTCGCCTTGGAGCCCCAGACCGACGAGGACGGCGAAAGCTTCGCCCCCATTGCCTACCTGGCCGACGACAGCCAGGAACCCACCCGCGTGCTGGAAGCTCGAGGCCGCGATGATCTGGCCGGCGATGGCATCACCCGCGCCTTGGCGGTACTGGATGAGCGCAGCCGCCGCATCGTGGAAGAGCGTTGGCTCAAGGTCAACGACGACGCCTCGGGTGGAATGACCCTGCACGAGCTGGCCGCCGAGTATGGCGTCAGCGCCGAGCGCATCCGCCAGATCGAGGTGGCTGCGATGAAGAAAATGAAGAAGGCCCTCAGCGAAACAGCATGAACGTCCTGCGGGTCAGGCGCGTCCAGGGGCCCAGCCCCTGCTGACAAGGTCGCTGCCAGCGTCTGGCAGAGCCGATGCTCCAGGGCTTCAGCCATCCAGGCTGGAGCCCTTTTTACTTCCTGCGGCGCGGGCCACGGTCCAGCCAAGAGCGACACCCGCAGTGCTTCGGATGCGGTCCGTGCGCCGTCGGGCACCCGGCAGAACGCCCAGGCTTGCGCGGCAACATGCTGCGGCTCCGTCGCCGCGAAGCGCATGCCACAGGCCGCACCACAGGCCGCATGCCACAGACGTTTGGCAGCGGATTGAGGGGCAGGCAGGCCCCAGTGCTACACCGGATGCGGACGCCAGCCACCCGGGAGCGAGGTGCGACAGCCCATTGGCCGCTCAGCGCCGGGACTCCCCCAGCAGCGTCATGATGTCCTGGCTCAGCGCCTCAGCACCGCTGCCATAGCGAGAGAAGACGCGGATGCGCCCCTCGGTGTCGAAGATGAAGCTGGCCGCCGTGTGGTCCATGGTGTAGGTCTCGGGCGTCTTGCCGGGGACCTTGGCGTAGTAGACCTTGAACTCCTGCGCCGCCGCCTTGAGCTGATCGGGTGAGCCGCGCAGGGCCACGAAGCTGGGGTCGAAGCTGCCGAGGTAGGCCTTCAGCAGCTCGGGGGTGTCACGGTCCGGGTCCACCGTCACGAAGACTCCCTGAACCTTGTCTCCATCGGCGCCCAGCATCTTCTTCACCTGGGACAGCTCGGCCATGGTGGTCGGGCAGACGTCCGGGCATTGGGTGAAGCCGAAGAAGACCACCACCACCTTGCCCTTGAAGTCAGCCAGGCTGCGGCTGCGGCCGTCGATGTCAGGCAGCTGCAGTTCGCGAGCGTACTTGGCCCCGGTCAGGTCCACGCCCTTGAAGGTGCTCTTGCTGGATTGATAAAGATCGCAGCCGGCCAGGGCCAGGCCCAGCGCCGCGCCCGCGGCGCCCAGGAGCAGTGCACGTTTCTTGATCATGGTGTCAGGCCATCAGAGGCTGCAGGTAGTGGTCCAGCAACAGCGCAGCAAACAGCAGCGACAGGTGCAGGATGGAGAAGCGGAAGGTCTTGCGCGCAAGGGCCTCAGAGTACTCGCGCCAGAGCTGCCAGCCATGGAGGCAGAACAAGAAACCCAGGATCAAGGCACTGGCCAGGTACAACCAGCCGCTCATGCCGATCAGGAAGGGCAGCAAGGTGGCGGCAAACAGGATCCAGGTGTACAGCACGATCTGCAGGCGGGTGAACTCGCCGCCGTGCGTCACCGGCAGCATGGGCAGGCCTGCACGGGCGTAGTCCTCGGCGCGGTACAGGGCCAGGGCCCAGAAATGCGGCGGCGTCCAAAGGAAGATGATCAGGCACAGTACCAGCGATTCCGGCCCTACATCGCCCGTCACGGCAGCCCAGCCCAGCACAGGCGGCATGGCGCCCGAGGCCCCGCCGATCACGATGTTCTGCGGCGTCATGGGCTTGAGGATCACCGTGTAGATGATGGCGTAGCCCACGAATGTGGCAAAGGTCAGCCACATGGTCAGCACATTGCAGCCCCAGGCCAGCAGGGCCATGCCCAGGCCGCACAGGGCGGCGGAGAACAGCAGGGTTTGCGGCCGGCTCAGCTCGCCCTTGGCGGTGGGGCGCCAGGCGGTGCGCTTCATCTTGGCATCGATGTGCTGCTCGATGAGGCAGTTGAAGGCGGCCGCGGCCCCTGCGACGAGCCAGATGCCCAGGGTGCCGGCGGCGATGGCCCCCCATTGCCCAGGGCTGGGCCAGCCGGGGATGGCGAGAGCCATGCCGATCACGGCACAGAAGACGATCAGCTGCACCACGCGGGGCTTGGTGAGCTGGTAGTACTGCTGCCAGCGGGAGAGCGCGGGAGCGGGAGCGGGCGTATCGGCCATATCAGGCGTGGGGGGTCAGTGGCTGCGTGCGGGCACGCAGCAGGGTGAGGCAAAGCAGCAGCGCCGCAGCGCCGCCAGTGTGCGCCAGAGCGGCCAGCAGAGGCCAGTCCAGCACGACGTTGCTGAGGCCGCTGAGCAGCTGCCACAGCAGGATGAGCACGAGGCGCCGGGCCCAGAGCCCCTGGCCCACCCCGTGAAGGCGCCAGGCCAGCAGCAGGACCGCTGCTGTCGCGGCCAGCGCAAAGAGACGGTGCGTCCAGTGGATGGCCACCAGGGCTTCGAAAGGCAGCACGCTGCCATCATGATGCAGGCCCAGCTCGCGCCACAGGGTGAATCCCCGCGCGAAGTCCATGGCCGGCCACCAACCGCCCTGGCAGGTGGGAAATTCGTCGCATGCCAACACGGCGTAGTTGGTGCTGACCCAGCCGCCCAGCGCCACCTGCAGCAGCACGACCAGCAGCACCAGCACAATGCCGCGCCGCAGGCCCGGACCCAGCAGCAGGACGCGATTCCCCAGGCGTTGCGCCTGCCAGCCCAGCAGCATCAGCAGGCCCAGGGCCAGCAGCAGGTGCAGGGTGACGATGGCCGGGAAGAGCTTCATGGTCACGGTCAGCGCGCCGAACAGACCCTGCACCAACACCCAAGCCAGGCTCAGCCAGGACCATGCGGGTGAAGGCATGCCCGTCTCGCGGCGCCAGCGGGTGTGCAGCACGGCCGTCGTGAGGATCAAGAAGCCCACCGCGCTGGCAAAGTAGCGGTGCAGCATCTCCACCCAGGCCTTGCCATGCGTGACCGGCCCAGTGGGCATGGCCGTCTGGGCCTGCTGGATGTCGCCGTGGGCGCCCAGCGGCGAGGCATGGCCGTAGCAGCCCGGCCAGTCCGGGCAGCCCAGGCCGGAGTCGGTCAGACGGGTGAAGGCGCCGAAGAGGATGAGCTCGAAGGTGAGCGTCATGGCCAGCACCGTCAGCAGGCGCAGGCGCTCGCGGTGCGGCGCCCCGCGGCCGCGGCGCCAGGCCCAGGCCAGCGGCAGGCCGCCCAGCAGCACGGCCATGGCCAGCATCTGCAGCAGGGGACTGAAGTCGAATCCGATCACGATGCGGGCGTCCTTCAGCGTCCGGGGCGGTCCCAGCCCGCGTTGGCCTTGACCAGGCGGTCCAGGTCCTTCTTGAACTTGGACGGATCGAGCTGGGCCGGCGAGCGCATCATCCAACGGCCCAGGGGGTCGATGAGGAACAGGTGCTCGTTCAGCTGGTGCCCCTCGGCGGGCTTCAGCCAGGCCTGCAGCTGCGCGGCCGGCACGCGCAGGGCGGTGACGGGCGTGCCCTGCGAGATCAGCTGGCGCAGCTCCGCCGAGACCGGCTGCTGGTCAGGGATGAGCCAGAGCTTGTCGAACTTGTCGCGCTCCTTGCCCTGCATCTCGCGCAGTTGGCGCTGGGCGAACATCAGGCGGTCGCATTGCGCATCGCAGTGGCTGGGCTGGACCACGGTCAGCAGCCACTGCCCCTTCAGCGACTCGGCGCTCACCGGCTTGCCGTCCAGGTCCTGCAGGCTCAGGGTGGCCGGCATGTCGACGGTGGGGGTGATCAGGTCGGAGTAGGCCCGGCCCTGCAGCTTCAACACGTAGAAGCTGAAGTACGAAGCCACCACAGGCGCCGCGCACACGGCGACCACGCCCAGCATGCGCAGACGGCCGGCGCGGGTGCGCTGCTGCTCGGCCAGCGCCGCCAGTTCGGCGGGCTGGGGCTGGCTGTGAACGGTGAAGGACAGCGGGCTGTCGTCCCCGGCCCCGGCCTGCATCTCGGTGCGGATGTCAGCGGGAGCGTCGGGGACGGAGGACTTGGAACCAGACATACAAACCCAGTTGGAGGACCGAAAGCGCGGCCCATTGCGCGGCGTAGCCGTAATGCTTGTGGATGTCGACCGCCGGTGCTGGCCACTCGCGCAGCAGGCCCGGGGTCGCCCCTTCATGCGCCGTCTGCAGCACCGTCAGGGGCAGCAGGGGCAGGCCGGTCTCGCGGGCGAAGGCGGCCGGGTCCAGATTCTGCCGGATGCGCCCGCTGCCTGCCTCGCCCAGCTGATACAGCCTCGACGGAGAAGCGGCCATGCGGCCCTCGACGAGGACCTCCCCCGTCTCGGGAGCAAGTGCGGGCAGGCGGCCGCGGTCGGCCACGTCGCGCGGCACCCAGCCGCGCTGGACCAGCACCACGTCGGCGCGGCCGCTCAGCTGCAGCGGTGTCAAAAGAAAGAAGCCCACCCGCCCGTCCATGGGCCGGTTCTCCAGCCAGACCTCGTGCTGCGACAGCCAGTGGCCCTGCAGGCGCACGCGCCGGTGCAGGCCTTCGGCGCCCGCGGCCGCGAGGCCGGCGCCGTCCAGCGCAGGCGCCTGGGCGCGCTGCGTGATGGCGGCCTCCAGCGCCCGCTTCTGCCCCGCGCGGTCCAGTTGCCAGGCGCAGAGGCCGGCCGTCAGCGCCACGCCGACCAGGGTCAGCGGCAGCAGCCAGCGGCGCTTGCGATCAGCGGGGGTACTCGTGTTCATGCCAGGGCGAATCGCGCAAGGGGGGTGAAATAATCGGCAGCCATGAAAACCATCATCTTGCTCGGCTTCGTCGCCATTCTCGGAGCGCTGGCCGCGGCCGGCCTCTTCATGCTGCGCCGGGGCGGCGACCGCAAGAAACAGGGGCCGCAGATGGCGCGAGCATTGGCCGTGCGGGTGGGCGTGTCCATCGCCCTCTTCCTCATCATCCTGCTGAGCTACCAGATGGGCTGGATCAAGCCCACCGGCGTGCCCATGGGCCACTGAGCCCGGCCGCTGGTCCTGGAGTCACCCTGCTGCATCGGCATCGGTGCGCCAGCCCTGGTTTCCCACCCTCGCCACGGGCCTGATGGACGGCAGCAAAAAAGGGGAGGATGGGCGGACGATCAGAGGGCAAGGGTGGCTGCAGCGCCCCAAAAACAAAGCGCCGCGGCATGCGGCGCTTTGTCATGGCCGCAGGGCAGGGCCATGGCACGCGATGCCGCAGCACCGCGCGAGGATGATCACATCCAGTAGACGACGACGTACAGGCCCAGCCACACCACGTCCACGAAGTGCCAGTACCAGGCTGCGCCTTCGAAGCCGAAGTGGCGGTCACTGGTGAAGTGGCCCTTCTGCAGGCGCAGGGTGATGAACAGCAGCATCAGCATGCCCACGAAGACGTGGAAGCCGTGGAAGCCGGTCAGCATGAAGAAGGTCGAGCCATAGATGCCCGAGCTGAGCTTGAGGTTCAGCTCATGGTAGGCATGCGCGTACTCATAGCCCTGCACGCACAGGAAGGTGATGCCCAGCAGCACCGTGATCCACATGAAAGCGATGGTCTTGCCACGGTTGCCGGCGATCAGCGCATGGTGGGCGATGGTCAGGGTCACACCCGAGGTCAGCAGCAAGGCCGTGTTGATCGTGGGCAGGGGCCAGGGGCCCATGGTGGTGAAGGCTTCCACCGTGCCGGCCGGCGAGGCCGTGGCACCGGCGGCCATGCTGGGCCACAGGGCCTTGAAGTCCGGCCACAGCAGCTGGTTCTCCAGGCTGCCCAGGGCAGGCACCGAGTGCACGCGAGCCCAGTACAGCGCGCCGAAGAAGGCGGCGAAGAACATCACCTCCGAGAAGATGAACCAGCTCATGCTCCAGCGGAAGGAGACGTCGATGCGGTCGCTGTAGAGGCCGCCTTCGCTTTCACGGATGGCGTCGCCGAACCACTGCTTCAGCACGAAGGCCCACCACAGCAGGCCGAAGGCCAGCGAATATGCGCCCCACTGGTGGTCATTGATCCACTGGCCGGCGCCCAGGATCACGAAGAACAGGCCGATGGCGGCCATCACCGGATGCCGCGAAGGGCCCGGCACGAAGTAGTAGGGGGTGCTCCCCTGGGAGGTCGCTGCCGACATTGATGATCTCCTCGATCTTCTAACGACTCAATTCAACTCAACACTAGGCGCCAGCCACGCCGCTGCCGATCACCCACTGGACCAGCAGCACGAGGCTGACCACGAATACAGCGGCTGCAATGACCCCGGCGATGATCACATGCACCGGGTTCAGTTGCGCCACATCCTTGTCATAGCCGGCACCCTTGCGGATGCCGATGAAGGACCAGGCCACCGCCTTGACGGTGCCCAGGAAGCTGCCCCTGCGGGCCGCCGCCTCCTTCAAATCCTTCCCAGCTTCGCTCACAGCTGACGCTCCTGGACAGCCGCCGCCTGCTTCTTCACGGCGTCCTTGCCAACGTCCTTGCCGGTCACCTCGAAGAAGGTGTAGGACAGGGTGATGGTCTTGACGTCCTTGGGCAGCTTCGGGTCCACGTAGAAGACCACCGGCCACTGCTTCACCTCGCCCGGGGCGAGGGTGTATTCGTTGAAGCAGAAGCATTCGAGCTTCTTGAAGTGGGACGTCGCCTGCTTGGGAGCGTAGCTGGGGATGGCCTGGGCCGACATGGTCCGGTCCTGCACATTGCGGAACTCGTACATGACGGTGGTCAGCTCGCCCGGGTGCACCTTCACATGGTTGGTCGCAGGCTTGAAGTCCCAGGGGCCGCGGGCGTTGGCATCGAACTCGATCTCGATGCTGCGGCTGTAGTCCACCTGGGTGTTCTTCACGTCCTCGGCGCGGACCGCATGCGTGCCCTGCGACAGCGTGAGCACATTGATGCCCAGCGCCGTGCAGACCGCGCGGTAGACCGGCACCAGGGCATAGCCGAAGCCCGACATGAGGGCGACGACGACCAGCAGCTTGCCCATCATGAGCCGGTTGTCCCGGCGCAGGAGGTCAGCGAGTTGCCAGCGCTTGTCGCTCATGACGGCCTCAGCGTCCCAGCCAGGTCATCTTGACCATGAAGCCGACCATGAAGGCGACCGCGACCGAGGCCAGGATCAGGCCCAGGCGGCGGTTGGCCTTGCGTTGTTCAGGCGTGCTGCTCATGGCCAGTCCTTCAGCCGATCACCTTGGTGGCGGTGGCGTCCAGCTTGGGCGGGTTCTCGAAGGTGTGGAAGGGGGCCGGCGAAGGCACTTCCCATTCCAGGCCTTCAGCGGCTTCCCAGGGCTTCTGCGGGGCCTTCTCGCCCTTGCCGCGCATCATGGGCAGCGCGACAGCGAAGAAGAAGTAGACCTGCATCAGGCCGAAGCCGAAGGCGCCCACCGAGGCGATGGCGTTGAAGTCGGCGAACTGCATGGGGTAGTCGGCGTAGCGACGGGGCATGCCGGCCAGACCCAGGAAGTGCATGGGGAAGAAGGTGATGTTGAAGAAGATCAGCGAGCCCCAGAAGTGGATCTTGCCGCGGGTCTCCGAGATCATCACGCCAGACCACTTCGGGCCCCAGTAGTACACACCGGCGAACAGGGCATACAGCGAGCCGGCCACCAGCACGTAGTGGAAGTGGGCGACGACGTAGTAGGTGTCCTGGATCTGGATGTCGATCGGCGCCATGGCGCAGATCAGGCCGGTGAAGCCGCCCATGGTGAACACGAAGATGAAGCCCACGGCCCACAGCATCGGGGTCTCGAAGGTCATCGAGCCGCGCCACATGGTGGCCAGCCAGTTGAAGATCTTCACGCCCGTAGGCACGGCGATCAGCATCGTGGCGTACATGAAGAAGAGCTGGCCCGTCACCGGCATGCCGGTGGCGAACATGTGGTGGGCCCACACGATGAAGGACAGGATGGCAATCGAAGCGGTGGCGTACACCATGGAGGCATAGCCGAACAGGCGCTTGCGGGCGAAGGCCGGCACGATCTGGCTCACGATGCCGAAGGCCGGCAGGATCATGATGTAGACCTCGGGGTGACCGAAGAACCAGAAGATGTGCTGGTACATGATGGGGTCACCACCGCCAGCGGGGCTGAAGAAGCTGGTGCCGAAGTGGCGGTCCGTCAGCGTCATGGTGATGGCGCCGGCCAGCACGGGCATCACGGCGATCAGCAGATAGGCCGTGATCAGCCAGGTCCAGGCGAACATGGGCATCTTCATCAGCGTCATGCCGGGCGCGCGCATGTTCAGGATGGTCACGATGATGTTGATCGAGCCCATGATGGACGAGGCGCCCAGGATGTGCATCGCGAAGATGCCGGCATCCATGGAGGGGCCCATCTGCAGGGTCAGCGGCGCGTACAGCGTCCAGCCGGCAGCGGGGGCGCCGCCGGGCATGAAGAAGGACGCAACCAGCATGAGGGCGGCGGGGATCATCAGCCAGAAGCTGAAGTTGTTCATCCGCGCGAAGGCCATGTCCGAGGCGCCGATCTGCAGCGGGATCATCCAGTTCGCGAAGCCCACGAAGGCCGGCATGATCGCGCCGAACACCATGATCAGACCGTGCATGGTCGTGAACTGGTTGAACAGCTCGGGGTTGAAGAACTGCAGGCCCGGCTGGAACAGCTCGGCGCGAATGCACAGGGCCAGCACGCCGCCGATCATCAGCATCGTGAAGGCGAACAGCAGGTACAGGGTCCCGATGTCCTTGTGGTTGGTGGCAAACACCCAGCGGCGCCAGCCGGTGGGCGCGTGGTGGTCGTCGTGGTGATCGTGCCCGTGGGCATGAACGTCATGACCGTGGGGGTCAAGCACTGCACTCATGTTGATTCCTCTGTTCCTTGACGTTCAAACCATCACTTGCGAGCGGCCACGATCTCGGCCGGCTGCACGATCTGGCCGGTCTTGTTGGACCAGCTGTTCTTGGTGTAGGTGATGACGGCGGCGATCTCGGTGTCACTCAGCTGCTTCCAGGCGGGCATGCCCTTGTCCAGGCGGCCGTTCAGCAGCACCTGCACCTGCTCTTCATGCTTGTCGGAGAGCACCACGGGCGAGCCGTCCAGGGCCTTGATGGGGCCGGCTCCCTTGCCGTCAGCCTTGTGGCAGGCGGCGCAGTTGGCGTTGTAGACCTTTTCGCCGCGGGCAACCAGTTCTTCCTGCTTCCAGACCTTGGAAGGATCATCAGCCTTGGCGGCCAATTCCTTCTTCTTGCCGTCCACCCACTTGCTGTAGTCCTCGGCGGACAGCACCTTCACGTGGATGGGCATGTAGGCGTGCTCCTTGCCGCAGAGCTCGGCGCACTGGCCATAGAAGTCACCGATCTTCTCGGCCTTGAACCAGGTGTCGCGCACGAAGCCGGGAATGGCATCCTGCTTGACGCCGAAGGCCGGCACCATCCAGGCATGGATGACGTCGTTGGCGGTCGTGATGATGCGCACCTTCTTGCCCACCGGCACCACCAGCGGGTTGTCCACACGCAGCAGGTAGTCGTCGGTGGCTTCAGGCTTGCCGGAGTCGGAGGCATTGCGCTGGCCCACGTCCAGGGTGGACAGGAAGCCAATGCCCTCGCCCTCGCCCTTCAGGTAGTCATAGCCCCACTTCCACTGGTAGCCGGTGGCCTTGACGGTGAGGTCGGCGTTGGTGGTGTCCTTCATGGCAACCACGACCTTGGTCGCCGGCAGGGCCATCAGGATCACGATGATGAAGGGCACGACGGTCCAGGCAATCTCGACCTTGACGCTCTCATGGAAGTTCGCGGGCACGGCGCCCTTGGACTTGCGGTGCTTGATGATGGAATAGAACATCACCCCGAACACCGCGATGAAGATGCCCAGGCAGATGATGAGCATCATGTTGTGCAGCCACATCTGCTCGCTGGCGATCTTGGTGACCGGCGGGTGCAGGTTGAGCTGGTTGACTGCCGGACCGCCCGGCAGGTCCTTGACGGGGTTCGCCAAGGCGGCATGGGTGGCCAGCGTCGCGCCCAGCGCCAGGCTGAAGCGGCTGCAGGCCCGCCCCAGCTGGCACACGGCAGCGTTCATCATCTTCATGGTCGTCACTTCTGTCTCCAATCGATCCGACAAGCCGGTGCACGCGCCCTGAGGTCCGCACACCCGCCCTTGCGTCCTTCCCGCCAGCCCCCATGTACCGCAGCGATGCAGTCACGGCCGGACCGGCTCGACAAACCTACAGCTCCTGAAACCAGCTTCACCGCCTTGGCAAGTCCTGACCCCGCATGGCCTCAGCTCATCAGGCAAATACCGGCACCGCAGACCCCTGCTGCACCGGCTTGACGCATGGGTGACCGCCTGGGCTGTCACGAATTGCCTCACCTGTTGACCTGACGCAAAGCGCAAGCCCAGTAGATACCCTAGGATGGAAGGGATTTGGCCTCAGAAAACCGCGGGATTTTAGCCCAGGCACCCTGAGGCCATGTGGTCTTTGTGCGTCGCTATCGCCTGCCTGTTTACCCTGTAGACAGTCCCGTCGCGCAGGCTGCGTGGACGAGCCGGGAGGGTCAGTCCTTGCCCTGACGCCGCACCATGCTGCGCATGTCATCCAGGCTGACGTGAGTCTCCCCGCTCACCCGGGGGCGCGGCACCGGCTTGAAGGCGTGCCCGTAGACCAGCTCCAGGCTCATCGTGATCAGGCCATCCGGACCACGCAGGCTCTCCAGCGCCCTCAGCAGTTGCTCGTGCCAGCGCCGCGTACGCAGGCCCGGAAAGCGCGAAGGAGACACATTGCCCCCAAGCGCGCGCAGGTCCTCCAGCAGTTTCTGCGGCTCGGACCAGGTCAGGCGCAGCCGCTCCTGGTCCATCACCGGATCGGCGAAACCGGCCTCGACCATCATGTCGCCCAGGTCATGCATGTCCACCCAGGCTGGCATGGGCCGGCCCCAGCCCCGGGACTCGTACAGGCGCACCAGTTCAACCAGGCTGTCCGGCCCCAGGCAGGAGAACATCAGGAAACCGTCGACCGCCAGCAGTTGGTGCCAGGTCTTGAGCAGAGCGGGCTTGTCCGGCGCCGCGTGCAGGGACATATTGGCCCACAGCATCTGCACCGCCTCGCCTCCCTGGGCGAGCTGCGGGTCGGCAGACCTCAGCAGCTTGCGCCACCAGGGCTTCTGCAGGCGCCGCTCCGCGCGCTGGTGCAGGGCCGGCGTCGGCTCCTGCCACCATGCGCGGGCCTCCGGATAGACCGATTGCAGCACCGCCAGGCTGTCACCCAGGCTGGGCGCCCACTCCATGTAATCGGACGGCTTGAGCTTGATGAAGTCCAGCCGCTCGGCCATGCGTCTCGCCACCTCGGCATGCAGCCACGGGGCCTCGTCCCGGCCGGCCAGGCGGCGCAGCTGCTGCTGCAGGGCCGGGGCATCAATCTGATGGGGGACGGGACGCGCGGACTCATTCATCGGCGTCAGTATATTGAGCCATGCTCTCCACCGCCTGGACCCGCGCCAAAGCCCTGTTGCCCCGTGAGCGGCCACGCCTGGGTGGGCAGTGCCTGCTGTGTCGGCAATGGAGCCGGCATCGCCTGTGTGCGCAGTGCCTGTCGCAGGCCGCCAGCCGGCCGGCCCGCGGCGCAGCCTGCTCGCGTTGCGCCCTGCCCCTGGCTGGCACGGGCAGCCCTTGCTGCGCCGCCTGCCTGCGCCAGCCACCACCCCTGGACCACTGCCGGGCCGCGCTCGATTACGGCCATCCCTGGGACCGGCTGCTGCTGGACTTCAAGTTCAATGCCCAAGCACCGCTGGCCAAGCCCCTGGCCGCGCTGATGCTCGGCGCCTTGCAGGCCGAGCCCCGCCCGGACCTGCTGTGCTGCGTGCCGCTGTCAAGCCAGCGTCTGCGCGAGCGGGGTTACAACCAGAGCCATGAGCTGGCCCGGCGCCTGGCCCGGCCGCTGCAACTGCCTTACGAGGGCCGCCTGCTGATCCGCCTGCCGGGCGCACCGCAGTCGCGCCTGGATGCCGAAGCCCGGCGGCGCCATGTGCGCGGCGCTTTCGTCCTCACGGCGGGCATGGCGGCGCGGATCCGGGGCGCCCGCGTGGCCGTGGTTGACGACGTAATGACCACCGGAGCCACCCTCCACGAGATTGCCGCGACGCTCAAGCGCGCGGGCGCCGCAGAAGTCTGGGGCTGGGCGCTGATGCGGGCCGGCTGAGGGCCGACTGAGGGCCGCCGCCGAAGGCCCTAGACTGCGCGCATGTTTCGCATCGTCCTGGTCCATCCTGAAATCCCGCCCAACACGGGCAATGTGATCCGCCTGGCGGCCAATACCGGCTGCGAGCTGCACCTGATCGAGCCTCTGGGCTTCTCCATGGAAGACCGCCTGCTGCAGCGCGCCGGCCTGGACTACCACGAGTACACCCGCCTCAAGCGCCATGCCGACTGGCCCAGCTTCCTGGCCGCCGAGCAGCCGGCGCCGGAGCGGCTGTTTGCCTTCACCACGCGCGGCAGCCACGTGCTGGCCGAGCAGCGCTGGCAGCCGGGCGACTGGCTGGTCTTCGGCTCCGAGACCGCCGGCCTGCCGCCCGCCCTGCGCGACAGCTTCCCGCCATCCCAGCGCGTGCGCCTGCCGATGCGAGCCGGGCAGCGCAGCCTCAATCTCAGCAATGCGGTAGCCGTGGCCGTCTTCGATGCATGGCGCCAGCAGGGCTATGCCGGCGGCACCTGAACGCGGCTGAGGGCGCGAGGCCTTACTCTGGCTTCAGCTTCAGCCGGCGGATGACCCGCCCCCAGCGCTCGCGGTCCTCGCGCATCTGCAAACGCAACCCTTCAGGCGCAGAGCCGATGGCATTGAAGTGCTGGGACAGCAGGCGCTCCCGGAAAGCCGGACTGCGCACCAGGGTGCTGACCAGCATTGCCATGTGCTCGACAAGGGCCTGCGGCGTGCCGGCCGGGGCCAGCAAGCCCTGCCAGGACAAGGCCTCGAAATCCTTCAGCCCCTGCTCCGCCAGCGTGGGGAGGTCCGGCCAACTGGTGTTGCGCACGCTGCTGCTGAGCCCCAGGGCGCGCACCTTCCCCGCCTTCCAGGCCCCCAGCGCCATACCCGGCACCATGAAGGCGGCCTGGATCTCGCCACCCAGCAGGGCTTGCAGCACTTGAGGGAAGCCGCCATACGGCACATGGTTGAGGACCACGCCGGCTCGCGCGGCCAGATCCTCCATGGCCAGGTGCGAGGCACTGCCCAGGCCCACCGAGCCGTAGTTGATGCCTTCACGGCGCGCCCGCAGCAGTTGCAGGAACTCCACCAGCGTCCCCACGCCCAAGGCCGGCGAGACCAGCAGCACATTGGGCGAGGAGGCGATCAGGCTGACGGGGGTCAGGTCTTGCCTCGCGTCGTAGCCGGGCTTTCGGTTCAGCAGGTCCGCCGTGGTCAGCGGGCCCTGGATGGTCAGCAGCCAGGTGTAGCCGTCCGGGGCGGCGTGGGCGGCCAGGCCCGTGCCGATCAGACCGCCGGCGCCGGGCTTGTTCTCGACCAGCACGGTCTGGCCCAAGGAGGGCCGCAGGCCGTCGGCCAGGGCGCGGGCGATGAGGTCCGGCGAGCTGCCCGGCGGAAAGGGCACGATGAGCTTGAGCGGCCGCGCCGGCCACTTTGCGGTGTCGGCGGCATGCCCTGTCAGGGGCAGGGCCAGCAGGCCGGCCAGGGTGTCGCGACGGCGCAGCATGTGGGGTTCCGGCGCCTCAGTGCTCGGCGCGCGCCTGGCGCCCCATCAGCAGGTCCACACCCGCACGCGGGCTCAACCGACCGTCCAGCACAGCCACCACCGCCTCGGTGATGGGCATGTCCACGCCCTTGGCCCGCGCACGGGCCAGCACGGTGGGCGCGCTGTAGACGCCCTCGGCCACGTGACCCAGCTGCTGCAGGATGTCGGAGAGGGCCAGGTCTTGCGCGAGCAGCAAGCCCACGCGGCGGTTGCGGGAGAGATCGCCGGTGGCGGTCAGCACAAGGTCGCCCATGCCGGAGAGCCCCATGAAAGTCTCCGTCTGTGCGCCCAGGGCAAGTCCCAGGCGCAGCATCTCGGCCAGGCCGCGGGTGATCAGGGCCGCCCGCGCATTGAGGCCCGGGGCCTGCTCCGGCTCACCGGCGGCTTCTGCGCGCTGCCGCAGACCGTCAGCAATGCCCACGGCGATGGCCATCACGTTCTTGACCGCGCCGCCGACCTCCACGCCCACCGGGTCGCTGGAGCTGTAGACGCGCAGGCGCTCGCCGTGGAAGGCCTGCACGCCCAGCTGCGCCAGCTCGGCGTCCCCGCTGGCCGAGACCAGGGCCGTGGGCTGGCCGGCGGCCACCTCTTGCGCAAAGCTGGGGCCTGAGAGGATGCCCACGCGCAGGTCCGGCCGGACCTCGCGGGCGATCTCATGGCCCAGCAGCCCGGTGCCGGCCTCGAAGCCCTTGCAGAGCCACATGACGCGCGCACCGGCGGGCATCTGCAACAGCATGTCGCGCAAGGCGGCCATGGGCGTAGCGATGATGATCAGGCCCTCGCGCGCATGCGCCAGGGCTTCGTTGAGCCGCCCCTCCAGCCGCAACGAGGCTGGCAGCGCCGCACCGGGCAGATAGCGTGCGTTGCTGCCGCCTGACTGCATGTCCCGGACCAGGGTCTCGTCACGGGCCCACAGCAGCACCTCATGCCGCGCAGCGGCCTGGATGGCCAATGCGGTGCCCCAGGCACCGGCTCCCAAAATGCTGATCTTCATCGCGTTGCCAGGCAAACGGCGCCCGAGGGCCACCGGGATCAGAAGTGACAACGCCACCTCGCGGTGGCGTGCTGAGGGCACAAGCCAGGCCCGTGGGCCTGATCATGCCAGGACCATCAGTTCAGGGCTTCGGCGGCCGGGGCTTCCGCCTGGGCTTGCTGGCGGGCTTCGAACATGGCCTGGAAGTTCACCTCGGTCAGCAGCACGGGCGGGAAGCCGGCGCGGGTGCAGACATCGGACACCACGGCGCGCAGATAGGGGTAGATCATCTGCGGGCAGACGATGCCCAGGATGCCCTCGATCTGCTCATTGGGCAGGTTGCGGATCTCGAAGATGCCGGCCTGCTTGGCCTCGATCAGGAACAGGGTGCGTTCAGCGATCTTGGTGGTCACGGTGGCAGTCACGCTGACCTCGAAGACGCCCTCGGCAACGGGCTCGGCAGCCAGGGTCAGGTTGATGTCGACCTGCGGCTGGGCCTGCTCGGTCAGGATCTGCGGGGAGTTCGGTTGCTCCAGCGACAGGTCCTTCAGGTACATGCGCTGGATGTTGAACACGGGGGTCAGTTGCTCGTCGGCCATGATGGTCTCGTTCGTGTGGGTGGGTGCCCGGCAAACACGCAGCCGCCAAGCAGACGGGGCGGATTATCACCCAGGCCCCGCAAAGGCCCGGGGGCGGAATTGCCCGCTCTTGAATTGGCTCAATAAGGCCCCAGCGGCTGCCGGGGTCGCAGGATCAGGCTGCCTGCTTCAGCAGGGGCAGCAGCCCACCGCGCTGGTCGAGGGCGATCAGGTCATCGCAGCCGCCCACATGGGTCTGGCCGATGAAGATCTGCGGCACGGTGCGGCGGCCGGTCAAGCTCATCATGGCCTCGCGCTGGATGGGGTCCAGGTCCACGCGGATCTCCTCGATCTGCTGAACGCCTCGCTGCTTCAGCAAGGCCTTGGCCCGCACGCAGTAAGGGCAGACCTGGGTGGTGTACATCTTCACAAGGCTCATGGCCGGACTCTCTGGTACTTCTCAGCGCGAGGGGTTGGACAGGACGAGAGGCTCAGGCCTTCTCGATGGGCAGGTTGGCCTCGCGCCAGGCCTTCATGCCGCCGGCAAGCACCTGCACATTGGCATAACCAGCCTTGCGAAGCATGCCAGCAGCGCGGCCGGCGCGTGCGCCGGTCTGGCACACCAGCACCAGGGGCAGGGTCTTGTTGGAGGGCAGTTCCTTGCTGGTCTCGACACTGCCAAAGGGGATGTTGCGCGCGCCGCTGGCATGGCCGGCCGCGAATTCCGCGGGCTCGCAAACGTCGATCAGCACACCCTTCTCACGGTTGACCAGGCGCACGGCCTCGTTCGTGTTGACCTGCCCGGCGCCGCCGCCCTGCAGGGCAGAGCGCAGCAGCAAGCCGCCAGAGACCAGGGCGGCCAGGACCAGATACCAGTTGTCGATCAGGAATTTCAATTCGGGGCCTCAATGGGAAGGGGTGCGAGATTATAGAAAACGGCGCCCGCAGGCGCCGTGAAGCATCGTCCGGACCGGCGTCCGGGGCCGCGGGGGTCACCCCAGCTTGAAGGTGGACACCGCCGTCTGCAAGGCCTTGGCCTGCTGCTCCAGGCTGCTGGCTGCGGCCGCAGCCTGCTCGACCAGGGCCGCGTTCTGCTGCGTCATCTGGTCCAGCTGGCTCACCGACTGATTCACCTGCGTGATGCCCTGGCTCTGCTCGCTGGCGGCGGCGGTGATCTCGCCGATGATGTCGGAGACGCGCTGCACGCTGGCCACGATCTCACTCATGGTGGAGCCCGCGTCCTGCACCAGGCGGCTGCCGGACTCGACCTTGTCCACGCTCGCACCGATCAGGGCCTTGATTTCCTTGGCCGCCTCCGCGCTGCGCTGGGCCAGGCTGCGCACCTCGCCGGCCACCACGGCAAAGCCGCGCCCCTGCTCGCCCGCACGGGCCGCTTCCACGGCGGCGTTCAGCGCGAGGATGTTGGTCTGGAAGGCGATGCCGTCGATCACGCCGATGATGTCGTTGATCTTCTTGGAGCTGGTGTTGATCTCGTCCATGGTGGTCACCACCTGGTTGACCACCTCGCCACCCTTCTGCGCCACCGCAGCCGCGGAGCCCGCCAGCTGATTGGCCTGCGAGGCCGCGTCCGCGCTCTGGCGTACGGTCTCGGTGAGGGTCTGCATGTTCGAGGAGGTCTGCTCCAGCGAGGTCGCCTGCTTCTCGGTCCGTACCGAGAGATCGTGGTTGCCCACGGCGATCTCGCGCGAGGCCACGGTCATGGAATCCGTGCCCGTGCGCACATTGGCCACGATGGCAGCCAGGCCCCGCGACATGTCGCGCACCGCCGCCAGCAGACTGCCTTCGGCCCCGGGGCTGACCTGGATGTCCTGAGAAAGGTCGCCCTCGGCCATCTGCCGCATCACATCGCGGGCGTACTCCGGCTCACCGCCCAACTGGCGCCAGACACTGCCGATCACGAGGTAGGAACCCACGCCCAGGCACAGCACCACCACGAGGCCGCTGACCACGATGGCACTGAGACTGGACGACACGCCCCGGCTCGCTGCCTCGAGGCCGTTGTCGAAGCCCTCGCGCGCCTCGGCCCGGGCCTTGCCGAGCACGCCTTCCAGGTCCTTCAGTGCGGCCTGCATCTTGGGAATGGCGCCAGCCTGGTCGCCCTGCTTGATGCCCAGGAAGAGCTGGGCGGTGTCGGAGGCGGCAGCGTAGTAGGTCTCGAAGCTGGTGGAGAGCTTGCCCGCCATCTCGCCCCGGCCTTCGATGGCCTTGATCGTCCCCAGGGTCTTGCGCATGGCAGTCGCGCGCTCGTTGGCCTCGTCCAGGCGCTTCTTCTCGCCCTCGGCCACGGCGCTCTGGATGGTGGCGCCCAGGGCCTCCAACTGCGAGGCGAACTGGTTGGTGGCATCCAGATAGGGCGCATGCACATCGCCGACGGCCTGGATGGCGCCCGAGGTGCGCGCCGAGAAGGCCAGCACAACGGCGATCCCGATCGCGAAGATCACCGCTGCCAGCACCGGCAGCAGCCAGATCCGGGTCTTGACATTCATGTCCAACTCCTTGGTCGCCGGACGGTGCGGGCCCCGCCCCGCCCGGCTGTCATCACGGACTCAATCAACGGTCAGCACGACCTTGACGCTAGCGTCCACGGCAGACTTCTCGATATAGCCGATGGCGTCCGGGTTGCCCGCCACGAACTTCTTCACCTCGGCCGAGCTGCCCACTTCCTTGGGCGGCGTGGCCTTGCCGGAGAAGACCAGGCGCGACCAGGCCGCCTTGACCTGGGCGCTGTTCTTGCCCGTGACCTTGGTGTAGAAGGTCTCGCGGATGGCCGCGCTTTCGGGCTGGTCCACCGGGGCGGCCGCAGCGCCGCTGGGCAGGGCGTTGCTCTTGCCGAGGAAGATGTTGGCCACCTGCTCGGCCGTCATGCTGGCGGCCGCACTCTTGGGGTTGACCACCACGGCCACCTGGGCCTGGGCCGCCACGCTGGCGCCGGCCAGGGCCAGCGCGATCAGGACTTGTTGCATGCGCATGGTCGGCCTCCTCAGAACACGGTGTCCACAGCGATGCTGTAGACGTTGACCGAAGACCCTGTGCCGAAGCCGGGCTGCGTGTTGATGAAGAAGCCCGGCCCCGTGGGCTTGACCCGGTCAAACTGTGCCTTCAGCGCGGTGTTGCGCATGAAGTCCCAGCGAACGCCCAGGGCCCAGGTCTTCTGCGTGCGGACCTGGGTGGCCACGAAGCCGTCCACGGCCGCCTTCAGCTGCGCCAGGCCGGGCGTCAGCGGCTGGATGGTGTTGTTGATGTTGCTGTCCACGTTCTTGATCTGCGAGACCGTGACGTAGGGCGTGAACTTGTCGATGCGATGCCCCAGGGTGAGGAACCAGGCATTGGTGTCGGAGGCGTAGGAGTCGGTGCGGCGCTGCGTGTACTCGGCGGACACCAGCCAGCTACCGTTGTCCCAGTTCAGCCCCAGGCCGGTGAAGGCGGCCTTCTTGTCGGTGGGGTCCAGCTCGTTGGCCGTGCTGGTGAAGGGCGTCTGGCGGATGGTGGCCACCAGGGCGGCCAGCGTGGTCGTGTGGGCCGTCAGCTTGCCCGCCACATGGCCGAAGCGCAGGCTCAGGCCGTTGTCCATCTCCAGCGTGGTGTTGAAGCCCATCGCTTTCTTCAGGTCCACGTCGGTCCCGGCGATCACGGTCTTGCTCTGGCCTCCGAAGACTTGAGCGCTCCAGGTGCCCAGCGGGGTGCTGGTCTGGAAGTTCAGGTCAGCACCGTCGAAGCTGCTGAAGGGCACCTGGCTGTAGACGTCCAGCGGCGGGCGGACCCAGGTGTTGGCGTAGCCCACGTCGCGGAAGTCGGAGACGGCGAAGAAGGGCCCGCCCATGCGCCCCAGGCGCACCGACAGCCCCGGGCTCAGCTGCGCCTTCAGGAAGGCCCACTCCAGGCCGGGATTGAAGTTGCCGTCGCCGTTCTGCTTGCTCAGCAACTGCACGGTGGCCGAGAACATGGGAGAGAACTTGGCCGTGGCCTGCAAGCCCAGCTTGCTGTCGACCTCGCCGCTCCAGTTCTTGTCACCACCGCGGATCTGCCCGAAGGTGGCGTACTGGGCGTCGTCGGTGTTGGTGCCTGTGAGGCCCAGCGTGGCAAAGCCCGAAAAACTGAACATGGAGTTGTCCTGCGCCTGCGCCGTCGCAGCGAGGACGGCCAGCGCCAACGGCGCCAGTCGACGTGATTTCAGAGCCATCATCAAGGTCTCCTTCTTGTGTTGAAACTAAAAGCGGCCGCTCCAGCAATGGACGGCCGCGTCAAGGATGTCCTCTGCTTTCGGCAAACCAGCCGCGATCTTTAGGAAAGCCCCGGTACGGACGCGGCTCGATAGAATCCGGGCCGCGCGGCGAGCTGCCGCACTGGCCCGTCGCCCGCTGCACTGCAGCCGGCCGCCCTTCCACTGAACCGAATTGCCCATGTACAAGCTCGTTCTCATCCGCCATGGTGAATCCACCTGGAATCTGGAAAACCGCTTCACCGGTTGGACCGACGTCGACCTGACCACCACGGGTGTGGAGCAGGCCAAGCAGGCCGGACGACTCATCAAGGATGCCGGGCTGGACTTCGATGTGGCTTACACGTCCATGCTCAAGCGTGCAGTTTGGACGCTTTGGCACTGTCTGGATCAAATGGATCGAACTTGGTTGCCTGTTGTCCACAGCTGGCGTCTCAACGAGCGCCACTACGGCGCCCTGCAAGGTCTCAACAAGGCCGACATGGCCAAGCAGTACGGCGACGAGCAGGTGCTGGTCTGGCGCCGCAGCTACGACACCCCGCCGCCGCCGCTGGAGGCCCAGGACCCCCGCAGCGAGCGCAGCGACGTGCGCTATGCCCGCCTGAAGCCCGAGGAAGTGCCCCTCACCGAATGCCTGAAGGACACGGTCGCTCGCGTGCTGCCCGTCTGGAATGACAGCATCGCACCCGCCATCAAGGCCGGCAAGCGTGTGGTGATTGCGGCACACGGCAACAGCATCCGCGCCCTGGTGAAGTACCTGGACGGCATTGCCGACGACGCCATCGTGGGCGTGAACATTCCCAATGGCATCCCGCTGGTCTACGAGCTGGACGCCGATCTGAAGCCCATCAAGAGCTACTACCTGGGTGACGCCGAGGCAGCGGCCAAGGCTGCCGCTGCCGTGGCCAGCCAGGGCAAGGCCTGACCCTCCCATGCGCCTCCCGGGGCCGCACTGACAAGAAAAGGCGAGTGAACTGCTCGCCTTTTTTCTTGCCAGCGGCCAGAACCTCGCCCCCGGAGTCCGGGGATTCATCGAAGGGTTTGACGTCCATGCCGCAGCTCGCCGCCAATCTCTCCTTCCTCTACCAGGAGCTGCCCGCTGCCGAGCGCTGGGCTGCGGCGCGCGCGGATGGCTTCAAGGCCTGCGAGATCCTCTTCCCTTACGCCGAAGCCGCATCGCAGCTGGCTTCGCGGCTGCAGTCGCTGGACCTGGCGCTGGCCCTGTTCAACGCACCGGCCGGCGACTGGCCCGCCGGCGATCGCGGCCTCGCTTGCCTGCCCGCGCGACGCGAGGATTTCCGCGCAGGCCTTCTGCAGGCCCTGGACTACGCCAGCACCACCGGCACGCAGCGCCTGCACGTGATGGCGGGCGTGCCGGGCGAGGCGGTGTCCCCCGAGGCCGCCCAGGACTGCTACCTGGAGCAGTTGCGCTGGGCCGCCGAGCAGCTCGGTGACGGGCCCCTGCGCCTGTGCATCGAGCCCATCAACCGCCTGGACATGCCGGGCTACTTCCTGCAGAGCCAGGCGCAGGCGCATGCCCTGCTGGACCTGCTCGACGACCGCCGCGTACTGCTGCAGTTCGACGCCTACCACTGCCAGCGCAGCGAGGGCGAGGTACTCAACAAGCTGCGCGACGCCTGGACGTGCGGCCGCCTCGGCCACGTCCAGATCGCCGGCGCCCCAGACCGCCACGAGCCCGACCGCGGCGAGCTGCGCGTCGAGACCCTGCTCCAGGCCCTGGACGACTGGGGCTACACCGGCCACGTCGGCTGCGAGTACCGGCCGGCCGCCGGCACCCGCAAGGGCCTGGCCTGGGCCCGCCCCTGGCTCAAGACCTGACACCCACGAACTGGCCTGCCCCAAGCCGGCCCACCTGGAATGGCTTGAGGCTCCAAGCCGCGAGCCATTCCGTCCCCTCGGGGGACCGACCAGACTCGCCCGCGTTCAGCGCGACGAGGCTGGGCGAGGGGTCAACGCCTCCACCAGCAGCGGCACCACGCTGACCGCATTGCTCTCATGCGGCACGGCGTTGCTGCTCCAGACGTGGCGCACGCCTGCCGCCTTCAGCAAGGGCAAGGCGTCGCCATTGAAGAGCGCATGCGTCACCGCCACGTCCACCGAGGCCGCGCCGCGGGCCAGCAGTTGCTCGGCCGAGCCGATCAGGGTGCGGCCGGTGGAGGCCATGTCGTCCAGCAGCACCACCGCCCTGCCCTTCACCTCGACCTCGGGCAGGGCCAGGCGGACCTGGTGATCGCCCTCGCGCAGCTTGCGGCCGACGGCATGGTCCAGGCCGCCGGCCAGGGCGGCTTCCTTGACCCATTGGCCCGATTCTTCGTCCGGCCCGATCAGCAGGGCCCCGGGCACATGGCGGGCGATCCAGGCACCGAGTACCGGCGCCACGGACAGGGCCACGCCCACGCCGGGCGGCATCACCTCGTCCAGGCTGGCGATGCGGTGCAGGTGCGGGTCCAGCGTGATCACACGGTCGAAGAGCTGGGCCAGCCAGCGCGCCACATGGCGCTGGCTGACGGCCTCGCCGGGGGTGAACTCGATGTCCTGGCGCATATAGGCCAGATAGGGCGTGACCAGCACCAGCTGCTGCGCGCCCAGCTCGCGCGCGGCAGGCGCGGCGATCAGCAGCTCCACCATCTTCTCGTTGGGCTGCTGCAGGCCGCGCAGGAGGATGACCCGCGCCGGCAGGGGCTTGGGCAGGACCAGGCGCAGCTCGCCGTCAGGAAAGCGATGGCGGTGGATGAAGTCCAGGCGCAGGCCCAGGGCCTCGGCCAGTTCGCGGGCCAGGGGGGCTTCGTCCTCGAAGGCGAGCAGCAGGGTCAAGTCTTGAGCCATGGGTCAGGAGGCCTCGGGAACAGTCAGATGGAAAAGAAGCTCGCGGCATGCGAGGCCTGGTCCCACTCCGCCTTGCTGCCCAGTCGGCAGCCGCTGTCGCGGCCGGCCAGCTCGCGGGCGAACTGCAGGTCGGTGGGGTACTGGGCGTGGATTCGGTAGAGCGGCTCGCCGGCCTTCACCGTATCGCCCAGCTTCTTCAGCAGGTCCAGGCCTGCGCCGGGCACCTGGGGGGCGCCGGCCAGACGGGCGATGCGGGCAATGCGCAGGTTGTCCAGGGCCAGCACCACGCCGTCCTGCGGGGCCAGGATCTCGGTGCTGAGCGCGCCCAGCGGCGGCGGCTCGGCGCGGCGGCCCTGGGCCTCGATGATGGCTTCCATCTTGGCCAGGGCTCGGCCGGACTCGAGGATGTCGCGGGCGATCTGGTAGCCCTGGCCGCCCCGCACATCGGGGTCGAACTCGATCATGCGGCCGGCCAGGCGCAGGGCCTTCTGGCGCAGGTCGTGCGGCGCGTCCGGGTCGCCGCGCAGCACCTGCATCACGTCACGAGCCTCCAGCACTGGGCCGATGCCGCGGCCGATGGGCTGGCGGCCGTCGCTGATCACCACGTCCAGCTCCAGGCGCAGATGGCTGGCCACGAACTCGAAAAGCTTCTTGAGCCGGTGGGCCTCGGCCATGGATCGCACCTTGGCGCTGTCGCCCACCGGGATGTCCAGCACCAGGTGCGTGGAGCCCGCGGCGATCTTCTTGGACAGGATGGACGCGACCATCTGCCCCGGCGAGTCGATGGACAGGGGCCGCTCGACGCTGATGAGGATGTCGTCAGCCGGCGAGAGGTCGGCCGTCCCGCCCCAGGCCAGGCAGGCATGGGTGTCCCGCACGATGCTCACCATGCGGTCAAAGGGCAGCTCGACATTGGCCAGCACCTCCATGGTGTCGGCCGTGCCGGCGGGCGAGGTGATGGCGCGGGAGCTGGTCTTGGGGCACAGCATGCCGTGCGCCGCGACGATGGGCACCACGAGCATGGAGGTGCGGTTGCCGGGGATGCCGCCGATGCAGTGCTTGTCCACCACCGGCCCCGATCCCACCTGGGCGCGCCAGTCCAGGCGGCGGCCTACGGCGATCATGGCCTCGGTGAGGTGCAGCACCTCCTCGCGATCCAGCTCGACCTGGTTGGTCGCGACGACGAAGGCGGCCAGTTCGATCTTGGAATAGCGGGCCTCGGCGATGTCGCGGATGATGCCCATGAGGTCCTCGCGGCCCAGGCGGTCACCATTGATCTTGCGGTGCAGGGCCGCGATGGAGTGCGGCGGCTCCGCGTGCGCGATGCTGGCCACATGGCCCTCGGCCACGCCCAGGCGGGCGAAGGCTTCCTCGCTGACGCCCAGCTCGCAGCTGCTGACGATGCGCTCATCGTCGACCACGTTCAGCACCGCCTGGATGGTGCAGCCATTGGCATGGATCTCGACCTTGGACAGGGCCTGGAAGCCCGCCGCACGGACCACAGGGCAGTCCCGGTGCAGGTAGGCGACGTTCTCGCGCCAGGTGTCGATGCCGACACGGCGGATCTGGAGTTGGGAGGCTTGGGCGCTCATGCCCGGATGGTAGTGCCGACCAGCTTCAACCGAGCTTGGCGGCGATCAATTCGCGCAGATGCTCAGCCAGCAGGCGGCGGTCGGCATGCGCCGTGGCGTGGGCAGGCAGTACCTGCAGCTCGATGGCCAGGCCGCGCGCCGTGACGACGCGCCAGATGCTCTGCAGCAGGGTGGTGTCGCCAATGAACTGCGCGCTGCGGCTGAAACGCTGTCCGGGCTCATACCAGCGCAGCACCACGGGCTGCACCGGCAGCTCGGTGGAGATGGCCGCCTGCAGCAGATTGGCGTGGAAGGGCAGCAGCTCGGGGCCAGGGCCTGTCGTGCCCTCGGGAAAGAAGGCGATGGTGTCGCCCGCGCGCAGGGCCTCGGCACACTGGTGCACCACGCGCAGCGCATCGCGCTTGGAGGCCCGCTCGATGTAGAGCGTGCCCACGGCCGTCACCAGGGTGCCAACGAGCGGCCAGGCCTTGACGTCGGACTTGGAGACGAAGCGGGCCTCGGGCATCAGCGTATGGATGGCGGCGATGTCCAGCCAGGACACGTGGTTGGCCACCAGCAGCTTGGCGCCAGGGCGCGCCTGGCCCTGGCTGCCCAGGGTGATACCCAGCAGACGCAGCATCTTGCCAGACCACCAGGCCACGCGGGCCTGGCGCTGCGCGGGCGTGTAGGCGCCGAAGCGCAGCTGTATCAGGGCCAGGCCGTGCAGCACGTGCAGCGCCAGCTGCAGCAGGCGCCAGATCCCGGTCAGCGAGCGCATGCGGCTCAGTGACCTTCGTAGGCCAGCGTGCCGGCCACGATGGTGGTCTTCACGCGGCCGGGCAGCTCGAAGCCGCTGATGTCGAAGGCAAAGGGCGTGTGCGTGCCCTGGCTCACCAGCTGATCCGGCCGCACGGCCCAGCGCGTGCCGGGGTCGAAGAGGCAGAGGTCAGCGACGCCGCCTTCCACCAGGCGGCCCGCGCTGGCCGACAGCGAGCCCAGGGCATTGCCCAGCACCCGCACCGGCTCGCTGCTGACCACGGCCAGGGCACGGGCCAGGGGCAGTTGCTCGTCCTCGGCCCACTTCAGGGCCACGCTCAGCAGCAGCTCCAGGCCGGTGGCGCCGGGCGTGGCCTCGGCGAAGGGCACGTTTTTCTCGTCGGCGCTGACGGGCATGTGGTCGGACACCAGCGCGTCGATGGTGCCGTCGGCCAGCGCGGAGCGCAGGGCGTCACGGTCGCGGCCCTGGCGCAACGGTGGCGTCAGGCGCATGGCGGTGTTGAAGTAGCCGATGTCGACGTCGGTCAGGCACAGGGAGTTGATGGACACGTCCGCCGTCACCGGCAGACCTTCCTGCTTCGCGGCCCGCAGCAGGGCCACGCCGGCGCTGCTGGAGAGGCGGCACAGGTGCACGCGGGCGCCGGTGGCGCGCATCAGCTCGAAGATGGTGTGCAGGGCGATGGTCTCGGCCGTCGCTGGCAACCCCGACAGGCCCAGGCGGGTGGCCACCGCACCGCTGGCGGCCACGCCGCCGGACAGCCAGGGGTCCAGCGGATGCAGCCAGACGGTGTAGTCGTAAGTCGCCGCGTACTGCAGGGCGCGCTGCAGGAACTGGGTGTTGCGGACGGGTACCTCGGCCTGCGAGAAGCCCACGCAGCCGGCCTCGGTCAGCTCGGCCATCTCGGTCAGTTGCTCGCCCTTGAGGCCGCGGGTCAGCGCGCCCAGGGGGAAGAGCCGGCACATGCTGAGCTTGCGGGCGCGGAACTTGAGCATCTCGACGAGGCCAGGCTCGTCCAGCGGCGGGTCGGTGTCGGGCGGGCACACGAGGCTGGTCACGCCGCCGGCCGCGGCCGCGGCGAGCTCGCTCTCCAGCATGCCCTCGTGCTCGTGGCCGGGCTCGCGCAGGCGGGCACAGAGGTCCACGAGGCCGGGGGCCACCACGAGGCCTGTGGCGTCGATGACGCGCTGCGCTTCGAAGTCCGCCGGGACATCACCCAGGGCCACGATGCGGCCGGCCGCGATGGCCAGGCCCCCCACGCGGTCCAGGCCCGAGGCCGCATCCACCAGGCGGCCGTTCTTGATCAGGATCTTCACTTGCTCTTCTCCGCTCAGTTGCCGGCCAGGATGCTCATCACGGCCATGCGCACCGCGATGCCGAAGGTCACCTGGGGCAGGATCACGCTCTGCTGGCCGTCGGCCACCTCGGAGGCAATCTCCACGCCGCGGTTGATGGGGCCCGGGTGCATGACGATGGCATCGGGCTTGGCCAGCTGCAGCTTCTCGGGCGTGAGACCGAAGCTCTTGAAGAACTCGCCCGTGCTGGGCAGCATGGCGCCGTTCATGCGCTCGTTCTGCAGGCGCAGCATGATGATGACGTCGGCGTCCTTGATGCCGGACTCCAGGTCATGGCAGACGCGCACGCCCATCTCGCGAAGGTCTCCCGGCACCAGGGTCTTGGGGCCTACGGCGCGGATCTCGGGCACGCCCAGGATGCTCAGCGCATGGATGTCGGAGCGGGCCACGCGCGAGTGCACGATGTCCCCGACGATGGCCACCGTCAGCTTGCGGAAGTCCTTCTTGTAGTGACGGATGGTGTACATGTCCAGCAGGCCCTGCGTGGGGTGGGCATGCCGGCCGTCACCGGCGTTGACCACATGCACGTGCGGCGCGCAGTGCTGGGCGATCAGGTAGGGCGCGCCGCTCTCGCTGTGGCGCACCACGAACATGTCCGCGTGCATGGCCGAGAGGTTGGCCACGGTGTCCAGCAGGGTCTCGCCCTTGGCGGTGGAGCTGCGGGCGATGTCGAGGTTGATCACGTCCGCCGAGAGCCGCTTGGCGGCGATCTCGAAGGTGGTGCGGGTGCGGGTGCTGTTCTCGAAGAAAAGGTTGAACACCGACTTGCCGCGCAGCAGGGGCACCTTCTTGACCTCGCGGTCATTGACGGACAGGAAGGTGCCGGCCGTGTCCAGGATCTGGTGGATGACGGCCTGGGGCAGGCCCTCGATGGAGAGCAGGTGCACCAGCTCGCCGTGCGTGTTCAGCTGGGGATTGCGCTTGGACAGCATGGGGCTCAGGCTCCTTTCACATCAAAGCTGAAGCGGCCGGACTCGTCCTTGGCCAGGCGCAGGCGCTGGGCGGGAGCGAGGTTGACGCGAGCGGCAGAGAAGGCCGGCTCGATGGGCAGCTCACGGCCGCCGCGGTCCACCAGCACGGCCAGCTGCACGCTGGCGGGGCGGCCGAAGTCGAAGAGCTCGTTGATCACTGCGCGCACGGTGCGGCCGGTGTAGAGCACATCGTCGACCAGCACGATGTGCCGGCCCTCGACCTCGAAGGGCAGCCGGGTGTGGTCGCTGCTGACACTCATGCCCTTGGAACCGAAGTCATCCCGGTGCAGGGAGCTGGAGATCACGCCGTGCGCGTCCAGTGGCAGGTCCGCGGCCAGGCGCTCGGCCAGCCAGGCCCCGCCGGACCAGATGCCCACCAGGGCGATCCCGCCTTGGGGGCGGGCGGCCAGCAGGCGCTGCACACCCTGGCGCAGGTCGGCATACAGGGCCTCGGCATCGAGGAGTAAGGTGCTCATGAGTGCTCTCGGAAGTACTGTTCAAGAATGAGGGCGGCCGAGGTGGAATCCACATCGCGGGCGCCCAGGCTCTCGGCCTCGACGCTGGTGTAGCGCTCGTCCACCTCGTAGACGCGCAGGCGGAAGCGGCTCTTGAGCTGGCGGCCGAAGCGGCGAGCGGCCTGGGTCATCTCATGCTCGGCGCCGTCGGGATGACGGGGCACGCCGATGACCAGGGCGTCGGGCTGCCATTCCTTGAGCAGCCTGGCGATGGCCTCGAAGCGGGCTTCGCCGCTGACGGTGATGGCGCGCAGGGGCTCGGCCTGCTTCAGCATTGCATGGCCCTTGGCCACGCCGATGCGGCGGGTGCCGAAATCGAAGGCAAGCAAGGAAGCGGGCGGGGGAAGGTCTGAAAAGGAAGGCCAGGGCGCGGAGGCTGCAGTCGACGGGGAGGACCGGTCGGCGCTCATGCGTGCCCCGCCTCCGTGCTCAGCATGCGCGGATCGATGCCCAGCAAGCCCAGGGCGCGCTCGTAGCGCTGCTCGGCAGGGGTCTCGAAGATGATCTCGGGCGTGGCATCCACAGTGAGCCAGCCGTTGCGGCCGATCTCTTCCTCCAGTTGTCCGGCAGCCCAGCCGCTATAGCCCAGCGTCACCATGATCTTGCGCGGGCCGGCGCCATGGCTGAGGGCTTCCAGCACGTCACGGCTGGTGGTCATCTCCAGGCCGCCGGGGATGGCCAGGGTGGCGTTGTAGTGGCCACCCTGCTCGTCCAGGCGCTCATGCAGCACGAAGCCACGCTCGGTCTGCACCGGGCCGCCGTAGAAGACGGGGCGGGCAGCCAGGTCCTCGTCCGGCAGGGCCAGCTCGACCTTCTCGAAGAGCTTGCCGACGGTCAGGGAGATGGGCTTGTTGATCACCAGGCCCAGCGCGCCCTTCTCGTTGTGCTCGCACATGTAGACCACGGAGCCGGCGAAAGCATCATCGGCCATGCCGGGCATGGCGATGAGGAACTGGTTGGTCAGGTCGATGCGGTCCTTGGACATGGGGGCATTTTAGGGGCTGGCTGTTCGGTCGGCCCGGCTTCGCGGACACTCCGGGCCCATGCGACATGACAAATCCCTGGTCTGGTTCCGTCGCGACCTGCGCGCCGAGGACCACGCCGCCCTCTTCCATGCCCTGAAGCACAGCCGCCAGGTGGTCTGCGCCTTCGTGCTGGATACCGAGATCCTGGACGCCCTGCCCCGCCGCGACCGCCGCGTGGCCTTCATCCTGCAATCCCTGGAGGCCCTGGACCACGCCCTGGCGGCGCTGCAGCCCGGTGCCGGCCTGCTGGTGCGCCATGGCCTGGCCCGCGACGAGATCCCGCGCCTGGCGGCCGAACTGGGTGTCGACGCCGTCTACTGCAACCACGACGACGAGCCCGCCGCCCTGGCCCGCGACGCACAGGTGAGCCAGGCCCTGGCCCGGGAGCGCCGCGCCCTGCTGAGCTTCAAGGATCACGTCATCTTCGAGCGCCGCGAGGTGCTGACCGGCCAGGGCAAGCCCTATGGCGTGTTCACGCCCTACAAGAATGCGTGGCTGCGGCAGCTCACGCCCTTCTTCCTCGCCAGCTATCCGGTCAGCCGCTACGCCGCGGCCCTGGCGCCCTGCCCCGCGCGCGGCGTCCCCAGCCTCGCCAGCATCGGCTTCGAGCCGCTGGAGCTGCCGCCCCTGCTGGGCGGGGGCAGCGCGCGCGCCGAGGTCCTGTTCCAGGACTTCCTCGGCCGCATGGACCGCTACGACCAGCAGCGAGACTTCCCCGCCGTCAAGGGGCCCAGCTACCTCAGCGTGCACCTGCGCTTCGGCACCGTCTCCATCCGCCGCCTCGCGCGGGAGGCCTGGACGCGGGCGCAGGCCGGCGATGCTGGCGCAGGCGTGTGGCTGTCCGAGCTGATCTGGCGGGACTTCTACCACCAGGTCCTGCACCACCATCCACAGGTCGTGACGCAGGCCTTTCGGCCCGAGTACGACCGCATCGAATGGGCGAGCGGCCCCGAGGCCGAGGCGCACTTCGCGGCCTGGTGCGAGGGCCGGACGGGCTATCCTCTGGTCGACGCCGCCATGCGCCAGCTCAACGAGACCGGCTATATGCACAACCGCCTGCGCATGGTCACCGCGAGCTTTCTGGTCAAGGACCTGGGCATTGACTGGCGGCGCGGCGAGGCCTACTTCGCCCGGCAGCTGCTGGACTTCGACCTGGCAGCCAACAACGGCGGCTGGCAGTGGGCAGCCTCCAGCGGCTGCGATGCCCAGCCCTACTTCCGCATCTTCAACCCCGTGAGCCAGAGCGAGAAGTTCGACGCCGACGCCCGCTTCATCGAACGCTACGTGCCCGAGCTGGCCGCCCTGCCGCCGGCCCAGCGCCATGCGCCCTGGGAGGCGCCGCCCCTGACACTGCAGGCGGCGGGCGTGGTGCTGGGCCGCGACTACCCGGCCCCCATCGTGCGCCATGACGAGGCGCGCGCCGCGACCCTGGCGCGCTACGCCGTGGTCAAGTCGCGCGCCCTGCCCGAGGCTTGAGCCGGCACAGACTCAAGGCAGCCAGGCCGCCCTGCAGCAGGGCAGCCGGCGCAAGTCCGGCCCCGCACCCCGGCTCTCCGGCGCTGCGACCTCCTCATGCCTGCTCCAGCCCCAGCCCGGCGGCCCGGCGCTCACGGCGCCGGCTGGGGCTCACCAGGGCGATGAGATCGTCCACATAGCTGAAGACGATGGGGATGACCAGCAGGCTCAGGAAGGTCGAGGTGATCAGGCCGCCGATGACAACGATGGCCATCGGCGCGCGGAAGCTCGGGTCCACGCCCAGGCCCACCGCGATGGGCATCATCCCCGCGCCCATGGCGATGGTGGTCATCACGATGGGGCGTGCACGTTTGCGGCAGGCATCCAGGATGGCCTCGTAGCGGCTCAGGCCATGCTCGCGCCGGGCCAGCACCACGTAGTCCACCAGCAGGATGGAGTTTTTGGTGGCAATGCCCATCAGCATGATCAGACCGATCATCGAGGGCATGGACAGGGCCGTCTGCGTGACAAAGAGCGCCAGGAAGGCCCCCGGCACCGACAGCACCAGGGCCGCGAGGATGGTCACGGGCTGCACGAAGTCCTTGAACAGCAGCACCAGCACCACGTAGATGCACAGCACGCCGGTCAGCATGGCCAGACCAAAGCTTTGGAACAGCTCGGCCATGGCCTCGGCATCGCCGATGGCGGCCTGGGTGATGCCAGGCGGCAACTGCTTGAGGCTGGGCAGGGCCTGGGCCTGGCGCTCGACCTCACCCAGCGGCTGGCCGTTGAGTTCGATCTCGAAGTTGACGTTGCGCTGGCGGTCGTAGCGGTCGATCTGCGAGGGGCCGCTGGCGTACTCCAGCGTGGCCACCTGCCCCAGTGGCACCGGCCCCCTGGCGCCGGGCACCGGCAGCCGGGCCAGCAGTTCCAGGTCCTTGCGCGCGGCGTCGGGCAGGCGCACGACGATGGGCACCTGGCGCTGCGAGAGGTTGAGCTTGGGCAGGGACTGCTCGTAGTCGCCCAGGGTGGCGACACGCAAGGTGTCGGCGATCGCCGCAGCACTGACGCCCAGATCGGCCGCCCGGGCAAAGTCCGGCCGCAGCTGAAGTTCCGGCCGCACCAGGCTGGCGCTGGAGGTCACGGCGCCAATGCCCGGCAGGCTGCGCAGCTCGCGCTCCACCTTGGCGGCATGGACCGCCAGGGCCTCGCCGTCCTCGCCGGCCAGCACCAGGATGTACTTCTCGGACGAGCCGCCAAATCCCACCTTGACGCGGGCGCCGGGCACCTGAGCCAGGCGTTCGCGCAGCTCGGACTCGATGCGCTGCTTGCTGATGCCAGGCCGCTCGCCTCGCGGGGTCAGGTTCAGGGTCAGCGTGGCCTTGGTAACGCTGGGCGTGCCGCTGCCCATGAAGGGATCGGCACCCGCGCTGCCACCGCCCACGGCGGTGTAGATCAGGCGCACCTGGGGATGTGCCTTGACCAGGCCTTCCGCCTGCCGGGTCAGGGCCAGCGTTTCCTTCAGCGTGCTGCCGGGCGGCAGGGTCAGGGTGACCTGGGTCTGGGAGAGGTCGTCAGGCGGCAGGAAGCCGGTGGGCAGCAGACCGGAAAGTCCCATCGATCCCACGGTGAACAGCGCGGTAAGCACCAGGGTGGCGATGCGGTGCTTCAGTGCCCAGCGCGCCCAGCCCAGGTAGCGCTTCAGCCAGGCTGGGTCGGTGTGGTCCTTCCTGGGCGGGCGCAGCACATAGGCCGCCATCATGGGCGTCAGCATGCGCGCCACGACCAGGGAGAAGAACACGGCGATGGCCGCCGTCCAGCCGAACTGCACGAAGAACTTGCCCGGCACGCCGCTCATGAAGGCCGTGGGCAGGAAGACCGCGATCAGCGTGAAGGTGGTGGCGATCACGGCCAGGCCGATCTCGTCCGCCGCCTCCATGGCCGCATCAAAGGGCGTCTTGCCCTGGGCCAGGTGGCGCATGATGTTCTCGATCTCAACGATGGCGTCGTCCACCAGCACGCCCACCACGAGGGAGAGAGACAGCAGCGTCACCACGTTGAGCGTGAAGCCCATCAGGTACATCAGACCGAAGGTGGGCAGCACCGACAGCGGCAGCGCCGTGGCCGCCACCAGGGTGGCACGCCAGTCGCGCAGGAAGAACCACACGACCACCACGGCCAGCATCGCCCCCTCCCACAGGAGGTACATGGAACCGCTGTAGTTCTCCTCGACAGGATCGACGAAGTTGAAGGACTCGTCGAACTTCACCTCGGGATGCGCCGCGCGCAGCTCCTCCACCGCGGCGCGCACGCCCGCGGCCACCTCGACCTCGCCGGCGCCCTTGGTGCGCGTGATCTCGAAGCCCACCACCGGCTTGCCGTCCAGGAAGGCTGCCGAACGGGGCTCGGCCACGGTGTCCGAGACCTGGGCCACCTGGTCCAGACGCAGGCGACGGCCATCGGGCAGGCTGATCTCCATCGCCGCCAGCTCCTCGGCGCTCTGCACCGTGGCCAGGGTGCGCACGGACTGCTCGGCGCCGCCCAGGTCCAGGCGGCCGCCTGCGGCCTCCTGCTGGATCAGACGCAGCTGGCGCGACACATCGGCCGCCGTGGTGTTCAGCGCCATCAGGCGCAGCGGATCCAGCTCCACCCGCACCTCGCGGGTCACGCCCCCCACGCGAGCCACGGCGCCCACGCCGCGCACGGCCAGCATGCGCTTGGCCACCTCGTGGTCCACGAACCAGGACAGGGCTTCCTCGTCCTTGCGGTCCGAGGCCACGGTGTAGGTCAGGATGGGCGCGCCGCTGAGGTCCAGCTTGGAGATGATGGGGTCGCGCATGTCCGCCGGCAGGTCCGAGCGCACGCGCGAGACCGCCTCGCGCACATCGTCCAGGGCTTCCTGTGTGCGCTTCTCGAGGCGGAACTCCGCCGTCACGGTGGCCACCCCGTCATTGAGGTTGGTGTAGATGTGCTTGACGCCTTGCAGCGTGGCGATCTGGTTCTCCAGCTTGCGGGCCACCTGCGACTCCAGCTGACCGGGCGCAGCGCCCGGCAGCTGGGCCGTCACGGTGATGGTGGGCAGGTCGATGTCCGGAAAGTTCTGTATCTTCATCGCCCGGAAGCCGGCCAGGCCACCCAGGCTGAGCATGATGAAGAGCAGGACGGCAGGGATGGGGTTGCGTATGCACCATGCAGAAACGTTCATGGCAGCCCCTTCAGCGCAGCGCAGCCGTGGCGGCCGGCGTTCCGGACGCGCTGGACGCGCCGCTCACCACCTGCACCCGGTCGCCATCCACCAGGAAGCCGACGCCAGCGGCCACGATGCGGGCCGTGGGCTCCAGGCCCTGCAGCAGTTCCACGCGGTCGCCCTGGCGCCGCCCCAGACTCACCTTGGTCTGCTGCACGCGGCCGTCGGCCCCCGCCTTGAACACATAGGCAAAGCCCTCGCGCAGCTGCACGGCGCTTTGCGGCACATGCAGGGCTTCGGCACTGCCCTGGTCGAAGCTGCCCTGCAGGAAGCTGCCGGCCCGCAGGCCCGTCCCGGCGGGCAGGTCCACATAGGCCAGGCCCATGCGCGACTGCGGGTCCACCGTGGGTGCCACGGTCCGTACCCTCGCCTCGACAGGCTCCGCTCGCCCCGGCACCTGGACCTGCACCCGTGCGCCAGGCTTCACCTGGGCCAGGGTGTCAGCCGGGAGTTCCGCACGCCATTCCAGGCGCTGCTGGCGGATCAGCCTGAACAGCTCCTGCCCGGGCTGGGCCACCGCGCCCTCCACCGCCGACTTGGCGCTGATGACGCCGTCATCGTTGGCGACGATGCGGGTCTGGCTGAGCCGCAGCTCCTCCGACTTCACCCGCGCCTGGGCTGCCTGCAGCCGGGCGGCGGCGCTGCGCGCCTGCGCCTGGTATTGCTGCAGGGCCTGCCTGGAGAGGCCCTCGCCGCCTTCGGTCTCGATCTGGCGGGCGCGCTGGGCGTCAGCTTGGGCCAGCTCGTGGCTGGCCTCGGCTTCGGCCAGCGCGGCACGGGCCTGGGCCAGGTCGGCCTGAACGCCCAGGTCCTGCAGCCGGGCCAGCAACTGGCCGCGCCTGACCACATCGCCCACCTGGGCGCGCACCTCGGTCAGGATGAGGCCTCCGGTCTCGGCACTGACCTGCTGCTCGGCCCAGGCCGCCACCGCGCCCACAGCCGGCACGCGGCGGGTCCACTGACTCCTCTGGGGCGTGGTGAGCTGCACGCTGAGGGCGGGCTTGCCGACACCGGCCACGGCAGGGCCTGTGGCGGAAGCCGCCTTGCTGTCCTTGTCTCCGGCCATCGCCGGCCCACCCATCAGCAGGCCGGACAGGGCAGCCGCCAGCAGGGCGTACGGGGCATGCTTGATCATGGTTTGAGCGTTCATGGAATACCTTTGGCGCCAGACTCAGGCCGGCTTGAAGCCGCCACCGACGGCCTTGTACAGGGACAACCAGGCCGACAGGCCCTCTCGTTGCAGTTGCTGCTGCAGATGGCGCGCGCTCAGGGTCAGCCGGCGCTGCTCGTCCAGTTCCGTGGCGCTTGCCAGGCCGTGCCGCCAACGCTGCTCGGTGCCCTTGAGCGCCTTCTCGTAGTGGTCCAGGCTGGTCTGAGCGGCCTCGGCGCGCGCCGACTGGGCAGCCAGGCGCAGCAGGGACTCCTCCACTTCCCGAACGGCCTGAGCGGCGGCCGCACGCCAAGCTGCCTCGGCCTGGCGCCAGCGCGCCTGCGCGGCCTCGGCCTCGACCCGGCGCGCGCCGCCATCCAGCAGAGGCAGGCTCAGCTGCGGCCCCAGGGCCCAGCCGCGGTTCTCGTCGCGCTCCGCGCCCAGCTTCACGCCGGCCACGCTGATGCTGCCCAGCAGCTGCAGCTGGGGATAGCGCGCTGCCTGCGCGGCCCCCGCTTCAGACCAGGCCGCCAGGGCCTGGGCCCGCGCGGCGATCAGGTCGGGGCGCTGCTGCAAGGCCTCGGCGGGCACCGTCGGCAAAGCGAAGGCCGGCAAGGCCGGCAGCCGGGCACGACCAGCGCTGAGCTGGGCGCGCAGCGCGGTCTCGTCCAGCCCCGTCGCTGCGACCAGGGCCTTGACCAGGGTGTCCAGTTCCAGCTGCTGAGCCAGGCGGCGCTGGCGGGTCTCCGCAGCAGCGCCAGCCAGCAAGGCCTGCTGGGCCGGCGTTTCCAGACCCGCGCGCTGGCGCTGGGCAGCCTGGGCGGCCAGGCGTTCGGTGATCTGCTCCTCTTCCTGGGCCAGCGCCTGGGCCTGCTCGGCGCTGCGCAGGCCCAGGTAGAGCTGGGCGACCTCGACCATCAGGCTCAGCCGCACGGCCTGCAGCTCCCACTGCGCGGCCTCGGCTCTCTGGGCCAGAGCGCGGGACTGCTGGCGCACCCGAGCGAACAAATCCAGCTCCCAGCTGGCGTCGAATTGGGCCAGGCCCTGGGTCATGGCCTGGCTGCCGGCAGGCTGGACAGGGCGGGTGCGCTGGAGCTGCAGCAGGCCCTGGGCGCGCGGGCCGCCGGGATCCATGCCCGCCAGCGCGCGGACCTCGTCCCGCCGGGCCACGGCCTGCTGCAGGCTGGGCGACTGGGACTGGACCGCGTCCAGCAGGAAGCGCAGGGTGGGGTCGGCGGCCTGCAGCCAGTCCGCCAGCGGGCCGGCAGCGGCCGGCGGAGGCGCGCTGTGCCAGGTAGCTGGCACGGCGGCCTGCGATGGCTGCGGCGGGGCCTGCACAGCGCAGGCACCCAGCAAGCAGCTCACCACCACCGGCAGCGTTGCCCGCGCCAGCCACGGCGCATTCGAGTTCAGCGAAGGTTCACGCATCTGTGCCCTTTTCATGCCATTTTTGGGTTCTTGAAACGACTGCTTCGTCTTCTTGCTTTATTGACTGCACGACTGTCTCGCTGCAGGCCTGGACCCGCCCCGCCCTTTTGCGGCGGGCGGCTTCGGCCTGGATCAAGGCCTGCCCATAGCAGACCAGGGTGTCCAGCACCTCATCGAGCGCCCCCGCCGCCCGCACCGTGCCAGGGGCGAGCGCTTCCATGTAGTCCGCCGAGGTCCAGTAGTCCTGCACCAGGGCCATCAAAGCAAAGCCCAGGCGGTGGACACCCTCATCGACCCTGGGCAGTTCCAGTCGAGCAGCCAGCGCGGTGCTCAGTCGATCGTGAAACGGCTGCATGAAGGCCATGCAGACTTCGTCCCCCACTGGCGTGGGATCCGACAGCTCGCGCCCCCAGACGCGCATCAGGTCCACCAGGCCGGAATCAGCCCGGCGCAAGGGCGCGATGAAGGCGCCGTACAGCAGCCGCAGCCAGGCCTCCAGGGACCGCTGGGCACCGTCCTGCCAGGGTATGCCTTGAATGATGGACTCCAGCGGGCGGACCAATGCCTCGCTGTACAGGCCTTGCTTGTCGCCAAAGTAGTACTTGATCATGCCGATATTGGCCCCAGCGGCCTGGCAGATCTCGCGGGTGCTGGCCTTGTCGAAGCCCTTGGCGCCAAAGATGCGCAGCGCCTCCCGCAGGAGGCGTTCGCGCGTGCCGGCCTCGGGGGTGGGCGGTCCCGCGTTCTGTCCGTACTCCTGTCCGTACTCCTGTCCGTACTCCTGGCCGTGTGCCTGGTCATGCGCCCGGTCATGCCCTTGCCCGCGCTCCGGGTCATGCGGCAGCGTGGCCGGCTCAGGCTCAAGACCCGGGGCATTGGACGAGGCGACTGACGGGGAGGTGGGCAGGGTACCGGACATGGGCCCGGATTCTAGGGGGCATTAATCAATCGATTGATTAACCCCAAATCATGGCAAGGCATCGATTCCTGGCGAACAGATGCACCGGTCTGGTGCGCATGAGGCCTTGGGATGGCCTTCAAACCACCAGTTCCTCACCGCGCCCGCCCTTTCCGGCGGCGGCAAGGAACCCGGGCGGCGCAGATCGCGGATTGCCGCCCTCCACAGGATTGTCGCCCTCCGCCTCAGGAACCCTTGTCAGCAGACCTTTCACCAGCAAGCGGCGGCGGCGATCGCCCGTCCTGCCCGGACGCTGAAGCAAGCACCGTTCAGGGCGGCGAGGCAGGCTGGAAGCGGTTCAGCAGGGCGGCATGGCGCTGGGGCCAGGCCTGCAACTCGCGGGCATCGCCCTCCAACACCTCGCGCACAAAGGCCAGGGTCAGCTCACGCGTCGCAGCCTTGACCCGCGGGTTGAGCTCGACACCGCCCGTGCCGCTGCGATCGGTAAAGATGCTGTGCGAGCCGCCCTTGAAGACGGCCAAGGCCTTGGACGGGCCGCCGGTGGCCTCGAAGACCTGCAGGCGGTCGCTGGCGGGCGAGTAGTAGCCGGGGATGCGGATCACGTCCTCCGTGGCCGTCACGTGCAGTGTGGGGATGCGTACGCCGGCCAGGATGCGCTGCGGGTCAGACTCACCATAGAAGGGCGGCGCCGAGATCACGATGGCCGCGCGCAGGCGCGGCTCGGCCAGGTCCAGCACCTGTCCCTGACGCTGCACCTGGGCGCCGGCCAGCAGCAGGGTGGTGTTGGCGCCATAGGAATGGCCGGCGGCGATGATGGCGTCCCGGCGGATCTGCGGGCTGTGCTCGCCGGCCAGCAGTTGGTCCAGGGCGAAGCGGACATCTCGGACGCGGTTGAGGGCCTCGTCTTCCTGCGCCGCCCCCTGCAGGCGCCCCACCAGCTGCAGGGGATTGCCTGACCAAACGCTGCGGTCCGAGCCCACATGCTGCACATGCAGGGCGGCCATGCCCTGCGAGGCCCAGTAGGCGCCCAGATAGCTGTAGCCCCGGCGCGAGCCGCCGATGCCATGAGAGAAGACCACCAGCGGGACCGGCGCACTCGCCGCAGCCGCCTCGGGCCAGTAGAGGCGCACCGGCACGGCGCGAGAGCGGCTTGTGTCGACCCAGTCGAAATCCTGGGTCCGGACGCCCGGCAGCAAGGCCAGCTCGGCGGCGCCAAGCACAGGGGCCGATGCCGCCTGAGCCTCAGCCGCCGCGGGGTGCCGGGACTCGGGATGCCAGGCCTGCGCGCCCCAGGCACCCAGCAGGGCCGCCACGACCGACGCACCGACCAGCAACTTCCGAATCCCTGGTTTCAAGGCCCGCATGCTCATGCTCCCACTTCCACCATCACGTCCAGATACCGGCCAGACATCGGCCGCCCATCGGTCCACCAGCTTGACAGCCGGCGCCGGACACGGCCGAAGGTCATGGGCAATGAGGGGGCGACGGCGTGGATTCAGACACATCTTGCCTGGGCTGCGTCGGCCGGGCCGGTGCTCAAGACCGGAGACCGCCTTCGACGCAAAGGTCCGCAGCCCGTCCTGGCGACGGGACACCCGCCGCTCAGAACAGCTCGATGTCGCTGTGCTGTTCCTGTTCCTTCATCTCGCCCACACGGACCAGCTCTGCATGGCTGTGCACCTGGTTGCGGCCGTGGGACTTGGCGTGATAGACGGCCTTGTCCGCGCGCTCGAAGGCACTGGCCGGGGTATCGCCGCCACGGACCTCGGTGAAGCCGACGCTGACGGTGATCTGGCCGACCTGGGGAAAGGTGTAGGACTCGGTGTTGTGACGCAGGCGCTCGAAGGCATGGGCGGCATCGGGCTCGTCGGCACAGCGCATCAGCACCACGAACTCCTCGCCGCCGAAGCGGTAGAGCAGATCGTTGAAGCGAAAGCTGTTGCGCATGAGGCGCGAGAGCAGCAGCAGGACTTCATCGCCGATCAGGTGGCCGAAGCGATCGTTGACCTGCTTGAAGTGGTCGATGTCGATCACACCCAGCCACCAGTGAGGGTGAGAAGACTCATGGCGCCGGCCGTCGTCCGCCTGCACATTGCTGAGGCTCGGGGGCAGCTCGCTGACGGCCTTGAGAAAGCTCTCGTCGAAGGTCTTGCGATTGAGCAGGCCGGTGAGGGTGTCCCGCTCGCTGTAGTCCAGCAGGCCCTGGAAGTTGTGGTAAATGCGCAGGATGCTGCCCACCGTGCGCTGTTCTGAAGGCGTCAGCAGCTCCAGGGAACGCACCTCCAGCACGCCGATGACCTCGCGGTCGGTCTGCAGGGGAAAGAGCGTCTCGTGGTGCCCGCCCTCCAGCACGCTCTGCAGGATGGTGCGGCTCTCCAGACACAGCTGGCGCTCCGGAAAGGCGTCCAGCGGGGGAAGACGGCCGGGCTCGGTCCAGAGCGAGTCGGCGGTGGCGACGGCGTCCTCGGCGGCCAGGCGGGCCCGGGTCAGCCAGCGCTGCTGGCCGGGCTCCCCGACGCAGCGGTAGATGGCCACGGAGACCGGCTCCAGCAGGTCGCGGAGGGCAGAGACCAAGGTGACGTCCATGACGTCACGGTCCCGGAACCCGGTCAACTCCGCCAGATGCTCAACGACTTCGGACATGACTGCCTGTCAGGACGCTCCGGGCCCGGAGGCCGTCAGGATGCGAGGTGCTTGGTCAAGGGCAGCCTGGGATCAGGCGGCCGCATTTTCCTCGGCAGTGTAGCGAGCAATGAGGCTCAGCAGCAGATCCTCGTCATAGGGCTTGCCCAGATAGTCGTCCACACCCAACTCATGCGCATAGTCGCGATGCTTCTGCGCGATCCGCGAGGTGATCATGATCACCGGCAGGGCCTTGAGGCGCGGATCGGCACGCAGATTGCGGACCAGGTCGAAGCCGTCCATGCGCGGCATCTCGATGTCCGAGAGCACCACTCCTGGCAGTTCATCCGCGGCCAGCTGCTCCATGGCATCCAGGCCGTCCTTGGCCAGCTTGACGCGATAGCCTTCGCGCTCCAGCAGACGCTGGGTGACGCGACGCACGGTCAGCGAGTCGTCAACCACCAGCACCAGCGGCGGCAGCTTCTCCTCGACCACCACGGAAGCCTGTGCCGCCAGGGCTTCGGCATCGGCGCGGACCAGGGCCTGCGCATGCTCGCCGTAGACGTTGGCCAGGGCCACCGGGTTGTAGATCAGGGCCACGTCGCCCGAGGCCAGCAAGCTGATGCCGGCCAGACCCGGCACATGGATCAGCTGCGGGCCCAGGTTCTTGACCACGACTTCCTGGTTGCCGATCACTTCGTCCACATGCAGGGCGACACGCTGGTGAGCGCTTCGCACCAGCACCACCGAGGCAGTGCGGCCATGGATGTGCCCGCGCTCGCCGGCCTGCAGCAGGCCGCCCAGCCAGTACATGGGCACGGTCATCTCGCCCAGGCGCAGTTCGCCGGCTTCGTAGCCCTTCTCGACCTGGGCCGGCGGCAGGCGCAGCACGGAGTCGATCAGGTTGGCGGGCACGGCCACGACCAGCTCGCCACAGCGCAGCTGCACGACCTGGGTCAGCGCGGTGGTCAGGGGCACGCGCAGCGCGAAGCTGGTGCCCATGCCTTCGCGGCTCTGGGTCTCGACGTAGCCGCCCAGGGTGTTGACCTCGGAGCGGACCACGTCCATGCCGACGCCGCGACCGGCCAGCTCGGTCACCTCGTGGGCGGTCGAGAAGCCGGGCGAGAAGATCAGGCCCATCAACTGCTCGTCGCTGAGCTGGGCATCTGCCTTGATCAGGCCCTGGCTGATGCCGCGCTCGCGGATGCGGGGCAGGTTGAGGCCGGCGCCGTCGTCGGTGAAGCGCAGCACGACCTCGTTGCCTTCCTGCGCCAGCTGCACATGGATGTGGCCGACCGCCGGCTTGCCCGCGGCCTCGCGCTTCTCGGGGGACTCGATGCCGTGGATCACGCTGTTGCGCAGCAGGTGTTCGAAGGCCCCGATCAGGCGCTCCAGCACCGAGCGGTCCAGCTCGACATGGCCGCCGGAGATCTCCAGCTGCACCTGCTTGCCCACCTCACGGGAGGCCTGGCGGACCACGCGGTGCATGCGCTCGGCCAGGGACTCGAACTCCACCATCCGGGTCCGCAACAGGTCATCCTGCAGCTCACGAGTCAGACGCGACTGGCCCGCCAGCTCATCCTCACCCAGTTGCACATTGCGCAGCAGGCTTCGCTGCACGGTGGCCACGTCGTTCACCGACTCGGCCATCATGCGGGTCAGTTCCTGGAAGCGTGTGTAGCGGTCGAATTCCAGCGGATCGAAGTCGCGACCCAGCTGTTTGGCCACCTCTCGGCTGGAGCCCATCTGGGCTTCGGCCTGCACTTCCAGCTCACGAAGCTGGGCGCGCAGACGTTCCAGGTTGTCCTCCAGGTCGACCAGGGCGGTCTTCATCGCGCCCAGCTCGCCTTCCAGGCGGGCGCGACGGATGGACACTTCCCCAGCCTGCGTGGCCATGCGCTCCAGCACCGGGCCGCGCACACGCACCACGGACTGGGCCTGGGACAGCATGGCGCTGTCGGATTCCAGTTCCTTGCCTGAGGCGAACTGTGCCCAGTCAATGGGCTTGCTGAGCACCGACGTCGGCGCGGCCACCACCACGGGCGGCAGATCACCAAAGGCGGAGCGCAGCTCGTCGGGCACAGACTCCGCCGGCAGGGCCTGGACGGCCGCTTCAGGCAGCAACGCATCGGCCGGCACCTGCTCGCTGAGGGCTTCAGCAGCGGTGGCCGCCAAGGCGAGGCCGCCCTGTTCGACCAGGGTCTCGACGGCAGGGGCGTCAATCGCGGCACCGCCTTCGAGGCTGTCGAGGCTTTCGGGAAGGGCCTCGGAAAGGGGCTCGGAAAGGGGCTCGGCAGCGACGGCTTCCTGCGCCTCGCTCGGGGCGGCAGCCTCCATCACAGAGACGGGCTCGACAGGCGCCGCGGCGGCCGGTGCCACCACGGCAGCTGGTGCTGGTGCAGCGCCGCCCTTGAGGCGATCACGCAGGCGTTCGAAAGCAGCCTCCAGGCCATCGGCGTCGTCCTGCAGAGCCATCACGCCACCGGCGTTGATGTCTGCATCGGCCAGCAGGCGCTCGATGGACGACTCCAGTTGGTGGGCCAGCTCGCCCAGCTGCATGGCACCGGCAAGGCGCGCACCGCCCTTGAAGGTGTGCAGATGCCGCATGCAGGCGGCAGCACGGCTGGCGTCGCCCGGGGCGGCCTGCCATTCGCGCATCGCGGCATGCAGGCTGCGCAGGAGGTCGTCGGCCTCTTCCTCGAAGATGGGGAAGAGCTCGTCGTCGATGTGATCTGCCTCACCCACCGGGAATTCCTCGGCGGCATGCGGCGTAGGCACCTCGGCGGGCACCTCGGCCAGCGCCGTCGGCTCGTCCACCAGCGCCGGCAGGGCATCCCCCGAAAGCTCGGCCATCTCGGCCTGCAACTCATCGGTGGAGACCAGGGCCGCCAGCTGGTCGTAATCGCTGTCGGTGGTATCGGCCAGGGGATCGCGACGGTCCAGCGGCTCGTAGGCTTGCAAGGCCTCGATCAGACCGGGTTCCACCGGCTTCAGGAAACCGGCGGCGAACTGGTGCAGCAGGCGGCGGATGTCCTCGGCCGCGCGGACAAAGGTCTCGGCATCGGTCTCGGTGTAACGGCCGGCCAGGGCGGCGCGCTCCAGCGCATGCTCCAGCGCGCGGGCAAGTTCAGAGAGATCTTCATAGCCCACGGTGGCCGCATTGCCGGCCAGCTTGTGGGCCATGGCCTCGCAGGCGGAGGGCACGGTGTCGGCCAGTTGCAGCGACCACTCGGACAGCTCTGTGCCCAGGCGACGGGACACCTCGTCCGCCTCGTTCAGGAAGATGTTGAACAGGCTGATGCTGATGCGCAGCGGGCCGATGACCTTGACGCTTTCGTCGTCGCCGGTTTCATCATCCAGTGTGTGGCCTGCGTCCTGTGCGGGCACGCCCTCGGGGGCCAGGTTCTGGCCCTGGTCGCTGACCAGGGTGAGCTGGGGCACGGCGTGGGGGGCCAGGTCCTGCGCCGCGGCGTCCAGCGTGTCCGGCAAGGTCGGGACCTCGAGCGCCGGGACTGCCGCCACGGCTTCTGCAACCTCCGCGACCGCCTCGCCGGAGACGAGATCCGCCGCGACTTCGGCAGGGGACTCGGCGAAGGCCTCAGTGGGCAGTTCTTTGGGCAGTTCTTTGGGCAGTTCTTCGGGCAATTCCGTGGGCAACTCCGCGGGCAGCCCCAGCGCCAGCTCGGTCAGTTCCGGTAGTTCGGCCGGCAGCTCAGCCGGCCTCTCCTGTGCATCCAGCGCCAGGGCCTCGCCTGCGTCCAGCAGGGCGGGCATTTCCAGCACCTCGATGCCGGAGGGATGCAGGGCGATGTCTTCGCCCGATGCCTGCGCCTCGGCAGCCAGCTCGGCAGACTCTGCGGCCTCGGCCAAGGGCAGTTCGAAAGCCGGCAGCGCGTCGTCGCTCAAGGACTGCGGCTCCACCACCGGCAGGGCCAGCGTCGGCGTCTCGTCGGGGCTGAGGGCCTGCAGCGCAGGCTCGGGCAAGCTCACCTCGCCCAGCTCTTCCATCAGCGCCAGGTCGAGCACGGGCTCGGCGGGCGCCGCCACTTGAACAGCTTCCAGCGGCACTTCCAGGTCCAGGTGCAGCAAGGGCTCGTCCAGGCCAGTGGCCGACGGCAGGTCCTCGGTACCCAGGCGCAAGGTGCTGTCGACTTCGTCTTCCGGAGCCGTCTCCGTGCTGAACTCGGCAGCGGGCAGGTCCAGGTTCAGGACCAAGGGCTCCAGCGCCTCGGCAGACGCGGGCGGAGCCATCTCCAGTGGCATGGGCTCGGTGGCCAAGGGCTCGGGTTCCGCCGCGGCCTCAACGATGGTCGGCAGCTCGGTCGGCAGCTCGGTGGAGATGGCGGCATCAAGCGACAACTCGGGAACGGCTCCCGGCAGGGCTTCGTCGCTGAGCACCGGCATCTCGATGACCTCGCCCAGCTCGGGCAGCTCGTCAAGCGACAGGGCCTCACCCAGTTCGGGCAGCGACAAGGACACGTCCGCCAGCTCGGGCGCGGCCAAGGCCTCCGCAGACGACAGATCCAGCGACAGGTCGGGCACCGCCTCGACCTGTGCGACAGGGATGTCGATGTCCAGCGGCATCTCGGCGGCAAGCGAACCGCTGTCTTGCAGAGATTCGGGCAGCAACTCGGACACAGGCTGCGGCACGGGCTCCGGCATCAGGTCCCGATCCACTTCGGTCACCACGAAGGCCGGCGGCAACTCGGCCGGCACCACCAGCTCGGCTTCGGCGGCGTCGGCCGTCTCGCTGCTCACGGGCAGGAACTCGCCGCGCAGGCGCAGGGCGTCGGCGCTCAGGCGCAGCGGTGCCGCGCTGTGGCGGCCGAAGCGCTGGTCAGCGATGTCGGACACCCAGGCGTCGAAATACTCCAGGGCCTGGTGGGTGAAGTCCAGCAGGGCCTTGTCGGCACCGCGCTGCTCGGACAGGCGGGCGTTGTAGAGCTGTTCGCACGCCCAGCCCGCTTCGCCGAATTCATTGAGGCCCACCATGCGTGAGCTGCCCTTGAGCGTATGAAAGGCACGGCGCACCGTGGTCATGTGCTCGAGGTTCTGGCTCTGTTCACCCAAGGCCTGCAAGGCCTCGCGGGCGGTCTGGCAGACTTCCTCGGCCTCGGCCAGGAAGATCTCCAGCATCTCCTGGTCCAGGGCGGCAGGGTCTTCGGGGATGGGGGCGCTGACCGGCGGCAGCTCAGGCACGACCGGCGTGCGAGCGGCGACCAGCTCGTTGAGGGACTGCGCCGCCTGGGCTCTGGCCTCCTCGGCTTCGGCAGGGGCGTCGGCGCCCTGGGTGCTCTCCGGACGCACGGCGTCGAGCATCTGCTTGGCAGACTGTGCCGCCTCGGCCACCGAGACCTCGTCTGCAGCACGGGCCTGCAGGGCGATGCGCTCCAGGCTGCGGGCCAGGTCCTCGGCCGGAATCTCGCCTGCGGCCACGGCAGCGGCGGCGGCTTGCACCTGACTCAGCAAATCGGCGGAATTGGGGACGGCAACCGGTGCCGCCTTCTGGCGACGGACCTCGGAATTGAGGCTGCCCCGGCTCTCGTCGAAGTGGAACATGCGCTTGGCCAGCTGCGGCTGCACGCTGAGCATGTCGATGAGGAAGCCCAGGGCGCCCAGGTTGTTGGCCAGGCGGTCGAAGATCTCCTTCGGTCCGGGCAGGCTGGGGTCCACCTCGGTATTGGCCAGGGAGTCGATCTCGTCGCGCATGCGCACGCAGGCCAGCGCGGCCTGGTCCATGCCCAGCACGCTCAGCACGCCGCGCATGCTCTGCAGCTGACCCGGGACGGGAATCAGGACCTCGCGCTTGGCGGGGTCGCGGAAGTATTCGTCGATCTGGCGCTCGATCTCGGTCAGGCTGGCGCGCAACTCATGGACCACGCTGCCCAGGGTCTGGCGGTCCGATACGCGACGGTACAGGTCCTCCATCCAGACTTCGAGCTCCTCGGGCGCCTCGCCGCGGGCCACCGAGGACACGCGGCGGGCCAGCGCACGCACGCGCTCGGCCTGCTCGGGCTGGTCGAAGGCGGCGTCTTCCAGCGCGGCTTCGATGTAGAGGATGGCCGTGGCCACTTCCATGGCCAGATGCGGCGCCGGCGGCTGGTTGGAGCGCAGCGTGGCCACGACGGCCCGCTGCAGCACCTCGCCCAGCACAGCGCCTTCCGGGAAGAGCTGGGCCAGGGATTCGGACAGGGCCGTGAACTGCTCGCTCAAGCTGCCCAGGCGGTGCGATTCGCCCTCGGCGGCCGAGGACCACCCTTCCTTGGCGGCATGCACACGACGCTTGGCCTGCGCCACCCAGTTGGGGTCAATGCGCCCCAGGCTATGGTCTTCGTAGTCACCAGAGGCTGCGGACTCCAGGTGATAGGCCGCACGTACCGCATGCAGGCGCGGTGCCTGGCTGGGCTGAGCGGGCACACGGGCCTGCGCACAGAAGAAGAGCAGGTCCTGACCCAGGCGGTCGGAGACACTCACCTCGCCGCTGCTGCCGGCACGCAGCTGGGACAGCAGGCGCGAGCCGAGTCGCTTGGCGTAGTTGTCGGTCTGCAGCAGGCCCTGGGCCTGGGCTTCGAACTGGGCCGAAGCCAGGCGCCACAGGGTGCGGGACTGCAGGTCGTGGGCGGAGGCGCCCAGGCCCGCGCAAAGCTCGCTCAGCAAGCGCGCATGACTGGGTGCCGGTGCCCGCATCTGCTTGAGCAGGGCCGATTCGAAAACATTGCGGACAGCGTCAGGGCGCAGTCCGGAGACGGGCGGGAAGGTCGAGACCTCGCGCCAGGCCCATTCGTGATGCCACAGATCGGCCGGATGCACGCGCTCGGCCTGCGCCAGCTCGGACAGCTCGCGATAGGCCGGGAACAGGGCCAGGGTGGACACGGCATTGCCGGCCAGCATGCGGGTGATCAGCGAGAGCAGCGCGAAATGCGCGCGCTCGACCGCCTCCACCGCCTGTTGGTCCAGGTTCTGCGGGGCGTTCGCCAGGTGGCGCAGCGCACGCTCGCTGGCACCCAGCAGCTTGGCGCCGGCCGGCAGGCCGACCACTGACACCACGCCCACCAGCTGGTGCAGCTGGGCCGCGGCTGCATCGATCAGCTGGTGCGGGCCCTGGGGCTCGCCACCCAGCATCAAGGTGCTGCGGCTTTCATTGTCACGCAGCACACGACGCAGGGTCTTGTGCACTGACTCCAGGGAGCGGCGCAATTCCTCCTGCACCCAGGCCAGGGGGCTGAGGTCCGCGGGGAACTCGGAATCGCGCGGGAAATCCATGCCGGGTCTTGCCTTCTAGATCTGTTGTGTTGCTGTGGGCGGCAGGGCGATCACTCGACCTTGAATCGCGACACCGACTGCTTCAGGGCCTCGGCAGAGCGCGACAGCTCGTGCACCATCTGGGCGGTGGAGCGCGTGCCCTCACCCGTCTGCTCGGTCACGGCAAAGATGTGCTGGATGTTGGATGCCACGTCATTGGCAGAGCGTGCTTCGTTCACAGCGGACTCGGAAATGCGAGCGATCAGCTCGTCCAGGCGGCGGGACACCTCGTTGATCTCCTCCAGCGCATGGCCGGCGGCATCGGACAGCTTGGTACCCTGCACCACCCCCAGCGTGGAACGCTCCATGGCGGCCACGGCATCCTGGGTGTCGGTCTGAATGGTCTTCACCAAGGCAGCAATTCGGCGGGTTGCATCGCCGGAGCGTTCTGCCAGGCGCTGCACTTCTTCCGCCACCACCGAGAAGCCACGACCCGCTTCACCAGCCGACGCAGCCTGGATGGCGGCGTTCAGTGCCAGCACGTTGGTCTGTTCGGTAATGTCAGAGATCAGCTCGGTAATTTCGCCAATTTCCTGCGAGGACTCACCCAGGCGCTTGATGCGCTTGGAGGTTTCCTGGATGTGCTCGCGGATCTGGTTCATACCGCCGATGTTGTTCTCCATCGCCTGCTTGCCCTGCTCGGCCGCTTCACGCGACTGGCGGGCCACCTCAGCTGTCTGCTGGGCCTGCGAGGACACCTGGTTGATGCGCTCCGCCATCTGCAGCACCGCCTCGCCGGTAGCGCGGATCTCATGCAGCTGTTCGGTGGAGGCAGCCAGCAGCTCGGTGGAGGTCTGGTCAACCTGGCCGGTCGTTTCCGTCACCCGTGCCGCCGTGGACTGCACCTGGGTCACCAGGTTGCGCAGCTCTTCCACGGTGTAGTTCACCGAGTCGGCGATGGCGCCCGTGATGTCTTCCGTCACCGTGGCCTGTTGGGTCAAGTCACCTTCAGCGACCGACTGCAGTTCGTTCATCAGTCGCAGAATGGCGGCCTGGTTGGCGTCATTGACGCGCTTGGCCTCTTGCTCCTGCTGCTCGGCCAGCTTTCGCTGCTCTTCAGCCATCTGGGTACGGTGGGCCTGTTCCGCCACATACAGGCGCAGGAAGCCCACGGCACCCGCCACCAGGGCGACCAGGGAGCCTGCCATCAGCAGCAGCAGCAGGGGGCTGGTACCGCCCGAGGCTTCCAGCTGCTGACCGGCCTGGTCCAGGCCCTTTCGCAGCGGTTCGCTGTCGGCCAGGATGGCCGCCTGGGCTTCACGGGCGGAGGCCAGGCCCGGCATATTGCTCAGAATGGCCGAGGCCTGACCGCGGGTCTCCTCGAACTGCTTGAGCAGTGCGGCAAGGCGTTCGCGCATCTGCGGATTGCCCACGGCCTTGAGGCCCAGCTCCGAATTGCCCTTGAGCAAGGCCTCGTTGATCTCGCGGAAGGTGTTCAGGTCCTTGCCCAGCAGGAACACAGCCTCGGCGTTCACACCTTCCTGCGTCAGGAATTCGTTGGCGCTCTTGCCGATGCGCTGGGTCAGCATGACCATCTGGCCCACGGCGGCGATTTCCACCGCCGAGCTGTTTTGCTGCAGCGCCAGCGAAGACACGGCCTCAGCGCTTTCCAGCAGGTCGGAGGACTGGCGGTTAATCGTGCGCAGAGCGGCACCCACCTGCGTCAGGATCTTTTCCTGGCCCAGCACCAGCTTGGCGTTCTTCTCGGCCGCGGTCACCTTGGGGGCAAGGTTCTCCAGGGTCTGCAACGCATCGCCCGAGGCCTTGGCCAGCTCACCCTCGCCGGTGCGCAGGTTGTTCACGATGCCACCCAGCACGGAGGAGCTCTCGCGCAGCTCAGCGAAGGCCTGGGTATTGCCCATGGTGGCGGTCGACACCGCCTTGGCGAGACGCTGCGACTGCATCATGGCCTGACCGGAAGCGCGCACCTGCGCCGCGGTCCGGCTGCTGTTCCACAAGTTCAGGCCCACGGTGGCCGCGGTGCCAACCAGGCCCACCGCCACCAGGGCGGTCAGGGTGCGTTGGCGCCTGACGCGGTCGGCTGCAGCGGCAGCGGCCACGGCCGTCAGCGCAGCAGCGGGGTCGGCGGCCTGTGTGTTGCCAAAGGTGGTGGTCTGGCCGAAGGTGGTGCTGCTCGCGCCGTCGGCGTACTCGTTGCCAGGCGCTGCCTGCTCGGCAGTGGGCGTGGCCTCGGAGATGATGGAAACATCAGCCTGAGGAGCTTCGACCTGGACGGTTTCAGCCCCCTCATTGGAGGAAGGCAGTGCCTCGTGATTGGCGTCGTGGAGCCCTTCGGGTGCGTGCTCACCCTCTTGCTTGCCCATGCTCTTGATCTTGTCCAGGAAGCTCATCTGACCCTCTGACGTCTGTTGGATAGCGTGAAAGACGCGCGGCCGTCTCGCGTTCGGCCGGCGCTGCAGGTTTAGGCGACGATGCGCAGGAATTGTTCGTGCTTGGCCAAAGCCTCGAGGTCGAGCACCTGCCAGCTACGGCCTTGCTCGTCCTTCAGGCGCGCACCGGCAAACCGGGGCCTCGCGCCAGCTTCGCCCGCATCGGGATCGGGGCTCAGTTGTTCATCCGAACGCAGGCCCAGCAGACGATCCACCAGCAGGGCGCAGTTGATGTTCAGATCGGAATTCATCGCGACGAAACGGGACTGGCTGGCGTCCAGGCGGGTCCCGGGCTCGCGGGCCCCGAGAAAGGCCGCCAGATCCACCACCGTGTGCAAGCCGCCGCGCAGATTGGCCACGCCCAGCATCCAGGGCTGGGCATAGGGCACGGTCTTGAGCGGCACCGGCGAGAAGATCTCGGCCGCCTGCTTCAGCGAGAACAGCATGGCGTGGCCAGCCACCTCGACGGCGAGCCAGCTGGCGCTGCGGGTCTGTTCCCGTGCGGCCTGCATCCGCTGCGCCAGGCGCTGCTGCAGTTCACGCAGGGCTTGCTTGTTGGCCATGGTGTATCAGCCCTTGGCGCCTTCCAGCGCCTTGATCTTGGCGATCAGCTCATCGGACTTGACGGGCTTGACCACATAGTCGGATGCGCCCTGGCGCATGCCCCAGACCTTGTCGGTTTCCTGGTTCTTGCTGGTGCACATGATCACCGGCACATGGGAGAACTTGGGGTCGCGGGTGATGGCGCGGGTCAGTTGGAAGCCGTTCTGGCCCGGCATGACGACGTCCATCAGGATCAGGTCCGGCACTTCCTCGCCCAGGCGCTTCATCGCTTCCTCGCCGTTCTCGGCGGTGCGCACGGCATAGCCGCGCTTGGTCAGCAGCTCGCTCAGGTGATGGAGTTCGGTCTTGGAATCGTCGACCAGCAGAATTTTTTGGATAGTCATGGAAGCTCCTTGCTGGGTCAGGGGGGTGTCTCAGCAGCGTGTGAAGGCCACCCGCCAGCTCAGGGCTGCGAGCGATGCTGTTGCACCGCCTGCAGCAGTTGATCCTTGGTGAAGGGTTTGGTGAGGTAGTCCTGCGAGCCCACCATGCGACCCCGGGCCTTGTCGAACAGGCCGTCCTTGGAGGACAGCATGATCACCGGCACGTGGGCGAACTGCGGATTGCGCTTGATGATGGCGCAGGTCTGATAGCCGTCAAGCCGCGGCATCAAGATATCGCAGAACACCAGGTCCGGCTGATAGTCGCTGAGCTTGGACAGGGCATCGAAGCCGTCCTCCGCCAGCACGACCTCGTGACCGCCTTGCTTGAGAAAGATCTCGGCGCTGCGACGAATGGTGTTGCTGTCATCGATGACGAGCACCTTGGTCGCGGCCGTCTTGCCTTCTTGCGCTTTCCCGTCCAACCCAGCTACTCCTTCAGCGGTGGGGAACACGCTTGCAGCGTGCCATGGTCTTGTCGGCCCGTCAGATGCGGACCATTTCGAAATCTTCCTTGCGAGCGCCACACTCGGGACAGGTCCAGTTCATATCCACGTCGGCCCAGGCAGTGCCAGGGGCAATGCCATGCTCGGGATCACCCGCAGCTTCGTCATACATCCAGCCGCAGATCAGGCACATCCAGGTACTTGCTTCGCTCACGATACAGTTCTTTGCTCACTACAATGCGACGAAAGATTGTAGCCACGCCCCTCGGACGTTCTCGCGGAGCATATAGGCACAGATGCAACAGGGAACTCGGGGCTTATCCCCACTTAGACGGGCAAGCCTTGAGAATTCCGAGCACTATTGCCGACTCGATCGCCGACTCGATTGCCCACTTGATTGCCACGCCGCCCGACCGTGCCGGTGCTTGCGCCACATCACGATACGCAGCACGGCCCGCCGCACGGTTCATCTCAGGCCCCGCCTGGTCCAAGCTCCACCATGAACAGCCCAGATACCCCTCTCCCACCGGACGCCCCTGCGGCTGAAGAAGAAGCCCAGGCCCCGGCCTGCGTGATGAGCTTCAATGCCAGCGAGCCCACCGGCGCCACCGGCATTGCCGGCGACATCGCCACCATCGCGGCCATGGGCGCCCATGCCCTGCCCGTCGTCACCGCCATCGTCCTGCGAGACACTGCCGAGATCTTCGAACACCAGACCCTGGACAGCGACCTGCTCGTCGAGCAGGCCCGCTCGGTGCTGGAGGACGTGCCCGTGGCCGCCTGGAAGGTCGGCTTCCTGGGCAGTGCGGAGGGTGTCAGCGCCGTGGCCGAGGTGCTGTCGGACTACCCCGACGTGCCCCTGGTGTCCTACATGCCTGCCATCAGCTGGCTGGATGAGGAACAGCAGCAGAGCTACTGGGACAGCTTCCGCGAGCTGATCCTGCCCCAGACCCAGGTGCTGGTGGGCAACCACAAGACCCTCACCGATTTCCTGCTGCCCGAATGGGATGCCGGCCGCCCCGCCTCTCCGCGCGAGTTGGCCGTGGCCGCTGCCGAGCATGGCGCCCAGCATGTGCTGGTAACCGGCATCGCCCTGCCCAACCAGTTCGTGGACAACGTACTCGCCAGCCCGCAAGGCCCCATCACCGGCGAAAAGTTCGAGCGCTTCGAGGTGAGCTTCATCGGTGCGGGCGAGACGCTGTCAGCCTCGCTGGCCGCGCTGCTGTCGGTGGGCGCCGAGATCCATGCCGCCGTGGGCGAGGCCCTGGCCTTCCTGGACCAGAGCCTGGATGCCGGCTTCCGCCCCGGCATGGGCAATGTGGTGCCCGACCGCTTCTTCTGGGCCCTGCCGCCCGGGGAGGAGGGCGAACCCGCTGCCGCCACCGAGCATGAGCACAGCCACGACCTGATGATGGACGAACCCAGCAAGGGTCCGCGCCGCATCCACTGAATCCCCTCCGAACCGATCCCATGAGCCAGAACCAGACCCTGTTCGAGCGCGCCCAGCGCGTGATCCCGGGGGGCGTGAACTCGCCCGTCCGCGCCTTCCGCGCCGTCGGAGGCACGCCCCGCTTCATCACTCGCGGCAGCGGCGCCTACATCTTTGATGCTGACGCAAAGAGTTACATTGATTACATCGGATCCTGGGGTCCGATGATCCTGGGCCACGGCCATCCAGCCGTGCTGGAGGCCGTGCAGAAGGCGGCCCTGGACGGTTTTTCCTTCGGTGCGCCCACTGAGCGCGAGATCGAACTGGCCGAGGAAATCCTCAAGCTCGTGCCCTCCATGGAGCAGGTGCGCCTGGTCAGTTCCGGCACCGAGGCCACCATGAGCGCCATTCGCCTGGCCCGCGGCGCCACCGGCCGCAGCAAGTTCATCAAATTCGAGGGCTGCTACCACGGCCACACCGACAGCCTGCTGGTCAAGGCCGGCTCGGGCCTGGCCACCTTCGGCAACCCCACCAGCGCTGGCGTGCCGGCCGAGGTGGCCCAGCACACCGTTGTGCTGGAGTACAACAACCTGGCCCAGTTGGAAGAGGCCTTCTCGCTCTACGGCCACGAGCTGGCCTGCGTGATCATCGAACCCATCGCAGGCAACATGAACTTCGTGCGGGCCGCCCTGCCCTTCGTCAAGCGCCTGCGCGAGCTCTGCACCCAGCACGGCGCCCTGCTGGTCTTTGACGAGGTCATGACCGGCTTCCGCGTGGGCCTGCACAGTGCCCAGGGCCACTACGCCAGCCTGCTGCCGGGCTTCAAGCCGGACATCAGCACCTTCGGCAAAGTCATCGGTGGCGGCATGCCCCTGGCGGCCTTCGGCGCCAGCCGGGAGATCATGAAGCACCTGGCCCCGCTGGGCGGCGTCTACCAGGCCGGCACGCTGTCGGGCAACCCGGTGGCCACCGCCTGCGGCCTGGCCACGCTGCGCGAGATCCAGAAGCCCGGCTTCTTCGACAGCCTCTCCGCGAAGACCCGGCAGCTGGTCGACGGGCTCAAGGCCGTGGCCGCCGAGAACGGCGTGCCCTTCAGTGCGGATTGCCAGGGCGGCATGTTCGGCTTCTTCCTGCTGCCCGAGCTGCCGCAGAACTACAAGACCGTCATGACCACCGACGGCGCCCGCTTCAACGCCTTCTTCCACGGCATGCTGGACCGCGGCGTCTACCTGGCCCCGGCCCTTTACGAAGCCGGCTTCGTCTCGGCCGCCCACACAGACGCCGACATCGCCGCCACCCTGGAAGCCGCGCGCCAGGCCCTGCGCTGAAGACAGTCTGACGCCATGAGCACCGCCTCCCGCCGCTACCGAGCGGCGGTCTTCGACATGGACGGGCTGCTGCTCGATTCCGAGCGGCCCATCCAGGACGCCTGGCTGCGCCTGTCGGCCGAGGCGGGCCGTGCCCTGACGCCGGCCGACTACCGGCTGACCGTGGGCCGCAACCGAGCCGACTGCCTGGCGCTGCTCGCCGGCTGGTTCGGCTCCCTCGACGCCGCCGAGCGCATGTACGAGGCCGTCGACGCCGAGGTGGCGCGGCGCTTCGCGGGCCGCGGCTTTGACCTCAAGCCGGGCGTGCTGCCCCTGCTGCAGGCCCTGCGCCAGCGCGGCATCCCCTGCGCCGTGGCCTCGTCCACGCGGCATGCCAAGGTGCTGGACCGCCTGGGGGCCGCGGGCATCCTGGCGCACTTCGACCCCATCCATGGCGGTGACCAGGTCGCCCGCGGCAAGCCGCATCCAGACCTCTTCGAGCTGGCCGCGCGCAGCCTGCAACACCCGGCGAGCGACTGCCTGGTGTTCGAGGACTCCAGCTATGGCGCCCAGGGCGCCCTGACGGCCGGCATGGGCGTGGTCCTGGTGCCCGACCTCAAAGAACCCGACCCGGCCATCGCCCCGCGATGCCTGGTCCTCCCCAGCCTGGATCAGGCCCTGGCCCATGTGCCGGTCTGGTTCGGCGACTGACCTTTCGCAGCACACCATGCACATCCACATCCTCGGCATCTGCGGCACCTTCATGGGCGGTCTGGCGGCCCTGGCCCGCGAGGCGGGCCATCGCGTCACCGGTTGCGATGCCAATGTCTATCCGCCCATGTCCACGCAGTTGGAGGCCCTGGGCATCGAGCTGATCGAGGGCTTCGGCGCCGAGCAGCTGAACCTGAAGCCCGACCTCTTCGTGATCGGCAACGTGGTCACCCGCTCCAGCGAGGGCCGCTTCCCGCTGATGGAAGCCATCCTGGACGCCGGCCTGCCCTACACCAGCGGCCCGCAGTGGCTGGCCGAGCATGTGCTGCAGGGCCGTCATGTGCTGGCCGTGGCCGGCACGCACGGCAAGACCACGACCACCTCCATGCTGGCCTGGATCCTCGAACACGCAGGCCTGAACCCCGGCTTCCTGGTGGGCGGCGTGCCGCAGAACTTCAACGTCTCGGCGCGTCTGGGCACGGTGAAGCCCGGCGCGCCCTTCGTCATCGAAGCGGACGAGTACGACACCGCCTTCTTCGACAAGCGCAGCAAGTTCGTCCACTACCGCCCGCGCACCGCCGTGCTCAACAACCTCGAGTACGACCACGCGGACATCTTCCCGGACCTCGCCGCCATCGAGACCCAGTTCCACCACCTGGTGCGGACCGTGCCGCCCAGCGGCCGCCTGGTCGTCAATGCGCGCGAGGAGGCCCTGCAGCGCGTGCTGCAGCGCGGCTGCTGGAGCGAGGTGCAGCGCTTCGGCGCTCGCAAGGAAGAGCCCGGCACCTTGCGCGCACGCGGCGAACCTTCGGCCTTCGACGTGCTGCGCGGCGCGCTCAAAGTGGCCCGCGTGGAATGGGAGCTGGCCGGCGAGCACAACCAGCTCAATGCCCTGGCCGCCATGGCCGCGGCCGAGCACCTGGGCGTGACGCCTGAGCAGGCTGCCGCCGCGCTGGCCGTCTTCAAGAACGTGCGCCGCCGCCTGGAGCTGCGCGGCGAGGCCGGCGGCGTCAAGGTCTATGACGACTTCGCCCACCACCCCACTGCCATCCGCACCACGGTCAACGGCCTGCGCCGCCGCATCGCGCCCTCGGAACGCATCCTGGCCGTCTTCGAGCCGCGCTCCAACACCATGAAGCTGGGCACCATGAAGGCCCAACTGCCCTGGGCGCTGGAAGAGGTGGACCTGGCCTTCTGCAACCAGGCCGGTCTGGGCTGGGACGCCGCCGAGGCCCTGCTGCCCATGGGCGAGCAGGCCCAGGTGCACGAGGGCGTCGACGCGCTGGTTGCCGCCATCGTGAAGGCCGCCCGTCCCGGCGACCATGTGCTGTGCATGAGCAACGGCGGTTTCGGCGGCATACACGAGAAGCTGTTGGCGGCGCTGGCCTGAGGCAGGCAAGACCTGCCCCTCATCGGGAGAAACGATCAGCGGGTCAGGGCCGCAGGCCTGCTGAGCCGCTCGATCTCGTAGTCGCCGTCGTCCACCAGTCGAGCCCAGCCCTCGAAGCGGCCCAGGCCCAGTGAGCGCGCCATGGACAGTAGCAGGCTCTGCCCAGCGACCGGGCTGAGCGGCTGCAGCTGATAGATGGGATCCTCGAAGGCCTCGGCCGGCGAGATGAACTGCCAACCCTTGGCCTTGAACATGGCAAGGGCATCATCCAGGAACAGCGCGTTGAGCAGGTTGTGGTGGGCCAGCAGGACCTGGGCGATATCCCGGCCCTGCAGGCGTCGCGACAGGGCCTGGTAGGCCTGCGCGCGCTGCCAGAGGTGGTCCAGGTAGGCCTGGCGGATGTCCTCGACCTCGGCCTGCGGATCGGCCTTCAGCCGCGCTTCCAGGAACTCGTTGAGCCGCCAGTCGCTGGTATCCAGGCTCACATAGGCATTGCGCCAGCCCTGTTCCTTCATCCAGGTCCGCATGCCGTCGCGCTTGGCTTCGGGCTTGCCCTCGCGCAAAAAGGTGAAGCGGAACCAGCGCTGCAGGCCGGGCTGCCCGGCGAGGATCTGCTGGCAGCGCTGGATCTCGTCCTGGTACTGCTCGAGGCTCAGCTGCGGGCTGTTGAGGTCCGGGTGCGTCATGGTGTGGTTGCCCAGCAGCTGGCCGGCGTCCGACCAGGCCTTGACCAGGGCCAGGCCCTCGGGGCGATCGGCACCGTTGCCGCAGGTCACGAAGAGCGCAGCCTGCACCCGGTGCTTGCGGATCGCAGCCAGAATGGCCTCGTTGCGCGCCTGCGGGCTGAGCAGCGGCGTGGCGCTGAGGTGGGGGCCATCGTCCAGGGTGAGGGCGATGCGCTGGGGCGCCTGCGCCAGCAGGGGCGAGACAAAGGCCGCCAGGACGGCCGCCGTGGCGAGCATGCGGAATCGGATCATGGACGGATTGTCGCCATGCCGCGGCATGCACAAGCGGGCCGCTCCGGCGCCAGTGCGCAGCTCGCCCGACAAGACCTGACCCCGCGCCGCCGCTCAGACGCCCAGCAGCTCCTTCGCCAGCGCCTCCGCCACCTCGATGCCATCCACCCCGGCCGACATGATGCCGCCGGCATAGCCCGCGCCCTCACCAGCCGGATAGAGGCCGCGCACATTGAGGCTCTGGTAGTCCCGGCCGCGCGTGACCCGCAGGGGGCTGGAGGTGCGGGTCTCGACGCCCGTCAGCACCGCGTCGTGCATGTCAAAGCCGCGGATCTGGCGGCCGAACGCTGGCAGGGCTTCGCGGATGGCGTCCAGGCAGTAGTCGGGCAGGCTGCCGCGGCCCTTCTCCTGCAGATTGGTCAGGTGCACGCCAGGCTTGTAGGAAGGCATGACGCTGCCGAACTCCGAGCTGACCTGGCGCTTGATGAAGTCGCCGACCAGACTGCCCGGGGCGATGTAGCCGCCGCCGCCCAGCTCGTAGGCGCGAGACTCCCAGATGCGCTGGAAGGCCATGCCGTCCAGCGGATTGACGGGGCCCTCGCTCTTGCCGTCCTGGCGGTAGTCCTGTGGGCTGATGCCCACCACGATGCCGGCATTGGCGTTGCGCTCGTTGCGCGAGTACTGGCTCATGCCGTTCGTGACGACGCGGTTGGGCTCGGAGGTCGCCGCCACCACCGTGCCACCGGGGCACATGCAGAAGCTGTAGACCGAACGACCGTTCTTGGCGTGATGGACCAGCTTGTAGTCCGCCGCGCCCAGCAGGGTATTGCCGGCATTGGGGCCGAAGCGGGCCTTGTCGATGAGGCTTTGCGGATGCTCGATGCGGTAGCCGATGGAGAAAGGCTTGGCCTCCATGTAGACGCCGCGCTCGTGCAGCATCTGGAAGGTGTCGCGCGCGCTGTGGCCCAGGGCGAGAATGACCTGGTCGGCGCGCAGTTGCTCGCCGCTCTCCAGCACCACGCCGCGCACGTGCCGCTGGCCGTCCTGGCCGGGCTCGATGAGCAGGTCGCTGACCTTCTGCTGGAAGCGGATCTCACCGCCCAGGGCCTCGATCTCGGCACGGATCTTGATCACCATGCTCACCAGGCGGAAAGTGCCGATGTGGGGCTTGGAGACGTAGAGGATCTCCTCCGGCGCGCCGGCTTTCACGAACTCGTTCAGCACCTTGCGGGTGAGGAAGCGGGGGTCGGAGATCTGGCTGTAGAGCTTGCCGTCCGAAAAGGTGCCGGCCCCCCCCTCGCCGAACTGCACGTTCGATTCGGGGTGCAGGTTCTGCTTGCGCCAGAGGTCCCAGGTGTCCTTGGTGCGCTCGCGCACCTGCTTGCCGCGCTCCAGCACGATGGGGCGCAGGCCCATCTGCGCCAGGACCAGCGCGGCCAGGATGCCGCAGGGGCCGAAGCCGATCACCACGGGGCGCAGCTTGTCGCCGCGGTTGTAGAAGTCCAGCGGCGCGTGGCCGACGAAGTGGTAGCTGGTGTCCGGCGTGGGCTTGACGTGGGTGTCGCCCTCGAAGCGGGCCAGCACGGCGGCCTCGTCCTCGACCTCGCAGTCCACGGTGTAGATCAGCATCATGGCCGACTTCTTGCGGGCGTCGTGGCTGCGCTTGAAGAGGTGGAAGTCCTTGAGCTGGCTGGATTTCAGGCCCAGGCGCTGGACGATGGCCGGGCGGAGCTCGTCCTCGGCATGGTTCAGCGGCAGGCGGAGTTCGGTGATGCGGATCATGGGATGACCTCAGGGGCGTGGCGATGGCCCAGTGGGGATCAGAAACGAGTCCCGGCCGATTGGCAAGCAGGCCGAACCGGGAACAGAAATGGAAACGGCGCCTTTGCAGGCGCCGTCATGCAGTCCGAGGACCGCCGGTCGATCAGCCGCCCTTGTGGGTGCGCTTGCCGGGGTTCTTCTTGCTGCGGGTGTGGGTGCCGCGCTCCAGGCTGGTGCAGTTGCCGCGGCCATGCGTGAAGCTCACGCCGTTGGCGGGGACGGGACGGGGGGCGGCGCGCTTGTCGGCCTCGGTGACGATCTTGTTGCCCATGGTGGCTCCAGAAGGGTTGTAAATGGATGACGGCAGCTTTTCGCGGGTCAACTGGCTATTTTAGCCCGACTGCGAGGGCGTCTCGCCTGCAGCTGTGTTTGCAGGCTTGCCTTCACGCCAAGCCCGCCTGCCAAGACGGGAAACGCGGCCATCACCCCTGCTGACGGTTTTGGCGGCGCAGCTCCCTACAATCCCCGCAGCCCCCGCGAGGGGCTGTTCCTGTTTGTAGCGCCCCATGCAACTGCCCCTGATCGCTCCCGGAAAGAAGTTCTCGCTGCCCCGCCCGCCGGGCTCGGCCGATGCCCTGCTGCTGGCCCGCTTCTGCCGCCAGCAGCTGGAGGCTGGACGGCTCTGCACCATCGTCACCGCCGAGCCGGGCGACACACAGCGCCTGGAGGACGAGCTCAAGTTCTTCGCCCCTGAACTGCGCGTGGCGGTCTTCCCCGACTGGGAAACCCTGCCCTACGACACCTTCAGCCCGCACCAGGACCTGATCTCCGAGCGCCTGGCCACGCTGTGGCGCCTGCTTCAGGCCAAGGACAAGCCGCGCGAGGATCGCGACGTGGACGTGGTCCTGCTGCCCGCCAGCACTGCACTCACGCGGCTGGCCCCCCCCTCCTTCCTGGCGGCCACCACTTTCCAGTTCAAGCAGAAGCAGCGCCTGGACGAGGCCGCACTGAAGGCCCAACTGGTGCTGGGCGGCTATGCGCATGTCTCGCAGGTGGTGTCGCCCGGCGAGTTCGCGGTGCGCGGCGGGCTGATCGACCTCTTCCCCATGGGCTCGCCCGTGCCCTATCGGGTGGACCTGTTCGGCGACGAGGTCGACTCCATCCGCACCTTCGACCCCGACAGCCAGCGCAGCCTCTACCCCGTGCCCGAGGTGCGCCTCCTGCCCGGCCGCGAGTTCCCCATGGACGAGGCCGCCCGCCAGGCCTTCCGCGCCCGCTGGCGCGAGAAGATGGAGGGCGACCCGAGCAAGTCCCGCCTGTACAAGGACATGGGCACGGGGCTGGCCACGGCAGGCATCGAGTACTACCTGCCACTCTTCTTCGAACAGACGGCCAGCTTCTTCGACTTCGTGCCGGAAGACGGCGCCCTGGTGCTGCACGGCGAGGTCGACGAGGCCCTGAACCGCTTCTGGACGGACACCCGCGAGCGCCACCGCTTCCTGCAGCACGACCCCGAGCGGCCCCTGCTGCCGCCCGAAGAGATCTTTCTTCGCGTCGAGGACTTCTTCGGTGCCACCCGCAGCCGGGCCGTGTTCAACGTGCGCGGCGCCGAGGCGGTGGACTATGCACGCCCCCTGCCGGACATCAGCGTCGAGCGTGGTGCCCAGGAGCCCCTGGCCCGGCTCGCCTCACACCTGAAGACCACGCCGCACCGCGTGCTGATCGTGGCCGAGAGCGAAGGCCGGCGCGAGAGCCTGCTGGAACTGCTGCGCGACAACAAGATCGATCCGCCCTCCGTCGCTGGCCTGGCTGAGTTCCAGGCCTCGGACGAGAAGTTCGCCATCACCGCAGCGCCTCTGGCTGCCGGCTTCTTCTGGCATGAACCGGACGCTGCGCCCACGGCCATTGCGATCCAGTTCCTCACCGAGACCGAGCTCTTCGCCACCACGCCCACCACCCGGCGGCGGCGCAAGCAGGAGCTGGTGAGCGACGTCAACGCGCTGATCAAGGACCTCTCCGAGCTCAAGGTCGGCGACCCCGTGGTGCACATGAACCACGGCATCGGCCGCTACCAGGGGCTGATCAATATCGACCTGGCCAACGGGGCGGATGGGGGCCCCAGCGAGTTCCTGCATCTCGAATATGCCGACAAGGCCACGCTCTACGTGCCCGTGGCACAGCTGCACCTGATCAGCCGCTACACGGGCGTCTCCGCCGAGGAGGCGCCGCTGCACAAGCTGGGCTCGGCGCAATGGGAGAAGGCCAAGCGCAAGGCCGCCGAGCAGGTGCGAGACACCGCAGCCGAGCTGCTCAACCTCTACGCCCGCCGTGCCGCCCGCGAGGGCCATGCCTTCCGCTACTCGGGCCATGATTACGAGGCCTTCGCCGCCTCCTTCGGCTTCGAGGAGACGCCCGACCAGCGCGCCGCCATTCATGCGGTGATCCAGGACATGATTTCACCCAAACCCATGGACCGACTGGTCTGCGGCGACGTGGGCTTCGGCAAGACTGAGGTGGCCCTGCGCGCCGCCTTCGTCGCCGTGATGGGGGGCAAGCAGGTGGCCCTGCTGGCGCCCACCACCCTGCTGGCCGAACAGCACTACCAGAACATCGCGGACCGCTTCGGCAAATGGCCGGTGAAGGTGGCCGAGATGAGTCGCTTCCGCTCGGCCAAGGAGATCAAGACCGCGATGGAGGGGCTGGCCGACGGCAGCATCGACATCGTCATCGGCACGCACAAGCTGCTGTCGCCGGACGTGCAGTTCAAGCGCCTGGGCCTGCTGATCATCGACGAGGAGCACCGCTTCGGCGTGCGCCACAAGGAAGCGATGAAGGCCATGCGGGCCGAGGTGGACGTATTGACGCTCACCGCCACGCCCATCCCGCGCACCCTGGGCATGGCCCTGGAAGGTCTGCGGGACTTGAGCGTGATCGCCACCGCACCACAGCGCCGCCTGGCCATCAAGACCTTTGTCCGCACCGAAAACAGCGGCACCATCCGCGAGGCTGTGCTGCGCGAACTCAAGCGCGGGGGCCAGGTCTACTTCCTGCACAACGAGGTCGAGACCATCGAGAACCGCCGCCAGAAGCTCGAGGAGCTGCTGCCGGAAGCCCGCATCGTCGTTGCCCACGGCCAGATGCCCGAGCGGGAGCTGGAGCGCGTGATGCGCGAGTTCGTGACCGGCCGGCACAACGTGCTGCTGTGCTCCACCATCATCGAGACCGGCATCGACGTGCCCGCCGCCAACACCATCGTGATCAGCCGGGCAGACAAGTTCGGCCTGGCCCAGCTGCACCAGTTGCGCGGCCGCGTGGGCCGTTCGCACCACCAGGCCTATGCCTACCTCATGGTGCCCGACGTGGAAGGCCTGACCAAGCAGGCCGCCCAGCGCCTGGAGGCCATCCAGCAGATGGAAGAGCTGGGCTCGGGCTTCTATCTGGCCATGCACGATCTGGAGATCCGGGGCTGTGGCGAGGTCCTCGGCGAGAACCAGAGCGGCAACATGATGGAGGTGGGTTTCCAGCTCTACAACGACATGCTCTCGGAGGCCGTGCGCTCGCTGAAAGCCGGCAAGGAGCCCGACCTGCTCTCGCCACTGGGCGGGGTCTTTGGCGCCAACACCGAGATCAATCTGCACGCCCCCGCCCTGCTGCCCGACGCCTATTGCGGCGATGTGCACGTGCGCCTCTCGCTCTACAAGCGCCTGGCCACGGCCGACAGGTCCGAGCAGATCGACGCCATGCTCGAGGAGATCACCGACCGCTTCGGCAAGCTGCCCGCGCAGGGCCAGACCCTCTTTGACACCCACCGGCTTCGCGTCTTGGCCAAGCCCTACGGCGTGGTCAAGATCGACGCCGCGCCCTCGGTGATGAACATCAACTTCCGCCCCAACCCACCCATCGACGCGATGCGGGTGATCGAGCTGGTGCAGAAGAACCGCAACATCAAGCTGGTCGGCAACGACAAGCTCCGCATCGACAAGGCCCTCAGCGATCCCAAGGACCGCGCGCAGGCCATCCGCGAGGTGCTGCGCCTGCTGGGCGCGCCGCTGAAGCAGGACTGAACCCTTCTTTTCAGGATCATTCACCCCCATGAGCGCTCTCGTCACCCAAGGCTTCACCCCGCCCCTGCGTCTGGCTGACTTCCGCCTGGCCGCCTTCGACATGGACTCGACCCTGATCAACATCGAGTGCATCGACGAGATCGCTGCCGCCGCCGGCAAGAAGGCCGAAGTGGCCGCCATCACCGAGGCCGCGATGCGCGGCGAGATCACCGACTTCAAGGACAGCCTGCGCCGCCGCCTGGCCCTGCTCAAGGGTGTGCCGGTGAGTGCGCTGGAGCAGGTACTGCGTGAACGGCTGCAGTTCAACCCGGGCGCGCGCGCGCTGTGCGCTGCGCTCAAGGCGGCCGGGCTGAAGCTGCTGCTGGTGTCGGGCGGCTTCACCTACTTCACCCGGCATGTGGCGGCCGAACTGGGCATGGACTTCGTGCGCAGCAACGAGCTGGAGATCATCGACGGCCATCTCAGCGGCGGCCTGGTGATGCAGGCCTGGGGCGAGATCTGCGATGGTGAGGAGAAGAAACGCATGCTGCTGCAATGCGCCGCCGAGATCGGCGCCGCACCTGAGCAATGCATGGCCGTAGGCGATGGTGCCAACGACCTGCCCATGATGGGTGCGGCCGGTCTCTCGGTCGCCTACCACGCCAAGCCCCGGGTGCGCGAGCAGGCCATGGTGGCCATCAATGAAGGTGGGCTGGAGCTGCTGCTGCAAGTGCTGCGCTGAGGGCCCGAAGCCTCAGTCGGCAAGCGCGTCCTGCCAGCGCCCACCCTTCCCACCTGGGGGTGATGCGCGGACGCTCTCTTGGGGCGCTAGCATTCAGAAATGAATGACACAGAGACAAGAGGCGGCCGACGCCTGCGCCACTGGGTAGCGCTGAGCCTGGCCCTGTGCGTGGCCGTGGGCGCCTGGTGGAACTGGCAAGGCGACGACGAGGACCACCCCAACACCGAGCCGCCAGCGGCGGGGCCTGCGGCGACATCCACCGCGGGACCAGCCGCCCGCACTGCCTCGGCAGGCCTGGCCGCTCGGGCAGCAGAGCCGGCTGCCAGCCCGCAGGCCGCGGCATCCCGACCTTCCGTGGCCGCTTCTGCGGAGCCGGCACCCTACGCGGACGCCCTGAGCCCCGAACAGCTGGCCCAGATCGAGAAACAATGGTGCATACACGGGATGAAGGCCCACCAGCAGGCCCAGCAGGCGCTGGAGCGGGCCTATCCCGTCCGCGCTGGCGAGGGCAAGCTGGACATGACAGCACTGGAAGCCCGCTCACAGGCGCTGTTCAAGGAGACCGGCACGAAGGCCATGCTGGCCGTCCAGCTCCGGCTGAAACGTCGCTGGATCGAGCAGTTGCGCCAGCGCGGTGACATGCGCAGCCAGGCCGCTGCAGACTACCTGACGGCCTCGACCACCTTTGGCGAGGAGGCCGAGACATCCTTGCAGCACCTGCTGGGCCTCGCACAGAGCAGCCGCGACCCGCTGGTCTTCATGATCTGGCAACTCGCCAAGATTGCGTGCACGCGGCAGACCTACTGCAACGCCCTGCCCCTCAGTGACTGGCGAAGCCTCGATGCTCGCAATCTGCTGGCCTGGCTTCCCGACCCCGCCAACAGGCCGGAGGCCGTCGACCTTGACTGGAATGCGCTGGCAAACACCAGCTTTGCCAGCAGCTATCTGGAGGACTTTCAAGGCCTGCTGCTGCCGCTGCTGGATGCCGAGCCCCCGGGCCTGGCGCTTCAGCAGGGTCTGGCCCTGGTCAGCCGGCTACGGTACGAGTGGCCTGTCAGGTCAGGCGCAGTCGCCCTGGCCAGCACCTGCGTGGAGGTTGCGGACACCGCCCCCGCACGCATGGCCGTCTGCCTGCATGCTGCCGATCTCTTATGGCGCAGTCCGTCTTCCGGCTTGTTCGAGCACAAGTTTGCCTTGGGCATGGCCAGCATGGCGGGAGCCTTGGAGCAGTCGCCCTGGGCTGAGCGCATGGCCTTTGTGAAGCGGCTGAGCCCCAGTGACGGCCAGCGACTGATGGACCTGGAATACCAGGCCAGCCGTGACAAGCAGAGCTGTGACACCCTGGCCTACGAGCGCCAGCAGTTGAAGGAGCAGGCGCGCAGGGGACTGTGGGCAGCCGCCTTGGGAGGCGCGGGAACCACCCCCCTGCCCTGACCCCCAAGGGGCCCTGACGCCCCTGCTTGCACTGCGCAAGCCGGCGCGCGATCTGCGCCCAAAGTGACACCCATTTGACACACCCAGCGCCAACACCCCCAATCGAGGGCTTGACCCCGGGCAAATCCCGATCCTTTTAGCAACACCTTGCTACATCCTCTTGCCATTCGATCCTGACGGCAGAAGTAGGGCTGCGGACAATCGCTGCTTGGCCTGACGCAGGCCCTGAGCTGTACCGCCTGTTCCCCCCCTCTTCCATGCGCGTTCCTGTCGATCTCCGCCAAGTCAGCCGATTGCTCAACCACGGCCCCACCGTGCTGGTCAGCAGCCAGCACGAGGGCCGCCGTGACGTCATGGCCGCCGCCTGGAACATGCCCCTGGACTTCAGCCCGCCCAAAGTCGCGGTGGTGATCGACAAGGCCACCTACACCCGCGAGCTGGTCGATGCCTCCGGTGAATTCGTGCTGGCCGTACCCTGCGCTGCCCAGGCCCAGCTGACGGCCGATGTCGGCCATGTCAGCGGCCGTGAGCTCGACAAGTTCCAGCGCTTTGGCATCCATGCCCAGCCGGGGCAGAAGGTAGACGCGCCGCTGATCGAAGGCTGCCTGGCCTGGCTGGAGTGCGTCGTCTACCCCGAGCCCTATGTCGAGCACCGCTACGACCTCTTTCTGGCCGAAGTGGTATCCGCCTGGGCCGAGGACTGGGCCTTCGTCAACGGCCGCTGGGTGGACCAGGCCGAGGTGCAGCGCCGCGCCCTGCATCACCTGGGCGCCGGCCAGTTCTTCACCAGCGCCGGCCTGCTGGTGACCGAGGCCATGGCCTGAACCACGGCAGCGGCCCGCTGCCCCTGGACGGCGCCGCCCCGCCACCGGGCCTCATGCACAGTCCCGTCCCCTGCGCGCCCCCGGGTCCTGCGGCCCTGCCCCACGCCCGCTGGCGCCAAGCCACATGACGACCGCGGCCCGCCGACCCGGCCCCTGTCCCTGAGCGCCTTCTGCCCTGCGCCCGATCCCGGCCAGGCCTCTGGCGGCACGCCAGGCCGGCGAGAATCCCTTGATTCACCTCAGGGGACGATGGGGATCCCACCCCGCACAATGGGGCTATTGCTCAGGGAGACATGCCATGACAGCCACCCTGCAGCCCGCGTCGGCGCCCGGCGCCCTGCTGGAACAGACGCTAGAAGCCGCCGGCATCGGCCTGGCCTGGGTCGATGCCCAGGGGCGTCTGGAGCGCAGCAGCGCCTGCTTTCGCCGCTGGGTCGGCGCAGCGGCCTCGCTGTTTGAGTGCGTGCATGCGCTGGATCCCGTGGCCTGGCAGTCCTGGCTGGCCGCGTCGGCCGAGCCCCGCCAACTGACCCTGCGTACCGCGGATGGCGGCAGCCTGCAGGTCGAGGCCCAGCTGCGCAGCCTGCCTGCGCAGGGCGAGGGCTTGCTGGCCCTGGTGCTGAGCCCGCTGGATGAGCGGCGCGAGCGCCACGCCATCGACATCCTCCAGCGCGAGGTCCTGGAGGCGGTGGCCTGCGGCCGCCCGCTGCAGGTGGTGATGGACCTGCTGTGCCGCCGGGTCGAGGCCATGGACGCCAGCGTGATCTGCACCGTGCTGGAGATCGACCGTGCAGGCCGGGTGCATCCCTTGGCCGCGCCCAGCCTGCCCGCCGCCTTCAGCAGCGCCATCGACGGCGAGGCCATAGGCCCGCAGGCCGGCAGCTGCGGCACGGCCGCCTGGCGGCGCGAACCCGTGGAGGTGAAGGACATCGCCAGCGACCCTCTGTGGGACCGCTACCGGCCGCTGGCTCAGGCCTTTGGCCTGGCCGCCTGTTGGTCCACGCCCATCTTTCTGCAGGACGGCCAGGTGGGCGCCACCTTCGCCCTGTACTACCGGCAGGTCCGCAGCGTCGCGCCCTTTCACCGCCGCATGGTCGAGGCCTGTGCCCAGCTGTGCCAGCTGGCCCTGCAGCACGAGGCCAGCCAGCGCGAGATCGAACGCCTGGCCTACTACGACAGCGTCACCGGCCTGCCCAACCGCACGCTGTTCATCGATCGCGCCCAGCAGGCCCTGCAAATGTCCCACCAGCTGGAGCGCCCCTCCGCGCTGCTGCTGCTGGACCTGGACCGCTTCAAGACCGTCAACGATTCCCTGGGCCATGCCACCGGCGACGAGGTGCTGCGCGAGACCGCCCGCCGCCTGAGCGCGACCCTGCGCGACACCGACACCCTGGCCCGCCTGGGCGGCGACGAGTTCGTGCTGATGCTGCCCGGCTGCCATGCGCTGGACGCCATGCACGTCGCCCAGAAGCTGCATGCGGCGCTGGCCGCACCGCTGCGCCTGGACACGGGCATGTCCATCAACCTCAGCGCCAGCATCGGCATCAGCACCTACCCCGACGACGGCCAGAGCTTCGAGCCCCTGCTGAAAAATGCCGACATCGCCATGTACGAGGCCAAGCAGGCGGGGCGCAACTGCAGCCGCTACTTTCTCGCGTCCATGAACCAGTCCCTGGACGAGCGGCTGAACCTGGAGTCCGAACTGCGCCAGGCCCTCAATGCCGGCCAGCTCCTGCTGCATTTCCAGCCCAAGCTGTCCCTGGCCGACGGCCGCGTGCTGGGCATGGAGGCGCTGCTGCGCTGGCCGCATCCCGAGCGCGGCTGGGTGCCGCCGGACCGCTTCATTCCCGTGGCCGAGGAATGCGGCCTGATCAACGCCCTCGACGCCTGGGTGCTGGAGGCCGCCTGCCGCCAGCTCCACGACTGGGCCGCCCAGGGCCTGCCGGGGCTGCAGCTCTCGGTCAATGTCTCGGCCCTGCGCTTCGTGCAGGACGACGTGGCCGCGCATGTGCAGCAGCAGCTGCATCGCCACGGCCTGCAGGCCTCGCAGCTGACCCTGGAAGTCACCGAACGCCTGATGCTGGACGAGCGCGGCCGCCCGCGCGAGCAGCTGCAGGCCCTGGACGCCATGGGCGTCAGGATCTCGGTGGACGACTTCGGCACCGGCTACTCCAGCCTCAGCTACCTGAAGCGCCTGCCGGTCTCGGAGATCAAGCTGGACAAGAGCTTTGTGCGCGACCTGGAGACCGACCCGGACGACCGCGCCCTGGCCAGCGCCGTGGTCAGCATCGGCCAGGCGCTGGACCTCAGCGTGGTGGCCGAAGGCGTGGAGACGCAAGCCCAGCGCGAGACCCTGCTGCGCCTGGGCTGCCAGGTGGGACAGGGCTGGCTCTTCGGCCGCCCCATGGACGCCCAGGCCATGGCGGCCTGGTTGCGCAGCCGGGTCTGAGCCGGGCCGGAGCTCAGGCCAGGCGCTGGGGCAGGATCAGGCAGCCGTCCTCGTCGGCATAGAGCCACTCGCCGGGCCGCACCATCAGCCCGTGCAGTTGCAGGGGAACATCCACCGAGCCCTGCCCCTGGCGGTCCGTCGGCAGGGGCACATGGCCCAAGGCCAGGATGCCCACATCGGCCGCGCGCAACTCGGCGCGGTCCCGCACGCAGCCGTGGATCAGCAGGCCGGCCCAGCCATTGCGCGCCGCAGCGGCGGCCAGATTGCCGCCCAGCAGGGCGCGCTGCAGGGACCCGCCGCCATCCACCACCAGCACGCGCCCCTCGCCGGGCGACTCCACCGCGGCCTTGACCGCGCTGTTGTCATCCAGGCAGCGCACGGTGCGGATGGGGCCGGCGAAGCGCTCGCGAGCACCATAGCTGACATAGCGCCCGCCGGGCAGCACGCGCAGGGCGCCGCTGGCGTCGCTCTTGAAACGGTCGCAGATGTCGCAGGTGCTGAAGTCCATGCCGAGCTCCCGGGCCGCCGCTCAGGCGACGATGCGGATGTGCTGGCCCTGCACGCTGATCCGCTGGCCGGCCCGCATCTTGGCGGTCTTGCGGCTCTCGGGCTGGCCGTCGACCGTGACCTGGCCGTCGGTGATCATCAGGCGGGCCTGACCGCCGCTTTGGGCCAGGCCTGTGGCCTTGAGCAGCTTGTCCAGTTCGATGTACTCGCCGCGCAGTTGGAATTCGATGTCGTTCATGAAGGCATTGTCCCAGACGGCGCGCGGCCCGGTTCAGGCCTGCCCCAGGCGCTGGCGCGCGGCATCGCGGATGGCGCTGAGCGTGCTGCGGCTGGTCGAGACGTCGCTGGAAAGCCGCAGATGGAACAGCGTGGGCCGCTCCTGCGCGATGGCGGCACGCAGGGCGGGCTCGAAGTCCTCGGTCTTCTCGATGCGGTGCGAGGCCCAGCCGTAGGCCTGGGCCAGCGCGGCGAAATCGGGGTTGTAGAGATCACTGCCCGAGACGCGCCCGGGGTACTCGCGCTCCTGGTGCATGCGGATGGTGCCGTAGGTGCCGTTGTCCACCACCACGCACAGCAGCTTGCGCGCGCCGTAGCCGGTGGCCGTGGCCAGCTCCTGGCCGTTCATGAGGAAGTCGCCGTCCCCCGCGATATTGACCACCCAGCGCGACTGCAGCAGCGAGGCCGCCACCGCCGCCGGCAGGCCGTAGCCCATGGCGCCGCTGGTCGGGGCCAGCTGCGTGCGGCCGTGCCGGTGCAGGCCGCTGTAGCGGTGGAAGCGGTGCAGCCAGCCGCTGTAGTTGCCCGCGCCATTGGTGAAGACCGTGCCCTCGGGCAGCAGGCTGGAGAGGCTCTTGACGACCTCGGCCATGTCCAGCGGCGCGACCGGCTGGGCGACGAGGTTGGCCTCGTAATCGGCATGCGCGGCCTGCGTCCAGTCGGTCCAGCGGCACTCGGCAGGCGGTGCCAGTGCAGCCAGGGCCGGCGCGGCGCAGCGCATGCTGGCGTTGATCATCAGCTCGGCCGCATAGACGCGGCCCAGCTCCTCGGCGCCAGCATGGATGTGGATGAGGTCCTGGTCCGGCAGCGGTGCCTGCAGCAGGGTGTAGCCGCCGGTGGTCATCTCGCCCAGGCGCGGGCCGATGGCGAGGATGAGGTCAGCGTCCTTCACGCGTTGAGCCAAGCTGGGATTGATGCCGATGCCAACATCCCCCGCGTAGAGCGGATGGGCATTGTCAAAGAGATCCTGGAAGCGGAAGGCGCAGCCCACGGGCAGCTGCCAGGCTTCAGCGAAGCGCTGCAGGGCGGCCACGCTGTCGGGCGTCCAGCCGCCACCGCCGGCGATCACGAAGGGGCGCTTCGCCGCGGCCAGGCGCTCGCGCAGCTCGGCCAGGGCCGCCGGACTGGGCGCGGCCTCGGCCACGCGCACGCGGGGCAGGACCGGGGCGCTGATCTCCTTCGTCAGCATGTCCTCGGGCAGCACCAGCACGACGGGGCCGGGGCGGCCCTGCAGGGCGGTGTGGAAGGCGCGGGCCACGTACTCGGGCAGGCGCTCGGCGTCGTGCACCTCGCCCACCCACTTGGCCATGCCCAGCGTGCCGGGGCCGAACATCTGGCGGTAGTCCACCTCCTGGAAGGCCTCGCGGTCACGCTGGTCGCTGGCCACCTGGCCGATGAAGAGGATCATCGGCGTGGAGTCCTGGAAGGCCGTGTGCAGGCCGATGCTGGCATTGGTGGCGCCCGGGCCGCGGGTCACGAAGCAGATCCCCGGCTGCCCGCTGAGCTTGCCCTGGGCCTCGGCCATGAAGGCCGCCCCGCCCTCCTGGCGGCAGGCGATGAAGCGGATGCGCTCGCGGTGCTCGTGAAAGCCGTCCAGCACGGCCAGGTAGCTCTCGCCGGGAACTCCGAAGGCGTCGGTCACGCCTTGTTCGATCAAGGCCTCGACCAGCGCGTGGCCGGCAAGGCGCGATACAGCTTGGGTGGATGCTTGCTTCGTCATGCGGCGACTGTAGCGCCGGCCCGAGGGGCAGGTCTTGCGCTGTTGCAAGGCCCGCTTCGGGGCTTTCCCTAGCGCCCTGGGCACATCAGGCGGTGCTCATGCGGCGAGCCACCCCCACCAGCGAGGCCGCGCCAATGCCCATCAGCAGGGCGATCGCCGCACCGTAGAAGATGCCGTGGGTCTGACCATGGTCCATCAGCGCGCCGAAGACCGGGGCCGCGAGCGCGAAGCCGATGTCCAGGCCCGAGTAGACCGTGCCGTAGACGCGGCCGGTGGCGCCGGGCGGGGCGGCACGCTTGATGAGCATGTCCCGAGAGGGCCCGGCCAGGCCGGTGCCGAAGCCCGCCAGCGAGGCCACCACCAGGGCCGGCCCGACCGGCAGCCAGCCGGTGGCCGTGAGGCACAGGGCGGCCGCGGCGCCGGCCATGGCCAGGCCTATGGTGCGCTCCAGTTGCGCGCCGCGCGCCACCACGAAGCCGCCCAGCACCATGCCCGCAGCGCCGGCCAGCATGTAGCCCGTCACCACGAAGGCCGTGGAGCGCACGGGGATGCCGTACATGGCCGCCAGGGCCGGGCTGGCAAAGCTCTGGATGGCCGTCAGCGCGGCAGTCGTGAAGAAGAAGAAGGAGAAGCACAGCCACACCGAGGGCAGGCGCAGAAAGGCCAGCGGATGCTCCTCCTTGACAGCGGCGGCGGCAGGGCCGGGCTTCTCGTGGGCCCAGCTGCCCTTGCTGTCGTCGATGGCCTCGCGCTGCCACGCCAGCACAGCCATCACCGCCAGGGCCAGCAGCGCGGTGCCCAGATAGGCCAGGCGCCACTGCCCGCTCAGCTCGGACAGCCCGATCAGGAAGACAGGCGCACCGGCCCAGCCCAGATTGCCCGAGATGCCATGCACCGAGAAGGCATGCCCCAGACGCGGGGGCGAGACGCGCTTGTTGAGGATGGTGAAGTCCACCGGATGGAAGGGCGAGTTGCCCAGGCCGGCCAGCGCCGCCGCCAGCATCAGGCCTGCAAAGCCATGGGCCGTGCCCGCGGCGATGGAGGCCAGCACGAAGCAGCTCAGCGCCGCGAACAGCACCGGCCGCGCGCCCGTGCGGTCCACCAGGAAGCCGGCCAGGGCCTGGCCGATACCCGAGATCACGAAGAAGGTGGTGACCAGCAGGCCCAGCTCCGAATAGCTGAGCCCGAATTCCCGGATGAAGACCGGGAACAGCGGCGGCAGCAGCATGTGGAAGAAGTGGCTGGTGCCATGGGCCAGGCCTATCAGGCTGATGGTGCCGAGGTCGCGCCGGGCGCTGTCGGGCGAGGACGGGGTGAGGATTGCGGAATTCATGTCCTCAATGTAGGCAGGGGCGCGGCGGCGAAGTTACGATAGCCTGACAGATTCTTTCGAATATCAGCCATGATCTCGGTCAAGCTCTCCAGCAAGCGCCGCAGCGTACCGCCGCAGGACCCGATGCGCTTCAAGCCCAGCCTGGAGCGCCCGCTGCGGGCCAAGGCGCGCTGGATGGAACACCACATGGACATCCAGCCCCACCAGCACGAATGGGCCCAGCTGGCCGTCTCCATGGTCGGTGCGGTACGCGTGCAAGCCGAGGGGCCGCAGCGCAGCCATAGCTACCTGGTGCCCCCCTCGCGAGCAGTGTGGATCCCGCCGCACACCGTGCATGCCGTGAGCGCGGTGGAGCGGGCGGACATGCGGGCGCTGTACGTGCACGAGTCCGCCGTCACCCAGTTGGGCCTGGCCGGAGGACCCCAGGCCTGGGCCCAGTGCCGGGTGCTGGAGGTGACGCCGCTGATGCGTGAGCTGCTGCAGGCCCTGGCCACAGAGCCCGACAACATCCCGGACCACAGCCCCCAGCGCCCCCTGGACCAGGCCCGCGAGCAGGCCCTGTGCCAGTTGCTGATCGACGAGCTGCGCCGCGCCCGCAGCCTGCACCTGGGCCTGAGCCTGCCGCATGACAAGCGCCTGCGCCACCTCTGCGAGACCATGATGGCCGAGCCGGCCCGCCACCCGGACATCGAAGGCTGGGCCACCGAGTGCGGCGCCAGCGCGCGCACGCTCTCGCGCCTGTTCCGCGAGGAACTGGGCACCAGCTTCAGCCAGTGGCGCCAGCAGCTGCAACTGGCCCATGCCCTGCAGCTGGCGGCACAGAAGAAGCCCATGAACCTGATCGCCGCGGAGCTGGGCTACGCCAGCGCCAGCGCCTTCTCCGCCATGGTGACGCGTGCCGTGGGCATGCCGCCCAGCCGCTTCTTCGCAAAAGCATGACCCCCTGCGCGCTTTGCGCCCTGCAAGGAGGTAGCACGGGCTGCCTGGCGGGGTCGGATCAACGGTGTTCGCGCGGTAAGCGCCGGCTGCGCCGGGCGCGCTCGTCGTTGTGGCCGCCCGGACGCAGAGGCCCTGACGCGGCATGGGGGGCGGGGCGCCACCTAGAATCCCGGCATGGAACAACAGCTGTTTGACTACACGCTTCAGGACGCCGCGGGCGCGAGCTGCACGGCGCACGCGTGGGCCAAGGTGCCCGCGCCGCTGAATCCGGGCCAGCGGGCCGAACTCAAGGCCCGGGCGGCCGCGCTGCTGAAGTCCAAGGGCGCGGTGCTGGTGGCGCACTACTACGTCGACGGCGACCTCCAGGACCTGGCCCTGGAGACCGGCGGCTGCGTAGCGGACTCGCTGGAGATGGCGCGCTTCGGGCGCGACCACGCCGCCCAGACCCTCGTCGTGGCCGGCGTGCGCTTCATGGGCGAGAGCGCCAAGATCCTCAGCCCCGAGAAGCGCGTGCTGATGCCCGACCTGGACGCCACCTGCTCTCTGGACCTGGGCTGCCCGGCCGAGGCATTCAGCGCCTTCTGTGACGCCCACCCGGATCGAACCGTGGTGGTCTACGCCAATACCAGCGCCGCGGTGAAGGCCCGCGCGGACTGGATGGTCACCAGCTCCTGCGCGCTGGAGATCGTCAGCGAGCTCAAGGCCCGCGGCGAGAAGATCCTCTGGGCGCCGGACCGGCACCTGGGCCGCTACATCCAGGAGCAGACCGGGGCCGACATGCTCATGTGGAACGGCGCCTGCATCGTGCATGACGAGTTCAAGGGCCTGGAGCTGGACCTGCTGCGCGAGCAACACCCCGACGCCATGATCCTGGTCCACCCCGAGTCCCCACGCAGCGTGGTCGAGAAGGCGCACGTGGTGGGCTCCACCTCGGCGCTGATCAAGGCCGTGGTCGAGGGCAAGGCGCAGGAGTACATCGTCGCCACTGACAACGGCATCCTGCACCGCATGCGCCAATTGGCCCCGGGCAAGACACTCATCGAGGCGCCCACCGCCGGCAACAGCGCCACCTGCAAGAGCTGCGCCCACTGCCCCTGGATGGCCATGAACGGCCTGCAGGGCGTGATCGACTGCCTGGAGCAGGGCTCGGGCGAGATCAGCGTGGACGAAGCCACCCGCCAGAAGGCCCAGACCTGCATCACCCGCATGCTGGACTTCACCGCACAGCTCAAGGCGAGGCAGGTATCCGGCCAGGCCTCGGGACTGGTGCCTGGCATCGGCGCCGCCTGATCGCAGGTTCAGGCAAGACCTGCCCCCACCGCCCGGGCCCCCGCGAGGCGCGATTTGCGTCCCCGGGGGCTTTCTTTTTGGCCGCTGCGGGGGCTATAAAGCGCCTATGCTGTCCCGCTGCCTGAGCCCATGCCGGGCTGCAGCGTCCACACCATAGAAGGGCCACTTCATGTCCTCCGTCGACTTCACCTCGCTGTACAACCACCATGAGCGCGAAGTGTTCGCCGCCGTCATCGCCAGCGCGCCCAAGTACCCCAATCTGGCCAAGGACGACGACCTGCTCTGCGACGTGGCCTGCGTGGCCCTGAACCGCCTGCCCCCGCGCTACATCCGCCATGCGGTGGACTTCAGCTTCTACCTGACCGAGGCCGAGCGCCTGGAGACCGACGCGGCCATTGCCGAGGCCGTGTCCTATGCCTTCAACTTCGTGCAGGCGCGACTGGCGCTGCGCACCAAGCAGGCGGGCTGAGCGGCGCTCACGCCGGCCTCGGCGCTCCGGCATGGCGGCGCATGAGCGAGCCTATGTGAGGCCGATATGCGGCCAATATGAGGCCGGCGGTGCGCCGTGCCGCGCGGCCGCTCAACGCCGGGAGCGTTCGGCGATCAGCACCGTGGGAAAGCTCACCGGCAGCGTGCGAGGGTAGTCACGGCTGAAGTGCAGGCCGCGGCTCTCGTGGCGCAGCAGGGCGGAGCGCACGATCAGCTCGGCGCAGTCCACGAGGTTGCGCAGTTCCAGCAGGTCGCGGGTGACGCGGAAGTTGGCGTAGTAGTCGTCGATCTCGCTGCGCAGCAGGGCGATGCGGTGCAGGGCCCGCTCCAGGCGCTTGGTGGTGCGCACGATGCCCACGTAGTTCCACATCAGCAGGCGCAGCTCGTCCCAGTTGTGGGCGATGACGACCTGCTCGTCGGCATCCTCGACCTGGCTCTCGTCCCAGGCCGGCAGCGGCGCTGGCGGCAGCACGGTCAGTGCCTGGATGTCCTCGGCACAGGTGCGGCCCAGCACCACGCATTCCAGCAGCGAATTGCTGGCCAGGCGGTTGGCGCCGTGCAAGCCGGTGTAGGCGGTCTCGCCCACGGCGTACAGCCCGGGGAGGTCGCTGCGGCCCTGCAGGTCGGACACCACGCCGCCGCAGGTGAAGTGCACGGCAGGCACCACGGGAATGGGCTGGCGGGCGATGTCGATGCCCAGCTTGAGGCAGCGGGCATGGATGGTCGGGAAATGGCTCTTGAGGAACTCCTCGCCGAGGTGGCGGGCATCGAGCCAGACATGGTCCAGGCCGTGCTTCTTCATCTCGAAGTCGATGGCGCGGGCGACGATGTCGCGCGGCGCCAGCTCCATGCGCTCGTCATGGGCGGCCATGAAGCGGGTGCCGTCGGGCAGGGTCAGGTAGCCGCCCTCGCCGCGCAAGGCCTCGGTGATCAGGAAGCTGCGCTCCTCGGGGTGGTAGAGGCAGGTGGGGTGGAACTGGATGAACTCCATGTTCGCGACCCGGCAGCCCGCGCGCCAGGCCATGGCGATGCCGTCGCCGGTGGAGGTGTCGGGGTTGGTGGTGTAGCGATAGACCTTGCCGGCGCCGCCGGTGGCCATGACCACGGCCCGCGCGGGAAGCGTCTCGACGCGACGGCTGTCGATGTCCAGGGCGTAGAGGCCGTAGCAGCGGGGCTCCTCGTCCCGCTGCACATGGCGGGAGGTGATGAGGTCCAGGGCCATCCAGCGCTCGCGCAGCTGGATGTTGGGATGGGCCTGGGCGGCGGCCAGCAGCTGTTCGTGGATGGCCTTGCCGGTCGCATCGGCCGCATGGGCGATGCGGCGCACGGCATGGCCGCCCTCGCGGGTGAGGTGCAGGCCCAGCGGGCCACCGGCCTCGGGCGTGAAGGGCACGCCCTGGCGCACCAGCCATTCCACGGCCTCGGCGCTGCGCTCGGCGATGAAGCGGGCCGTGGCCTCGTCCACCAGACCGGCGCCGGCGTCCTGGGTGTCGCGCACATGGCTGTCGATGCTGTCGTCGCTGCCCAGCACGCCCACGATGCCGCCCTGGGCCCAGGCCGTGGCAGCTTCGCCCAGCTCGCGCTTGGCCAGCACGATCACGGGAACCTGGTCCGCCAGGTGCAGAGCCACGGTCAGGCCGGCCAGGCCGGCCCCCACGATGACCACGGGAAGTTGGGAAGCAGCAGCGCTCATGAATCGTTCGGCACGCCACCGGGTCATGGGGGCGTCATCTCAAAAGGTGCCTGATTCTAGGAGCGGGGCGGGAGGGGAGGCTGCGTGGGGGCAAAGGGTGGGATCGCGAGGGGCTGGCGCCGGGAGAGAGTCGTGGATCGGATCGATGGACTGCAGTGACCGTGCGTTCGCCGGGATGCGGGGGCGCGATGGCTCCGTGTCCTCCGTCCCGCTTCGCGGGCCTCCCCCTTTTACCTGCGCCATCGCGCCCCCGCATCCCGGCTCTGGCAGCACCCTGCCCTGCATCGATGGCTCCTGCGTAGAGGCCTGTCGTCGAAAAAAAGCCGGCCCGGGCTTGTCGCTCGGGCCGGCTTTATGGGGGAAGGCGGTGATCAGCTGCGCTGCATGCCGGCCTTCAGCAGGTTGGACAGCAGGTCGAGCGATTCCGCCAGGTGCGCGCGCGTCTCGACCGACTGGCCGCCGCGGGCCACGGCTGCGCGCAGATCAGACTGCAGCTGGTTGGCATGCAGGCGCACCAGCGCGTAGGCATCGGCCATCACGCCCGGGGCACCGCCGCGGGTCAGCACCGACTGGAGGCGACGCAGGTGCTCACGCTGCAGGTTGCGGCGCAGGCGGTCGATCTCGCCACCGGTCTTGAGCTCGCTCCACACCGCGGCCTGCGTGCTGGCATAGACCTCGTTGAGCGAGATCAGGCCCTTGCGGTCCTTGGCCGGCACGAAGCCCGGCAGGTCCATCAGGCGCTGAGCGGTGCCGGCGCTGTAGAGGCGGTCCAGGGCCACGTTCTGGATGCGGGCCACGGCGCCGGGGATGTCCACCGGGCCGGCGCGCTCCCACTCGTTGTAGTCCACCGTCAGCGTGCTGAGGAACTCAGGCTTGAAACGGAAGCTGTCGGCGCTGAACAGACCCTTGGCGAGGAAGTCCAGGGCCTCACGCTGGCGGGCAGGCTCGACCGGCTTGAAGGCCGGCTGCATGGAGGCGCCCGGCAGCGCGCGCTGCATGTACATGCCGCCCACGTACTTGCCCACCAGCTCGGAGGCGCGGGCCAGCTGGTTGAAGCCGGCCAGCAGCACGCGGCGCTGGCGCAGCGGGTCCTCACCGGGCTTGGGCTGGCGCTCCTGCACGCGCGCCCACAGCTCCTGCGAGAGCTTCAGGCGGCGCTTGTAGTAGGCCAGCGGGTCGGCGCCCAGGTCGAAGCGGTTGGCCAGGGGGTCGATACCGCCGAAGAGGTCGGCATCGGCATCGTCGGCGTAGGCCAGCGTGGGCTCGGTGCTGCGCGCGGCGATCTTGCCCAGCTCCTGCGCCTCGGTCTCGGCGGCCAGGGGCTTGTAGGCGTACTCGATGGCCCAGTAGTCGTAGGCCCCCAGCGTGGTGTTGGTCAGCGCACCGGTCGGCTCGCCCTTGAGCGAGAGGTTGTAGGCGTTGTAGTCCATCACCGAGCCGGAGATGCCATGGGCCTCGGTCCAGGCCTTGTCCAGCAGCTGGGCCTGGCTCACGGTGGTGGAGGCCTTGAAGTTGTGCTTCAGACCGAGCGTATGGCCGACTTCGTGCATGACCACGTCGCGAATCACGGCATGCACGAAGGCCTCGGCCTCGGGGCTGTCGGGCTGGATCTCGCCGCGGGCCTCGAGCACGTCCATCGCGAAGTCCATCTCGGTGCCGGCCTCCTGCGCGTAGCGGCAGGCCTCGGCGTCGTCGCCATGGGCTGCATGGGCCATCGGGCGGGTGACGTCCTCCACCAGGAAACGGCGCGAGCCGCGGGGGAAGACGTCGCTCATGCCGATGTCGGCATCCAGGATCTCGCCGGTGCGCGGGTCCGCGTGGCTGGGGCCGATGGCAAAGCCCACGTCCGCCCCCACGAACCAGCGGATGGAGGCGTGGCCGGCGTCCATATTGTCCCAGGCGGCGTCATCCGGCTGCTGCTTGGCAACGATGGCGTTCTTGAAGCCGATCTTCTCGAAGGCCTTGTTCCACTCGAGGATGCCCTCCTCCACGGCCTTGCGGTACTTGGGCGGAATGTTCTTGTCCAGCCAGTAGGTGATGGGCTGCACCGGCTCGGACAGGGCGGCGTTCGCGTCCGCCTTCTCCAGGCGCCAGCGCTTGATGTGGTGCACGCGGGTGTTGGGCTTGTAGTCCTCGCTGAGGTCGGTGTAGGACTCGGCGAAGTGGCCCAGGCGCGGATCGGCCAGGCGGGCCTTCATGGGCTGCTCGGGCAGGGCCTTGAAGCTGTAGACGAAGCTCATGAACAGGCTGCGCGGATCCGGCGTGGCCTGCGGCGCGCTGGGCGTGGGGATGGGCGAGGGGGTCAGCGGCGGCGCCGGAATGCGGGGCGTCGCGAAGTGCATGCGCGCCGTCAGGGTGCTCAGGCCGGCTTCGGCGCGGGTGGCCTCGAAGAAGCTGTTGCTACGGTCCGGTCCGTAGGGCAGGCGGTAGGCAAACTCCAGGCGGGTGGACAGGCCCGGGATGTCTGTCAGGAGCAGGCCCGCATCAACCAGGAAGGACTTGCGCTCCGCATGCTCGGCGCTGGCCACCGGAGAGGCGGCCAGCAGGCTGGGCGAGAAGGCCTGTTCCGAGGCCAGGCGGTTGCCCCCCTCAGCGCGGAACTTGGTGTTCAGGGCCACCAGCTGCAGCTGGTTACCCACGCGGCGCCATTCGGCCAGGTGGACGCGGCCCATCTGGCTGGCGTAGAGGCCGCGCTCGCCCACGGCGTTGGCCACGTTCACGGAGAAGAGGAAAGGCTTGTTCAGTTGGGCCTTGGGGATCTCGATCCAGACCTTCTCGTCCTTGCGCCAGAGGGGGAACAGACCTTCCTGGCTCTTGGCGTCCTTGATGACGTCGGCGAAGGGCTTGGGCGCCGTGGGATCGGCCGGCGGCTTGGATGCAGCGGCGGGTGCAGCAGCGGGCGCGGAGGCGGCGCTGGCAGGCGCGGCAGGCGGCGTGCCGCCGTTGCCTTGTGCAAGAGCGGCCTGGCCAGCGAAGGCCAGTGCGGCCAGGGCCAGCAGGCTCAGGCGGGGCGCCGGGACACGGGACGGATTCTGGGTCATGGGTTCCACTTTCATTGGGCGGGCCGGCCACCAGCGGCTGCTCTCATGCAGTGCCTCCCTGGCCGACGACAAGCCGCACATTGTGGAGAGCGGCCATCCGGCGTCAATGCAGACCCACCCCACTCGCACCTGCCAAACCGTGCTTCATCGCACACCCTGCAGCGGCCGGCGATGACGCGCAGCCGACAGCCCGCGTCACGTGCGGGCGCTAGACTGCGCCGCCATGAACGCTCCGCCCTCACGCAGCACCCACCTGCTCTACCTGCACGGCTTCCGCTCCTCACCGCGCTCGGCCAAGGCCCAGCGCATGGCGCAATGGGTGGGCGAGCACCGCCCCGACCTCACCTGGCTCGCGCCGCAGCTGCCGCCCTCGCCTCGCGAGGCCATCGCGCTGATCCGCGAGCGGATCCAGGCGTGGCCGCGCGACACCCTGGCCGTGATGGGCAGCTCCCTGGGCGGCTTCTACGCCACCTGGGTTCAGCAGCACACCGGCTGCCGCGCCGTGCTGCTGAACCCGGCGGTGGATCCGGCCCGGGACCTCGCCCGCTACATCGGCGAGCACAGCTGCTGGCAGGACCCGCAGGAGCGCTTCTTCTTCCGCCCTGAATTCGTGGACGAGCTGCGCGCCATCGCGCAAGACCTGCCCCCCGGCTCCATTGATCGCCCGCAGCAACTGATGGCCGTGATCGCCAAGGGCGACGAGGTGCTGGACTGGCGCGAGATGCACGCCCGCTACGAAGGCAGCCGCATCATGCTGCTGGACGGCAGCGACCATGGCCTCTCGGATTTCGACGACTATCTCTTTGAACTGACGGAGTTTCTGCAGCTATGAATCCCGCACGCCGCCTGGAAGGCAAGGTCTCCATCATCACCGGCGCAGGCCAGGGCATCGGCCTGGCGACGGCGCTGAAATTCGCGCAGGAGGGCGCCGTCGTCATCGTCTGCGACCTGCGCCAGGAAGCCGTCGACGCCGCCGTGGCCCAGTGCGAGGCCGCCGGGGCCCAGGCCCGGGGCTTCGCACTCTCGGTCACGGACCGCAGCCAGGTCGACGCCATGGTGGCCGCGGTGACGGCGCGCTTCGGCCGCGTCGACGTGCTGGTCAACAACGCCGGCATCACCCAGGACGCCCGCCTGCAGAAGATGAGCCTGCAGCAGTTCGACGCCGTCATCGACGTCAACCTGCGCGGCGTCTTCCACTGCGCGCAAGCCGTGGTGGACGGCATGGTGGCGCAAGGCAGCGGGGTCATCCTCAATGCCTCCTCGGTGGTGGGCATCTACGGCAACTTCGGCCAGACCAACTACGCGGCCGCCAAGTTCGGCGTCATCGGCTTCACCAAGACCTGGAGCCGCGAGCTGGGTCCCAAGGGCGTGCGCGTCAACGCGGTCGCGCCGGGCTTCATCGAGACCCCCATCCTCGCCACCATCCCCGACAAGGTGCTGGGCCAGATGCAGGAGGAGGTGCCCCTGCGCCGCCTGGGCAGCCCGGCCGAGGTGGCCAATGTCTACGCCTTCCTGGCCAGCGACGAGGCCAGCTACGTCAACGGCGCGGTGCTGGAGGTCTCCGGCGGGCTGACGGTCTGAGCGCCCATGGCTGAGGCACGGCCCCGCATCCTGGTCAGCGCCTGCCTGCTGGGCGCGCCGGTGCGCTACGACGGCCGCGCGCAGGAGCTGCGCTCGGCGCTGCTGGACCAGTGGCAGGCGGCCGGGCTGTTGCTGCCACTGTGCCCCGAGCTGGCGGGCGGCCTCCCGGTGCCGCGGCCACCGGCGGAGATCGAGGCCGGCTCCCAGGGCTGGCAAGTCTGGCTGGGCCAGGCCCGCATCCGCGACGCCCAGGGCGGCGACCCCACGGAGGCCTTCAAGGCCGGCGCGGCGGCAGCCCTCGCCCTGGTGCAGCGTCACGGCCTGCGCATCGCCGTGCTCAAGGAGGGTAGCCCGTCCTGCGGCAGCCAGCGCATCGCCTCAGGCCACTTCGACGGCATCAAGCGTGCAGGCCTTGGGCTGACGGCAGCCCTGCTGCGCCAGCACGGCGTGCAGGTTTTCAGCGAGCACGAGCTGGACGCGGCACAGGCCGCGCTGCAGGAGCTCGTGTCCTGGCAGGTGGGCGGCGCCCCGGCTTGATTCAAGCCTGGTGACCCAGCCGCACCCGCAGCCCCGGATGCCGCGCGGCCAGTGCCTTCAGGGCCTGAAGGCTGTGGACATTGCGGGCGGCGTCCCGGGTGAAATCGCCTGGCTCCACGCCGTGGTCCCAGCCCCAGCGGGTGTGGCAGGTGTCCCCCGCCAGCAGCACCGGCCCCTGCGTGGTGCGCAGCACGTAGGCGGTGCTGCCCGCGGTATGGCCAGGCACATGAAGGGCAAAGACGGCGCCGTCACCAAAGACATCGAGCACGGCCAACGGGTCCTGCCCCCGCGGCGGCTCGAAGCGCCAGGCCCGCAGCGGGGGACGGCCCTTGAGCAGGGCGTCGCTGGCGCCATGGACAAAGAGATGGGTCCAGTGCCGCTCGGTGGTCTCGCCAGGGCCGGCGTAAAGGGGCAGGTCCAGCGGCAGGTCGGGCAGGCCGCTGAGGTGGTCCAGGTGCAGATGGGTCAGCAGCACGCCCTGCAGCGGCTGGCCCAGGCTGCGCAGCACATCGCCGCTGGCGTTCCACAGCTGCATCTGCTCGAACTTCATGGCCCGGCGCAGGAAGGCATTGAGGCCCCAGTCACCGGGGTTCTGGATCAGGGCCCGGGCCACGCCGGTGTCCACCAGATAGGCACCCCGGCTGGGATGCTTGATCACGTGAAGATAGATCTGGATGGGCTCGTCGCGGTCCTGCAGGCCGACGGCGCGGGCGGCCGGATGCTCCAGGTTGAGCAGGCCGCTCAGGGCAGAGACGCCGGTGGCGCTGGCCACGGTGTCCAGCTCGATGGGGCCGGGCTCATCCAGCCGGGCCTCCATCTGCGCCCAGCCCACCGGCAGGCCCATGCTCTCTTGCTGCATCTGATGCGCGGTGGGCGCACAGCCCGCCAGACCCAGCAGCGCCGCCATGGCCAGCCCCGCCCAGCGCCAGCGGCGCGAGCGAGGCGGCCTTGCCGAGACGCTCAACTGACGCATCAGATGCGCTGCCGACTGCTTCATGATTCCATCACCCATGCTAGCCTCCCGTTCAACATGGGCCGCATGCTTTCACGGTGAGGGCCGTTTGGGAATCTGCCAAGTCCGGATCGGCCCATGCAAAAAGAGATGGCTTCATGGCACGCGAGCACCTGCGCTGGGACGACCTCCAGCTCTTCCTGAACGTGGCGGAGTCCGGCAGCTTCAGCGCGGCCGCGCGGCAGCTGCGCCTGGCCCAGCCCACGCTGTCGCGCCGCATCGCGGAGCTGGAGGAGAGCGTGGGCGAGCCCCTGTTCCAGCGCCAGGCCCAGGGCTGCCGCCTGACGGCCGCCGGCCAGCGCCTGCTGCCATCGGCGCGGCGCATGGCCGAATGGGCACTGGAGGCAGACACCGCCCTGAGCCGCCCCCGCGAACGCCTGGAGGGCAAGGTTCGGGTCGCCGCGCCACCGCGCATGGCCTTCGAGCTGCTGGCCCCGCTGGCCGCGCAGCTGCAGCTGCAGCAGCCGGGGCTGAGGCTGGAGGCGCTGTCCGGCATCGAGACCCTCAACCTGGCACGCGGCGAGGCCGACCTGGCACTGCGCACCAGCCGCCCCTCGGACAAGGAAGTGCTGATCCTGGACCAGATCAGCTGCCCCATCGTGGCCTACGCAAGCCCCGCCTACGCGGCCCGGCTGCCGGCGCCACCGCAGCAGCTGGGCCTGGCGCAACTGGACTGGATCGCCTGGGCCCCGCCCTACGAGGAGCAGCAGGTGAACCAGGCCCTGGCCGCCGCAATCCCCGGCTTCCGGCCTGCCTTCAGCTCGGATGACTACCTGGTGCAGTTGGCCGCCTGCCGTGCGGGCGTTGGCGTTCTGGTGATGGCCCGCGCCCTGCACCGCCACAGCGCGCTGGAAGGTCTGGTCGAGCTGCCCGTGCCGCTGGGCGAGCATCGTGGCGACCTGTTCCTCGTCAGCCACCAGCGCTCAGCCGACCTGCCCCGCGTGCGGCACGTGGCCGCACTGATCAGCACCGAGTTCGAGCTGCTGCGCCAGACGCCCGGCGTGCGCTGAGGCCGCCCCGGCCCGCGCAGCTTCAGGGTCATCCCCTGGCTGCGGCTGTCAAAGCGCGTGGTCAATGTAAGGCCGATGCAATGTAGTCCAACAAAGCGCAACGCCCTGCCGTGACGGCCCGGCGTGCGCCCTACATTGCGCTGGCACCTCGATGGCCCGGCCGGCATCCAGAGGCGTACCCCGACAAGAACAGGAGACAACCCATGCCCATCCCACGCCATCCCCGACGCCTGCGCCCCAGCCTGCTGGCGCTGGCCTCCCTGGCCACCGCCCCTGCGCTGGCTGCAGACGAGCCTCCAGCCCCCACCGCCAACACCCTTGAGCAGGTCGAGGTGCGCGGCGTGCGCGCCACGCTCAAGCGCAACCTGGCCGAGAAGCGCGAGGCCCAGAACATCGTCGACACCATCAGCGCCGAGGACGTGGGCAAGTTCCCCGACAAGAACGTCGCCGACTCCCTGCAGCGCGTGCCCGGCATCTCGGTGGACCGCATCTGGGGCGAAGGCAAGGCCATCTTCGTGCGCGGCACGGACAAGAACCTCAACATGACCCAGCTCAACGGGCAGGCCGTAGCCTCCTCGGAGTGGTGGCTCAACGAGGCGCAGACCCGCAGCTTCAACTACGACGTCCTGCCCTCCGAGATCGTCGGCAGCCTGGAGGTCTACAAGAGCCCCTCGGCCGACCTCGATGAAGGCAGCATCGGCGGCCTGGTGATCGTCAGGACGCGCCGCCCCCTGGACTTCAAGGACGCACTGACCCTGCAAGCCTCGGCGGAAGCCCTCTATAGCAAGCTGCCCGGCAGGACCGATCCGCAGCTCAACGGCCTGCTGAACTGGCGGTCTGCCGACAAGACGGTGGGGGTGCTGCTGGCGCTGAGCCGGCAGCAACGCACCATGCGCCGCGACGGCCTGGAGATGTTCCCGGACGGTGCCTACGACATCAAGGACCAGACCGGCGCCATCACCAAGGCCTACGCCTCCTGGGGCGGCGGCTCGGCCATCTTCCGCCAGGAACGCGAGCGCAGCACCGCCAACCTGGCCGTGCAACTGCAGCCCAGTGCACAGACCGACATCGTCCTGAATCTCATGGACTCGGACATGAAGATGAACAACAACAACCAGAACTACCTCTGGCAGGTAGGCGGTCTGGCGGACAAGGGCGTGGTCTCAGTCACCGACCCGCGCTTCATCACCGTCAGCGACGGCAGCAAGGCCCTGGTGGGTGGCACCGTGGGCCCCAGGACCGGGGTGTCCTTCGAGCCCATCTACCGGGAGTCCTACGTGAGGTCCCGCCTGGCCGATCTGGACGGCAGCTACCAGGGCGGCCGCTGGAAGCTCCACGGCCAACTGGGCGCCACCTCCAGCGAAGGCGGCAGCTCGCATGACCGCCACTTCTGGATGGAAGGCGACACCCGCACGCAGATCAGCCTGGGCCCCGACCACTACGGCGTGAAGTACCTGGACATCAAGCCCCTGGACCCCAAGGCGTTGACGCTGAAAGCCGGCGACGACCGCATCCGCCGCATGGAAAGCCGCGAGCACTACGGCCAGGCCGACCTCAGCTGGGACCTGGGCGAGAACTTCTTCAACACGCTCAAGCTGGGCCTCAAGCTGCGCGACAACACCCTGCGCAACCAGCGCACCCAGGGCGAGGCCAAGCCGGGCTCCGCGGGCTGGCAGTCCTTCTCGCTGGCCGATCTGTCGACGGGGCCCTCGCCCCAGCTGAGCCAGGCTGCTGCCACGGCCGATGCGCTGACCCAGTACGCCTGGTTCGACGACGGCCTGGTCGCCAGCAAAGCCATCCCCATGTACGACAAGGCCATGGTCTACCGCGAGCTGCTCAACGAGCACTACACCATCAAGGAGCGCATCACGGCCGGCTATGTCAAGGCCGACTTCGCCAGCGGCCGCTGGCATGGTGACGTGGGCCTGCGCCTGGTGCGCACCCGGCAGACCTCCGAGGGCTACCAGGGCAATGCCGACAAGACCTTCACGCCCCTCAGCCAGACCCACCGCTACAACGACGCCCTGCCCAGCCTCAACGTGATCTACGACTGGAGCAAGGAGGTCATCGTCCGTGGCGCCATCGGGAAGGCCATGGCGCGCCAGACCTTCGACCTGCTGAGCCCTGGCCTGCGCCGCGACGGCACGGTGCTGACACGCGCCTATGCCGGCAACCCGCTGCTCAAGCCCGTCCATGCCAATCAGGCCGAGATCGGCGCCGAGTGGTACTACGCCGACGCCTCGCTGCTGGCCGCCACCCTGTTCGTGAAGAAGCTCGACACCTTCACCTACAAGGCCTCCAGGCAGGAGCTGGTGGGCGGCGAGACGCTCAATGTCGAGCGCCCCTACAACGCCGACAACGGTGCCGACATCAAGGGCTTCGAGCTCCAATGGCAGCAGCCCTTCGGCCACAGCGGCTTCGGCACTGTCGTCAACTACACCTTCACCGACGCCGTGGCCGGCGCCGTGGCGGGCCAGCCGCGCCTCAAGGTGCTGGGCAACTCGCGCGACCAGCTCAACCTCAGCGGCTACTACGAGCGCCACGGGCTGACGCTGCGCCTGTCCTACAACTACCGCTCCAAGTCCTATGGCGACGTGCAGATGGGCGGCCAGGTCGTCAACAGCGCCTACGGCCAGTGGGACGCCTCGGCCGCCTACGACGTCACGCCGAAGCTGGCGGTCTATGCCAGCGCGGTGAACCTCAACAACGAGGTCATCCGCAGCAACACCGCCGACGGCCTGCCCATCGGCGTCTACGAGAACGGCGCCCGCTACAGCATCGGCCTGCGCGCCAAGTTCTGATCGCCGGCAAGACCTGCCACCTCGTGCCAGGCCCTCCGCCCCTGCGCCAGGCGGCGGGGGGCCGGCCGCGTGCTGCCCGTCCGCTGGCCGGGCAGCGGCGCCGTGCCCGCATCACCAGACGCACCAACACCATGCACGCCAAGACCCCCACCGCTCCGCGCCCCATGGCCCTCGCACAGGGCCCCTCGGTCCTGCTGGCCATGGGCTTCATCGCCCTGATGTTCTTCATCCTGGGCTTCGTCACCTGGCTCAACGGCTCGCTGATCCCCTTCCTGAAGCTGGTCTGCCGCCTGAGCAACTTCCAGGCCCTCTGGGTGACTTTCGCCTTCTACATCGCCTACACCGTGATGGCGCTGCCGGCTGCGCTGCTGCTGCAGCGCACCGGCTACAAGCGCGGCATGACCCTCAGCCTGGGCGTCATGGCCGCAGGCGCGGGGCTCTTCATCCCCGCGGCGCAGAGCGCGCAGTACGGCCTCTTCCTGCTGGCGCTCTTCACCCTGGCCACGGGCATGACGCTGATGCAGACGGCCATCAACCCCTACATCGTCTGCATCGGCCCGCGCGAGAGCGCTGCCATGCGCATCAGCGTCATGGGCCTGTTCAACAAGGGGGCTGGCATCGTCGTGCCCCTGGTCTTCTCGGCCCTGATCCTGGGGGGCATAGGCCCCTATGCCCACACCGAGCTAGCCCAGCTGGATCCCGCGGCGCAGGCGCTGCTGCGCATGGAGCTGGCCTCGCGCCTCATCTACCCCTATGCGGTGATGGCCGTGGCGCTGCTGCTCTTCATGGGGATCGTGCAGCTGGCGCCGGTGCCGGAGCCCGCGCTGGAGCCGGATTCCACCACTGGCCGCAGCGAGACCGGCGCCCTGGGCGTGCTGCGCTTCCCGCAGGCCGTGCTGGGCGCCCTCAGCCTCTTCGGCTATGTGGGCGTGGAGGTGATCGCGGGCGACACCATCGGCCTCTTCGGCCAGCAGCTGGGCGTGCCGCACTACGCCGTGCTGACCTCCTACACCATGGCCTTCATGGTGCTGGGCTACCTCCTGGGCGTGCTGCTGATCCCGCGCGTGCTGAGCCAGGCCCGGGCCCTGGCAGGGTCGGCGGCGCTGGGCCTGCTGTGCGTGGTCGGCGTGGCCAGCAGCTCCGGCAGCGCGACGGGCTGGAGCAGCATGCTGCTGGGCTGGCTGGGCGTGCCTCCTGTGCCCGATGCCGTGCTGTGCCTCGCCCTGCTGGGCCTGGCCAATGCCCTGGTCTGGCCAGCCATCTGGCCGCTCGCACTGGAGGGGCTGGGCCGCTACACCGCGGCCGGATCGGCCCTGTTGATCATGGGCATCGCCGGGGGCGCCCTGCTGCCCATGCTGTACGGCCGGCTCAGCGACAGCCTGGGCGGCCAGGGCGCCTACTGGATGATGCTGCCCTGCTATGCGCTGATCCTCCTCTACGCCCTCGTGGGGCACCGCCTGCGGCACTGGCCGGGGCAGCAGAGCTGAGGCGGGGGCACGCAGGCCTGATGCGCTGGACGCACACAGGGCCGCCTCCTGCCGCAACAGCCTCGCTAGACTCGCAGGCCACCATCACAGGACCCACGCCATGGCCGAACATGACCCGCTGCCGCCCTCCAGCCGCCTGCTGCACTGGCTTGTCGCCGCCCTGATGCTGGGCCTGGCCGGCGTGGGCCTTTACATGAGCCGCAGCGAGACCTGGGCGCTGTACCCCTGGCACAAGTCGCTGGGCGTGATCGCCCTGCTCTTCATCGCCGTACGCCTGGTCCAGCGCCTGCGCCTGGGCCTGCCCGGGCCGGTGCAGCCCACCTCGCCCGCGATGCAGCGCGCCGCCCGCTGGGCCCATGGAATCCTGCTGGCCCTGACCCTGCTGATGCCCTTGAGCGGCATGGTGTTCTCCGGCGCCAGCGGCCACGGCTTCGGCGTCTTCGGTCTGACCCTGGTGCCGCACCAGGACGATCCCGCCAAGCCCGGCGAGGTTCTGCCCTACAACGCCACGCTGGCCGAGCTGGGCCATCAGGCCCACCACTGGCTGGGTTACCTGCTGCTGCTGCTCGTGGCCCTGCACGTGCTGGCGGCGCTGAAGCACCATTTCATTGATCGCGACCGCACCCTGCTGCGCATGCTGGGCCGCAAGGACGGCTGAGCGCGGCGGGCGACCGCTCAGCCCGGCGCAGATCCGGTTGCCCCGTCCGTCAACCCATCCGCCACCCCATCCATCACATCAGCCGGGCTCGGCAGGCTCAGCCGCACCTCCAGGCCTCCCTCAGGATGGTTGCGGAACTGCAGGTGGCCGCCATGGTCGGCCACGATGTCCCGCACGATGGAAAGGCCCAGCCCCAAGCCCTCCTCGCGCGCCTGGCGGCCATGCGCCAGGCGGGTGTAGGGCTGGCCCAGCTGGTGCAAGGCCTGTTCCGGCACGCCGGGGCCATGGTCACGAACGGTCAGCAAGACCTGACCCTCTGGGCCGGCCTGCATGCGCACTTCCACCGCCCCGCCGCTGGCCGCACTGGCACCACCATAGAACACCGCGTTGTCCAGCAGATTGCCCAGGGCCCGCTTCAGGGCCAGGGGCTTGCCGAAGACGGTCAAAGGCCGCTCGTTCAACTCGATGCGCTGGCCGGCCATGCGGGCATCGCGCACCATCTTCTGCAGCACGAGGTCGATGCGCACGGGCACGCGGTTCTCGTGGATATCGGTGTCCTTGACGATCTGCAGGGCCGTCTTGACCATGAGGTCCAGCTCGTCGAGATCCTCGTGGAACTCATCCTGCACGGCCTCGTCATCCAGCAGCTCGCTGCGCAGACGCAAGCGGGTGATGGGCGTGCGCAGGTCGTGCGAGATGGAGGCGAAGAGCCGCTCACGGTCACTGAGGTAGCGACGGATACGCTCCTGCATCTCGTTGAAAGCTTGCGTGGCCTGGCGCACCTCGGCCGTGCCGCTGACCCGCAAGGGCTGCGGCACGGAGCGGTGCCCCACGCGCGCCGCCGCCTGGCTCAGGCCGCGCAGGGGCCGCGTGAGCGTCCGCGAGGCTGCCAGGCTCAGCAGCAGGGCCAGCGCCAGGGTCAGGCCTTGCGGGGCCATGCGCTGCCAGGTGAAGAACTCCAGCTGTTCCAGCAGAAAGGGATCCGGCAGCGTGCTGCTGAGGTAGAGCCATTGCCCCGGCTCGGTCTCCAGCTGGATCACGACGAAGGGCGCGGGCCGGTCGGCCGCCAGCAAGGAGGGGTCGACCCAGCTCTCCGGCAGGTCCGAAAGCAGCCCGCCCTGCGGCCCCACACTCAGACCCAGGGGCGATGCCAGCGTCACCCGCAAAGGCGCCTGCCGCCCCAGGCGGGCGTGCAATTCCCGCTGCAGGGACGCCTCCAGCTCGCGGACCACCGGCGGTCCGGGCAGGGGCCGGACCGCCACCGCCGCCGTGTTGATGAAGACCAGGAAGCGCGTGCCGCCCATGGTGCGCAGTTGCTCGATCAGCAGCGGGCGGTAGGCCGCCGGCAGCTCGCGCAGGCCGCGCACCGCGCCCTGGGCACCACTGGCCAGGTGGTGGGCCGCCAGCTCGACCTGCCGACGCGTGCGCTGCTCCAGCTGGTGGTACCACAGCAGATTGACCAGCAGCTGGACCAGGGCCAGTCCCCCCAGCATGGCCAGCACGAAGCGGCCCTGCAGGCTGTCCAGGAAGAAGGCCAGCGCGCGCTGGATGCCTGCCGGCGGTATCCAGCGTGCGCCGGCCTCAGGCCGCATCGCTCACCTGGACGGTACTGGCGAAGACATAGCCCGAGCCCCGCACAGTCTTGATCAGCGCCGGCTGCTTGCCGTCGTCGCGCAAGCGCTGGCGCAGGCGGCTGATCTGCACGTCCAGGGAGCGGTCCAGCGGCCCCAGGTCGCGGCCGCGGGTCACCTCGGCCAGACGGCTGCGGTCCAGCACCTGGCCGGGGTGCTCCACCAGCAGCTTCAGCAGCTGGAAGTCCATGCCGGACAGAGGCGAGGACTGGCCGTCGGGGTCCACCAGACTGCGCTCCAGCACGTCCAGCGTGAAGCCGTTGAAGCGGAAGAAGCGTGCCGGCTGGCTGCGCTCCTGGCCGGAGCGCCGGTGGATGGCCTTGATGCGGGCCAGCAGCTCGCGCGGGTTGAAGGGCTTGCCCAGATAGTCGTCGGCACCCAGCTCCAGGCCCACGATGCGGTCGGTTTCCTCGGCGCTGGCGGTCAGCATGATTACCGGCACGTCGGAGCGGCGGCGCACCGCCTGGCACAGGGCGAAGCCCTCGATGTCCGGCAGCATGACGTCCAGGATGCACAGGCTGATCTGCTCGCGGTGGCGTTCGAACTCCGCCATGAAGCTGGCGCCGTCGTGGGCCAGCAGCACCTCGTACTGGTTCTTCTCGAGGTAGGTCTTGAGCAGGGTGCGGATCTTCTGGTCGTCGTCGACGATCAGGATGGTGCGGTTCATGGCGCGGCGGATCGGGAGGGCTTGGGAGTCAGGGCGCGCAGCAGGCCCAGCAGCCTGCGCTGCGCGGCCGCCGGCGTCTGGGCGGGGTCCAGCGCAAAGCGGTGGACGGTTTCGATCAGGGCGTTCTTGCCCACCTCGCCAAAAGCCATGCGATGCACCAGGCTGGGCACGCGCGGCGTGGCGGGGGACGCGAAGAGGCGGTAGGACTGCTGAGCGCAAGGATCCAGCTCGTCCACGGGCACATCCTTGCGCACAGGCACCGAGCCCTTGATTCGGTTGTAGCCCAGCTGCAGCGTGGCGCTGGCCAGCAGCTCGGCCATCTTCTCCTGCTCGGGCTGGGCGCTGCGATCGCCGGCCAGCATGGCCAGGGTGTCAATGCTGAAGAGGTGCACCGCGGCCGTGCCGGGCACGGCCCGGCAGTCGAAGTCGCGGCCGCCCTCCAGGCCCAGGGCGCCCAGTTCGCCGCGGGCCCAGTCGCCCGTGATCAGCATCGCGGCGCGGCCGGTGGCGAAGTCGGCCACCAGCTCGGTCCAGGGGCGCTCGCCGCCGCCGGCAGCGGCACCCGTGGCAGCGCTGGCCGGCAGCGCGAGGCCGCGCCACTCGCGCAGGCGTCTGAAGGCGCGCTCCAGTGCCGGGTCCTCGAAGGCCTGCCACTCCTGCTGCACCATCATGCGCCGGTACAGCTGCGGGCCGGCCTCACCCAGCAGCAGGGCCTCGAACACCGTGGCCACCTGCCAGGGCTCATCGCTGAAGGCCACGGGCGTGACGCCGGCCGAGCGCAGGCGCGCCGCGGCCCGGGCCAGGCCCGCCCAGTCGGTGGGCGGCTCGATGCCATGCTGGCGAAAGACCACCAGGTTCAGGTAGAGGTTGTTGATGCGATGGATGCCCAACGGCGCGGCAACGATGTGCTCGCGCACGCTCAGCTGGCTCAGGACCTGGGGGAAGAGCGTGCGGGCCCAGCCCTTGCGCTGGGCGACGGCGTCCAGCTCCAGCAGCAGGCCCATGTCGGCCCACTCGTTCATGGACTGGCCGTTGAGCTGGGCCACCTTGGGCGCCATGCGCCGCAAGATGCGCTCGTTGAGCACCTTGACGGCCGGCCCGCCGCCGCCGCCGGCCACGGCGCTGTCCACCCAGCGCAGGCCCTGCTCGGCCAGGCGGGCGGCCACATGGTTGGCAGCGGCCCGTTCGCTGGCAGAGGTCCACCAATGCAGAACCGTCAGCTCGCCGGGGGCCTCTGCCACCGCCGCCGACGCGGGCGCCGGTGCCGGCGCTGCGATCACCGGCAACGCCGACCACAAGCTCATTGGCAAAGCAGCCGCCCACAACATGCGCCGCATCTTGCCGGCGCCGCTGCTGGAGCCGGCTGACGTTTTGTTGGACTTTCGTGAGCTTCTGTAAGACACAGACCTTCCCGTCGCGGACCTTGTCACGATTCTCCCGGCCACAGGCCGCTGCCCGGCTTGGGAGTTTCTCGACCAAACGCCTGCGCCTGGCGCGGCAGACGCCCCCTTGTTCGCACAGCGGGCAAGAAACTCGTAATGAAGCGTAAGCCCTGCATCGGCTTGCGCCTCGCCAGGGCTTGTGCCGGTGGCAGCGCAAGGCTGCGGCTGTCATGACGATGGGCTAGGCTGGCGCCCACAGACGCTCACACCGTCAGGGCCCGGACCAGGGTGCCTGCGGGTCCTGGCAGGCATGCCGCGGCCCCTGGGCATCGAGTCCGGTGCCTACCCCAGTGGATCGCTCCTCGTTCCAGCGGGCCGCCACCGACCAATGCCCCGGCGGCCCGCTGTCCTCTTCGCGGCACCCGGCGTGCGAGGCCCGCGTTCGGCTTGCGACCGGCATCACTGCACTTGGGCGACAATGCGCACCCTATGTTTGCCCTGTTCGATGACGCCGGAAAATTCCTCGCCGGCCGTGTGATGTCCGAAGCGGAAAGCTCGATGCAGATCGAGCTGGACTCGGGCAAGCGCGTCAAAGTGAAGGCAGCCAATGTGCTGCTCAAGTTCGACAAGCCGGCCCCCGCCGAGCTGATGGCCGAGGGCCAGGCCCTGGGCCAGGAGATAGACCTGGACCTCGCCTGGGAGTTCGCCCCCGAGGGCGAGTTCGGCTTTGCCGATCTGGCGCGGGACTATTTCGATGCCAAGGCCGGCGTGATCCAGCAGGCCGCCGCGCTGTTCCGCCTGTACGAGGCGCCGCACTACTTCCGCCGCATGGGCAAGGGCCTGTTCAAGAAGGCCCCCGAGGAGCAGGTCAAGGCCGCCCTGCTGGGCATCGAGCGCAAGCGCCAGCAGGCCCTGCAGATCGAGGCCTGGGCCGAGGAGCTGATCGCCGGCCAGTGCCCGGCCGGCGTCCGCGAGCAGATCTACAAGATCCTCTTCAAGCCTGACAAGAACGGCCCCGAGTACAAGGCCGTGGTCGAGGCCTCCAAGCGCTCACAGCAGGCTCCGCTGGACCTGCTCAAGGGTGCGGGCGCCATCAGCAGCCCCTACCAGTTCCACTGGAAGCGCTTCCTCTTCGAGAACTTCCCCAAGGGCACCGGCTTCCCCGCGCTCACCGCGCCGGCCATCACCGACGAGCTGCCCCTGGCCGCGGTGCAGGCCTTCTCCATCGACGACTCGGCCACCACCGAGATCGACGACGCGCTCTCCGTGCAGGGCCTGGGCAGCGGCACCATCGTCTTTGGCATCCACATCGCTGCGCCGGGCCTGGCCATCCTGCCGGATTCGCCAGTGGACAAAGTCGCCCGCGAGCGCTTCTCCACCGTCTACATGCCTGGCTGGAAGCTGACCATGCTGCCGGACGAGGTGGTGCAGCACTACACCCTGGCCGAAGGGCGGGACTGCCCGGCGGTCTCGCTGTACGTCACGATGGACGAAGCCACACTGGAGATCCGTAGCCGCGAGACCAAGCTGGAGCGCGTGCCCATCGCCGCCAATCTGCGCCATGACAAGCTGGACAACACCGTCACCGAGGCCTCGCTGACTGGCGAGGCGCCGGCCGACTACGCCTTCGGCGCCGAGCTGCGCTTCTGTTTCCGCCTGGCCAGGCACCTCAAGGCACAGCGCGAGATCGTGCGCGGCAAGCCCGAGACCTTCAACCGCCCGGACTACACCTTCCGCCTGGACAGCAATGGCGAGCGCGAGCCCGAGGGCCACGAGACCGTCAGCATCGGCACCCGCCAACGCGGCGCGCCGCTGGACCTGATCGTGGCCGAGGCCATGATCCTGGCCAACAGCAGCTGGGGCGGCTGGCTCAACGAACTGGGCCTGCCGGGCATCTACCGCAGCCAGGCCAGCCTGGCGCCGGGCGTCAAGGTTCGCATGGGCACCAAGGCACTGCCCCACGCCGGCATGGGCGTGGCGCAGTACACCTGGGCCACCTCGCCGCTGCGCCGCTACACCGATCTGGTCAACCAGTGGCAGATCATCGCCTGCGCCCGCCACGGCCGCACCGCGGCCCTGGTGGCGCCCTTCAAGCCCAAGGACGCGCAGCTCTTCTCCATCATCTCGGGCTTCGATGCCGCCTACTCGGCCTACAACGGCTTCCAGTCCGGCATCGAGCGCTACTGGACCCTGCGCTACCTGCAGCAGAACGCCATCCACGAGCTCACCGCCTCGGTGATGAAGGACGGCCTGGTCCGCGCCGACACCCTGCCCCTGGTCTTCAAGGCCCTCGGCTGTGAGGGTCTGGCACGCGGCAGCCACGTGCGGGTGCGCATCACCGGCATCGACGAGATGACGCTGGACCTGCACGCCTCCCTGGTCGAACGCCTGGACGAGGCGCAGGCACCGGATGACGCCGAGACCGTGGACGAGGACGACGAGGCCGCCGGCAGCGGCCCCCTGACCCTGGCCATTGACCTGAACGACGCGCAAGGCAGCCCCGAGTCGCCAGCCGCACCGCCCGCCGCCTGAGCCCACGCACGCCAACGCCATGCTGCCTCGCAAGATCCAGCCGCTGCACCTCGCCCTGATTGTCTCCCTGGGCCTGCACCTGATGCTGCTGGCCCTGCGCATTGCCGATCCCGAGCGTTTCCAGCGGCTGTTCCAGGACACGCCCCTGGAAGTGGTACTGGTCAATGCTCGCAGCAAGGACGCCCCGGCCGAGGCCAAGGCGCTGGCCCAGGCCAATCTGGCCGGCGGCGGTGAATCGGCCCGGCAGAAGCGCGCCACCTCGCCGCTGGCGCCATCGCCACGCATGGAGCTGGGCGACAACACCGAGACCCAGCGCGCCCAGATCGCCAAGCTCCAGGAAACCCAGCAGCAGTTGCTGGCCCAGGTACGGCGCGAGCTGGCCTTGCTGCCGCCGCCGGATCCGCGCCGCGAGCGCAGCTCGCCCGAAGCCCGCGAGCAGGCCGAAAAGCGTCGCCAACTGGTGCAGCTGATGGCGGAGATCGAGAAGCGCGTCAACGACGAGAACGCCCGCCCCCGCAAGCGCTACGTGAGCCCGGCAACCCGCGAGGTGGTCTACGCCCAGTACTACGACACCCTGCGCCGCCGCATCGAAGAGCGTGGCACGCGCGACTTCCCCACCTACCGAGGTCGCAAGCTCTACGGCGAACTGATCATGAACATCCACGTGGACTTCAAGGGCCGCCTGGTGGACACGGAAATCGTCCAGAGCTCCGGCAACAAGCAGCTGGACAAGCGCGCCGTGGCCATCGTGCGCGCCTGCCAGCCCTTCGGCGACTTCAACATCGAGATGCGCAGGAGCGCCGAGGTGCTGGTGATCACCACCCGCTTCAAGTTCACCCGCGAGGATGGACTGGAGGCCACCGTGACGGAGCAGCTATGAGCGCCTCAGGACCCGACCGCTACGCCGTCGCCGGCAACCCGGTGGCCCACAGCCAGTCCCCAACCATCCACGCCCAGTTCGCGGCCCAGACCGGCCAGGACCTGGTCTACGAGCGCCTGCTGTGTCCGCTGGACGCCTTCCTGCCCACTGTGCAGGCCTTTGCCGCCGCTGGCGCCAAGGGCTGCAACGTGACCGTGCCCTTCAAGTTCGAGGCCTTTGCCGCCGCCCGCCGCCGCAGCCCCAGGGCCGAGCTGGCCGGCGCGGTCAACACGCTGCGCTTCGATGAGCAAGGCTGGTGGGGCGACAACACCGACGGCCTGGGCCTGGTCCGGGACATCCAGTCCAACGCCAGCCAGCCCCTGGCCGGCCTGCGCCTGCTGCTGCTGGGCGCGGGTGGCGCCGCGGCCGGCGTGCTGGGCAGCCTGATCGCGGCACGGCCCGCCGAGCTGACCGTGGCCAATCGCAGCGCGGACAGGGCCCTGGCCCTGGTGGGCAGCCATGCGCGCTGGGCCCAGGAACATGACGTGCGCCTGCAGGCCAGCACGCTGGAGGACCTCCCGGAAGCCCGCTTCGACGTACTGGTCAACGGCACCAGCGCCAGCCTCGCCGGTGCCGGTGTGCCGGTGCGGGGTCAGGTCTTGCGCGAAGGCGGCCTGGGCGTTGACATGATGTACGGCCCCGCCGCCCAAGGCTTTCTGGACTGGGTGGCCGCCCAGGGCGCCCGCCCCCGGGACGGCCTGGGGATGCTGGTCGAGCAGGCCGCCGAGGCCTTCCAGCTCTGGCGCGGCGTTCGCCCCGACACCGCCCCCGTGCTGGCCGGATTGCGCCGGCAGCTGACGGCCAAGGACTGAGCCATGCTGCGGCGTCTGCCCCTGCGACTGCTGGCCCTGCTCGCCCTAGGCCTGCTGGGCCTGCAGCTCTACTTCCTGGCGCGCATCGCACTGATGAATGTGCTGGACCCCGAATCAACCAGCTTCCAGCGCTCCGAGATCCGGCGCCTGGCCGTCGAGAAGCATGAGGTGGCCTGGAGCCAGGACTGGGTGCCCGATGCTCGCCTGTCTACTCATCTGAAGCGCGCTGTCATCGCCAGCGAGGACGCCGGTTTCTCCGAGCATGGCGGCGTCGACTGGGACGCACTCGAAAAGGCCTGGGACAAGAACCAGCGCGAGCAGGCCCGGGCGGACAAGCGCGCCAAGGCCGCCTCCAAGGCCCAGCCCCGGGACAGCGACCGGCCCACGCCGCCCAAGGCCCAGGCCAAGGTCGTCGGAGGCTCCACCATCACCCAGCAGCTGGCCAAGAACCTCTTCCTCAGCGGCGAGCGCCAGCTGCTGCGCAAGGGCCAGGAATTCATCCTGACCTTCATGCTGGAGGCCCTGCTGTCCAAGCAGCGCATCCTGGAGATCTATCTGAACAATGTCGAATGGGGCGAGGGGGTCTTCGGCGCCCAGGCCGCTGCGCGCCATTACTTCCGCGTGGACGCAGCCCAGCTTGCCCCTTGGCAGGCCGCCCGTCTGGCGGTGATGCTGCCGGCACCCAAGCGCTTCGAGAAACGCCCCGGCTCGGCCTATGTGCTGGGGCGCGCTGGCACCATTGAAGCTCGCATGGGCGCGGTCGCCCTGCCCTGATGCCTTCGATTCCCCTGAGTCCCCCGAGTCCCCACCACACCTGCCATGGCCACAATCAGTCCCCTCACCGCTGAGATCGCCGCCGTCGCCGCCCGCATGGTGGTGGAGGAGGGCCTGGAGTACGGGCCGGCCAAGCGCCGCGCCCACAAGCAGATGGGCCTGCCGCGCAATGCCCCGCTGCCCAGCAACGAGGAGCTGGAGGACGAGGTCCGCGACTACCTGGCCCTCTTCTGCGCCGATACCCAGCCCGGCGAGCTGCGCGCCCTGCGCGAGCTGGCCGCGCTGTGGATGGACCGCCTGGCCGAGTTCCGGCCCCATCTGTGCGGGGCCGTCTGGCGTGGCACGGCCACGCGCCTGTCCAACATCCACCTGCAGCTCTTCTGCGACGACAGCAAATCCGCCGAGATCGCCCTGATCAATGCCGGCGTGGACTACGAGGTCGGCGAGACGCAGGGGCCGCGCGGCCCGGTGGACCTGCTGACCGTGGCCGATCACAGCAAGGCGCTCAATGAGTGGGTGACCATCGCACTGAGCATCCTGGACAAGGACGACCTGCGCGGCGCCCTGAAGGCTGACAGCCGCGGCCGCACCGAGCGTGGCGACCTGATGGCCCTGCGCAAGCTGCTCCAGGAAGCACCCGCGGCCACACCGTCGGGCGGCGTGGCGCCATGAACCGCCGCCATGCTCTCTTCGGGTCCGTGGGCCTGGCCGCGGCCGGACTCGGTGCCTGGCTGGCGCAAGGTCGCAGCACGCCCCCGCCACCCATGCCAACCCTGCACCCCAGTTCACCGGCGGACGCCTTCTGGCTGGCCCGCTTCGAAGCCCTCGACGGCGGCGAACTGGCCGCCCGCACGCTACGTGGCAAGCCCTTGCTGCTGAATTTCTGGGCCACCTGGTGCGCGCCCTGCGTGCGCGAACTGCCCGAGATCGAACAGTTCCTGAAATCCCATCCGCAATGGCAAGGCCTGGGCCTGGCCATCGACCGCAAGGAGGCCGTGCAGGCATTCCTGGGCCGGCTCCCGCTGACCCTGCCCTTGGCCCTGGGTGGTGTGCAGGGCCTGGAACTGGGTCGCCAGCTCGGCAACAGCCAGGGTGGCCTGCCCTTCAGTGTGGTCTTCGATGCCAGCGGGCAGGTCTTCTGGCGCCGCCTGGGCGCCCTGCAGGCCGGCGAGCTGGAAGCCGTGGCCCGGGCCCTGGCCGCTGGGCTGCCCGCCCCCGAGACAGGGAAAACCGGGGCTTGAGACCGGGGAGCGCAGCGCCAGAATGCCGGGCGCGCTGGCAGGACTTGGCGTCAAGCCCCGAACCCCGAGCCTCTTGGGCAAGCTCAAGAAGTGCAGAAGGTCAAGCCATTTATTTTTGGCTAGCTGCCGGGATCTGGGTCTAAAAAAGCTAAAGTTCAGCCTTTCACGCTTCTAGTGTCTACGCTCTAAACCGCTGCGGCACGTCGCTGATGCAGATTCTTGTGATTCACGGCCCCAACCTCAATCTCCTTGGCAGCAGGGAGCCTGGGGTGTATGGCGCAACGACTTTGGCGCAGATCGATGCAGATCTGCAGCAATTCGCTGCCAATGCAGGAGCCGCACTTGAAAGCTTCCAGAGCAACCACGAAGGTGCCCTGGTGGACCGCATCCAGGCGGCGGGCCGTGACGGCACACGCTTCGTCATCATCAACCCGGCAGCCTACACGCACACCAGTGTGGCCATCCGGGATGCCCTGGCGGCGGTGGCCCTGCCTTTTATCGAGGTCCACCTCTCCAATATCCACAAGCGCGAAGCCTTCCGCCACCACAGCTATGTGTCGGAGCTTGCGCTGGGCGTTATCTGCGGCCTGGGTCCCCAAGGCTACCGCTACGCCCTGATGCACGCCCTGGACCAACTCCGGGCAGCAGGCAGCTGAAGCGAGGGCGCGGTCAGCCTGTGACCGCGGCATTGGCAGCACTACAAATCTTTCCGTTGGAGAAGCCTCATGGATCTGCGCAAGCTCAAGACCCTGATCGACCTCGTGTCCGAGTCGAACATTTCTGAACTTGAAATCACCGAAGCCGATGGCAAGGTCCGCATCGTCAAGTCCGACGGCACAGTGGCCGTGCCCCTGGCCCAGGCCATGCCGGTGATGGCCGCCCCCGCCGTTGCCGCGGCGCCGGCCGCCCCGGTGGCAGCCGCCCCTGCCGCGCCGGTCGAGACGGGCCATGTGGTGAAGTCGCCCATGGTGGGCACTTTCTATCGCGCCTCCAGCCCCAACGCCAAGGCCTTCGTGGAAGTGGGCCAGCAGGTCAAGGAAGGCCAGGCCATCTGCATCATCGAAGCCATGAAGATCATGAATGAAATCGATGCCGACAAGTCCGGCACCGTGACCAAGATCCTGGTGGAAAACGGCCAGCCAGTGGAGTTCGGCCAGCCGCTGTTCATCATCGAGTGAACAAGCCCACCCCCCTACCGGCTGCACCGGCCCCTTTGAGGGGACCGGGGCTGGACGCCGGCAGTCCTGAGGACTGCCGGTGCCTGCCTAGGGCCAAGGCCGCAGGCCTTGGTGCTGTCAACGGCCCGGCGAAGCCGGATCCGCGACAGCCGCTGGAGGGGTCCCCTGGCCGCGTTGCGCCTAGCGCGCTGAGCAACTGCCATGTTTAAGAAAATTCTCATTGCCAACCGGGGCGAGATCGCCCTTCGAATCCAGCGTGCCTGTCGCGAGCTGGGCGTGAAGTCGGTTGTCGTCTATTCCGAGGCTGACCGTGACGCCAAGTACGTCAAGCTGGCCGACGAAGCCGTGTGCATCGGCCCAGCCCCGTCCGCCCAGAGCTACCTGAGCATGCCGGCCATCATCGCCACCGCCGAGGTGACCGATGCGGAAGCCATCCACCCAGGCTACGGCTTTCTGTCCGAGAACGCCGACTTTGCCGAGCGCGTGGAGCGCAGCGGCTTCACCTTCATCGGCCCCACGCCGGACAACATCCGCATGATGGGCGACAAGGTCTCGGCCAAGCAGGCCATGCGCGCTGCAGGCGTGCCCTGCGTGCCGGGCTCCGAAGGCGCCCTGCCCGACGATCCCAAGGAGATTGTCAAGATCGCCCGCGCCGTGGGCTACCCGGTCATCATCAAGGCCGCTGGCGGCGGCGGTGGCCGCGGCATGCGCGTGGTGCACACCGAGGCCGCCCTGGTCAATGCCGTGCAGATGACCAAGGCCGAGGCCGGTGCCGCCTTCGGCAATCCCGAGGTCTACATGGAGAAGTTCCTGGAGAACCCGCGCCATGTGGAGATCCAGGTGCTGGCCGACGGCCACAGGAACGCGGTCTGGCTGGGCGAGCGCGACTGCTCCATGCAGCGCCGCCACCAGAAGATCATCGAGGAGGCACCGGCGCCCGGCATTCCCCGCCGCACCATCGAGAAGATCGGTGACCGCTGCGCCACCGCCTGCAAGAAGATGGGCTACCGGGGTGCAGGCACCTTCGAGTTCCTCTATGAAAATGGGGAGTTCTACTTCATCGAGATGAACACGCGCGTGCAGGTCGAGCATCCGGTGACCGAGATGGTCACGGGCGTGGACATCGTGGCGATGCAGATCCGCATTGCCGCCGGCGAGAAGCTGCCCTTCACCCAGCGCAATATCGAGATGCGCGGCCATGCCATCGAGTGCCGCATCAATGCCGAGGACCCGGTGAAGTTCGTGCCCTCCCCCGGCCGCATCACCATGTGGCATCCGCCCGGCGGGCCTGGCGTGCGCGTGGACTCCCATGCCTACACGAACTACTTCGTGCCGCCCAACTACGACTCCATGATCGGCAAGATCATCGTGCACGGCGACACCCGCGAGCAGGCCCTGGCCCGCATGCGCATCGCCCTGTCGGAGACGGTGGTGGAAGGCATCCAGACCAACATCCCGCTGCACCGCGAGCTGATGGCCGACGCCAAGTTCATCGAGGGCGGCACCTCCATCCATTACCTGGAAGGCTGGATGAACCAGCACAAACGCTAGGGAAGCAACCACGCCCTACGCGCTTTGCGGTCGAGCCGACCGCGTCAGGCCAGAGGCCTGACCCTTCGGCAGGCGCAAACGGCATGCCGTTTGCGTCCGGCCTCAGCCCCCCTCGAGGGGGCGTCATCGTCAGCCCGGCAAAGCCGGATCTGCGATGCCCGCGCGATCCCTGGTGCACGCGACGCAAAGGAGAAGTCATGAATGCAAGCCTGCACGAGCTCGTGCTCATCTGCCGCGAGGACGACGTCGAGACCGTCAGCGACGCGCTGATGGAGGTCGAGTCGCTCGCCGTCTCGGTGGAGGATGCCGACGCCGACACCGAATCCGAAAAGGCCCTGTTCGGCGAGCCTGGCATGCCCGCTCCCAAGCCAGGCTGGGAGCGTTCTGTCGTCAAGGCCCTGTTCGCCAGCGAGGCCGAGGCCACCGAAGCCGCCACCCTGCTGCTGGCCCAGGACTGGGCGCAGGACGTGCACGTGCAGACCATACAGGCCGTGCAGGAGCAGGACTGGGTGCGGCTGACGCAGTCGCAGTTCGCGCCGGTGGAGATCACGCCCGAGTTCTGGATCGTGCCCTCCTGGCATCAGGCGCCGGCCCAGGCCACGCGCGTCATGCGCCTGGATCCCGGTCTGGCCTTCGGCACAGGCACGCACCCCACGACCCGCATGTGCCTGCGCTGGATCGCCCACCATGGTGCCGAGGCTGCCAACTGGGACCGCGTGCTGGACTACGGCTGCGGCTCGGGCATCCTGGCCATCGGCGCAGCCCTGCATGGGGCGAAGTCCATCGATGCGGTGGACATCGACCCTGCCGCGGTCATCTCCTCCCAGGCCAATGCCGAAGCCAACCGCGTGACGCTGCGCGCCGCCCTGCCGGACGCTGCGCAAGGCGAGTACCCGCTGGTGCTGGCCAACATCCTGGCCACGCCGTTGAAGCTGCTGGCCCCGCTGCTGTGCGCCCATGTGCGCGCGGGCGGGCATCTGGTGCTGGCGGGCATCCTGGAGCGCCAGGCCCAGGAACTGAAGGACGCCTATGCACCCTGGCTGGCGCTGGAAGTCAGCGACAGCGAAGACGGCTGGATCCTGATGACGGCGCAGCGCCCCGCCTGAGCCCTGCTGCCGAGGCCAGGCAAGGCCTGACCCTCCGGATCGTGCAGCGCCCCGCTTGCCAATGTTTCTAGGGGTGAGCGCGCTCTGTGCGGCCATGCCTTCGTGGCATGATCCTGCCCCATGAGTCTTGCTACCCGCTGCACCGCCTGCGGCACCATTTTCCGCGTGGTGCAGGACCAGTTGCGCGTCTCCGAGGGCTGGGTGCGCTGCGGCCGTTGCGCCGAGGTCTTCGATGCCCGCGAACAGCTCTTCGACCTGGACCGCGAAGCGCCGCCCCCTTGGCCGCCCGCCGGGCAGGAAAGTCTGGTCGACGACGCCGGCCAGGCCTTTGCTCCAACGCAGCCACCCACGCCTGTTGCGCGCGTTGCCGCACCAGCCGTGCCGCCCGCACCGGTGCCGCCCCCATCGGCCCCGGTCAGCCGCCCCGCCTTGCGCGCGCCCGCGGTGGTCGCAGAGGCGCCAGGCTTCGCCGCCGACACCGACCCGCGCGAGCCACCCCGCGAGCAACCGCATCCTCAGTCAGCATGGCCGGCCCCGGCGGAGCTCCCCGGCCAACGGCGCGAGCCTTTCTGGGAGCCGCCGCCCGCGCCGCCCGCGCCGGCTTCCCCGGCTGATGTCCGCGACGACCTGCCCGAACCCAAGGGTCTGAAGTTCGAGGCGCCTGTCGAGACCCCGTCTCCGGCTGCCATTCGTACGCCCGGGATGGCCGAGCCAGCGCCGCCCTTGAGCCAGGACCTGGGCCCGGACGTGGTGCTCTCGCCGCGCCTGCAGTCTGCCCAGGTGCAAGCCCTGGCGCCGCAGGAAGCGGCCACCGGACCGGCGTCTGCAGCCCCAGCGGCCCCCGCCCGCAAGCCCGGCTTTTTGCGCCGCGCAGAGGGCGAAGCGCGTTGGCAGCGCCCACGTGTACGCGTCGCACTGGGGTTGGGCAGCTTGCTGCTGCTGCTGAGTGCGGCCGCGCAACTGATCTGGCATTACCGCGATGCGCTGGCCACGCAGTCACCGCTGGCCCGGCAATGGCTGGGTGCCGCCTGCGAGAAGCTGGGCTGCGAGCTGCAGCCCTGGCGTCGGCTCGATGCCTTCAGCGTGGAGAGCACAGGACTGTCGGAAGCCGCCAGTGGCAATCACTACAAGTTCAGCCTCAGCCTGCGCAACAAGAGCCCCTGGGAGCTGGCCACCCCTTGGGTCGAGCTGAGCCTCAACGATGGCAATGGCAAGGTGCTGATGAAGAAGGCCCTGAAGCCAGAGGAGTTCGCCAATGGCCGTGCCAGCACAGGCGCCAGTAGCGAGCAGTCCCTGCAGCTGGTGTTCAGTACCGGCAGGCAGCGGGTCAATGGCTACACGGTCGAGATCTTCTATCCCTGAGCACAACAAGCTCGCCTGCAGGCCTGCCAGGCCGGCGCGCCGGCCACAGCTCCCGCGCCCTCTTTCAGGGTCTTTGTGCCCTCATGAAAAACACCCCGGAGACTTGCGTCGCCGGGGTGCGGGGTAAGGACGTCACCTTCTCGTCAAACCCGGTCAAGGCCGGGCTTTACGCCGGTGACGGCAGGCACCCGGAGGTGCCCGCTGGCTTCAGGCTCAGGGCTTGTTGCCGGTCGGGAAGGGCCAGGCGGCTTGCGGGCTCAGTGCCGTCTTGGCAGCGGGCGCAGCAGCAGGCTTGGCAGCAGCGGGAGCTGCGGCGGCCTTCTTGGCAGCAGGCTTGGCGGCGGGCTTAGCAGCCGGCTTGGCAGCGGCCTTGGGAGCCACCTTGATAGGCGGCTTCTTGGTCGACGCGGCCTTGGCGGCGGGCTTGGCAGCCGGCTTGGCGGCGGGCTTAGCCGCCGGCTTGGCTGCAGGCTTGGCGGCCTTGGGAGCTGCCTTGATGGGCGGCTTCTTGGTCGCGGAGGCCTTCTTGGCCGGGGCAGCAGCCTTCTTGGCCGGAGCGGCCTTCTTCGCCGGAGCAGCAGCCTTCTTGGCCGGAGCGGCCTTCTTTGCCGGAGCAGCAGCCTTCTTGGCCGGAGCGGCCTTCTTCGCCGGAGCAGCAGCCTTCTTGGCCGGAGCGGCCTTCTTTGCCGGAGCAGCAGCCTTCTTGGCCGGAGCGGCCTTCTTTGCCGGGGCAGCGGCCTTCTTGGCCGGAGCGGCCTTCTTGGCGGGGGCGGCCTTCTTGGCCGTTGCCTTCTTTGCAGTTGCCATGGTTTTCTCCTTGATCAAGTGAAAAAAGCACTGCCCGCGGCGGACCGGTCCACCTCAGCGCAGCTATCCACCGCCCGAGAGTCGCCTTGGAGCAGCGCCACGGTACGGTGAATGGGGTCGCAATGCACCGCCGCGCTTTTCCGCGTCTGACGGTTGTTCTGCATCGCTTGTCTTGATCTCATTGACGAGCACTCAATTCGGGATAGACACAGGCCGCTGACCAAGCAGCCCGCTCAATCCCAGGACAGGGCGCCACCGGACTGGTATTCGATGACGCGGGTTTCGAAGAAGTTGCGTTCCTTCTTCAGGTCGATCATTTCGCTCATCCAGGGGAAGGGGTTCTCTTCGTTGGGGAAGAGTTCCTCCAGACCGATCTGGGTGGCACGGCGGTTGGCGATGTAGCGCAGATAGCCCTTGAACATCGCAGCATTGAGACCCAGCACGCCACGCGGCATGGTGTCCTCGGCGTAGCGGTACTCAAGCTCCACGGCCTTCAGGAACAGGGCCTTGATCTCGGCCTTGAACTCGGCCGTCCACAGCTGCGGGTTCTCGAGCTTGATCTGATTGATCAGGTCGATGCCGAAGTTGCAGTGCATGGACTCGTCGCGCAGGATGTACTGGTACTGCTCGGCAGCACCGGTCATCTTGTTCTGGCGGCCCATGGCCAGGATCTGCGTGAACCCCACGTAGAAGAACAGGCCCTCCATCAGGCAGGCGAAGACGATCAGCGACTTCAGCAGCGTCTGATCGGCAGCCAGCGTGCCCGTGTGGAAGTTGGGGTCCATGATCGCGTCGATGAAGGGGATCAGGAACTCATCCTTGTCACGGATGGAGGCCACCTCGTGATAGGCGTTGAAGATCTCGCTCTCATCAAGGCCCAGGGACTCGACGATGTACTGGTAGGCGTGCGTGTGGATCGCTTCCTCGAAGGCCTGACGCAGCAGGAACTGGCGGCACTCGGGAGCGGTGATGTGGCGGTAGGTGCCCAGGACGATGTTGTTGGCGGCCAGGGAATCGGCCGTCACGAAGAAGCCCAGGTTGCGCTTGATGATGCGGCGCTCGTCCTCGCTCAGGCCGTTGGGGTCCTTCCACAGGGCGATGTCGCGGGACATGTTCACCTCCTGCGGCATCCAGTGGTTGGCGCAGGTGGCGAGGTACTTGTCCCAGGCCCACTTGTACTTGAAGGGCACCAGTTGGTTGACGTCCGTCTGGCCGTTGATGATGCGCTTGTCGGCGATGTTGACGCGGCGCTCACTGGCTGCAGCGGAACCGGAAGCCGGCGGCGTCGCTGCCGCCACGGCCGTTTGCAGGCCGCTGGAGTGGGTGGCGCTCAGGCCATGATTCGAGGCGCTAGGCGCAGGCTTACGGTCTTCTTCCCAAACCAACATGGTGGACTTCCTATCGTACGGATTATCGGAGTGTTGTGTCTAAAACACCAAGGACTTCTTGACAGCGACACAAATGCGCTGTTGCTGGACCGCATCGCTAACGCCGCAAATGTGCGTGACGATTTCAACCCCCGGCGACCTGCAATGCCGCCGTGTCCGGTGCTGAAGCATTCACGGATGCCCGCCAAGCGCGGGCAGCGATGAACGCTCGATGCTGAAGGCGTCCGCGCCGGAGTCGTCGGCGCGGACTTGCCGCAGGCCTTACTGGCAGGCCTCGCAGTCAGGGTTGTCGATGGAGCAGAACTTGATGTCGGTGGCCGGGGTGTTGTCCACCTCGACCGCCGGGGCCGCCTGCACCGCCGGGGCTGCGGCCACTGGGGCAGCGCTCAGACTCGCCATGCCGCCGGACATGCCGCCCGGCACCGCATTGAGCTGCCCCGCCTTGCTGACCGTGCTCTTCTCGGCATGGGTGGCGCCGATGGTGCGCAGGTAGTAGGTGGTCTTGAGGCCGCGCTGCCAGGCCAGCTTGTAGGTCTCGTCCAGCTTCTTGCCGGAGGCACCGGCCATGTAGATGTTCAGGCTCTGCGCCTGGTCAATCCACTTCTGGCGGCGCGAGGCAGCCTCGACCAGCCATTGCGGCTCCACCTCGAAGGCGGTGGCATACAGGGCCTTCAGCTCTTCCGGCACGCGGTCGATGCGGCGCAGCGAGCCGTCGAAGTGCTTGAGGTCCATGACCATGACGTCGTCCCACAGGCCCAGCTGCTTCAGGTCACGCACGAGCGACTCGTTGATCACCGTGAACTCGCCGGACAGGTTGGACTTGACCGAGAGGTTGCCGAAGCAGGGTTCGATCGAGGCGTCCACGCCGATGATGTTGGAGATGGTCGCGGTCGGGGCGATGGCCACGCAGTTGCTGTTGCGCATGCCGTGAGCGGCGATGCGCTGGCGCAGGCTGTCCCAGTCCATGGACGAGGAGCGGTCCACCTCGACGTAGCCGCCGCGCTCCTGCAGCAGCAAGTCCAGGGAGTCGATGGGCAGGATGCCACGGTCCCACAGCGAGCCGCGGTAGCTGCTGTAGCGACCGCGCTCCTCGGCCAGCTCGGTCGAGGCCCAGTAGGCGTAGTAGCAGATGGCTTCCATCGAGCGATCGGCGAACTCCACCGCCTCAGCCGAGGCGTAGGGCGTGCGCAGCGCATACAGCGCATCCTGGAAGCCCATCACCCCCAGGCCCACCGGACGGTGGCGCAGGTTGGAGTCGCGGGCCTTCTTGACGGCGTAGTAGTTGATGTCGATGACGTTGTCCAGCATGCGCATGGCGGTGCGGACGGTCTTCTTCAGCTTGTCGTGGTCGATGACCTTCTTGCCATCGGCGCCGTCCTTCAGGTGCTGGACCAGGTTGACCGAGCCCAGGTTGCACACGGCGATCTCGCTGTCATTGGTGTTCAGCGTGATCTCGGTGCACAGGTTGGACGAGTGCACCACGCCCACGTGCTGCTGCGGCGAGCGCACATTGCAGGCGTCCTTGAAGGTGATCCAGGGGTGGCCGGTCTCGAACAGCATCGAGAGCATCTTGCGCCACAGGTCCTTGGCGGGCATGCGCTTGAAGAGCTTGATCTCGCCACGGTCGGCCTTGGCCTCGTACTCGACGTAGGCCTTCTCGAAGGCCTGGCCGAAGAGGTCGTGCAGGTCCGGGCAGGTGGAGGGGCTGAACAGGGTCCAGTCACCGCCCTCGACCACGCGCTTCATGAACAGGTCGGGAATCCAGTTCGCGGTGTTCATGTCGTGCGTGCGGCGGCGGTCGTCGCCGGTGTTCTTGCGCAGCTCCAGGAACTCCTCGATGTCCAGGTGCCAGGACTCCAGGTAGGCGCAGACGGCGCCCTTGCGCTTGCCGCCCTGGTTCACAGCCACGGCGGTGTCGTTGACCACCTTCAGGAAGGGCACGACGCCCTGGCTCTTGCCGTTGGTGCCCTTGATGTGCGAACCCAGGGCTCGCACGGGGGTCCAGTCATTGCCCAGACCGCCAGCAAACTTGGACAGCAGGGCGTTTTCCTTGAGGGCCTCGTAGATGCCGTCGAGGTCGTCGGCCACCGTGGTCAGGTAGCAGCTGGAGAGCTGCGAGCGGCGGGTGCCCGAGTTGAACAGCGTGGGTGTGGAGCTCATGAAGTCAAAGCTGGACAGCACTTCATAGAACTCGATGGCGCGGGCTTCGCGGTCGATCTCGTTCAGCGCCAGCCCCATGGCCACGCGCATGAAGAAGGCCTGCGGCATCTCGATGCGCTTGCCTTCGGTGTGCAGGAAGTAGCGGTCGAACAGGGTCTGCAGGCCCAGGTAGTCGAACTGGAAGTCACGTTCGGCCTTCAGGGCGGCCCCCAGCTTGGCCAGGTCGTACTGGCCCAGCTTCTCGTCCAGCAGCTCGGCCTGAATGCCCTTCTTGATGAATTGCGGGAAGTACTCGGCGTAGCGCGTTTGCATCTCGGCCTGGGTCACTTCCTCGCCCAGGATCTCCTTGCGGATGGTGTGCATCAGCAGGCGGGCGGTGGCGCGGGTGTAGCCGGGGTCCTTCTCGATGAGGGTGCGCGAGGCCAGGATGGCGGCCTTGTAGACCTCGTCAATGGGCACGCCGTCATACAGGTTGCGCTTGGTCTCGGCCAGGATGGGCTCGGGCTTGACATCGCCGCCCAGGCCTTCGCAGCTGGAGCGGATCAGGGCTGCGAGCGCGCCCAGATCCAGGGGCACGCGGTGGCCGCCATCGATCACCATCAGAGCCGCCTCGGGCGCGGCCGCCTGGGCCACCTCGCCCTGGCGCAGGCGCTCCTGCGAGCGGCGCTCGCGGTACAGCACGTAGGCACGGGCCACTTCATGATGGCCCCCGCGCATCAGGCCCAGCTCGACCTGGTCCTGCACGTCTTCAATATGGAAGGTGCCGCCGCTCGGGCGCGAGCGCAGCAGGGCGCGCACCACGGCTTCGGTCAGGGCATCGACCGTCTCGCGCACGCTGGCCGAGGCCGCGCCGCTGGTGCCATGCACGGCAAGGAAGGCCTTCATCAGCGCGATGGCGATCTTGCTGGGCTCAAAGGACACCACAGCACCATTGCGGCGGATGATCTGATAGGCCTGGTAGGCCGATTGCCTGGGCGTGTCAGCGGTGGCTGCGTGAGCCACGGCGCCTTCGGCGAGCGTGCTGGCGACAACGGTTTGCATGAAGAGTCCTTGTCCTGGAAATCGTTACTGCAGAGAACAAAAAGCCCGGGCCCGCCTCAGCGTTCCCAAGATTCTTTTTTGGAGTTGGATGGCTTGCGCCCAGATGCCGACAGCTGCGTCACGACGGGCCGGCTCATGCAGCCGTTGTGCCCGCCCTGCCGCCGCTGGCGACTGGGCTCCACTGCGCTTTGCCGTTCCGGCCGATGCCACGCGGAGCGAACTCCGGCGGCATCCTGCAAGCCCTGGTGTGAAATCCCTGGCACCAGCTTCCGGAAAAGCGGCGACGAGGTTTGGCAGGGCGCGAACGCGAGGCATTTCAGTGGTTTGCCAAGTCAGCAGGATAGCATGAAAGGACACTATATCTAGGGCACCCACCCTCTTCAAGCACTACCGATAGCGTCCTCCCCTCATTGACCAGGCCATCGCAAATGACTAAGCAGACCGCCGGGAATGAGGCCGCAGCAGGCCTGGACACCCCCATGCCGGCGCAAAGGCCCGATGAACAGGGGCTAGACAGGCGCGGACCCAGCAATGGCGCGGCCTCGCGGGCCGGTTCGGGCTGCAAGGCCGCATCAGACCGCACTCCTCGCCGCGGCCTCAGAAGCAGACGGGGTCAGGCCTTGACGGCTTGATGCACGCGAGCTCGCACGCGCACGGGGCGCTGGCCGAACAGCTATCCCTTGTGCAAGGGACAGGGGCTAAACAAATGGAAACAGCCGGGGAGCCCAGCCCAGTTCCTGGAGCAGGCGCGGCCAGTCAAAACCCGGCCCCGGATCCGCCTTTCGCCCGGGCGCGATGTGCTCATGACCCACGACCGCATCCAGCGGATAGCGCGCCCTCAACAGCGGCAGCAGCAGGCCGAGCGCCTGGTACTGCCGTGCCTCGAAAAGGCCGCCCTCCAGGCCCTCCAGCTCGATGCCAATGGAGAAGTCATTGCAGCGCTCCCGCCCCCGGAAGCTGGACTTGCCGGCGTGCCAGGCCCGCTCGTCAGCGCTGACGAACTGCAGCAGTTCGCCGTCACGGCGGATCAGGAAATGCGCGGAGACCTCCAGACCCTGCAGGGCCTGGAAGCTCGGATGCGCCCCACAGTCCAGGCAGTTGGTGAACAGAGCCTCGATCTCCGGCCCGCCAAACACGCCGGGCGGCAGGCTGATGGAATGCAGCACCACCAGGCTGGGCTCCTCGCCGTCCGGACGCGGACCAAAGTTGGGCGAGGGTACGACGCGGGCGCTGGACAACCAGCCTCTGTCCCAGCGCGGCCGCTCAGACGCCGTCACCGCCCTCTCCCACGCTGATCTGCAGCCGCGCCATGCGATAGCGCATCTGCCTCAGCGACAGGCCGAGGCTGGCGCCCGCGGCGGTGCGGTTGTTGCGGTGCTGCTCCAGTGCGCGCACAAGGATGTCGCGCTCCACTGCATCCAGATAGGCGGCGAGGTCGGAGGGCAGCGGCGCATCCGGCACGACCGGCCCGGGGCCGGCGGCAGGCATGCCAAGGTCGATCACCAGGTCCTCTGCGGGCGCCTCGGGATGACAGGCATCCAGCTCCAGGTCGGGCAGGTCCAGCTCGTCAGCATGGATCCACTCGCCGCCGGACAGGGCCACGGCCCGGTGGAGGATGTTCTCCAGCTCGCGCACATTGCCGGGAAAACTGTAGCGCCGCAACTTCTGCATGGCGTCGGCATCCAGCTGGGGCGGCGGGCTGACACCGGCGTCCAGCGCGATGCGGCGCAGCACGCGCGAGGTGATGGCGCCCAGGTCCTCGATGCGCTCGCGCAGCGGTGGCACGCGGATCTGGATCACGTTGAGCCGGTAAAAGAGATCCTGGCGGAAGCGCCCGGCCCCCACCTCGCTGGCCAGGTCCTTGTGGGTGGCACTGAGGATGCGCACGTTGACCGGCAGCTCGCTCACCGCGCCCACAGGCCGCACCGAACGCTCCTGGATGGCGCGCAGCAGCTTGGACTGCATGGCCAGCGGGAGGTCGCCGATCTCGTCCAGGAACAGCGTGCCGCCATGCGCGGCCTGGAAGAAGCCCTCGCGGTCTTCATTGGCCCCGGTGAAGGCGCCCTTGCGATAGCCGAAGAACTCCGCCTCCAGCAGCTGCTCGGGAATGGCGCCGCAATTAACGGCGATGAACCTCTCGCCGGCCCGCGAGCCGGCTTCATGGATGGAACGGGCGACCAGTTCCTTGCCGGTGCCCGACTCACCCTGCAGCAGAACCGGGGCCATGCTGCGCGCGACCTTCTCGATGAGGTCCCGCACCTGCTGCATGGCCATGGAGTCGCCGGCCAGGCGCTCGGCCACGCGGCGCGGCGTGACAGCCTCTGCTGGCGGCTTGGCCGGCGAGGGCGGCAGCGAGGCCAGGGGCGATTCCGCGCCCCCGCGCTCGGAGGGCAGCCGCGAGGGCACCACCGAAGGCGGCTGCTGCGGCACTCGCCCCAGCGCCGAGGCTACGACCATGCGGAACTGCCGCAGGTCGACAGGCTTGGTGAGGTAATCGAAGGCCCCGGCCTTGAGCGCCTCCACCGCGTTTTCGGAGGAACCAAAGGCGGTGATCACGATGGCCTTCTCGCGCCGCCCCTGGGCCTCCAGCCAGGCCAGCACGTCCAGGCCGCTGCCATCAGGCAGGCGCATGTCGGTGATGACTGCGCTGTAGCGGCGCAGTTGCAGGCGCTGCAGCGCCTCCTCCACCGAGCCGGCCGTCTCCAGCTCGTAGCCCTCGCGCACCAGGGTCAGTTCGTAGAGGGTGCGCAGGTCCGGCTCGTCGTCAATGACCAGGAGGCTGTAGGGTGTTGAAGCGCTCATGCGGGCGTGTGAAAGAGGTCAGCAGAGCCTCCGCCGTCAACGGCGCTGGGCCGTCGCAGCTGGACGCGGAATTCGTTGCCACCGCGCTCGCCGCTGCGGTGGCTGCGGTAGTCGATGCGGGCGCCGTAACGTTCGCACAGTTCGCGACAGATGTAGAGCCCCAGGCCTGAGCCCCGGCTGCGGGTCGAGAAGAAGGGCTCGAAGAGATGTCGTTCGATATCCGCCGGAATGGGCTCGCCCAGGCTGAAGACGCTCAGCAGCACGGGACGCTCCTCGTGTCCCGGATGCGCGTCGAGACGCACGCGCACGGTGTCGGCCCCCGAGGGCGCATGGCGCAGCGCGTTGTCCAGCAGGTTCACCAGCACGCGCCGCAGGTGCTCGGGCTCGAACAGCACCATCACCGGCTGACTGGGCAGATCCAGCTTCATGGGGCTCATGCCGCCCATGGGCAGCTGGTTGGTGCTGATCCAGTCCTCGCAGCAGGTGCGCACGAGGCTGGCTGCATCGAAAGCCACCGGCTCCGGCGCGACACCAGGGGCGACCTCCATCACGTCGTCAACGATGCGCTTGAGCCGCTGCACATTGGAGGCCACCATGCGCGTGAGCTGCTGCGAGCGCGGATCAGGCATGTCCTCGGCCAGCAGCGCATTGGCCTGGTCGATGGCGGCCAGCGGATTGCGGATCTCATGGGCGATGCCCGCCGACACCCGGCCCATCGCGGCCAGCTTCTCCTGCCGGTTGCGCGCCATCACCTTGCGGTTGTCCTCGATCAGCAGAACGCAGAGGTCCTCTTCGGCGCTGGACTCTCGCCTGCGAGTGAAGCGCATGCGCACGCGCAGGCTGCGCGGCCCGCCACCCTCAAAGGCGAGGGTCACGTCTTGCCCCCCCTCGGGCCAGCCGCCGCGCGAGAAGGCTTCCTCCACAGCCGCCACCAGCCCCGACCAGGCCGGCACGCTACGCAGCTGGAACGGCGCGGCGGGCGCATGCTGGCCATGGGCCAGAAGGGCCTGCGCGGCGGGATTGGCGGCCCGCACGCGACCGCGGCGGTCGACGACCAGGACACCTTCCTGCATCTCGTCGATCACCAGGCGGTTCAGCTCCGTCTGCTGGCGCGCAAATTCCAGGCTGCCGCGGGCTGCACGCTCCTCGCGCGCGAGGCGCCCCGCCAGCTCGGAAGCCAGCACGCCAATCACGAAGAAGCCGCAGCTGACCAGCCCCAGCTGGCTGAAGCGGATGCCGCTCTCCTGCCCGGCCCAGACCCGCCAGCCGGCATGTCCCAAGAGCAGCAGCGAGGCCGCAGCCGCGGTGGCCAGGGCCATGCGTCGGGGCGACAGTACCCCCGCCATCAGCACCGGCAGGATGAACAGCGCGCTGAAGCCCACGCCCGCACTGGCGTCCAGCACGTTGAGCACGCCGAAGCTCAGCAGGTCCAGGCCCACGCTGATCCACCACAGCAGGTGCACCGGACTGGCCAGTTGCCGGGGCACGGGCTGCGTCCGGAAGCCTATCCACCACCAGGTCAGCATTGCCATCAAGGCATAGGCCACACACAGGCCCAGGATGCGTGCAGGCGCGACCGAACCCAGGACCTGGCCCAGCAGCAGGGCCGCAACAAGGGCCAGGCCCAGCGCGGCACGCGCTGCCAGGAAGGCCCGCAACATGCGATGGAAGGTGGAACTGCCGCGGGCGGCACGGCGGTCGAAGAAATGGGGGTCGGCACCCGAACTTTCGGCGTCGGCGGCATCCCAGCCGCTGTCCTGGTGGGGACCGAACCAGGAGATGGTGTCCGGTGCAGGGGAGCGGTCAGCCATGGCCCTGGCGCGCCTCATGGCGTTGCCGGTGTTCGGCACTGCAGAAATGCCCGCCACGGCCAGGATAGGCCTCGGGCTCGGGCAGGTGCGTGCCACATTCGGCGCAGGCCACCATCATCGAGGCTTGCGCCTCCGTCGCTCGAGCAGGAGGCTTGGTCTCGGGGCCGGAACCAGGCGGCTGGGCCGACCTCGCGCGCCCCTTGCGCACACCGCTGAGGAAAACCAGCCCCATCACCACCAGCAGGAGCAGCAAATACTTCATTCAGGCCCCCGCCGGGCGCTGCAGTACCACCTCCAGCACGAAGCGCGTGCCGGCATACGACAGAAGCAGCAGGGCAGCCCCCAGGTAGAGCCAGCGCGTGGCCCGGCGCCCCCGCCAGCCGAACGCGCGGCGCCCGGTCAGCAAGCCCACCAGCACCAGCCAGCCCAGCACAGACAGCAGGGTCTTGTGGTCCCAGCGCCACTGCGGGGTGAAAAGCCAGCCCAGCACGATGGCCAGGGACAGCACGACCACACCCGCACCGACGAACTGGAAAGTCAGCCGCTCCAGGCGCAGCAGGGGCAGGCCCAGGGTCAGGCCTTGCCCCTTGGGCTGACCCTTCTGCCGCATCTGGCGCTCGGCCCGGTTCAGCAGGGCCGCATGCAGCACCGCCACGCCGAACAAGCCGTAGGACGCCAGACCCAGCACCCAGTGCAGCGGAGCCCAGGGCGAGGCCGCAGCCGGACGACTCTCGCCGGGAAAGGCCCAGGCCAGCACCACCGCCGCCGCCGCCAGCAGCGAAAGTCCGCGCCGCAGCTGAGGAAGAGGCAGCAGACGGCTCTCCACGAGGTAGACGGCCAGGATCAGCCAGGCCGTCATCGACAAGGCCGGCGCAAAGCCGAAGCGCGCGCCGGGCTGTGCCAGCCCCAGGCCCGCGATATCGATCAGCAGCGCCATCAGGTGGGCGGCGAAGGCCAGCGGCAGCAGCGCAGAGCGCTTGTTCGCGTGGGGCTGCGCGCGAAGTGCCACGGCGGCATAGCTCAGCAAGGCGACGGCAGAAGCGGCCGCCAGGGCCCCGCTCGCGGTCGCTGCAGACACGGACGATAAAATCATCGCCACAGTGTAATTTGCGCGCTCACCTCTGCGGTGAGGCCGTCTTTATGGCATCCACCCTCACCGACCGTCTAAGCCAGCTCGTGAAAACGATGCGCGGCCAGGCCCGCATCACCGAAAGCAATGTGCAGGACATGCTGCGCGAAGTGCGCATGGCCCTTCTGGAGGCCGACGTGGCCCTGCCGGTGGTGCGCGACTTCATCGCGCGGGTCAAGGACAAGGCGCTGGGCCAGGAAGTCGTGGGTTCGCTGAACCCGGGCCAGGTGCTGGTCTCCGTGGTGCACAAGGAGCTGGCGGCCACCATGGGCGAGGGCGTGGCGGACATCAACCTTGCCGCCCAGCCGCCGGCCGTGATCCTGATGGCCGGCCTGCAAGGCGCGGGCAAGACCACCACCACCGGCAAGCTGACCAAGCACCTGATCGAGAAGCGCAAGAAGAAGGTGCTGACGGTCTCCGCCGACGTCTACCGCCCTGCCGCCATCGAGCAGCTCAAGACCGTCACGGCCCAGGCCGGCGGTGAGTGGTTCCCCTCCAGCCCCGACCAGAAGCCACGCGACATCGCTCTCGCGGCCCTGGACTACGCCCGCAAGCACTACTTTGACGTCCTGCTGGTCGACACCGCAGGCCGACTCGCCATTGACGAAGCCCTGATGGCCGAGATCCGCGAGTTGCACGCCGCGCTGAACCCCATCGAGACCCTGTTCGTCGTCGACGCCATGCAGGGCCAGGATGCAGTCAACACCGCCCGCGCCTTCAAGGAGGCCCTGCCCCTGTCCGGCGTGATCCTGACCAAGCTGGACGGCGACTCCCGCGGCGGCGCAGCCCTCTCCGTGCGCCAGGTCACTGGCGCGCCGATCAAGTTTGCGGGCGTCTCCGAGAAGATCGACGGCCTGGAGGTCTTCGACGCCGAGCGCCATGCCGGCCGCGTGCTGGGCATGGGCGACATCGTGGCCCTGGTGGAGGAAGTCACCAAGGGCGTGGACATGGCCGCGGCCCAGAAGCTGGCCGAGAAGCTCAAATCGGGCGACGGCTTCGACCTCAACGACTTCCTCTCCCAGATCTCCCAAATGAAGAAGATGGGCGGCCTCTCCAGCCTGATGGACAAGCTGCCCACCCAGATTGCTAACAAGGCCGGCCAGGGCGATATGGAGCGTGCCGAGCGCGACATGCGCCGCATGGAAGGCATCCTCAACGCCATGAGCGCCAAGGAGCGCGCCCACCCGCGCCTGCTGCTGGACGACAAGAGCAAGGCCAGCCGCAAGCGCCGCATCGCCGCCGGTGCCGGCGTGCAGATCCAGGACGTCAACCGAGTCCTGAACCAGTACGACCAGATGCAGGGCATGATGAAGAAGATGAAGGGCGGCGGCCTCTTCAAGATGATGAAGCGCATGGGCGGCATGAAGGGCATGAAAGGCATGGGGCTCTGAGCCCCACCCCGCGCAAGCCGCGCATCCGTCAAGCAAAAGGGCCGCAGATGCGGCCCTTTGTCATTGCGGTGACCCGTCCTGCCCAGCGTTGACACATTTGCACCCGAGAGAGGGCAGATGTGATGGATACAGGGATCAAGCGCACCCAGCGCGACTACACGATGGCCTTTAAGTTGGCGGTGGTCGAG
>NZ_JBPZGY010000010.1:0-171601 GCF_051857535.1 Roseateles sp. DB2 | reverse complement strand
GCCGCGGATCTGAGCGGTGGTGAGCGCGGCGACTTGTGCGGTGGTCAGCGCGCCGATCTGGTCAGAGCCCAGGGCGCCGATCTGGTCGGTGCTCAGGGCCTTGATGGCGGCGGTGCTGAGGGCGCGCAGGTCATCCGTTTCCAGCACGGCGATCTGGTCTGTGCTCAGGCCCTTGACCTGGGCACTGTTCAAGGCCGCGGCCTGAGCTGTGCTCAAAGCGACGACGTCTTCGGTGTTGAGCGCGCCCAGTTGGCTGCTGGTGAGGGCGGCTGTCTGGGCTGTCGTCAGCTGGGCGATCTGGTCCGAACTCAGGCTGTGGATCTGGTCCGTGCTCAGGCTGCGCAGGGCGCTCGTGCTCAGGGCACGCAGGTCATCGGACTCCAGCTTGGCCAACTGGTCGCTGCTGAAGCCGGTGACCTGTCCACTGGTCAGTGCGGCGGCCTGGGCCGTGGTGAGAGCGACCACCTCGTCCGTGGTCAGCGCGCCGATCTGCGCCGAACTCATCCCGCGCAGGGCTGCGGTGTTGATGGCGGCGAAGTCCTCGGTCTGCAGTGTGCGGATCTGGTCGGTACCGATGGCCGCGACCTGTGCCGAGGTGAGTACCTTGAACTGGTCGCTGCCCAGGGCGTTCAGGTCATCGCTGCCCATGCCGCGGATCTGGGCGCTGGTCAGGCTGCTGACCTGGGTGGTGGTGAGCGCTGCAATCTGGTCGGAGCCCAGGGCCACGATCTGGTCGGAGCTCATGGCGCGCAGGGCAGCCGTGGAGATCTGACGCAGATCGTCGGTCTGGATCAGCGGGATCTGGTCAGAGGTGAGCGCCGCGACCTGGACCGAGGTCAAGGCCTTGTACTGATCGGTACTCAGGGCCTGCAGATCGTCACTGCCCAGTCCCTTGATCTGACTGCTGCTCAGCGCAGCCACCTGCGTGGTGGTCAAGGCGCCGATCTGGTCGGAGTCCAGGGCGCCGAGCTTGACGTCGGACATCGCGCGCAGGGCCGCCGTGCTGAGCACCCGCAGATCCACGGTCTCGAAGTGCGCGATCTGGTCGCTGGCCAGGGAGTTGATCGCAAAAGTGCCCAGCGAGGACACCTGCCGGGTCGTCAGCGCCATGATCTGGTCGCTGTTGAAGGCAGCCCAGTCTTCCGTCGTGAGCTTGGCCAGCGTTTGTGTGGACAGCGCGGCGATCTGGTCGGTCGACAGGGTGGAAATCAATGACGCCATGGTGTGCTCACTTGGTTATTGCTGGACGCCCGACCGAGGAGCCGGGGACCTCCGGAATGCGGGTTTAGGCGCCTTCTGAGTCGCCTGCACGCTGCTTCCTGACCAATCAAATTCAAACAATGCGGTACGCGGGACACTTCCCGCTTCCGTCGGATTTCGACCCGAGCCGAGCAAACTTGAGCGCAAGTGCGCCCCCGACAACAGGGACGGGGCAGTGGGCGGGGCGGGGCGGATATCTTTCACAGCTTGGATTCCTGGCTGGGCAGGCATTGGCCTGGACGCAGCTTGAATGGCTCGCCCGGCGATGCTAGGGGCGGGCGGGCTGTGGCAAAGCCGTCAAAAGCTGCTGCAATACTTGCCTGTTCCCGCCATGGTCGGGGCTGCATCCGGCTCCAATGGCGTGGACGATGGGGTCCGCCATGCGTTCGGCCCGACCCTTTGACGCACCTATGCAGATCACCACACTCATCCCGGCCTACAAGACCAAGTACCTGGCGGAACTGCTGACGGGGCTGCTGACGCAGACGCGCCCCAGCCAGCGGGTGATCGTGTCGGACGACAGCCCGGACGGCAGCTTTGCCGCTTTGCTGAGGGAGGGGCCTTTGGCAAGGTTTGCATCCCGCCTGCCGCTGGAGATCCACGCAGGGCCGCGGGCGGGTGCCTATGAGAACTTCAAGCACCTGGTGAAGCTCTGGGGAGGTCAGACCGAGCTCTTCCATATCCACCTGGACGACGACGTCATCTATCCCGACTTCTATGCCCAACACCGCCTGGCCCATGCCACCGGAGAGGCAATCTCCTGCAGCATCAGCGCGCGCTGGACGGCAAACGAAAAGGGGCAACCGATCGAAGGCATGCCCATCCCAGAGGGCATCTTCCACGCTCAGGCCCGGATGATGTCGGTCGGCCCCATGGCGCTGATCTCCAGTACCGTGCCTTATTGCCAGAATTGGCTGGGAGAATTTTCAAATTGCGTCGTACGGAGCGAGCATGCCGACCTGCTGTCGGACACGCAGTTTGGCGGCGTGTCCTATGCCGGGCTGTGGGACCTGGGCTTCTTCATCGCCGCCAGCCTGCGCCAGCCCATCGCCTACATCCAGGACCGGCTGGGCTACTTTCGTGCGGGTGGCGAGGGGCATTCGGCCCAGGTCAACGGCAAGCACATGAAGGCAGCTCACCTGGGCTACGCTGCCCTGGGCGTGGGGCTGCAGCGCCTGGGGCGCATGAACGAGACGCAGGCCAAGCTCTGCTACGAAGGCATTGCGCAGGCCTTGATGGCCCGCTATGGTGGACAGGAAGACATGCAACCGTTTGCTGCGCTGCTGATGCGCATGGCTCAGCAGGATGCGCAGGCGCAGGAAGCCTTCGTCATGGCCTGGCAGGCCTTCCTGATGCAGCACGGATTCTGAAATGAGCCTGATGCAACGCCTGGAACGCTGGCGCGGCCTGATCAGCCGCCTGCCGCCCCTGGAACTGGAGGGCGCGGTGCGGGCCCTGCTGGTGCACTTCTTCTTCCATACCTCGGACAAGCAGCGCGTGGAGCTGGTAGGCGAAGGCCCGCGCACAGTCAATGTGCTGACGCCCACTGTCTTCAAGGGCGCTGGCGCATTTCGGCTGAGCAACCGGGCCGTCTTCGGCGTGCCGCGCTCGCCGGGCAGTCTGTCCTGCAGCTACTTCGAGTCACGCACGCCGGAGTCGCTGATCGACATCGGCCCGGGCACGGTCTTCAACAACCGCTGTGTGCTGATCTCGGAAGGCGCCTTCATCCGCTTCGGCGCGGACTGCCTGGTCGGCCAGGAACTGCAGGTCTTCGACAGCCATCTGCACGACCTGCGCCTGGCGCATCGCCGCTCGCCGGATCCGAAGCCGCGGGGGGTGGAGATCGGCAACCAGGTCTTCATCGGCGCGCGGGTGACCATCCTGAAGGGCGTGAAGATCGGTGACGGCTGCATCATTGCCGCCGGCGCCGTGCTGACGCCGGGCTTCGAGGCACCGCCGATGACCATGGTGGGCGGCAATCCGGCGCGGGTGCTGGGGCCGGTGCCGCAGGACTGACGGCGGCGGCGGCGATGGCAAGCACAAAGGGCGCCCGAGGCGCCCTTTGTGCTTGCGGGGTAGTCGCTCAGGATTCGTCGGTCAGGCGCAGCAGGTAGGTGTCCTGCGCCCGCGTGGCGCGCACGACGCGGCGGCCATGCTCGTTGACGGCCAGATAGAGGTCGATCGAGCCCTTCTGAGCCACCTGGGCCTGCAGGGCCTCGGGGATGTCATAGCCTATGGTCGAGGCCGGCTGCTCGGCACCATGCTTCTGGGGTGACAGGCCGGTGTACTCCCAGCTGCCCAGCATGGAACGGCGGGCCCAGCCGTCATCGGCGGGGAGGGCGCCGCCGCGCTCCACGGCACGGCAGACGATGGAGATGAAGCCGCATTCCTTGCCCGGCACGTAGAGCGCGGCATCGGAGGGGTGGCGGCTGTAGAGGCAGTCGATGGGCGCGAAGTTGAAGTAGCGCAGCATGTACTCCAGCAGCGGGATCGAGGGGTACCAGAAGGTGTTGGGCTCGGTCTGCAGCTTGCCGGCGGTGTTGAAGTGCATCACGTCGGACTGCTCGTTGACCACATTGGTCGAGAGCATGAAGAGACCGTTCTTCTTCACCAGCGGGCGGGCGCAGGCCAGCGTATGCATGGGCGAGAACACGTGGTAGAGCACGCCGGAGAGGTTGACGTAGTCGAAGGTCCCTTCGTCGGCCAGCTTCTGGTGGAGGTCGTACATCAGCCCGACTTCGCGGAAGTCCCAGTCGGCCTTGTAGGCCTTCTTGAGCCAGTCCATCTTCTGGGCGCAGTGGGGCACGGCGTCGGTTGCCAGCACACGGCGGGCGCCCTTGCGGTTCATCAGCACGGGGATGACACCCTCCATGCTGCCCAGGTCCAGGCAGTCCTGGCCCTGCAGGTGGGCCTGGCGCATGAGCATGCGGGGCATGTAGGGGAAGTCGGGCGGATAGGTGCCCTGGGCGACAAGGCCGGGGGAGAGCTCGACGGTGTAGTACCACCATTCCTTGGCGGCCTGGGCCAGTTCTTCGTTGCTGAGCATGGGAGGGGCTCCTGTCCGTGGACTTGGGGGCGGCGCCGCCTGCGGGGCTTTGCGCTGCATCCTGGCAGTCTGCCTTCGGTGGGGGCGGCTGATCCGCGCAGGATAGGGCGGGGGAGGCGGTAATTCCAGCGTTTGGGGCGGTGTTGGGGCGGTGTTGGGGCTCTTGCATGCACAAGCCGCTGGCTATTGCCTACAGGGTCCTCAAGTCCGGAAAGCCCTTCGATCCGGAGCGCATGGGGCCGGCGGGGGCTTGATGCAGGACGGTGTCTTGACCTGCGCAATCCCATGCGCAGGCAGCCCGGTTCAGGCTCAGGCTCAGGCTCTACCGAGTCGGGGTGAGGGCCGTGTCTCGCAACGCTGGAAAAGAGAGCGCCGCGAATGAGTCAAGCCGCCTGCGGTGCGGCCGCATTCAGCCCGTTCTCAAAATGCAGCCTCATGCGCTGAGCCACCTGGTCCGGGCGGCGCTCGACCAGGGCCTGCATCAGCTCGCGATGCTCCTGCAGCGACTCGGCCAGGCGGCCCTGCTTGAAGAGGGAATGGTGGCGGTTGAGCTTCATCACGCGGCGCAGGTCGGTGACGATCTGCTGGCGCCAGCGGTTGCCCTCCAGCTCGAGCAGGCGCAGGTGGAAGGCCTCATTGAGGGCGAAGAAGCGCTCGCGCTCATCGATGGCGGCTTCCAGCTGGGCATGCAGGACCTGCAGTTCGGCCAGCTCCTCGGCGCTGGCCCGCTCCGAGACGCGCGCCGCGGCATCGCTCTCCAGCAGCGCGAGCAGCTGGTAGGCCTCCCGCACATCGCGCTCGGACATCTCGGTCACGTAGGCGCCCCGGCGCGGGCGCATGGTCACCAGGCCTTCCACGGCCAGCACCTTCAGTGCCTCGCGCATGGGCGTGCGGCTGATGCCCAGCTCGCCGCAGAGCTTGAGTTCGTCGATCCAGCTGCCGGGCTCAAGCAGGCGGCCGAAGATGCGCTGGCGCAGCTGTTCGGCCACTTCCTCATAGAGCGGACGCTGGGCAAACGGGGGGGTGGCCGGCATGGTGAGGCGGAAGGTTGGAAGGTCTGGGGCGCGACCGCACAAAAGCGGTGGCGGGCGCCGTTGCTGTCAGAGTGTAGTCAAATTTGAATTCATAATTATGAATAACGAAGGCGCTATGATGCGTGGCCTTCAGGAGTTGTCAATGTCTGATTCGTCCAACGCCAAGCAAGAATTCGCCGCCGCCACGCTGGAGCAGTGGCACAAGGCCGCCGCCAAGTCGGCCCCCGGGGGCGATGTCTCGGCCCTGAACTGGGTGACCCCCGAGGGCATCACCGTCAAGCCGCTCTACACCGCGGCTGACACGGCGAAGCTGCCGCATGCCGACACCCTCCCAGGCTTCGAGCCCTTCCTGCGCGGCCCGCAGGCAACCATGTATGCGGTGCGCCCCTGGACCATCCGCCAGTACGCCGGTTTCTCGACGGCCGAGGAGTCCAACGCCTTCTACCGCAAGGCGCTGGCCGCGGGTGGGCAGGGCGTTTCGGTGGCCTTCGACCTGGCCACCCATCGCGGCTATGACAGCGACCACCCCCGCGTGACGGGCGACGTGGGCAAGGCCGGCGTGGCCATCGACTCCGTGGAGGACATGAAGATCCTGTTCGACGGGATCCCGCTGGACAAGGTCTCGGTCTCCATGACCATGAACGGCGCCGTGCTGCCCGTGCTGGCTGGCTATGTGGTCGCGGCGGAGGAGCAGGGCGTTTCGCAGGACAAGTTGAGCGGCACCATCCAGAACGACATCCTCAAGGAGTTCATGGTCCGCAACACCTACATCTACCCGCCCGAGCCGTCGATGAAGATCATCGGCGACATCATCGAGTACACGAGCCAGAACATGCCCAAGTTCAACTCGATCTCGATCTCGGGCTACCACATGCAGGAAGCGGGCGCCAACCAGGCGCTGGAGCTGGCCTTCACGCTGGCCGACGGCAAGGAGTACGTGAAGACCGCCCTGGCCAAGGGCCTCGACGTGGACGACTTCGCCGGCCGCCTGTCCTTCTTCTGGGCCGTGGGCATGAACTTCTATCTGGAGATCGCCAAGATGCGGGCCGCGCGCCTGCTGTGGTGCCGGATCATGAAGGGCTTCAACGCCAAGAATCCCAAGAGCCTGATGCTGCGCACGCACAGCCAGACCTCGGGCTGGTCCCTCACGGAGCAGGATCCTTACAACAACGTGGTGCGTACCACCATCGAGGCCATGGCGGCCGTCTTCGGCGGCACCCAGAGCCTGCACACCAATTCGCTGGACGAGGCCATCGCCCTGCCCACCGAGTTCAGCGCCCGCATCGCCCGCAACACGCAGCTGATCATCCAGGAAGAGACCCACATCACCAACGTCGTCGACCCCTGGGCCGGCAGCTACCTGATGGAGTCCCTCACGCAGGACATGGCCGACAAGGCCTGGGCCATCATCGAGGAGGTCGAGGCCATGGGCGGCATGACCAAGGCCGTGGACTCCGGCTGGGCCAAGCTCAAGATCGAGGCCAGCGCGGCCGAGAAGCAGGCCCGCATCGACTCCGGCAAGGACGTCATCGTCGGCGTCAACAAGTACCGCCTGGCCAAGGAAGACCCCGTCGAGATCCTGGAGGTGGACAACCTCAAGGTGCGTGACGCCCAGATCGCCCGCCTGCAGGCCATCCGGGCCAGCCGCGACAGCGCCGCCGTGCAGGCCGCGCTGGCCGCGCTGACCGAGGCCGCGAAGAGCGGGCAGGGCAATCTGCTGGACCTGTCCATCCGGGCCATCCGCCTGCGCGCCACGGTGGGCGAGGTGTCGGATGCGCTGGAGTCGGTGTATGGTCGCCACCGTGCCGATACGCAAAAGGTGACCGGGGTGTATGCCGCTGCCTACGATTCCGCCGAGGGCTGGGCCAAGCTGCAGGCCGAGATCCAGGCCTTCGCCGAGGCCCAGGGCCGTCGCCCCCGCGTGATGATCGCCAAGCTGGGCCAGGACGGCCATGACCGCGGCGCCAAGGTCGTGGCCACCGCCTACGCCGACCTGGGCTTCGACGTCGACATGGGCCCGCTGTTCCAGACCCCCGAGGAATGCGCCCGCCAGGCCATCGAGAACGATGTGCACGCCGTGGGCGTCTCGACCCTGGCCGCCGGCCACAAGACGCTGGTGCCCGCCATCATTGCCGAGCTGAAGAAGCAGGGCGCGGACGACATCATCGTCTTCGTCGGCGGCGTGATCCCGCAGCAGGACTACGACTACCTCTATGAAGCTGGCGTGAAAGGCATCTACGGCCCCGGTACGCCCATCCCCGCCAGCGCCAAGGACGTGCTGGAGCAGATCCGCAAAGCCGCGGTGGCCGCCTGATGCTGAGTCTGGCGCCGGTTGCGGCCGAGGACTTCGAGGCGATGCTGGCGCTTCGCATCGACGCCCTGCGCGAGAGCCTGGAGCGGCTCGGCCGCTTTGATCCGCAGCGTGCGCGCGAGCGCCTGGCCTCGCAGTTCGAGCCTGCCGCCATGCAGCACATCGAGCGCGACGGCCAGCGCATCGGCTTCGTGACCGTCAAGCCGCTGGCCGACGGCGCGCTGAGGCTCGAGCACCTCTATATCCGCCCGGGCTCGCAGGGGCAAGGTGCGGGGCGCTGGGTGCTGGACGGCCTCAAGCGCCGGGGGCGGGACATCCACCTGGCCGCACTCAAGGGCAGCGACGCCAACCGCTTCTATCTGCGCGAGGGTTTCGTGCCGGTGGGCGAGAGCGACTTCGACATCGACTACTGCTGGAAAGCTGGGGCCGCATGAGCCTGGCGACCGCCATCCTCGCCGGCCCCGGCCCGGCCCAGCGCCGCGCCATGGCCAAGGCCATCACGCTGCTGGAATCCACCCGCGCTGACCACCGCACGCAGGCGGACGCGCTGCTGGGCGAGCTGCTGCCGCACACGGGCCGCTCGCTGCGCCTGGGCATCTCCGGCGTGCCGGGTGTGGGCAAGAGCACCTTCATCGAGGCCCTGGGCCTGTTCCTGATCGAGCGCGGGCACCGCGTGGCGGTGCTGGCGGTGGACCCGTCCAGCACGGTCTCGGGTGGCTCCATCCTGGGGGACAAGACCCGGATGGAGCGCCTCTCCATGGACGAGCGCGCCTACATCCGCCCCAGCCCCAGCAGCGGCACCCTGGGCGGCGTGGCCGAGAAGACCCGCGAGGCCATGCTGGTCTGCGAGGCCGCGGGCTTTGACATCGTCATCGTCGAGACTGTGGGCGTGGGCCAGAGCGAGACCGCCGTGGCCGGCATGACGGACATGTATGTGCTGCTGCAGCTGCCCAATGCCGGCGACGAGCTCCAGGCCATCAAGAAGGGCGTGATGGAGCTGGCCGACCTGGTGGTGATCAACAAGGCGGACGTGGACCCGGCCGCAGCGACGCGGGCACAGGCCCAGATCATGTCCTCGCTGCGCCTTCTCGGCATGCACGGCCGGCCCGAGCATGCGGCCCATGACGAGACGCTGTGGCACCCCCAGGCCCTGCAGCTCAGCGCGCTCAAGTTCCAGGGCCTGAGCGAGTTCTGGCTGGCGGTGGAGCAGTTCCGCCGGCTGCAGTCCGCCAGCGGACGCTGGGATGAGAAGCGCCAGCAGCAGGCCCTGGCCTGGATGTGGGAGCGCATCCAGGGGGGGCTCAAGGCCGCCTTCATGGCCGATGCCGCCGTGCGTGCGCAACTGCCCGCCACCACCGCCCGCGTGCTCGCTGGCCAGTTGGCGCCCTCGTCCGCTGCCCGCGCGCTGCTCAGCGCTTTTCATGGCCCGGCCCTGGCGCCTGGGTCGTCTTCCCCGAATTCCGTTTCTCCCAGTTCCCCTGTGCCAGGTCTTGCCTCCGAGGCGGCCTCTGGCGCTGCCCCGTGAAAGGACCGTTATGCACGACATCCAACAAATGCTTGAAGAGAAGCGCGCCAAGGCGCGGCTGGGCGGTGGCGAGAAGCGCATCGCCGCCCAGCACGCCAAGGGCAAGCTGTCGGCGCGCGAGCGCATCGAGCTGCTCTTCGACGAAGGCACCTTCGAGGAATGGGACATGTTCGTCGAGCACCGTTGCGTGGACTTCGGCATGGCCGACAACAAGATCCCCGGCGATGGCGTGGTGACGGGCTACGGCATGATCAACGGCCGCCTGGCCTTCTGTTTCAGCCAGGACTTCACCGTCTTCGGCGGCGCGCTCTCGGAATCGCATGCCGAGAAGATCTGCAAGATCATGGACCAGGCCATGAAGGTCGGCGCCCCGGTGATCGGCCTCAACGACTCCGGCGGCGCGCGCATCCAGGAAGGTGTGGCCTCCCTGGGCGGCTATGCTGACGTGTTCCAGAAGAACGTGCTGGCCTCCGGCGTGATCCCGCAGATCAGCCTGATCATGGGCCCCTGCGCCGGCGGTGCGGTGTACTCGCCCGCCATGACGGACTTCATCTTCATGGTGAAGGACAGCTCCTACATGTTCGTCACCGGCCCCGAGGTGGTGAAGACCGTGACGCACGAGGAGGTCACGGCCGAGGAACTGGGCGGCGCGGGCACCCACAGCAGCAAGAGCGGCGTGGCCGACCTGGCCTTCGAAAACGACGTCGAGGCCATCATGATGCTGCGGCGCTTCTTCAACTACCTGCCGCTGAACAACCGCGAGAAGGCGCCGAGCCGCCCCAGCGGCGATCCGGGCAACCGCATGGACATGTCGCTGGACACCCTGGTGCCTGACAACCCCAACAAGCCCTACGACATGAAGGAGCTGATCCTGAAGGTCGTCGACGACGGGGACTTCTTCGAGCTGCAGCCCGAGTACGCCAAGAACATCCTCACCGGCTTCGCCCGCATGGATGGCCAGACGGTGGGCATCGTGGCCAACCAGCCGCTGGTGCTGGCCGGCTGCCTGGACATCAAGAGCTCCATCAAGGCTGCGCGCTTCGTGCGCTTCTGCGATGCCTTCAACATCCCCGTGATCACCTTCGTGGACGTGCCCGGCTTCATGCCCGGTACCTCGCAGGAGTACGGCGGCATCATCAAGCACGGCGCCAAGCTGCTCTACGCCTACGCCGAGTGCACGGTGCCCAAGGTGACCGTGATCACCCGCAAGGCCTACGGCGGCGCCTATGACGTGATGGCCTCCAAGCACCTGCGCGGCGACGTCAACTTCGCCTGGCCCAATGCCGAGATCGCGGTGATGGGCGCCAAGGGCGCGGTGGAGATCATCTTCCGCGAGGACAAGGGCGATCCGGCCAAGCTGGCCGCCCGCGAGGCCGAGTACAAGGCCCGCTTCGCCAACCCCTTCGTGGCCGGCGCCCGCGGCTTCATTGATGACGTCATCCAGCCGCACGAGACGCGCAAGCGCATCTGCCGCTCGCTGGTGATGCTCAAGGACAAGAAGCTCGAGAACCCCTGGCGCAAGCACGGGAACATCCCGCTCTGACGCACCGATGCTGGCTTCGCTCCTGCTCATGGCTGCCCTGATGCCTGCCCCTGCCCGGACCGCATCGCTCGCGGACGTGGCGGCCTGCGTGGCGCTGCGGGCACTGCCGGTGCACAGCCTGGATCTGCTGGAGGCTCGCCAGACCGAGGAAGGCCGCCAGGCGCTGATGACGCTGGCGCAGGCCGAGGGCGTGGCCGCAGAGGACCAGGCCTGGTGGCGCGAGCAGCTGGCGCAAGCCGAGGACGCGGACGGCGACCAGCTGCGCCGCTGGGCCGAGCAGGGCTTCGAGCGCTGCGCGGCCCGTATCGCGCCCCAGAGCCGGCCCGAGCAGCGCGCGCTGTGCGGGTCGGACCTCGACACGCTGCCCGTGATCCTGCTCTACCGCGCCGACGGCGTGGCCTTGCCCGAGGCGCAGCGAGACCTGCGTGAAGGCACGGCGGCCGCGGCCGATGGCATCGAGGCCGCGCGGGCCGAGGCCATGCTGCGCTTCAGCTACGAAGGCGCCGGTCCGCGCAAGGGCGCCGCGGGCGCCTGGATGCGCGAGCGGCAGCTGCGTTGGGTGGCGCGCTGCCTGCAGGCGCGCGGGATGGAGTCGCGCCCATGAATCACTGTCTGAAACTCGAATCAAAGGCTGGCCTGGCGCCAGCTTGGAGGCACCATGTTTAAGAAGATCCTGATTGCCAATCGCGGTGAAATCGCCTGCCGCGTGATCAAGACGGCTCGCAAGATGGGTATCAAGACCGTCGCCGTCTATTCCGAGGCCGACAAGGACGCCCGCCACGTCGAGCTGGCCGACGAGTCCGTGCTGCTGGGCCCGGCGCCCAGCCGAGAGTCCTATCTGGTCGCCGACAAGATCATCGCCGCCTGCAAGGCCACCGGCGCCGAGGCGCTGCACCCGGGCTACGGCTTTCTGTCCGAGAACGAGGACTTCGCCCGCCGCTGCGAGGAGGAGGGTATCGTCTTCATCGGCCCCAAGCACTACTCGATCGCGGCCATGGGCGACAAGATCGCCTCCAAGAAGCTCGCCAACGAGGCCCAGGTCAGCACCATCCCCGGCCACAACGAGCCCATCCTCTCGCCCGAGGAGGCCGTCGAGATCGCGAAGAAGATCGGCTACCCGGTCATGATCAAGGCCAGTGCCGGCGGCGGTGGCAAGGGCCTGCGCGTGGCCTTCAACGACAAGGAATGCTTCGAGGGCTTCAGCTCCTGCCGCAACGAGGCGCGCAACAGCTTCGGCGATGACCGCGTCTTCATGGAGAAGTTCGTCGAGCAGCCGCGCCACATCGAGATCCAGGTGCTGGGCGATGCGCACGGCAACGTGGTCTACCTGCATGAGCGCGAGTGCTCCATCCAGCGCCGCCACCAGAAGGTGATCGAGGAGGCGCCGTCGCCCTTCATCAGCGACGCCACCCGCAAGGCCATGGGCGAGCAGGCCGTGGCCCTGGCCAAGGCGGTGAAGTACCAGAGCGCGGGCACGGTGGAGTTCGTGGTCGGCAAGAACCAGGACTTCTATTTCCTGGAGATGAATACCCGCCTGCAGGTGGAGCACCCGGTCACCGAATGCATCACCGGCCTGGACTTGGTGGAGCAGATGATCCGCGTGGCCGCTGGCGAGAAGCTGGGCTTCGGCCAGGCCGACATCCGCAAGGAAGGCTGGGCCATCGAGTGCCGCATCAACGCCGAGGATCCCTTCCGCAACTTCCTGCCCTCGACCGGCCGCCTGGTGAAGTACCAGCCGCCCGCAGCGAACCTGGAGCAGGGCACGCCGACGCTGCAGGGCGAGCCCTATGCCCTGGCGTCCTTCGGCGGCGTGCGCGTGGACACCGGCGTCTACGAGGGCGGTGAGATCCCGATGTTCTACGACTCGATGATCGCCAAGCTCATCGTGCACGGGAAGGACCGCAGTGACGCGATCGCCAAGATGCGCGAGGCGCTCAACGGCTTCGTGATCCGTGGCATCTCCAGCAACATCCCGTTCCAGGCGGCCCTGCTGGCCCACCCGGACTTCGTCAGCGGCAACTTCAACACCGGCTTCATCGCCCAGCACTACGGCGCTGGCTTTCGCGCCGAGGACGTGCCGCATGCGGACCCGCGATTCCTCGTGGCGCTGGCGGCCTTCATTCGCCGCAAGACCCGTGAACGTGCGGCCGGCATCAGCGGCCAGCTGCGTGGCCATGAGGTGCGTATCGAGAGCGACTGCGTGGCCGTGGTCAACGAAGGGGCCGGCAAGCACACCCATCACCCGGTCCATGTGTCCGAGTTCGTCGGCCACAAGGGTGAGGCTACGGTGGAGGTGGGCGGCCAGCGCTATCTGATCGTCTGCAACTCGCGCCTCAATGACATCCGCCTGGAGGGCACGGTCAATGGCCAGCTCTTCGTGGCCCAGGCCGAGCGCGGCGCCGGCAAGAACCCGCTGGCCTACCGCATCAGCCACAACGGCTTTGCGATGGAGGTCACCGTGCTGCCCCGGCGCGCGGCCGAGCTGCTCAAGCTCATGCCCTACAAGGCACCGCCCGACACCAGCAAGTTCCTGCTCTCGCCCATGCCGGGCCTGCTGGTGCACATTGCCGTGCAGCCAGGGCAGCTGGTGCAGGCTGGGGAGCGCCTCGCGGTGATCGAGGCCATGAAGATGGAGAACATCCTGGTGGCAGAGCGCGACGTCAAAGTGGCAGAGGTGCTGGCCAAGACCGGCGAGAGCCTCTCCGTCGATCAGCCCATCCTGCGCTTCGAATGAATTCCGCCATGAGCAACAAGCCTTACCGAATCCTCGGCATCCAGCAGATCGCCATCGGCGGACCGGACAAGCAGGCCCTGCGCAAGCTGTGGGTCGACGTGCTGGGCCTCACGGTGACCGGCAACTTCGTCTCCGAGCGTGAGAACGTGGACGAGGACATCTGCGCCATCGGCAGCGGCCCGCACAAGGTCGAGGTTGATCTCATGCAGCCGCTCGACCCCGAGAAGAAGCCCGCCGTGCACACCACGCCGCTGAACCACGTCGGCCTGTGGGTCGACGACCTGCCCAAGGCCGTCGAGTGGATGAGCGCCCACGGCGTGCGCTTCGCGCCGGGCGGCATCCGCAAGGGCGCTGCGGGCTTTGACATCTGCTTCATCCACCCCAAGAGCAATGACGAGTTCCCCATCGGCGGGGAAGGGGTGCTGATCGAGCTGGTGCAGGCGCCGCCGGAGGTGGTGGCGGCCCTGGGCTGAGGTCCATACCTGCCTGGCTTGATCAGAGGCGGTAGCGCTCACGCAACTGGGTGATCAGGCCGGTCTCCTCGGTGATGAAACGGTTCAGCGTCCTGATCAGCTCGTGCTGGTGCAGGCTGGATGCCCGGTAATGGGAGGTCTTCAGCGGCATCAGGACCGTGTCTGGCACCAGGGCGCCGGGCGTGCCCATTTCCTGGAGCTGGTAGCTGGCGACTTCCAGGGGCATGTAGGCCCCGTCTATCCTGCCGCGCATGACCATCTTCAGTAGATTGCCTGGCTCGATGGCGCTTTCCGTTCGAAGCGAGCCGGCCCTGATGCGTTCCTGGAACTTCCAGGGCGTGAATCCATGGACCAGCCCGAGCGAGCGTAGAGGCTGGCCAAGCGGCGGGCGCACCATGACCGCATCCTGGAAGGCCACCACATCAAAGGAATAGAGCAGGGGGGCCTGACCTTTCTGCTCGGCATGCCATTTGGGCTCGTCGGGGAAGACGAGATCAACCTCGCCGGCCAGGTGGGCGGCCGTCAGGCGCTGCACGGGTAGCACCTTGTAGTGAAAGCGATGGCCGGCAGAGCGGGCAAACGCGTCCAGCAGGTCCCTCACGAAGCCTTCGTAGGTGCCGGCGCGAACCCGGGCAATCGGATACAGGTTCAGGTCTTCGATGCCCACCGTGTAGTCCGCCGCCCGGGCGGGCGGGCCCGCGGTGCCCAGGGCCAGCCAGAGGCAGGCGGCGGCCAAGAGATGTACACCCGGCAGCGATCTGTGCATGGGCTCTTCCTGGGGGGAGCAGGGATCGGCAAATTGTAGTGAGGCGGCGGGGCAGTGAAGCCATGGTGCACTTGTACGCCAGCCAGGAGCCCCATCGTGTATGCTTCGCTTTGCGCGAAGGCTTGTTTGGGTGATTGGGTAGTAACAAAGTCTTCCGCGAAGACTAAATTACTGCCAAGGCCACTCACCATGCGACTCGACCTCACCACCCTGAACCTCGTGCTGGCGATCGAACAGACACGTTCGATCACCCGCGGCGCGGAGCGCGAGCACCTCGCGCTGGCCGCCGCCTCCAAGCGGATTTCCGACCTGGAGACGCGCCTGGGGGTGCAGCTCTTCGAGCGCCGCGCGCGGGGCGTGGAGCCCACCGAGGCCTGCCGCGCCCTGGTGCGCCACATCCGCTCCCTGCACGCCTCGCTGCATGCCCTGGAGAGCGAGGTGATGGAGTTCGCCCGCGGCATCAAGGGGCATCTGCGCATCGTTGCCAACAGCGGCGCCATCGCCGAGGCCCTGCCGCCCGACCTTGTGGCTTTCTCGCAGGCCCACCCGCAGATCCGTATCAGCCTGGAAGACCTCACCAGCGCCGAGGTGCAGGCCGCCGTGGCCGAAGGGCGCGCCGACATCGGCGTGTTCACCGCGCCGCTGCTGGACAGCCGCATGCAGACCTTCAACTACCGCTCGGGCCGCCTGGCCGTGCTGGTGCCCGAAGGCCATGCCCTGGCGGACCGTGCCTCGATCAGCTTTGACGAACTCCTGGACTACGACCTTGTCGGCCTGCATGCTGGCGCCGCGGCCCAGGAGCTGATGCGCGAGCAGGCCCTGGCTCGTGGCCGTACCCTCAACGCGCGCCTGCAGGTGCGCGGCTTTGATGCCATTGCCCAGCTCGTGGAAGCTGGCCTGGGCGTGGCTGTGCTGCCCCAGGCGCCCGCTGAACGTTTTGCCCAGGTCTTCAAGGTCCGACAGCTGCGGCTCGAGGAAGACTGGGCCCGGCGCGACTACGTGCTGGGCGTGCTGCGCCAGGAGCGCCTGCCCACCGTGGTCCAGCGATTCGTGGACGCCCTGTGCCCGCCCGAGACACGGACCGAGACCACCGCCCCCACCCAACCCCTGCGCGGCAAGGCCTGAGCGCCGCCGCACCACTGACAGGAAGCCCGCCATGAGCGCACGCACCCTCTACGACAAGCTCTGGGACGAGCACGTCGTGCACACCGAGGAAGACGGCACCGCCGTGCTCTACATCGACCGCCACCTCGTGCACGAGGTGACCAGCCCGCAGGCTTTCGAAGGGCTGGACATGGCTGGCCGCAAGGTCTGGCGCCTGTCCGCCAACCTGGCGGTGAGCGACCACAACGTGCCGACCACCGACCGCAGTGCCGGCATCGCCGACCCGATCTCGCGTCTGCAGGTCGACACCCTGGATGCCAACTGCGACCGCCACGGCATCACCCAGTTCAAGATGAGCGACCGCCGCCAGGGCATCGTGCACGTGATCGGCCCGGAGCAGGGGGCCACGCTGCCCGGCATGACCGTGGTCTGCGGCGACAGCCACACCTCCACCCACGGCGCCTTCGGCGCGCTGGCCCATGGCATTGGCACCTCCGAGGTCGAGCATGTGCTCGCCACGCAGACGCTGCTCGCCAAGAAGGCGAAGAACATGCTGGTGAAGGTCGAGGGTCAGGTCTTGCCTGGCGTTGGCGCCAAGGACATCGTGCTGGCCATCATCGGTCGCATCGGCACGGCTGGCGGCACGGGCTACACCATCGAGTTCGCCGGCTCGGCCATCCGCGCACTGAGCATGGAAGGCCGCATGACCGTCTGCAACATGGCCATCGAGGCCGGCGCCCGCGCCGGCCTGGTGGCGGTGGACGACACCACGATCCACTACGTCAAGGGCCGCCCCTTCACGCCGCAGGGCGTGGAATGGGAGCAGGCCGTGCGCTACTGGCGCACGCTGCATTCTGATCCGGGTGCGCATTTCGACCTGGTGGTCGAGCTGGACGCCGCCCAGATCCGCCCGCAGGTCACCTGGGGCACCTCGCCCGAGATGGTGCTGTCCATCGAGGACCGCGTGCCGGACCCGGACAAGGAGAAGGACGCCGTCAAGCGCGGCGCCATCGAGCGCGCCCTGTCCTACATGGCCCTGGAGCCCAACAAGGCCATCAGCGACATCCGCATCGACAAGGTCTTCATCGGCTCTTGCACCAACAGCCGCATCGAGGACATGCGCGAGGCTGCCGCCGTGGTCAAGCGCCTGGGCGGTCGCATTGCCAGCAATGTGCGCCTGGCGCTCGTCGTGCCGGGCTCGGGCCTGGTGAAGGCGCAGGCCGAGGCCGAAGGCCTGGACCAGGTCTTCAAGGCCGCGGGCTTCGAGTGGCGCGAGCCGGGTTGCTCCATGTGCCTGGCGATGAACGCAGACCGCCTGGAGCCTGGCGAGCGCTGCGCCTCCACGAGCAACCGCAATTTCGAAGGTCGGCAAGGGGCGGGTGGCCGTACCCATCTGGTAAGCCCGGCCATGGCCGCCGCGGCGGCCATGCAGGGCCATTTCGTCGACGTCCGCAAAATCGCCTGAGGACCCCGCCATGGAAAAGTTCACCCTCCACAAGGGCCTCGTGGCGCCCATGGACCGCGAGAACGTCGACACCGACGCCATCATCCCCAAGCAGTTCCTCAAATCCATCAAGCGCACCGGTTTTGGCCCCAATCTGTTTGACGAATGGCGCTACCTGGACAAGGGCGAGCCCGGCCAGGACCCGGCCTCGCGCAAGCCCAATCCGGACTTCGTGCTGAACCAGTCGCGCTATGCCGGCGCCTCCATCCTGATCGCCCGCAGCAACTTCGGCTGTGGCTCCAGCCGCGAGCACGCGCCCTGGGCCCTGGAGCAGTACGGCTTCCGCGCGCTGATTGCACCGAGCTTCGCCGACATCTTCTTCAACAACTGCTTCAAGAACGGTGTGCTGCCCATCGTGCTGCCCGAAAGCCAGGTGGCACGCCTGTTCGACGAAGTTCACGCCTTCCCGGGCTACCAGCTCACGGTGGACCTGGAGCGCCAGGTCGTGATCAAGCCGGACGGCGCCGAGCTGTCCTTCGAGGTGCAGCCCTTCCGCAAGTACTGCCTGCTCAACGGCTTCGACGACATCGGCCTGACCCTGCGCCACGCCGAGAAGATCAAGGCCTACGAGGCCGAGCGTCTGGCCACCAAACCCTGGCTGAACCACCGCATCCCGGGCTGAGCGCGCTGCGCGGCCCTCGACACGAAAGAGTCCCATGAAGATTGCAGTCCTGCCCGGTGATGGCATCGGCACCGAGATCGTTGCCGAAGCCGTGAAGGTGCTGAAGGTCCTGGACCTCAGCTTAGAGATGGAAACCGCACCCGTGGGTGGCGCCGCCTACGAGGCCGCCGGCCATCCGCTGCCCGAGAGCACCCTGGCCCTGGCCAAGGCCGCGGACGCCGTGCTCTTCGGTGCCGTGGGCGACTGGAAGTACGACACCCTGGAGCGCCGCCTGCGCCCCGAGCAGGCCATCCTGGGCCTTCGCAAGGAACTGGGCCTGTTCGCCAACTTCCGCCCGGCCATCTGCTATCCCGAGCTGACCCACGCCTCCAGCCTCAAGCCTGAGCTGGTGGCCGGCCTGGACATCCTCATCATCCGCGAGCTGACCGGCGACATCTATTTCGGCCAGCCCCGCGGCCGCCGCACCGCTGCAGATGGCCATTTCCCCGGTGCCGAGGAGGCCTTCGACACCATGCGCTACTCGCGCCCGGAGATTGAGCGCATCGCCCACGTCGCCTTTCAGGCCGCCCGCAAGCGCAACAAGAAGGTCACCAGCGTCGACAAGGCCAATGTGCTGGAGACCTTTCAGTTCTGGAAGGATGTGGTCACCGAGGTCCATGCCCAGTACCCCGACGTCGAGCTGGAGCACATGTACGTCGACAACGCCGCGATGCAGCTCGTGAAAGCGCCCAAGAAGTTCGATGTGGTGGTAACCGGCAATATGTTCGGTGATATCCTGTCCGACGAAGCGGCCATGCTGACGGGCTCCATCGGCATGCTGCCTTCGGCCTCGCTGAATGCGGCCAACCAGGGCCTTTACGAGCCCAGCCACGGCAGCGCGCCAGACATCGCCGGCAAGGGGATCGCCAATCCCCTGGCTACCATCCTCTCCGCTGCCATGATGCTCAAGTTTTCCCTCAACCAGCCGGAAGCCGCCGTCCGTATCGAGGCCGCGGTGCAGTCCGTGCTGTCGCAGGGCCTGCGCACCGCCGACATCTATTCGGAAGGTTCGCGCAAGGTGAGCACCCGCGAGATGGGTGATGCCGTGGTGGCTGCCATCACGGGCAGCACCATGACCAAAACCATTAAGGGCTGATCCAGCTCTGGTTCGTCTCGCCTCCACAAACCCGGCGAACGAGCCGGAGAAGGACCGGAAGGGTTTGTGGTGTGAGATGACAAAGGAAGCAAGATGACGACTCTCGTAGGTTTGGTGGGCTGGCGCGGCATGGTCGGTTCGGTGCTCATGGACCGCATGACGGCCGAGGGTGATTTCGACCTGATCGAACCGCTGTTCTTCAGCACCTCCAACGCCGGAGGTGCCGCCCCGGCCCAGGCCAAGAACGAAACCAGGCTGCAGGATGCCTACGACCTCGAACAGCTGAAGCGCTGCGAGATCATCATCACCGCGCAGGGCGGCGACTACACCACCGAGGTCTTCCCCAAGCTGCGCGCTGCGGGCTGGAGCGGCCACTGGATCGATGCGGCGTCCACGCTGCGCATGAAGGATGACGCCGTCATCATCCTGGATCCGGTCAACATGCCTGTGATCAAGGACGCGCTCGCCAAGGGCGGTCGCAACTGGGTGGGGGGCAATTGCACGGTCTCCTGCATGCTGATGGGTGTGGGCGCGCTCTACAAGGCCGGCCTGGTCGAGTGGATGAGCACCCAGACCTACCAGGCCGCGTCCGGTGGCGGAGCGCAGCACATGCGCGAGCTGCTGACGCAGTTCGGCACGCTGAACGCCGAGGTCCGCGAGCTGCTGGCCGACCCCAAGAGCGCGATCCTCGAGATCGACCGCAAGATCATCGCCAAGCAGCGCGGTCTGAGCGCCAGCGAGACCGCCAACTTCGGCGTGCCCCTGGGGGGCTCGCTGATTCCCTGGATCGACAAGGACATGGGCAACGGCATCTCCCGCGAAGAGTGGAAGGGCATGGCCGAGACCAACAAGATCCTTGGGCAGGGCGAGGGCTTCAGCGCCCCGGCGGTGCCTGTGGATGGCTTCTGCGTGCGTGTCGGTGCCATGCGCTGCCACAGCCAGGCCCTGACCTTCAAGCTCAAGAAGGACGTGCCCCTGGCCGACATCGAGGCCATGATCGCCGCGGACAACGAGTGGGTGAAGGTTGTCCCCAATACCAGGGAAGCCACCGTCCAGGACCTGACCCCCGTCGCCGTCACCGGCACGCTGACCATCCCCGTCGGCCGCCTGCGCAAGATGGCCATGGGCCCCGAGTACCTCGGTGCCTTCACCATCGGTGACCAGCTGCTGTGGGGCGCCGCCGAGCCGCTGCGCCGCATGCTGCGCATCCTTCTGGCTCAGTAAAATCCCTGTTTGTGCGCCGTTACCCGTTGTCCACATGCGACAGCTGGTAACGGCTGGTGAACCAGACGCTTGTCAAGGGTGAAATTCAGCCTTTGCATGAGTTGTCGGGCGTATATGCTTGACGCTGTTGTGATTTCTGCAGCGCTGAAGCCGTGTACGACAGCATCCCGAGGGCTGTGAACCACATAACAAACATCGTCGAAACAGGCGGACACCCTGGGGTGCCCGCTTTGTTGCTTTGGGGGACGCCTTGAACAAGTACTCTCGCGCTTTCGGGCGCTTTGCCTTGACCCGCGTTGCGGTGGCCGCCTTGTCTCTGGCCAGCTTGCAGGCCTGGGGCCTTGGGCTGGGGAGCTCAAAAGTCCAGTCCGCGCTGGGCGAAACGCTCAAGGCCGAGATCGATGTGAGCAGCATGACGGCCGACGAGGCCGGCTCGCTGAAGGTGCGCATCGCCACGCCGGACGTCTACCGTGCCAGCGGGGTCGAATTCAATGCGGTGCTGACATCGACCCAGGTTCAGTTGCTGCGTCGGCCCGATGGTCGCCCCTATCTGCGCATCACCAGCGACCGTGCGGTCCAGGAACCCTTCGTTGACCTGATCCTGGAGCTGAACTGGTCCACCGGCAGGCTGACGCGCGAGTACACCCTGCTGTTCGATCCTCCTGCTCTGGCTCGTCCGGCCCCGCCCAGTGAAGTCACCACGGCGCCGGTCATCGCTGCAGCGCCGGCGGAGTCCAGGCCTGTGGCCAGCCAGCCGACCCAGCGTCCTGCTGCCCAGCGCCCTGCGGTGCCGGCACCGGCCCCGGCACAACGCGCCGAGCCCAAGCCGGCGCCCGCGCCCGTGAACCCGACGGCCGCCAGCGACTACGCCGTCAAGCCGGGGGACACGCTGTCCCGCATCGCCAACAAGACCCAGGTCGACGGCATTTCGCTGGACCAGATGCTGGTGGGCCTCTATCGCGCCAATCCAGACGCCTTCGTCGACAACAACATGAACCGGCTCAAGGCTGGGGTGGTGTTGAAGGTGCCTGGCAGCGACAAGCTCGGTGAATTGAGTCCGGCGGAAGCCCGTCAGGTCATCCAGGCACAAAGCGCCGATTTCAACAGCTACCGTCAGCGCCTCGCCTCGGGTGCGCCGCTGATCCATCAGGATGAGAGTGACAAGTCCGCCAAGGGCCGCGTGCAGGCCGAGGTCGCTGACAAGAAGCCTGCCGCCGCAGCCGCGCCCGACAAGCTGACCCTCAGCAAGCCCAGCGCCTCGGTTGGCAGTGAGGTCAAGGCCTCCAAGGACACTGAGAAGAAGGATTCTGCCGCGCGCGTCGCTGAACTGACCCGCAATGTGGAAGAGCTCAAGAAGCTGTCCAGTCAGACCAAGCCCGCCGCAGCCCCCGCAGCTGCGCCGACTCCTGCACCTGCACCTGCCGTGACCCTGCCGGCTGCGCTGCCCGCGCCTGCCAGCGTGCCCAGCCCGGCGGCCTCTGCCGCTGCGCCTGCGCCGGCCGTCTCGGAGGTGGCCTCTGCCGCCAGCCGTCCTAAGCCAGCCGCCTCCCGTCCCAAGCCGGCGCCGGCCCCCGCGCCCGAACCCAGTTTCATCGACTCGCTGACCGATGGCCCCATCCTGCCCATACTGGCCGGTGTGCTGGTGGTGGCCCTGGGTGGCCTGGGCTTGATGCGGCTGCGCAACCGCCGTCCGGAATTCAAGGCAGAGACGGCCTTCACCGAAAGTCGCCTGCAGCCGGACTCCTTCTTCGGTGCCAGCGGTGGCCAACGTATCGACACCCGTGAGTCCGGCAATTCGAGCCAGAGCTCCATGAGCTACTCGCTGAGTCAACTGGACGCCATCGGTGACGTGGATCCGGTGGCGGAAGCCGACGTCTACCTGGCCTATGGCCGTGACCTCCAGGCCGAGGAAATCCTGAAGGAGGCCCTGCGCGCGAATCCTGAGCGCCTCGCCATCCGCCTGAAGCTGCTGGAGGTCTACGCCAAGCGCCGAGACACCAAGGCTTACGAGCAACTCGCCTCGCAGCTCTATGCCGAGACCCAAGGGCAGGGTGAGGACTGGCCCAAGGTGCAGGAGCTGGGACGCCAGATCGACCCCGAGCACCCCCTGTACCAGCCCGGCGGCATGCCCGCGGCACTGGCTGCTGGTGATGCCGAGCAGCGCCCTGAGCCCATGAATGCGACCACGCTGCCGGCGTCTGCCGGCATGTTGGGCACGCCGGCGACGGATCCTGGTCCGGCCAGCAGCCTGGATCTCGATCTGGACCTTGACCTGGGTGGCTCCAGCTCCTCCATGCAGGCCACGCAGGCGCTGCCGGTGTCCGCTGCCCAGGCGCCGCTGCGCATGGACGTGGACCTGGGGGCGCCCAAGTTGCCGGAGTCGGCTCAGGCCGCGGCGGCTGATCTGGAGTTCGACCTGAATGAGCTGGGCGACTTCGACGCCGCCACGGCAGCCGCACCGCTGCCGCCGGATGCGCAGAGCCTGGACTTCGATCTGTCGTCCATTGACCTGGATCTGCCCGCGACCGACGCTCCAGCCCCGACGGCGACGGTCGTAGACCCGCACGGGCTGGAAGCCTCGGGCCGCAGCGCTGCTGACCAACTTGCCGACGCTATCGACGCCCTGGCCGACGACGACGGTGACCCCCTGCAGCGTCAGCTGGAGCTGGCCGAGGAATTCCGCCAGATCGGCGACGTCGAGGGGGCTCGCGACGTGCTGCAGGAACTGGTGATGAAGGCGGAGGGCAATCTCCGCGCCAAGGCCCAGGCCATGCTGGACGAGCTGCGCTGAGCGTGCGATCCAGAACCGCGGCGCAATGTCCGCGACAATCGCAAGGCGCCCGAGCTTCGGGCGCCTTTTTTCTTGGACGCAAGACCTGACCCCGTCAACGGGCTTGCGAGCTTTGGTAGGCGACCAGGGCGGGGTGGCCGGCCCTGCATTTCCTGTGAGGATGATTCAATGACGCAGCGCGTGGCCCTGGGGGTCAGTTACCGCGGGGATGGCTACCTGGGGTGGCAGTCCCAGCCCAATGGCCGGACCGTGCAGGATGCCCTGGAGAAAGCGCTGTCCCAGTTCGCCGATGCGCCCCTGCGCACGATCTGCGCTGGGCGGACGGACACAGGCGTGCACGGGCTCAACCAGGTCGTGCACTTCGACACCGATGCCATCCGCGAACCCTTTTCCTGGGTGCGCGGGACCAATCGCTATCTCCCGCCGGACATCGCCGTCCAGTGGTGCGCCTTCCCGGGGGGCGACTTCCATGCCCGCAACCACGCCCGTGGTCGGCGCTATGCCTACCTGCTGCTGGAATCCGCCGTGCGGCCGGCCATCGAAAGTGGCGCTTGCGGCTGGGTGTTTCGCCCGCTGGATGGGGACGCCATGCGGGCCGCGGTGAGGTATCTGCTGGGCGAGCATGACTTCTCCTCTTTCCGTTCGGCAGAGTGCCAGGCCAAGTCGCCGGTGAAGGTGCTCCGTGCCATCGACATCCATCGCCGCGGTGCCTACTGGCGCTTCGAGTTTGATGCCTCGGCCTTCCTGCACCACATGGTGCGCAACATCATGGGCTGTCTGATCACGGTGGGCAGCGGGCTGAAGCCGCCTGAGTGGATGGCCGAGGTGCTGGCTGCGCGCAGCCGACAGGCGGCAGCGCCCACCTTCTCGCCGGCAGGGCTCTATTTCCTCGGGCCGTACTACGATGCTCCTCTGGGCCTGCCAGAGCGCACGGCGGCCATGGACTGGTTGCCCTGAGTCGTCCCTGCTGAGGCGCCCAAGGAGTGCTGCAATGACCCGTACACGCATCAAGATCTGCGGCCTGACCCGTGAGCAGGACCTGGACTTCGCCGTCGAGGCTGGCGCAGATGCCATCGGCTTCGTGTTCTATGAGAGGAGCCCGCGCCATGTCAGCCCGCTGCGGGCTGCCGAGTTGGCGCGGCGCCTGCCACCTTTCGTCACGCCCGTGGGGCTCTTCGTCAATGCCAGTGACGAGCTGCTGGCGGAGGCCATGGCCGCGCTGCCCAATATGCTGCTGCAGTTCCATGGCGACGAGTCGCCGCAGCAGTGCGAGCGCATGGCGCGGCCCTATATCCGCGCGGCCCGCATGAGTCCTGGCTTTGATTTGCTAGACTTCGCCCAACAGTTCTCTAGTGCCCAGGCCATGCTCGTCGACGCCCATGTCGAGGGCTATGGTGGGGGTGGAAAGGTCTTCGATTGGTCACTGCTTCCTCGAAACGTGCCCTCTCCAGTCGTTTTGTCTGGTGGGTTGCATGCCGGAAATGTGATCGAAGGGATTCTTCGCGTCCGGCCCTGGGCCGTTGACGTCAGCTCTGGGGTAGAGGAGGCCAAGGGCCTCAAGAACCCCCTGCTGATGCGTCAGTTCTGCGAGGCCGTCCGTGAGGCGGACGCCCGTATCGAGGATGCCGGCTGAGCCAACCCGGGACGGGCGGCTCGGCCCCTGAAGAGAGACTCATCATGTCAAGCTACAACATGCCGGATGCCCGCGGGCACTTCGGTCCCGTGAACGGTCAGGTCTATGGCGGCCGCTTCGTCGCCGAGACCCTGGTCCATGCCCTGGACGAGCTCAACGAGGCCTACGCCCGCTACAGCCAGGACCCGGACTTCATTGCCGAGTTCAAGAAGGAGCTGGCACATTTCGTGGGGCGTCCAAGCCCGATCTATCACGCCGATCGCCTCAGCAGCGAGCTGGGCGGAGCGCAGATCTACCTCAAGCGCGAGGACCTGAACCACACTGGTGCCCACAAGGTGAACAACACCATCGGCCAGGCCCTGCTGGCCCGCCGCATGGGCAAGAAGCGCATCATTGCCGAGACCGGCGCCGGCCAGCACGGCGTGGCCACGGCCACCATCTGCGCCCGCTACGGCATGGAATGCGTGGTCTACATGGGCAGCGAGGACGTCAAGCGCCAGTCGCCCAACGTCTACCGCATGAAGCTGCTCGGCGCCACAGTGGTGCCGGTGGACTCGGGCTCCAAGACGCTCAAGGACGCCCTCAACGAGGCCATGCGCGACTGGGTCACCAATGTCGAGTCGACCTTCTACATCATCGGCACCGTGGCCGGCCCGCACCCTTATCCGATGATGGTGCGCGACTTCCAGCGCATCATCGGTGACGAGTGTCTAGAGCAGATGCCCCCCATGATCGGCCGCCAGCCGGATGCCGTCGTGGCCTGCGTGGGCGGTGGCTCCAATGCCATCGGCATCTTCTATCCCTACATCCCGCATGAGCAGGTGCGCCTCATCGGTGTCGAGGCCGCCGGTGAAGGCCTGGATGGTCACAAGCATGCCGCCACGCTGAGCCTGGGCAGCCCGGGCGTGCTGCACGGCAACCGCACCTACCTGCTGCAGGATGAGAACGGCCAGATCATCGAGACGCACTCCGTGTCCGCTGGCCTGGACTATCCCGGCGTCGGCCCCGAGCATGCCTACCTGAAGGACATCGGTCGCGCCGAGTACGTGGGCATCACCGACCAGGAAGCGTTGGACGCCTTCCATCGCCTGTGCCGTACCGAGGGCATCATCCCCGCGCTGGAATCCAGCCATGCCGTGGCCCACGCCATGAAGCTGGCGCCGACGATGCGTCCGGACCAGCACATCCTGGTCAACCTCTCGGGCCGGGGCGACAAGGACATCGGCACGGTGGCCGACCTCTCCAAGGCGGACTTCTATTGCCGGCCGTCCTGCCGCGGGCAGTCGGTGAAGGGCTCCGACACCGTCGTTGTCAATGTCCCTGCGAAGGGAGGTGCGCAATGAGCCGCATCCAGGCCACCTTCGCCCGCCTGGCCGAGCAGGGCCGCAAGGCGCTCATTCCCTATGTCACCGCTGGCGACCCTTACCCGGACTGCACGGTCGAGCTCATGCTGGCCATGGCCCGGGCCGGTGCCGATGTCATCGAGCTGGGCGTGCCATTTTCAGATCCCATGGCCGACGGCCCCGTCATCCAGAAGGCCGCTGAACGGGCGCTGACCCATGGCATCGGGCTGAAGCAGGTGCTGGCCTATGTGAGCGCCTTCCGCGAGCAGGATGCCCAGACCCCGGTGGTCCTGATGGGCTATGCCAATCCGGTGGAGCGCTACGGGCAGGCGGCCTTCGTGGCCGATGCCAGGGCGGCCGGAGTGGACGGCGTGCTGATCGTCGACTATCCGCCCGAGGAGTGCGAGGCCTTCGCCGGCCTGATGAAGTCTGCCGGCTTGGACCCCATCTTCCTGCTGGCGCCGACGTCCACGGACGAGCGCATGGCCAGCGTCGGCAAGGTGGCCAGCGGCTATGTCTACTATGTCTCGCTGAAGGGCGTGACCGGGGCAGGGCACCTGGACACGGACGCCGTTGCCCGCATGGTGCCGCGCATCCGCGCCCAGGTCTCGGTGCCGGTGGGGGTGGGATTCGGCATCCGCGACGCCGCCACGGCGCAGGCCGTGGCCCGGGTTTCCGATGCCGTGGTGATCGGTTCCCGCCTGGTTCAGCTGCTGGAGGTCGAAGCACGCGATAATGTCGCCTCCACGGGGGCGGCCTTCATCCGCGAGATCCGCGAGGCGCTGGACGCCTTGCCGCGCGGCTGACGCGGTTGATGCGGCGTTTGCCCCTGTTGCGCCCGGTGGCCCCAAAGGCCCCGGGGCACCTGACAACGAGACCTGAGACGAAGGAGTCTGCCCATGAGTTGGCTTGAGAAACTTCTGCCGCCCAAGATGCAGCAAAGCGAGGCCGCCGAGCGTCGCACGGTGCCTGAGGGGCTGTGGATCAAGTGCCCGTCCTGCGAGACGGTGCTCTACAAGACCGATCTGGAGCAGAACATCAACGTCTGCCCCAAGTGCAGCCACCACCATCGCATCGGGGCTCGTGCGCGCCTGAATGCTTTCCTGGACGGGGAAGGGCGCTATGAAATCGGCCAGGAGGTCATCCCGGTCGATGCCCTGAAGTTCAAGGACAGCAAGAAGTACCCGGACCGTCTCAAGGAAGCCCTGGAAACCACGGGCGAGACCGACGCCCTGGTGGTGCTCGGCGGCGCCGTGATGAGCGTGCCGGTCGTGGCCGCCTGTTTCGAGTTCGACTTCATGGGCGGATCCATGGGCTCCGTGGTGGGCGAGCGCTTTGCCCGCGGTGTGGAGACCGCCATCGAGCAGAAGACGCCTTTCATCTGCTTCACCGCCACCGGCGGCGCCCGCATGCAGGAAGGCCTGCTGTCCCTGATGCAGATGGCCAAGACCAATGCCGCGCTGACCCGCCTGGCCAAGGCCAAGCTCCCCTACATCAGCGTGCTGACCGACCCGACCATGGGCGGCGTGTCGGCCTCCTTCGCCTTCGTGGGTGACATCGTCATCGCCGAGCCCAAGGCCCTGATCGGCTTTGCCGGCCCGCGTGTGATCGAGAACACCGTGCGCGAAAAGCTGCCCCCTGGCTTCCAGCGTGCCGAGTTCCTGATGGAAAAGGGCGCTGTGGACATGATCGTGGACCGCCGCCAGCTGCGCGAGACCATCGCCCGCCAGTTGGCCATGCTGCAGCGCCAGAGCTCTGACGCCGTCGCCTGATCCGGCGCCATCGCCCCTTGCGGCCAGGCAGTGTGCCTGGCCGTTTTGCATTCCGATTCTTCCCCGCCCATGACTACCGCTCAAAGTGCCGCTGCAAGTGCCTCCCAACAGCGACTGGACGACTGGCTGGCCCACTGCGAGCGTCTGCATCCCAAGGAAATCGACATGACCCTGGCCCGCGTCAACACGCTGCGGGACCGGCTGGGCCTGCGCTTCCAGGCGCCGGTGGTGATGGTGGCGGGCACCAATGGCAAGGGCTCGACCTGCGCCATGCTGGAGTCCATCGCGCTGCAGGCGGGCTATCGTGTGGGGCTCTACATCAAGCCGCACCTGGTGCATTTCCAGGAGCGCTGCCGGGTCGGTGGCGCCCCGGTCGACGCCGACAGCCTGCTGCCGCACTTCGAGGCCGTCGAGGCCGCACGGGGCGAACTGGCCCTGACCTATTTCGAGTTCACCACCCTGGCCATCCTGAGCCGCCTGGCTGCCGAACCGCTGGACCTGGTCATCCTGGAGGTGGGACTGGGCGGACGGCTGGATGCTGTCAACACCATCGACGCCGACTGCGCGGTGATCACCAGCATCGACCTCGACCACGTCGAATACCTCGGACCGGACCGCGAATCCGTGGGCCGCGAGAAGGCCCACATCATGCGTCCAGGCAAGCCGGTGGTGGTCAGCGACCCCATGCCGCCGGCCAGCCTGGCGGCCCACGCCGCGGCCGTGGGGGCGGACCTGCGCCAACTGGGCAAGGACTTCAGCTACGGCGGTGATCGCCAGCAATGGCAGTGGGCCGGCCGGAGCCGCAAATACAGCGGTCTGGCCTTCCCGGCGCTGCGCGGTGTCAACCAGTTGCTGAACGCCTCGGGAGTGCTGGCGGTCTTCGAGGCCTTGTATGAGCAACTGCCCATCAGTGCCCAGGCTGTGCGCACGGGTCTGGCGCTGGTGGAGCTGCCGGGTCGATTCCAGGTGGTGCCGGGCCAGCCGGCCCTGGTGCTGGACGTGGCCCACAACCCCCATGCCATCGCGGCCCTGGCCCAGAACCTGGACCAGATGGGCTTCTTCCCGCGCACCCATGCCGTCTTCGGTGCCATGGCGGACAAGGACCTGGCCGAGATCCTCGCGCGCATCGCACCGTTGGTCGACCGATGGTACTTCTGTGACCTGCCGCTCCCCCGTGCCGCGACGGCCGCCGCCCTGGCCGAGCGCTTTGCCGCCTTGCAGGTCCAGGGCGCCCTGAAGACGCCGAAGGATGTCAATGTGTCCTTGCATCCGGACCCGCAGACCGCCCTCGCGGCAGCCGCGGCCGGGGCAGACCCCGCTGATAGAATTCTGGTCTTCGGTTCCTTCTACACCGTGGGCGGTGTGCTGAGGGACGGTGTGCCCAGGCTGACGGCTGGTGCAGCGGCTGCCAAGCCCTGAGCCTGCTCCTGCCCGCCACCGGGCTGGCCGGGCCCCGAAGCCTGTTTCTTGCGGCCCTGGCGCCGTCCATCTCCGGCTCTCCAAGGTGCCACATCACACATGGGTTTGCTGTCATTCTTCAAGCGTGCCGAGGACAACAGGACGGCGGCCAAGCCGGTGGCCGAGGGGCTGGATGCCGTTCAGCAGCTGCGTTTGCGCGCCCGGCGGCGCCTGATCGGGGCGGCCGTGCTGGTGGCAGCGGGCGTGATTGCCTTTCCGCTGGTGTTCGAGACCCAGCCTCGCCCCGTGCCGGTGGACCTGCCCATCGAAATCCCCAAGAAGGATGGTTTGCCGCCCTTGAACGTGCCGGCCGCCGCCACGCCGGTCGCCAGCGCTGAACGCCATGCCGCGGCACCAGCCGAGCAGGGGGCGGGCATCGTGAACGAAGCGCCGCCCGTCGGGGCTTCGATCGCCGAGCCGGTGAAGCCTGCCGAAACGCCCAAGCCGGAAACGCATCCTGAGCCCCGCAAGGAGGCCGCCAGCAAGCCTGAGGCCAGGCCGGAGTTGCGCAAGCCCGCTGACAAGGCCCAGGACAAGGCCGCAGCCAGGCCCTCAGAAAAGCCAGCAGAGAAACCCGCGGAGAAACCAGCGGAGAAGCCTCAGGACAAGGTACCCGCACGTCAGCAAGCCGACCATGCCCGCGATGTCGACGCCGCCCGCGCCCAGGCTCTGCTGGAGGGGCGTGAACCGCCCAAGCCGGCAGACAGGAAAGTCGATGCTGTGGCAGGTGCGCGCTTCATCGTGCAGGTGGGCGCCTTTGCGGAGGCCAAGGCAGCCCAGGATGTTCGTGGCAAGGTCGAGAAGCTGGGCCTGAAGACCTACACGCAGGCGATCGAAACGGCCGAAGGCAAGCGTATCCGTGTGCGCGTGGGCCCCTTCGCCAGTCGTGAAGAGGCTGACCGCGCCGCCGCCAAGCTGCGAGGCGGCGGCCTGTCCGGCACGGTGCTGACGCTCTGACCCGATGAGCTGGGTCGACCTGTCCCTGCTGACCGTGCTGGGCCTGTCCGTCGCGGTGGGGCTGTGGCGGGGGCTCGTGTATGAGGTGCTCGCGCTGGCCGGCTGGCTGGTGGCCTACCTGCTGTCGCCGTGGCTGGCGCCGATGTTGCAGGGCATGCTGCCCGAGGGACGCCTGGGCCCGGCACTGAGTCATGCGGCCGGCCTGGTGCTCGCTTTCGTCGCCATCCTGGTGGTCTGGAGCCTGGTCGCCAAGCTGGTCCGTGCGCTGATCCAGGCTTCGCCGCTGTCCTGGCTGGACCGGCTGGGCGGCGGAGGCTTCGGTGCCCTGCGCGGGCTATTCATCGGCCTGCTCGTGGCCCTGCTGGTGGGCATGACGCCCCTGGCACAGTCCGAGCCCTGGCAAGACTCGGCGCTGGCGCCCTGGCTGCGGTCGGGGCTGCGGGTGCTGCATCCAATGCTGCCGGAGTCGGTCAATAAATTCATCCCAGCCTGAGCGCCACAAGCGCCCAGGCCCTGTGTATCGTAGCGAGTGCTTCCAGCTCAGGAAGCCGACAAGTCGAGGAAGAGAACATGTGTGGCATCGTTGGTGTGATATCCCAGGCGCCGGTCAACCAGCTGATCTATGACGCGCTGCTGCTGCTGCAGCACCGCGGACAGGATGCCGCCGGCATCGTCACCATGCAGGGCAACAAGTGCTTCATGCACAAGGCCCGCGGCATGGTGCGCGACGTCTTCCGCACCCGCAATATGCGCGCGCTGCCGGGCAATGTAGGCCTGGGTCAGGTCCGCTACCCGACCGCCGGCAATGCCTACAACGAGGAAGAGGCTCAGCCTTTCTACGTCAACGCGCCCTTTGGCATCGTGCTGGTGCACAACGGCAACCTGACCAACGCCCATGCCTTGAAGCAGGAGCTCTTTGCTGTCGACCGCCGCCACATCAACACCGAGAGCGACTCCGAGGTCCTGCTCAATGTGCTGGCGCACGAGCTGGAGCAGGTCGCCCGCGAACTGCCGCTGACGCCGCAGGCCGTGTTCAAGGCCGTGCGCGCGGTCCACAAGCGCATCAAGGGTTCCTATGGCGTGATCGCCCTGATCGCCGGCCATGGCCTGCTGGCTTTCCGCGATCCCTTTGGCATCCGCCCCCTGTGCTTCGGCCATGGCACCAATGGTGACGTGATGGTCGCCAGCGAGAGCGTGGCCCTGGAAGGCACCGGCATCAAGCTGGACCGCGACGTGGCACCTGGCGAGGCCATCTTCATCGACACCCAGGGCCAGGTCCACACCGAGCAGTGCGCCGAGAACCCTTCGCTGAATCCCTGCATGTTCGAGTTCGTCTACCTGGCTCGGCCGGATTCCGTGATGGACGGCATCTCGGTCTACCAGGCCCGGCTGAACATGGGCGAGACCCTGGCTCAGCGCCTGATCTCGACGATGCCGCCCAGCGAGATCGATGTCGTCATTCCCATCCCCGAATCCAGCCGCCCCTCCGCCATGCAGCTGGCGCACAAGATCGGCAAGCCCTACCGCGAGGGCTTCGTGAAGAACCGCTACGTGGGCCGGACCTTCATCATGCCGGGGCAGGGCGCGCGCAAGAAGTCGGTGCGCCAGAAGCTCAATGCCATCGGCCTGGAGTTCAAGGGGCGCAATGTGCTGCTCGTGGACGACTCCATCGTGCGCGGCACCACCTCCAAGGAAATCGTGCAGATGGCCCGCGAGGCCGGTGCCAACAAGGTCTATCTGGCTTCGGCCGCACCGCCGGTGCGCTTCCCCAACGTCTACGGCATCGACATGCCGACCAAGGAAGAGCTGATCGCCCACGGCCGCAGCATCGAGGAAGTGCGCCAGTACATCGGGGCCGATGCCCTGATTTACCAGGATGTGGATGCCATGAAGCGTGTCGTGGCCGCCCTGCGGCCGGGCCTCAAGGGCTTCGAGGCTTCCTGCTTTGATGGCACCTACATCACCGGCGACGTGTCGGCCGAGGACTTCGCCACCATCCAGGCCCAGCGCAAGAGCCAGGGCGACGAGGAAGACGGCCCGGCGCGCACCCGCCTGGCCCTGCAAAGCGGGGGCGATGCCCAATGAGCCAGAACGAGGAAGCGCGCCGACTGGCGCGTGCCCAACTGCCCGCGGGCCTGCGCCCCGAGACCCTGGCCGTGCGCACGGCCTTGGCACCCAGCCAGCACGGTGAGAACTCCGAAGCCCTGTTCCTGACCAGTGCCTATGTGCAGCCCGATGCCGCCACCTCGGCCCAGCGCTTCTCGCAGTCGGAGGACTTCACCTACTCGCGCACCAGCAATCCCACGGTGCGCAGTCTGGAGGCTCGACTGGCTGCCATGGAAGGCACGGAAGCCGCCATCGCCACCGCCAGCGGCATGAGCGCCATCCTGCTGCTGTGCATGGGGCTGCTGAAGGCGGGGGACCATGTGGTCTGCTCACGCTCGGTCTTTGGTTCCACCATCAATCTCTTCGCCAAGGAGTTCGGCAAGTTCGGCGTGGAGACCAGCTTTGTCTCACAGACCGATCTGCAGGAGTGGCGGAACGCGATCCGCCCATCCACGCGCCTGCTCTTCGCCGAGACGCCCACCAACCCGCTGACCGAGGTCTGTGACATCCAGGCGCTGGCCGACATCGCTCACGCCGCGGATGCCTTGCTGGTGGTGGACAACACCTACTCCTCACCCGTGCTGCAGCAGCCCGCGAAGATGGGCGCCGACTTGATCATGCATTCGGCCACCAAGTACATGGACGGGCAGGGCCGGGTGATGGCCGGCGCCTTGTGCGGCCCGAGCAAGCTGATCAAGGACGTCTTCGGTCCCGTGGTGCGCACGGCCGGCATGGTGCTGTCACCCTTCAACGCCTGGGTCGTGCTCAAGGGTCTGGAGACCTTGGGCCTGCGCATGAAGGCCCAGAGCGAACAGGCCTTGGCCGTGGCTCGCTGGCTCGAGACCCGCCCGGAGGTGGCGCGCGTCTACTACCCCTCCTTGCCCTCGCATCCACAGCACGAACTGGCCATGCGCCAGCAATCGGGGCAGGGCGGGGCGGTGCTGTCCTTCGAACTGAAGGGCGACACGCCCGAGGCCGCCCGGGCGGCGGCCTTCCACGTGATCGACAGCACTCGCGTGCTGAGTATCGCCACCAACCTGGGTGACACCAAGTCCATCGTCACCCATCCCGCGACCACCTCGCATGGCCGCCTGAGCGAAGAACAACGCCAGGCAGCCGGCATCGGCCAGGGGCTGATCCGGCTGTCGGTCGGGCTGGAGCATGTCGACGACATCATCGACGACCTGCTGCGCGGACTTTCCACCTTGAATCACTGATGAGCACCTCTGCATCCACTCCTGTGCGCACCCGCATTGCGCCGTCTCCTACTGGCTTCCTGCACCTGGGCACCGCCCGCACGGCGCTGTTCTCCTGGGCCTTTGCCCGCCATCATGGCGGTGAATTCGTGCTGCGCATCGAGGACACCGATGTCGCACGCTCGACGCAGGACTCGGTCGACCAGATCCTGGCTTCCATGCATTGGCTGGGTCTTGAGTACGATGAAGGCCCTGTCTACCAGATGCAGCGCCTGGACCGCTACCAGGCTGTCGTCGACCAACTCATCGCCGAAGGCAAGGCATACCGCTGCTACACCACGCCCGAGGAACTGGAGGCCATGAAGGCAGCCCAGGAATCGCGCGGAGAGAAGCGCCGCTATGACGGCACCTGGCGTCCGGCGCCTGGCAAGACCCTGCCGGCCATCCCTGCGGGCGTGCAGCCGGTCATCCGCTTCGCCAATCCGGTGGACGGTGCTGTCACCTGGGACGACTTGGTCAAGGGCCCGATCACCATCGGCAACAAGGAAATCGACGACCTCATCATCATGCGGGCCGACGGTGTGCCGACCTACAACTTTGCTGTGGTGGTGGATGACTGGGACATGCGCATCAGCCATGTCTTCCGTGGCGACGAGCACGTCAACAACACGCCCTGGCAGATCAACATCTTCGAGGCCCTGGGGGCACCGCTGCCCAAGTTTGGCCATGTGCCGGTGATCCTTGGCGACGACGGTCAGAAGCTGTCCAAGCGGCGAGGCGCCGTCAGCGTCACTGCCTATGAAGAGAACGGCTATCTGCCTGAGGCCATGCTCAATTACCTGGCCCGCCTGGGCTGGAGCCATGGTGATGACGAGCTCTTCAGCCGCGAACAGCTGGTGAGCTGGTTCGATGGCAGCCACTTATCCAAGAGCCCGGCTCAATGGGATGCGGCCAAGCTGGAATGGGTCAATGGCCAGTACATCAAGCAAGCCGACGACTCGCGTCTGGCTGCCCTGGTGGCTCAGCTGCTGAGCAAGCGGGGTCAGGTCGTGCCTGAAGCCGGGCTTCTGGCCCGGATGTGCGCATTGTTCAAGGACCGTTGCAGTACCACGGTCGCTCTGGCCGACTGGCTGGCCATGTATGTGGCCGATGTACAGGCCAGCGAGGAAGAACGGGCCCAGCATCTGAGCGATGCCGTGCGCCCGGCGCTGAAGGCCCTGGCCGACAAGTTCATTGAGCTGGAGTGGACCAAGGCATCCATCCAGGCAGCGATCAAGGAAGTGATCGGCACCCACGGCCTGAAGATGCCGCAGTTGGCCATTCCCGTGCGCGTGCTGGTATGCGGGCGCGCGCAGACGCCCTCGGTCGACGCCGTGCTGGAGCTCTTCGACAAAGAAATTGTTGTGAACCGCTTGCGCTCCTTCTAAAAAGCGTTCTATAATCTTTTTCTCGCTTGAACGGCGCAACAAACAAAGCGCAACGCGGCAGTCACCAAGGTGGCAACAGTGTTGAGTGATGTTTGCCCAAAGAAGAGATTCGATGGGGGTATAGCTCAGCTGGGAGAGCGCTTGCATGGCATGCAAGAGGTCAGCGGTTCGATCCCGCTTACCTCCACCAAATTCAATTGAATGGGTGGCGCGCAGTTCAAGGTAGAAGGTTTAGTCCCCTTCGTCTAGAGGCCTAGGACACGACCCTTTCACGGTTGTAACAGGGGTTCGAATCCCCTAGGGGACGCCAAGTTTGACGAGGCTTGGCAGTTTGTTGAAAAACAGATTGCAAACTTGTTAAATATTGTGGTTATAATATGCTGCAATATTTGGAGTGGTAGTTCAGTTGGTTAGAATACCGGCCTGTCACGCCGGGGGTCGCGGGTTCGAGCCCCGTCCACTCCGCCAACAATTTGTATGCAGTGAATAAATACTGTGTATAATATATAAAGCTTGAACGGCGCGCCGTTATTGGGCAAGGCTCAATGGGGGTATAGCTCAGCTGGGAGAGCGCTTGCATGGCATGCAAGAGGTCAGCGGTTCGATCCCGCTTACCTCCACCAAATTCAATTGAATAGGTGGCGCGCAGTTCAAGGTAGAAGGTTTAGTCCCCTTCGTCTAGAGGCCTAGGACACGACCCTTTCACGGTTGTAACAGGGGTTCGAATCCCCTAGGGGACGCCAAGTTTGACAAGGCTTGAGAGCATCGCTCTGGAATTTGTCCTGTGCTGGTCTGCAAAGGCTGGCATCTGGAGTGGTAGTTCAGTTGGTTAGAATACCGGCCTGTCACGCCGGGGGTCGCGGGTTCGAGCCCCGTCCACTCCGCCAAATTTGAAGCCCTGGCTGCTTATGCAGCCGGGGCTTTTTCTTTTTCTCTTCGAATTCGCTGACGGTTTTCTAGGCACTTCCTGCGGGTATGCCATTTGCCCTAGACGCTGTTTACGGTTGCGGTGAACAGTATTTGCCGCGCTTCCTTGCCGATGGCCTATGAGAGCTACCTGTTCTGCGATCGCTGACCAGTATCAGTGCCGAGACGGCAAGCTGAATCAGTTTTCACCTTTTCACCCTCATTGAAGGGTGGCAGCCCAGTGAATGTGGCCGGCGTCAATAATCCTTCATGGATGAGGGCTAACCTTGCAGACGATTTCAATGTGACATCTTTCATATTCATCGCCTCACGGTGAAACGAAAGGTATCCATGCGCCTGTGTGAACTACCGCACCAACTCAGGGGGCGCCCCTCCAAACAGGGGGCTTTCATGGCGGAGGCCTGGAGGCATGATGCACCGCACTGCAAGTCCGGCGGAGTCCTGATGGCGCAGCAAGCCATAGGGGCAGCCCGTGCGATCGGGAAGCGTGTTTGGGGATTGGCATGATCAGAATTTTTAACCACTATCTTCATCGGCGCACGCTGATGCAAGTCGCGCTCGACCTGGGCCTGATCCTTCTTGCGACGATGATCGTCGTGATGGCCAAAGGCGATTCGGCCGATGCGCTGATTCCGTTCGCCGCCTCCCAGGGCTTGTCGCTGGCCGGCTTCATGTTCGTTATCAATTCTGCATCTGGCCTTTATCAGCATACGCATAACCGCTCGCTGACTCAGTCCTGTGCCCGTGCCCTGCTGGCGACACTGGTGGCCCTGCCGCTGGCTTACGGTTTCTCTCGTCTGGTTCCTGCTTCCATCCCTCATCGCGACCTGCTCGTGCTTGCAGCCATGGCAGCGATCGCGGCGGTGATGGTGCATCGCGTCTATGCCGCACACTCATCCGTCCATACGCGCTCGCGGACCAAGATTCTGATATTTGGCGCAGGCCCTGTCGCCAAGTCCGTGGGTGCAACCCTGCATTCGGCTGACCCGCACGCAGAAATTGTGGGTTATTTCGTGGGGCCCAATGAAACGGAAGCGTCAGTTGCGCAGGCTGACATCATCCAGCCGCAGGGCACCCTGACGGAGACAGCACTTCGCCTGGGTGTTGATGAAATCGTCGTGGCGCTGAGCGAGCGCCGTGGTGGCAGCATGCCACTGCGCGAATTGCTGGACTGCAAGATCTACGGCGTGCGCGTGGTGGATATCGCCACCCACTTCGAAAAGACGCTGGCCCAGATCAAGATCAGCCACGTGAACGCAGGCTGGCTGATTTTTGGAGACGGCTTCAATCAAGGCATGTTCCGGACTTTCGTGAAGCGCAGCTTTGATTTGCTGTTCTCTGGACTGCTGCTCGTGCTGAGCAGCCCCATCATGCTCCTGGCAGCACTGGCGGTTCGCCTGGAATCGCGGGGGCCCATCTTCTACAAGCAGGAGCGTGTGGGCCTGAACGGCACAACCTTCGATGTGGTGAAGTTCCGCAGCATGCGCACCGATGCCGAGAAGGATGGGAAGCCGCGCTTTGCTAGCAAGAACGATGATCGCGTGACGCGCGTTGGTCGTTTCATCCGTCGAGTCCGCATCGACGAGCTGCCGCAGCTGTTCAATGTGCTCCGGGGCGAGATGAGCTTGGTCGGCCCCCGGCCTGAGCGTCCCTTCTTCGTCGACGACCTGACGACCAAGGTTCCGTATTACGCTGTCCGCCACAGCGTCAAGCCCGGTGTGACTGGCTGGGCCCAGGTCCGATATGAGTACGGTTCTACGCTGGAAGACTCGGTCGAGAAGCTGCAATACGATCTGTACTACGTCAAGAATCACACGCTGTTCCTGGATCTGCTGATCCTGCTGGAAACTGTCGCCGTGGTCTTGACGGGCAAGGGCGCTCGCTGAGCGGCGCTTCTGCATGCGGGTGCCCGGCCTCGCCGCGGCGCTTTTCTTTCATTGATGCACATCGTTGATGTCATTTGATCTGGGCGTGGCCGGCTATCTGCTGGCCTTGCTTTTTTATGGGGCGTTCGCGGCTGCGTATGGCCTGCAGTTGCGGCGTTTGCAGGGCGAGCAGCGCCGGGGGGCCTGGTTTTTCTGGGCAGGGTTGCTGTGCAGCGTGGCCTGGGCGGCCGTGGGGCTCGCGCAGGAGTTGCAGAGCAGTGGCGGCACCTTGCAGGCCATCGCGCCTTTGCTGGATGCAGCCCGATACCTGGCTTGGCTAGGCTTCATGCGTTGGCTGCTGCATGAGGGCCGAAGCTCGAATGACAGGCGCCTGATCCATCGCAGCGCTCAGTGGCTGGCCATCGCCCTGCTGTTGGGCAAGGCCGTGCTGGAAGGACTGCCCGAGCTGCTTCCCGCCCCGCGAGCGGTGCTGAATCACTGGGCCGCGTTTGACTGCCTAGCGCTGGCGGTGCTGGGCTTGGTTCTGGTCGAACAGTTGCATCAGAACGTGCAGGCCAGTGCAAGATGGAACGCCAAGCCTGTGTGCATCGCTCTAGGGGTCATCTTCGCCTTTGACCTTTATCTCTACTCCCAGATGGCCTTGTTCCGGGAGTCGGATCTGGATGCCGTCAGCATCCGTGCGGGCGTTCATGCGATTGCCGTCCCCTTGCTTTTCGTGGCTGCGCGAAGGCATAGGGACTGGATTGCCAAGCTGCATGTGTCACGTGCCGCCGTCTTTCACTCGGCGACGCTGATACTCAGCGGCCTGTATCTTCTCGCCGTGTCCGCTGTGGGTTATTACCTGCGCTATACCGGTGGCGGCTGGGGCCGAGCCTTGCAGATCGGGCTGCTGGTGGTCTCGCTGGTCGGGCTGCTGCTGCTGTTCTTTTCCGGCGCACTGCGTGCCAAGCTTCGCGTTTACATCAGCAAGAACTTCTTCAGCTATCGCTATGACTACCGCGAGGAATGGCTGCGCTTCACCGCGATGCTGTCTTCCCAGAACTCTCCCGAGGCGCTGGGCCAGTCCATCATCGAAGGTCTGGCCAACTTGGTCGAGAGTCTGGGCGGCTCCCTGTGGTTGCCATCCCAGGTTCAGGGAGGGTTTGTCCAGGCGGTTCGGCACAATGCGGTCCGCAACTCGCTGGTGGTTCAGGAACAGGACGAATTCATACAGTTTCTGTCTAGCAGCGGCTGGATCCTGGATCTTGACCAACTTCGCGCCGGTGGCGTGGAGACCGGGAAGCATTGGGTGCGTGCGCCGCAGGCCTTGTTGGACGAGCCCAGGCACTGGCTGATCGTTCCCTTGCTGGCGGGGCCGCGGCTGATTGCCTTTGTCGTGCTGGAACGTTCGCGCGCAAGCCTGGACGTGAACTGGGAAGTCCGGGATCTGCTCAAGACGGCGAGCGCGCAGGCCGCTGGGTTCCTTGCTCAGGTGCAAGCCACTGAGGCCTTGCTCGAAGCCCGCAAGTTCGATGCGTTCCACAAGATGTCGGCCTTCGTGGTGCATGACCTCAAGAACATCGTCACCCAGCTCTCACTGATGATGAAGAACGCGCAGAAGCATCGTGACAATCCTGAGTTTCAGGACGACATGCTGGCCACGGTCGAGAACTCCCTTGAGAAGATGCGGCAGTTGCTGATGCAACTGCGGGACGGTCAACGGCCGTTGGGGGCGCAAGGGGGCGTTGACCTGCCGGCCCTGCTGCGGCGCCTCCAGGCGTTGGCAGCGAAGAAGGGGCGTACCCTTGAGCTGGGTGAGCTCGAGGCCATCCAGTGCCGAGGTCAGGAAGACCGCGTCGAGCGCGTGCTAGGCCACGCAGTACAGAATGCGCTGGACGCGACCCCCCCTGAGGGCCGAGTCTGGGCAACTCTGCATCGCCACGGCAGCAATGCCGTGGTCACTGTCACGGATACGGGTGAGGGCATGAGCGAGGAGTTCATTCAGACCAAACTCTTCCGTCCGTTCCAGACCACCAAGGAGACGGGCATGGGCATCGGTGCCTTCGAAAGTTTTCAGTATGTCCAGGAATTGGGGGGCAAGATTGAGGTGGCGAGCGCGGTGGGGCAGGGCACACGCCTCACAATCAGCCTGCCGTTGCTTTTGACACAGGAAGGCCAGGGCTTGGGGATGGTGGATGCTGCATGAGTAATGAGAACACACGTCAGCTGCTGATCGTCGAGGATGACCTCGCCTTGCAGAAGCAGCTCAAATGGTCGCTCGACGCCTTCGACGCGATATTGGCCAGCGACGGCACCAGCGCCGTTCAGCAGTTCCGCCGCCATCAGCCAGCCGTGGTCACCATGGACCTGGGCCTGCCGCCGGACCAGGACTCGGTCAGTGAGGGCTTCAAGCTGCTGGAGCGTCTGCTGGAGCTGGAGCCCGCCACGAAGGTGATCGTGCTCACAGGCCAGAATGATCATGCCAATGCCCTGCGAGCGATCCGCCTGGGTGCCTACGACTTCCTCTCCAAGCCCGTGGACCCGGACGTACTCTCGCTGACCGTGGAGCGTGCCTTTCGTCTGCACGAACTCCAGGAAGAAAACCGCCGCCTGCAGCGCGGGCAGCCAAATGATGCGCTTGGCGGACTGTTGACACGTGATCCTCAGATGGTGAAGGTCTGCCGCATGGTTGAGCGCGTGGCCCCCAGCGATGCCACGGTCTTGATCCTGGGCGAAAGTGGCACTGGCAAGGAAGTGCTGGCTCAGGGGCTGCATGCGGCCTCTCGACGCAGCGGCAAGTTCGTTGCCATCAACTGTGCTGCCATTCCCGAGGCGCTGCTGGAGAGCGAGCTGTTCGGCTACGAGAAGGGCGCCTTTACGGGGGCCACCAAGACCACCGTCGGCAAGATCGAGACGGCCCATGGCGGCACGCTGATGCTGGATGAGATCGGCGACCTGCCCATGGCCTTGCAGGCCAAGCTGCTGCGATTCCTGCAGGAGCGCAGCATAGAACGTCTGGGCGGGCGCGGCGAGATTGCCGTCGACGTGCGCGTGGTTGGCGCGACGCACCAGGACCTGCAGGCGCTGATTGCCGAGGGACGCTTCCGTGAAGACCTGTACTACCGCTTGGCTGAGATCGTGGTCGAGGTGCCGCCACTGCGCGAGCGGATGGGTGACGCGGTGCTGCTGGCTCACGCCTTCGTGAAGCGATTCGCCTCGGAACTTCGGCGTCCAGGGCTGAGCTTGGGTGAGGACGCCCAGGCGATCATCGAGCGCTGGAAGTGGCCGGGCAACGTCCGCGAACTGCAGAACGTGATCAAGCGCGCCGTGATCATGGCTGAGCACGAGCGCATCGCTGGATCAGACCTGTCTATCCGTGGTGTGCAGGATGACGGCCGGCAGCCTGTCAATGCAGAGTTGGATCTGCGGCTGGTGCGCGAGCGAGCGGAGCGGGAGGCTGTGGTCAAGGCATTGGCGCGAACGGATGGCAACATCGTCCGAGCCGCAGAGTTGCTGGGGGTCAGCAGGCCCACGCTCTACGATTTGATGAACCGCTTGCAATTGAAGTGAGCGGCCAAAGACCGCCCTAAAGGAGGCAGCTTTGCTGGCATTTTCCAGAACGATTCTCGCTGCGGCACTGGCGGCAGCCCTTCTTGGCGCCTGCAGCAGCAAGACGCCTGAGCAGCACCTGACCGCGGCCAAGGCCATGCTTGCCAAGAACGACGGCAAGAGCGCTGCAATTGAGCTGAAGAGCGCCCTGCAGGGCGACCCGTCCATGGCGGAGGCACGTTTCCTCCTGGGGACCACTTTGCTGGCGCAGGGCGATCCCATCAGTGCTCGCATCGAGCTGGAGAAGGCGCGGGAGCTCGGCTATCCAGCTGACCAACTCGTGCCCCCGCTGGCCCGTGTGCTGTTCATCTACGGCGAGTACGAGAAAGTGCTCAGCGAGTTTTCTCGAACGCAGCTGGATGTTCCCACGGCCCAGGCTGATCTGATGACCACCTTGGCGGAGTCCGCCTTGTTACTCAAACGCAAGGAATATGCCGAGCGTTTCATTCAGTCTGCCCTGGCTCTGGATGCCAAGCAGCCTCGAACCCTGCTGGTGGCGGCCAACGTGGCAGGCTACAACGGAGACTATGACACGGCGCTGCAGCGGGTGGCCCAGGTGCTGGCAGACGAGCCCAAGAATGCCAAGGCCTGGCTGGCAAAGGCCGAGTTCCTGCGCTTTGGCCTGGGACGCGACGCTGAATCCGTGGTGGCCTATGAGCAGGCGCTTTCCCTGGATCCAAAGTCTGTGGGGGCCAATGTGGGCCTGGCCACCTTCCGCCTCACCAAGGGCGATCTGGAGGCGGCTCGTCGGCAGGTCGAGCTGATGCGCAAGGCTTTACCCAATCACCCGCAAACCCGCTTTGTTGCTGCCTTGGTTGCCTTGGAGGCGGGGGACCTCAAGCAAGCCAACGAAGAGTCTCAGGCCATGCTGAAGCTGGGCCCCGAGGATGCGCGGTTCCTGCATCTGGCTGGTGCCATTGCCGCGCAATCCGGAGCGCTGCTGGTCGCAGAAAAATACCTCAGCCAATCCTTGAACCAGTCGGCAGACAACCCCTCTGCCCGCCTGCTGCTCGCGCACACCTTGCTGAAGGTCGGCGAGGCTGGCAAGGCACTCAGCGCCCTGCAGCCCCTGATGGAGCAGCAGGGGCGCAGCCACGCAGCTATGGCGCTGGCTGGACAGGCCTACCTGGTGCAAGGGGAAACCGGCAAGGCAGTCGACGCTTTCCGCAAGGCTGTTGATCTGGATCCCAAGGACGTGCGCAGCAAGACAGCCCTTGCGGTGGTGGATCTGGAGAAGGGGCGCATTGACGAGGGCCTGGGCACGTTAAAGGGCCTTGCCGCCGCAGACACGGCGGGCTACACCGCCGACCTGGCCCTGATCAGCGCGCTGTTGAGTCGAAGTGATTCCGCTGGCGCCTTGCAGGCAATTGCTCAGTTGGAGCAAAAGCAGCCCAAGCTCGCAGACGCTCCCTATCTACGCGGCAGTGTCCAGCTCAAGGCCAAGCTCTTTCCGGAGGCGCGGGCGTCGTTCGAGCAGGCATTGCAGCTGGCGCCTAGCCACTTCCAGGCGGCCGTGTCGCTGGCCATGCTGGACGTTGATTCGGGGCGCATTGCGGATGCCATCAAGCGCTTTGACGCGATGGTCGAGAAAGACCCCCGCAACATCCGTGCGCGCATGGCCTCCATAGAGTTGCGTGTCCGGGCGGGTGCCAGCGCTATCGAATATGAACAGTTGCTGCAGGTAGCCATCAAGGCCTCACCCGACGCTGCCGAGCCCAGGCTTGCCCTGATCCGGCATCGTGTAGCGCAAGGCGACGTCAAACAGGGCTTGCAGGCAGCGCAGGAAGGGCTGAGTGCCGTTCCCGATAGTGCCGAAATGCTTCTGGCCATGGGGCAGGTGCAGGCGCTGAGTGGGGACCTGAACCAGGCGGTCAGCACCCTGAACAAGCTGGTGGCCAAGATGCCGAATTCGCCCGATCCTTACCTGCGCATGGCGGAAGTGCATGCTCAGGCGAAGGACTTGGCAGGTGCTGCCCAGGACTTGCGTCGTGCCGTGGCGCTTGCACCTCGCAATGCCGAAATCTTGGGCAAGCTGGTTGCGATTCAGGTGGCACAGGGCAAGTTCAGCGATGCACGCACTGCACTCAAGGACATGGAAGTGGCGGGCGCGCCCAAGTCAGTGATCCTGGCTGCTCAAGGCGACGTGGCCTACGCGCAGAAGGCGTGGGCGGAGGCAGCACGTCAATTCAAGGCGGCGCTGGATCTGCAGCGCGACGACGCCATGCTCGCCATCAAGCTGCACTCAGTCTTGCAGAAGGCGGGGCAGTCTGCCGAGGCTGCGCGCCTGGCTTCCAGCTGGATGGCGGCACATCCAAAGGATGCTCACTTTCTCAGCTATCTGGCCTCTCTGGCTTTGCAGTCGGGCAAGCTCTCCGAGGCGGAATCCATGTTCAATCAGGTGCTGGCTCTGGAACCTCGCCATTCGGTGGCCCTGAACAACATGGCCTGGCTGCTGCTGAAAGCAGGCAAGTCCGGCGCTGTGGAGTATGCGCAGCGGGCTGTTCAGGTGCGTGATGACATCGACGAGTTCTGGGACACCTTGGCCATGGCCCAATTGGCTGCTCGTGAACCAGCGCGTGCTCTTGAGGCCTCACGGAAGGCGGTTCAACTGAATCCGGGGGCATCGGCGGCTCGTCTGCACATGGCTCAGGCCCTGTTGGCGACCGGGGACAAGAGCGGCGCCAAGGCAGAATTGGGCAAGGTGGACGCTGCCACTTTGTCGGGTGATCTCAAAGGCCTGTTGAGCGAACTCCAGCGTCAGCTGTGAGCTTGCACTGGCATGCTTGCCGCGATCGAGGGCTGCTGTCGGGGTGGTCTTCTTGAAGTAAGGTGTGCGTGTAGCCCGATTTCGCTGAAGTCGGGCAGGGAGGAACGATCATGGCCGGTATCAAGCGCTCTAGCTTGCGCAAGCGTCTCCATACCGCGTTGCGGGCATTGTTCGGAGGCTTGCCTCGCGAACTGCGCTTTGCCATTTATCGGCGCATGGTGGATTGTGACCCGCAACCTGATGCAAGGCTGCAACTCAAGATCGCCGAGACGCAGGAAGAACTCGAGGCCTGCTTCCGGATTCTCCACGACGCCTATGTTGCTGCCGGCTTCATGAAGCCGGACCCTTCGGGCATGCGCATCACGATCTACCATGCATTGCCCACGACGACGACGATTTGCGCCAAATGGGAAGGGCGTGTCGTTGGCACCATTTCCATGATTCGGGAGGGTGTTTTCGGCTTTCCCCTGCAAAGCGTCTTTGATCTTGCTGGCGTGCGCCGAAAGCGCGGCAATATCGCAGAGATTTCTGCCCTGGCGGTTCACCCGGAATTTCGCAAGACGGGAGGAGCGGTCCTGTTCCCCTTGATGAAATTCATGCACCAGTATTGCACCGAGTATTTCGATACACGGCATCTGGTGATTGCGGTCAATCCGGACAAGATTGAGCTTTATGAAGCGCTCCTGTTCTTCGAGCGCCTGCAGGCACGCACCGTTGATGCCTATGACTTTGCCAATGGGGCGCCTGCGGTGGGTGCCACCTTGGATCTCAGCCAATCCGAAGCGCTATTTCGAGCGGTCTACCAGTTCAGACCCTTGCGCAAGAATCTGCACCACTTCTTCTATCGCCAATCCTTGGACAACATCGTGTTGCCCAGCCGGCGGTACTTCACCACCAATGATCCCGTGCTGACGCCCGCGCTGTTGGACCACTTCTTCAATCGGTGTAGCCCAGTGTTGCAAGGCCTGGATGACCGCAAGAAGGCCTTGCTCTGGTCCATCTACAACACACCGGAGTATCGCCAGGTGCTACCCATGCTCTCCGGGCAGGCGCTGGAGCACCATCCACTGCGCCGGCATCAGCGCTACTCGATTCGTTGCCCTGCTGAAATGCGCCTGGTGTCAGCCACCGGAGAGCGTGTCTGCGTGTTGGACATCATGGAGATTTCAGCCTCCGGCTTTCAGGCCCGTTGCGGCAATGACCTGACCCTGGAACTTGTTGGCGACGTGGTGGTCGACCTTGGCGAGCATGAGCGGGCCAGGTTGCGTGCGCAGGTTGTGCGCAAGCGGGAAAGCGAGCAAGGTCGATTCTTCGGCTTCAGGTTGGTTGATGAGCCCGATGCAGCTTGGCGTGATTGCGTTGCTGCCTTCGAGACGGGGCAGACTCACCGTGACCTTTGAACGTGTACCAAAGTTCAGTTCGTGCAAGTGTAGGTGTTGGGCGATGCACTACGCATGCTGAGTGCACGCCCGGCTTAGGCCGGCATCTGTCAATCAAGCCTTCGGTGCGCGGCGGCTAGTCATCAGAAGCGGTGTTTTCGCGGGGGGCGTTCCATGCTGCCTTGCCTCGAACACGCACCTTGGGTTCCTGCCCTTGTGCGTCCGCTCATGCACCAGGCTGCTCGTCGTCGCGCAAGATGGCGCGCCTCGATGGAGGGGGCGGGCTGTATCGCTGTGTGCAAGATGACAGGAGTCAACTCTGGGGCCGAGCCAAACGAAGAAGGGGTGCCTTCGGCACCCCTTCCGTTGTTATCAGCGAGAGCTGATTACTTCTTTTCGCTGCGGCGACGGGCCACGCCCAGACCCAGCAGAGCGACGCCAGCCAGGGCGATGCTTGCGGGCTCGGGGATGTCACGCACCAGGTAGGCATCACCACCCGACGCAACGGTCACCTTGGAGCAAATCTTGGTTGCGTCAAAAGAGCAGGCACCAGTGCCCAGGAAGCCGGTGGTGTTGTTGTTGGTCACTGCTTGGAACAGCACCTTGCCCGAAGCCATGTCAGCGGCCAGGTTGATGCCCAGGCTGTCCTTGATGGCGAAGCTGGGGTTCAGCGTGTTCAGCACCATGGCCAGCAGCGTGGAGTCACCGTTGAAGCCGCCGATCACTGCCGTCGAGGAAGCATTGCCGCCCAGACCCACGATGCTGCCGGAAGCGTAGTTGCCGCCATTGCCAGACATCAGGAAAGTGCCGGAAGTGAACTGGTACCTGAATCCACCGCCCGGGTTCAGGGCCACAACCTTGCCGGCCACATTCGAGAACGAGATGGTCAGCGTGTCGCCCAGGCCGCTCGGAGGGCCAGAGTCACCGCCACCAGCCGAATTTTCCATGGTGTAGCTCATCGAGTAGACCGCGCCACTCTCAACGAACTTGGCGCCAACGAAGGCCTGGCCCAGGCCATTCACTTGCTGCTCCACCACCGCGGTGCCGCTGGTCAGGTTCAGACGACCGATGTTGGTCTTGCTCGTGGTGGGCGTTTGAAGCTGCCAGCCATCCAACACCACGTATCCAGCGGAAGCCGAGGCACTGGCCGCGACCAGAGCTGCAGCGGCTGCAGTGCGCAAAACGTGCTTGAAGTTCATGTTTCTCTCCATTCCTTGTTTCAGGTTGGTCAGCTGTGCGATTCGCTGAGCCGCCTGCAGTGTTGTCAGCAAACCCTGTGCCAGGAAAAAAAATTCCTTTAAAAGCAATGGGTTGCGATTTTGGTGGATGGGCCTGAGGCGTCCGGGAGGGCGCGGTGTAAAGTGCGCCGACACATGCTCGCTGCGTATGTATCAGACGCCGAGCGTGCTCAAGGGCTTTCGCACGGAGCGCGCTTTGGCGGCCGATCCGTGACCGATGCGTCCCATGAAGACGGCGCGGCCTGCGAGGTCCTGGCCCAGCAACCGTTCCATACGCCGGCAGATGTCCTTGGCCATCGGCATGGCGTGAGCAGCCTTTGAGAACTGACGCGATTCGCGTGAATACCTGCTAAATACCAATGGAGTCACTTCCGGTTGCAGCTGTAGTTGTAGGGCGGTCGCTTGCAACCAGAAGCGTTGAATGGCGCGTCCAGCCTGTACATAGTCCTCAGGACTTTGCGCAGCCTTGCTTGCGTGAATCACAAAATGCGCGGCGCAGCAGAGGGAAGGTAGAAAGTCCAATTCAATGCGTGGCGCCCAGGTGCCTGCGAGAAAAGTGTTGAAAAACTTGACACGTTGCCAGCTCTTCATGACCTGACGCATCAGCAGTACCGTTGGGGGGCTGGCGCCTAGGGCTTGATCCGGAACTTTGTCGATACTGAACTGCGCGTGCCATTCGATGATGTCACGGTGGACCTCGTAAGCCTCTTCGATGGTGAGGCGCAACTTGGCGGAGTGGAACAGTAGTTTGGCTGTCTTCAGCCGGTCGAAGCGCTGATCCAGCCAGTGCACGGCCATGCCTTGGGGCAGGCAAGATTGGAGGGCTTCCTTTTCCTTGTGGGTGAGGGCGGTTCGATGCAAAGGGCGCCGTTGCACACTGCGCTTTTCGATCTGGGCGGCCAACTGTTCCTGGCTTGCGCTCGGGGCTGGATGGATGCTGATGTCAAACTGCGGACGTGATTCCTGACTGAAGTCCATGCGATCGATGGACATCTGCCAGCCATGGCTGGCTGCTGCAATGGAAAAGGTCTCCAACCAAGTGCCAAAGCTGATTTGGCTGGGATGGCCGTCCAGGTCGTAGACGCAGTGGTCCCGGGTGTCGAAGCCATGGAGGCGGACTTGCCGTTCGCTGAGGCGTTCAAAACGCCAAGGCTGGGTGTTGTCCCCGCTGGGTGCCCAACGGGCCAGGTCAAGCAGTCGGTCCAGCATGTCGGGCTCGGTCATTCAAGTCTCCCTGTTGGTGAATTGCCGGGGCGGCTGGAATCTTGACATAGCTTGCACGGATTGGCGCAAACTGGCGGGCGTTGGCAAACCTGCCTGCCAACAGGCGCTGAATGCGCCAGGCCGCCAGCGCTGCATGGGCACAAACAGGGAAAACATATGCAAGATCAGTCTGGATTCGATTACGGCAAGGCCTTTTCGAGAAATATCGGTTGGGTGACCGAGGCGGAGCAGGCAAAGCTGCGGCGTTCGACGGTAGCCATTGCAGGGCAGGGAGGGGTGGGTGGTGCGCACGCCCTGACCCTGGCCCGGCTGGGCATCGGCGGCTTTCGCCTAGCCGATTTCGATGAGTTCGAAGTGCATAACTTCAATCGGCAGGTCGGATCCTCCATGGAGACCATTGGCCGCCCCAAAGTCAAGGTGATGGAGGAGATGGTCCGTGCCATCAACCCGGAAGCGGAGGTGCGCACCTTTGATCAAGGGGTGACCGAGGCCAATGTCGCTGACTTTCTTGAGGGCGTGGCTGTCTATGTTGACGGGATCGATTTCTTCGCCGTGGACGCACGCCGCCTGCTTTTCGCTGAATGCGCACGCAGAGGCATCCCGGCGCTGACGGCTGCTCCCTTGGGAATGGGCGTGGCTTTGCTGTACTTCAAGCCAGGGGCCATGAGCTTTGAGGAGTATTTCAAGGTCGACGGTCAACCTCGACAGGAGCAATATGCCCGCTTCATCGCGGGCCTGTCTCCAGCCATGCTGCAGCGGCCTTATCTGGTGGCGCCTCTGGCCGTCAATTTCGCCGAGCGAAGAGGGCCGTCCACCATGATGGCCTGTGATTTGTGCGCCGGCGTGATGGGAACCTCTGTGCTGAAAGTGCTGCTTGGGCGTGGGGAGTTGCGGCCGGCGCCCTGGGCGATGCAGTTTGATGCCTATCGGCAGAAATTGAGCTTCACGTGGCGACCCGGCGGCAATGCCAATCCGCTGCAGAAACTGCTGATGTTGTTCATTCGCCCGGTGCTGCGCGGCACGAACTCGTAAGCACTTGTTAGCCCGCTGATGCTGCACTCATACGAGGGATGGGCAGGGGCGCTCGGCTGGTGTGCAATCTCCGCCTGGGAAAAGGCCACGAGGTGGTCATGGGCGACGGTGGGGCTGAGGGAAGGTCCGCCGGCTGCCCGGATCCCTATGGCATGATGAGCTGCGGCCCTGTAGCCGCTCGGCCCGCAGTGCGCTTGTCGCCATCCCTTTCCGTAGATCAGCGAAGAAGGACAGCTCTATGTTCAAAGCCCTTGCCCTGCGTGGGTTCGTCGTTGTCGCGCTTGGCGCAGTCCTGAGCCTGCTCGGGGCCTGTGCCACGTCGGGCAAGTATCCGCAGGCGCCCGCCAAGGTCGGTGAAGGCAATTACAGCTACATCATTGGCGCCGGGGATAATCTGAACATCATTGTGTGGCGCAACCCAGAGTTGTCCATGACCGTCCCTGTCCGCCCTGACGGCAAGATTGCAACGCCGCTGATTGATGAGCTGCTTGCTCAGGGCAAGAATCCCGTGGAAGTGGCGCGTGACATCGAGAAGCAGCTGTCCAAGTATGTCCGCGACCCTGTCGTCACCGTGATCGTGACCAGCTTTGTCGGCCCTTACAGTGAGCAGATTCGTGTGGTGGGCGAGGCTGCCAAGCCTCAGTTCCTGCCTTACAAGCAGCAGATGACCCTGCTGGACGTGATGATCGCCGTCGGCGGCCTCACTGATTTCGCGGCTGGCAACGAAGCAACCATCCTGCGTTCCTCTGAGGGCAACAAGCAATATTCTGTGCGCCTCAAGGACCTTATCAAGCGGGGGGACGTTTCTGCCAATGTCGAGATGCGACCTGGCGATATTCTCATCATTCCCCAGAGCTTCTTCTGAGTCTTATGGCTGGCGGCATGAGTTTGCCGAGGCCAGACACCCTTTGACGGCGGTGGTCGCGCAGGCGATCACCGCTGATTGCTTCCGACAAGCAGACAACAATGGAACAGTTATTCGCTCAGTTGCTGACGTTGGGTCGGCGCATGTGGAAGTACCGCTGGGCAGGGCTGCTGGCGGCTTGGCTGGTGGGCGCGTTGGGGGTGCTGGTGGCCTTGCTGCTGCCCAATCGCTACGAGGCCAGTGCTCGCATCTATGTGGACACCCAGTCCATCCTCAAGCCCCTGATGAGTGGCTTGGCCGTCCAACCCAATGTGGACACTCAGGTGCAGATGCTCAGCCGTACGCTGATCAGCCGGCCCAATATGGAAAAGCTCGTCCGCATGGCAGACCTGGATTTGGGGAACCAGAGCAAGGCGCAGCAGGAAGCGCTGATTGAGATGCTGACTCGGGAGCTCTCCATCCGCAGCACCGCCAAGGACAATCTCTACACCCTGTCCTACCGCGACAAGGATCCGGACACCGCAAAGCGTGTCGTGCAGTCGCTGGTGTCCATTTTCGTGGAGTCCAGCCTGGGGGCCAGCCGCAAGGAAACTGCCACCGCGACGACCTTCATCAACGAGCAGATCAAAAACTACGAAGGCAAGCTCGAAGAGGCGGAGGCGCGTCTGAAGGAATTCCGCCTGCGCAACCTTGAGCTCACGGCCAGCGAGGGCAAGGACGCTGCCTCTCGCCTGGGCGAGTTGAGCAACCAACTGGACCGTGCCCGTCTGGAGTTGCGTGAAGCCGAGAATGCCCGCAGTGCGGCCAAGCAGCAGCTCGCGGCCGAACGTGCCCGCCTGGACAGCGCAGCGCAGACGGCGCTGCAGGATCCGTCCGCCTTTGCCATGCCCGAGATGGACGCGCGCATCGACGCCCAGAAACGCAATCTGGACGTGCTTCTGCAGCGATTCACGGACCAGCATCCCGATGTCATTCAGACCCGCAAGCTGATCAAGGATCTGGAAGACCAGAAGAAGCGCGAGCTGGCCGACATGCGCCGCAACAGCAGCGGCACAAGCACCAGCGGCGGCAGTGCGGGAACGCCCGTGCAACAGGAGCTGTCGCGCATGCTGGCGACCACCGAGGTGCAGGTGGCGCAGCTTCAGGCGCGGGTGGGTGAGTACTCGGCGCGTTATCAGCAGGCGCTTGCCGCACTGAAGACGGCGCCACAGCTGGAAGCCGAGGCTGCCCAGCTGAATCGGGACTACGCAGTCCACAAGAAGAACTACGAGGAGCTGGTGGCTCGCCGTGAGTCGGCGGCCATTTCCGGCGAGCTGGACGTGGCGTCCGGGGTGGCTGATTTCCGCCTGATCGACCCGCCTCGCGCCTCCAATCAGCCGGTCGCTCCCAATCGGCTGGTCCTGCTGGCTGCGGCTTGGGGCCTGTCCGTGGCTGCCGGCCTTGGCACCTCTTTCATTGCCAGCCAGCTGCGCCCCGTGTTCCATGACACCCTCGAACTGCGCGATGTGACCGAACTGCCCGTTCTGGGGGTGGTCGGGCGGCTCAACACACCGGCGGAAGTGTCGCGATCGCGCCGCAGCATGCTGCGTTTCTGGTCGGCTGGCAGCCTGCTGTTCATCTGTTTTGCCGTCGGCATCGCTGCGATGGCTGTCATTGCGAATCGGGGGGCTTGAGCATGGCTGGCAGTCTGATTGAACAAGCGGCGCAGCGCCTGGAACAGCTGCGACAGGCGGGCGTGGATATCGACCAACTGACGCCTCCTCCTGCCCCGCCGCCGCTGGTGGCAGAGGACGTGGCCTCGCCGATTCCCGCGCTCGCGCATCCTCCGGCTGCGCAGCCGGTCGCCGTCGCCAGCGTGTCCATGGCTGGCTCGGCAGCCCGCGCCACGTCGGCGCCTGCGCCTGCGGTTTCCAAGCGCGTCGAGCTGGACCTGGAGGCGCTCGCCGCCATGGGCCTGGTGACGCCCAATGCGCCGCGCACGCCCATGGCGGACCAGTACCGGGTCATCAAGCGGCCGCTCATTCGCAATGCCACCGGGCGTGGCGCCGAGATGCTCAACCATGGCAACCTGATCATGGTCACGAGTGCGCTGGCCGGCGAGGGCAAGAGCTTCACCTCCTTGAACCTCGCCATGAGCATCGCTGCGGAGCTCGACCACACGGTGATGTTGGTGGATGCCGACGTGGCCCGTCCCTCCGTGCTGCGCATGCTGGGCCTGCCGCCGGGGCCCGGCTTGCTGGACGTTCTTGACGAGTCCGTGGATCTGGCCGACGCCTTGCTGCGGACCAGCATCGACAAGCTGACCGTCCTGCCTAGCGGGACGCCGCATGCCCGAGCGACCGAGCTGCTGGCCAGCGATGCCATGCGCAAGTTGCTGGACGACATGGCGCGGCGCTACCCCGATCGCATCATCATCTTTGATTCGCCGCCTCTGCTGCTGACCACTGAGTCCGCGGTGCTGGCCTCCCAGATGGGCCAGATTGTGGTGGTGGTGCATGCCGAGAGCACGCCGCAGTCCGCCGTGCGCCGTGCGCTGGGCACCATCGAGTCCTGCCCCGTCAGGCTGATGCTGCTGAACCAGGCGCGCGTGGATGCTGATGGCAGCTATGGCTATGGATACGGCTATGGTTATGGCTACGAGCACAGCGAGTCGCCAGATGGCTCTACCAGCCTGCAGCCTGCCGAGGTGGCTGGACATGAGCAGTAAAACGCTGGAGCGCTCGTGGCCTCTGCTGGTGGGCGTCTGCATGGCGTCCGGCTTGCTTGGCGCGGCGGCGGCCCAGGAGTCCGGCGACGGCCCGGGTGCAGCGGGCCACCGCCTGATCGCGCTGGAGCCCCGGGTGCTGCTGTCCCAGGGCTACACCAGCAACCTCAAGCTCTCGAGCCATTCGCCCGATGCCGCCCTGGTCACCACCCTGGCTCCGGGGCTGTCCCTGCGTGCTCGTGGCCATGAGCTCAACGGCAACCTGGACTATTCGCTGAACGGCTCCTATTACCAGAAGTCCGCGGAGCCTGATCGCATCTACCACCGGCTGAGTTCACAGCTACGCTGGGCGCCGACGGACGGCTCCATGTTCGTGCAGGCTGTGGCTGGCATCTCGCAGCAGAATCTCAGTGTGCTGGGGCCGCGCAGTGTGGATCCCAATCTGCCCAACCCGAATTCGACGCAGGTGGCCAACCTCAGCGTGATGCCGGGCCTGCGCCTGCGTCTCGGAGGCGCTGCGGTGCTTGAATCGCAGGTGAACTTCACGCTGACGCGCGCCAAGGACACCAATCTCGGGGATCAGAGTGGCTATGCCGCAGGCGCGGTGCTGAAGCCTGCACGGGCCGGAGCCCAGCTCGGTTGGCAGGTCATGGCCGATGTGCAGGCCAGTCAGCCACGGGCCGGCCGACGCGTGGCAAGCGATCGCCTGATCGGCATGCTGAGCTACCGACCCGATCCCGATTGGCAGGCCGGTGTCAACCTTGGTACGGACGCCAACAACTACACCAGCGAGGGCAAGGAGCGCAAGGCGGCATATGGATTCCAGCTGGCTTGGAAACCGTCGCCTCGGACTTCAGCCGATCTTGCCGCAGATCGCCGCTCCTATGGCAGCACGCACAGCTTGGCTGTCGAGTACCGCTGGCCGCGCCTTGCCCTGCGTTTCTCGGACATCCAGCAGATTGCTCCGCCGGGTGTGCAGGGCGGACTCGGCACGCGGACGAACTACGATCTGCTGTTCCAGATGCTGGCATCTCTGGAGCCGGACGCCGAAAAGCGCCGGGAACTGGTGCTGGCCACGCTCAAGGCCAGCGGGCTGTCGCCGGATGCGGTGTCGGCACCCGGCTTCCTCAGTTCGGCCGTCAGTCTCTCGCGTTCGCGCCAGGTGGCAGCACTCTGGCAAGGGCCGCGGACCACCGTGAGCCTGTCTCTGGCGCACACCAGCAATCAGCGTCTCGGCGCTGTGAGCATCCCTGGTGATGATCTCGGCCTGGGCGAGCGCATCTCACAAAAGGGTGGCGTGTTGGCCATGTCGCACCGCTTGACGTCCATGAGCACCTTGTCGCTGGGCTATACCGATCAGCGCACGCACACTGAACAAGGCCTCGTGAGCAGCACACACCTTCGCACATGGAGCGCAGCGCTGAGCATGCGTCTGCCCCAGTCGCGGACCCTGTCGTTCAGCGTGCGTCGGGCCGAGATGGAAAGCCCTTTGCAGCCCTATGTGGAGAACGCCGTGACGGGCACTCTGCAGCAACTGTTCTAGTTCCATGTATGAAGCTTTTTACGGGCTGACGAGCAAGCCGTTCCAGCTCAGCCCGGACCCCAATTTCTACTTCGGCAGCAAGCAGCACCGGCGTGCCAAGGCCTACCTGGACTATGGCGTGCTGCGCAATGACGGTTTCATCGTCATCACCGGCGAGGTGGGCGCGGGCAAGACCACGCTGCTGCGTGGTCTGCTGGACAGCTTGAATCGCAGCAATACCGTCATCGGCAACTTGGTGACCACCCAGCTGGATGCCGAGGACACCCTGCGCCTGGTCGGCGCGGCCTTCGGTGTGCGGGTCAAGGACTTGCCCAAGTCCGAGCTGCTGATGGCCCTGGAGGCCTTCCTGGTCAGCCAGGCGGCTCAGGGCAAGCGCTGCCTGCTGGTGGTGGACGAGGCGCAGAATCTCAGTGCCCGCGCGGTCGAAGAGCTGCGCATGCTCTCGAACTTCCAGTATGGGAATCAGTCCCTGCTGCAGACCTTTCTGGTGGGGCAGCCCGAGTTTCGTGCCATCTTGCAGCGGCCGGAAATGGAGCAGTTCCGTCAGCGCGTGGCGGCAACCTGCCATATCGGCCCGCTGGATGAGGAAGAGACTCAGCGATACATCGAGCACCGGCTCAAGTGTGCAGGCAGTACGGGCAGTCCCAGCTTCGAGGCAGCGGCCTTCAGCACCATCCACAAGGCGTCACGCGGCATTCCGCGTCGCATCAACAGTCTGTGTGATCGGCTGTTGCTGCTGGGCTTCATGGCGGGCCGCACCTTGCTGACCCAGGCGGATGTCGACGAGGTCGTCAAGGACTTCCGCGAGGAGGCGGCGATTCCTGACTCGGCGCATGCTGCGCTGTCCAGCAGCCCGGCGTCGATGCCGGCGGCTCATCTGGGGCAGGCTGGCCTGGACATCGATATCGGGCAGATCAACCTGACGGCCTCGGCAGGGCAGGGCATGTCGGCGCAGATCCTGAGCCTGGCGCAGGACCATCACACCGATCGCCTGCAGCGGCTGGAGCGCAGCCTGATGCGTCTGGAACGCATCAATCTACAGACACTGGCCCTGCTGCAGAAGCTGGTGGATGCGGCCACCAGCAGGGACCGACGGGAAGGGGCTGAATGATGAAGCCGGTCAATGCCATGACCATTGACGTGGAGGACTACTTCCAGGTCTCCGCGTTTGCGCCCTATATCCTCCGCGAGCGCTGGAACGAGCTGGAATGCCGTGTCGAGCGCAATGTGGATCGCATCCTCTCCTTGCTGGCTGAGCATGACACACGGGCCACCTTCTTCACCCTGGGATGGATTGCCGAACGCTACCCGGCGCTGGTCCGGCGCATCGTCGCTGGGGGGCATGAGCTGGCCAGCCATGGCTACGGCCACGAGCGCGCCAGCGACCTGAGCCCGGAGGCCTTCCGCGAGGATCTCACCCGTGCGAAGAAGGTGCTGGAGGACCTTGGTGGCCTGCCGGTGCTGGGCTACCGGGCCCCGAGTTTCTCGATCGGCAAGAGCAATCTCTGGGCCTTTGACGTGTTGCGCGAGACGGGCCATCAGTACAGCTCCAGCGTCTACCCCATTGCGCACGACCATTACGGAATGCCCGATTCGCCGCGTACGCCGTATTTCGTCCGTGAAGGATTGCTGGAGATTCCGATTACCACGCTGCGCCTTTTTGAGCGCAATCTGCCCAGCAGCGGTGGGGGCTATTTCCGCCTGTTTCCCTACGGCCTCTCTCGCTGGATGCTGCAGCGGGTCAATGCCCATGAGTCGCAAGCGGCGGTGTTTTATTTCCATCCCTGGGAAATCGATCCGGATCAGCCGCGCGTTCAGGGGATTGATGCCAAATCCCGCTTTCGCCACTATGTAAATCTTTCGCGCACGGAGGGGCGTATTGCCCGTCTGTTGAAAGATTTCAACTGGGGCCGCATGGACGAGGTTTTCCTCAAACCTCGATTGACGGCTCAAGCAGCGGGTCAGCACTGAATGTCATTCGAGTTGGAAGTCCAAGGCCTGGTGTCCGTGGCTCAGGTCCGGGATGGGTATGCGCGTCCGGCGTGTGCTGGCGCTGGCCGTGCCGACGGACATGCCCGGTCGCGCCCCGTGCCGAGTCCTGCACAGGTCTTCATGCAGGCGGGGGGCTGAGATGGCCAACATCCTCTATCTCGTTCACCGGCTGCCCTACCCGCCCAACAAGGGCGACAAGGTCCGCTCCTGGCACCTGCTGAAGCATTTGGCGCAGCGCCACCGTGTCTTTCTGGGTACCTTCGTGGACGATGCGCAGGACTGGCAGTACCTCGACAAGCTGCGGGCGGTCTGCGCGGACGTCTGTGCGCTGCCACTCAATCCCAGGCTTGGCAAGCTGCGCAGCCTGAGGGGCCTGATCAACGGAGAGCCTCTGGGCCTGCCCTACTACCGCGATGCAGCGATGAGCGCGTGGGTGCAAGGCTGCCTGAAGAACCAGGATCTGGCGGCCAGCATCGTCTTTTCCTCCACCATGGCGCAGTACGCCTTGGACCTGCCGCTGCCTATGCTGGTCGATCTGATCGATGTCGACTCGCAGAAGTGGGTGGGCTATGCCAAGGCCCATCGTTGGCCCATGTCCTGGGTCTATGACCGGGAGGGGCGCACCCTGTTGGACTATGAGCGCCGCATCGTGAGCGCGGCCCGCATGAGCTATCTGGTGACGGAACCCGAGCGACAGTTGTTCCTGGGCCTGGCCCCCGGGCTGGATGACAAGATCCAGGCGCTGTGCAATGGCGTCGACAGCGACTTTTTCCAGCCACAGCAGGACAGCGCCAGCCCCTTCAGCGGCCCGGGACCGCACCTGGTCTTCACGGGTGCCATGGACTACTGGCCCAATGTAGACGCGGTGTCCTGGTTTGCCGAGGCTGTCCTGCCCGCAGTGCTGGCCAGGCACCCGCAGGCGCAGTTCCATATCGTCGGGCGAAGCCCGACGCCGGCTGTGCAGGCCTTGGCCAGCATGCATGTGCGGGTCACGGGCACCGTGCCTGATGTGCGGCCCTATCTGCAGCATGCGGATGCCGTCGTCGCTCCCCTGCGCCTGGCTCGCGGGGTGCAGAACAAGGTCCTGGAGGCGATGTCCATGTGCAAGGCCGTGGTGTCTGCGCGGGGTTGTGCGCAGGTAATCGGGGCGCCACACGGCGAGGCTCTTTATGAGGCCGAGACGGCAGAGGAGTACCTGGCCGCGCTCGAGGCGCTGCTGGGTGATCGCGATCGGGCGCAACGCATCGGCCAGGCTGCACGCCGCTATGTGCTGGATCACTACAGCTGGGACGCGCACCTGTCCGCCATCGACGGTGCCTTGAGCCTGGCCACGGGGGGGACATGCTGAAGGATTTGCTGCAGGACTGGGTGCACGACACGCGCAGCTTCTGGCGCAGCCTGCCGGCAGAACTACGCGTCGGCTGGCGCTCGGCGCTGCTGGCCTGGCTGCTGTGCACGCTGGCCGCCATCGTCCTGCTGTGGCCGTCCTTCGAGTCCATGGTGGGCATCTGGGCCCGCTCGGACACGTTCGCGCATGGCTACCTGGTTTTTCCCGCCGTGTTGTGGCTGGTCTGGCGCCGCCGCTACGACTGCCTCGTGCTCACGCCTCGCCCTTGGTGGCCAGCCTTGCTGGGCCTGGCGCTGCTGCTGCCGGGCTGGCTTGTCGTGCGTCTTGCTCATGTGAACGCGGCCGAGCATTTCGCCATCGTCGCGCTTCTGGTGCTCTTGGTGCCCCTGGTCTTCGGTCGGGCGGTCGGCACGCGGCTGCTCTTCCCATTGAGCTTCAGCTTCTTCGCAGTTCCCTTCGGCGAGTTCCTGCTGCCCACACTGATGAACTCCACGGCGGACTTCACCGTGGCTGCGCTGCGCGCCACCGGCATTCCGGTCTACCGCGAAGGTCTGGAGTTCGTCATTCCGAGTGGGCACTGGTCCGTGGTGGAGGCCTGCAGCGGCATCCGCTACCTGATTGCCTCCTTCATGGTGGGCACCCTGTTCGCCTACATCAATTACCGCAGCGCCTGGCGCCGCTGGATCTTCGTGCTGGTTTCCTTGGTGGTGCCCCTCATTGCCAACTGGCTGCGGGCCTACCTGATCGTGATGATCGGTCACCTGTCAGGCAACGAACTGGCCACCGGGGTGGATCACATCATCTATGGCTGGGTCTTTTTTGGTCTGGTGATGCTGCTGCTGTATATGGTGGGCATCCGTTATGTGGATGCGCCGCTTGCGGAGCCGCAGCCGGCCGTGCCTGCCCAGGCGACGGGTGTCCGTTCGCCCTGGCTGCAGACGGTACTGGCGCTGCTGCTGCTGGTTGTGCCGGCGGCCTGGGCCTATCACGTCGAGCACCTGCCGGAGGCGGATGCGCCCGTCACGCTCGCTCCGCTGCGCCTGGAGGCGCAGGGCTGGAGCCTCATCGACAGCGCGGGGCAGGGCGGCTGGAGGCCGGCCTATGGCGGCACCAGCGCACAGCAGCAGTCCTGCTACCTGAAGGATGGCCGGTCTTTCTGCCTCTGGGTGATGTTCTATCGGGGGCAGGACGATGAGCGCAAGGTCATGAACTCGGAGAACCGCCTCGCGGGCTTCAAGGACGACTGGGTGGAAGTGGCCTCACACGCTGCCGGCCGCGACGATGCCACGGGTGTCTGGCGAACGGCGCAGTTGCGCCAGCGCCTGCACATGTCCGGCAACCGTGAGGAGTTGGAGGTGCAGCAGACGCACTGGGTGGACGGCCAGTTCACCAATTCGTCTGTTCGTGCCCGCCTGCTGACGGCACGGTGCCGCCTGGGAGGTCGCGTCGACAACGCTGCCGCCGTGTTCATCTATGCACCGCAAGCGGAGGAGGGGCGCGCCGGGTTGGCAGATCTGCTGCCGGCCCTGACCCCCGCAATTCAGGGCTACCTGCAGTCACAGTCTCAGCGCTGATGACTCGCGATAATTCGAGAATCTTTAGAAAGGCGTTTGTATGACGACATTGGCAGTGATCGGTCTGGGCTATGTGGGCCTGCCGCTCGTCGTGGAGTTCGGGAAGCAGATCAAGACCATCGGTTTCGACATCCACCAAGGCAAGGTGGACGCGTGCAAGCGTGGCACCGACCCTTCGCGCGAACTGACCGACGAACAGGTCCAGGCCGCCAAGCATGCGGTCTATACCTCCGATCCAGCCATGCTGGGCGAGGCGGACATCATCATCGTTGCCGTTCCCACGCCGGTGGACGAGGCCCACATCCCCGACTTCAAGCCCTTGATTGGTTCCTCGACCAGTGCCGGCCGCCATATGAAGAAGGGCGCCATCGTGGTCTATGAGAGCACCGTCTATCCGGGCGCAACCGAAGAGGTGTGCATCCCCGTGCTGGAGCGCGAATCCGGCATGAAGTGGAAGCAGGACTTCTTCGTGGGCTACAGCCCCGAGCGCATCAATCCGGGCGACAAAGAGCACACCCTCACCAAGATCCTGAAGATTGTCTCGGGTGACACCCCCGAGACCCTGGATCGTGTGGCCAAGCTCTACGAGATGATCATCGTGCCGGGCGTGCATCGCGCCTCCAGCATCAAGACGGCCGAGGCCGCCAAGGTGATCGAGAACACCCAGCGCGACCTGAACATCGCGCTGATGAACGAATTGGCCATCATCTTCGACAAGATCGGCATCGACACCAGCGAGGTGCTGGAAGCCGCCGGCACGAAGTGGAACTTCCTGAAGTTCAAGCCGGGCCTGGTGGGGGGGCACTGCATCGGCGTGGATCCCTACTACCTGACCCACAAGGCCGACATGCTGGGCTACCACCCGCAAGTCATCCTGGCGGGGCGTCGCATCAACGACAGCATGGGCAAGTTCATCGCCGAGCAGACCATCAAGCAGATGATCGCCAGTGGCTCGCACATCAAGGGTTCCAAGGTCAACGTGCTCGGCCTGACCTTCAAGGAGAACTGTGGCGACCTGCGCAACTCCAAGGTCATCGACATCATCAACGAACTCAAGACCTACGGCGTCGAAGTGATCGTGACCGATCCGCAGGCCGAGTCTGCCGAGGCCGAGCACGAATACGGCGTGAGTCTCACGCCCTGGAGCGAACTGCCCCAGGCCGATGCCATCGTGGCAGCTGTGTCCCATCGCGAGTTCGCTGCCCTGAGTGTGGTGCAGCTGGGTGAGAAGCTGGTTGACGGCGGCGCCTTCATCGATGTGAAGGCAGCCTTTGACGAGGCGGCGCTCAAGGCCGCGGGCTACCGCGTCTGGCGCCTGTGATGTTCGCGGCGGCCTCCCTGCGGGGCCGCTCGGGCGCGGTGCCCGGCCTGCAAATGGCCGCCACCCATGACAATGAAGAACTGCTTGCCGAGCTTGCTCGGCAAGCTCGTTTCCGGACCAGGGCAGATCGAGCACTGCGGTTCGGACAGCGGCAATGCGGAATGAAGGCAGACCATGTGCGGCATCACCGGCATTTTTGACACCCGCCAGGCGCGCACAGTCGACGCCGGCGTGCTGCGTCGCATGAACGACTCCCAGCACCACCGCGGTCCGGATGAGGGCGACCTCTACCTGGAAGCGGGGCTGGGCTTTGGACACCGCCGCCTTTCCATCATCGACATCGCCAGCGGGCAGCAGCCGCTGTTCAACGAGGATCGCAGCGTCGCCATCGTTTTCAACGGCGAGATCTACAACTACCAGGCCTTGATCCCCGAACTGCAGGCCCTGGGGCACCAGTTCCATACGCGCAGTGATACCGAGGTCATCGTCCACGCCTGGGAGAGCTGGGGCGAACGGTGCGTAGAGCGCCTGCGCGGCATGTTCGCCTTCGTGATCTGGGATCGCCAGCAGCAGTGCCTGTTCATGGCGCGCGACCGCCTGGGCGTCAAGCCGCTGTACTGGACGGTGCTTGACGACGGCCTGCTGCTCTTCGGCTCCGAGCTGAAATCTCTGCTGGCCCACCCGCAGCTGCGCCGCGAGATCGAGCCTCAGGCGGTGGAGGAGTATTTCGCCTTTGGCTATGTGCCTGAGCCGCGAACCATCTTCAAGGGCATCCACAAGCTGGACATGGGCCACACCCTGCGCATCCAGCGCGGAGCCCCCATTCCTGCCTCCAAGCCTTACTGGGACCTGCGCTATACGCTGGACAGCCGCATCAGCCTCGCCGATGCGCAGGCCGAGCTGCTGGATCGTCTGCGTGAGTCCGTGCGCCTGCGCATGATCGCCGAGGTGCCGCTGGGCGCCTTCCTGTCCGGAGGCGTGGACTCCAGCGCCGTGGTCGCCACGATGGCCGGGCTGTCGGACCAGCCGGTGCGCACCTGCGCCATTGCCTTTGACGATCCGCGCTTCAACGAGTCCGAATTCGCCGACATGGTCGCCAAACGCCATGGCACGGCGCATGTCTGCCACACCGTCGGCAGCAATGATTTCGATCTGGTCGATACCCTGGCGAGGCTCTATGACGAGCCTTATGCCGACAGCTCGGCCGTCCCCACCTATCGCGTCTGCGAGATGGCCCGCCGGCATGTCACGGTGGCGCTGTCGGGGGATGGTGGCGACGAGGCCTTTGGCGGCTACCGCCGCTACAAGTTGCACATGCTGGAATCCGGCCTGCGAGGCATGTTGCCGGGGCGCATGGGCCGGCGGGTGTTCGGTGCGCTCGGGCGCGCGTATCCCAAGCTGGACTGGGCGCCACGCTTCCTGCGCGCCAAGACGACCTTCCAGGGCATGGCCATGGATCCGGTCAGCGCCTACTGCCATTCGGTCTCGCAGAACAAGGCACCGCTGCGTCAGCGGCTCTTCAGCCCTGCCATGCGCCAGGCCCTTGCAGGCTACAGCGCCGACCAGGTCTTCCACCGCCATGCGAAGCACGCCAACACCGACGACCAACTGGCCCTGATCCAGTACCTTGACACCAAGACCTACCTTGTCGGGGACATCAACACCAAGGTGGACCGCGCCAGCATGGCGCATTCGCTGGAGGTGCGCGAGCCGCTCATGGACCACGAGCTGCTGGAGTGGCTGGCGACCTTGCCGTCCTCGCTCAAGCTGCATGGCCAAGAGGGCAAATACCTGCTGAAGAAGAGCATGGAGAGCCAGCTGCCGCACGAAGTGCTGTACCGGCCCAAGATGGGCTTCTCCGTGCCCCTGGCCAACTGGTTCCGTGGGCCGCTGAAGGACAAGGTGCGTGAGTCCGTGCTGGGCCCTCGCTTGGCTGACACCGGCTGGTTCAATCCGGACTGCCTGCGCGATCTCGTCGAGCAGCACCAGTCCGGCCGAGCCGACCACAGCACAGCGCTGTGGTCCCTGACGATGTTCGAGGCCTTTCTGCGCGTCGTTGTGGATGGCCCGCATCCCGTGGTGCCCGACCACGCCATCGCCAGCAAGACCGCGCCGGTCCACGCTCCTTCGTCTGCCGCTCCGACTGCCCCCTGATATGACCGTCCGCGTCCTTCACATCCTCGACCATTCGCTGCCGCTGCACAGCGGCTACACCTTCCGGACGGCTTCGCTGCTGCGCGAGCAGCGCAAGCTGGGCTGGGAGACGCTGCACCTCACCAGCCCCAAACATGAGCAGAGCTCCGGCAAACATGACGGTGCCTTGCAGGAACAGGTGGATGCCTGGACTTTCCACCGCACGCCCCTGGCCGAGGCCAGCAAGCTTCCCGTGATCAAGGAGATGCAGCTGATGCGCGCGCTGGAGCGCCGCATCGACGCCCTGGTCCGCGAGCATAGGCCTGACATCCTGCATGCCCACTCGCCGGTACTCAATGCCTTGCCCGCCGCGCGCGCCGCGCGACGTGCCGGCCTGCCGGTGGTCTATGAGATCCGCGCTTTCTGGGAGGATGCCGCCGTCGATCATGGTACGACCACCGAGGGCAGCCTGCGCTACCGTGCCACGCGCGGCCTTGAGACCCGCGCCATGCAGCGCGTCGATCATGTCTTCACGATCTGCGAGGGCCTGCGTGGCGATATCCTCGACCGCGGCATTGCGGCGCAGAAGGTCAGCGTGATCCCGAACGCGGTCGACATCGCCAGCTTCGAACCCGGTGGCCAGCCGGACCCCGCACTGCAGGCACAGCTGGGGCTGCAGGGGGCCAAGGTGCTTGGCTTCATCGGCTCCTTCTACGCCTATGAAGGTCTGGACCTGCTGCTGGAGGCGCTGCCGCAGATGCTGCAGCGTGACCCGAGCGTGCGGCTGCTGCTGGTCGGCGGTGGCCCGCAGGACGCTGCACTCAAGGCCCAGTCCCAGGCCCTGGGGCTGGCTGACAAGGTCGTGTTCACCGGCCGTGTGCCGCATGCCCAGGTGCAGCGCTACTACGACCTGATCGATGTGCTGGTGTTTCCTCGTCACCCGATGCGCCTGACCGAGCTGGTCACGCCGCTCAAGCCCCTGGAAGCCATGGCGCAGGGGCGTCTGCTGGTGGCCTCGGACGTCGGCGGCCACAAAGAGCTGATCGAGGACGGCCAGACGGGTCACCTGTTCCGGGCCGGCAACCGCCAATCGCTGTCGGACGTGGTGCTCAAGGTGCTGGGCGCGCCGGGAGACTGGCCGCGCGTGCAGGCCAACGGACGTCGTTTCGTCGAGGACGTCCGCAACTGGCGCAACAGCGCGGCGAACTATGTGCCGGTCTACGAACGGTTGCTCGGCCGCTCGGTGATCTGACACGCCTCGCGCCTGCCCCCATCGCCGAGATTGCCACGACTGCCACGATTGCCCGCATGGACCGTCCCCTCCGCACGCTGCTGTTCTCCACGCTCTACCCCAGTGCCAGCCGGCCTGGGCATGGCATCTTCGTGGAGACGCGCCTGCGCGAGCTGCTGAAAGCGGGCAAGGTTCAGGCCAAGGTGCTGGCCCCGGTGCCCTGGTTCCCCTCGACGAACCCGCGCTTCGGCGCCTGGGCGAAGATGGCCGCCACACCGCGTCAGGCGGTGCATCACGGCATCGAGGTGCGCTACCCGCGCTACCTGCTGCCGCCCAAGGTGGGCATGAACGTAGCGCCTTGCCTGCTGGCGCTGCGCTCGGCGCTGGCCATCCGGCAATGGATGCGGGAGGGGCTCGAGTTCGACGTCATCGACGCCCACTACTACTACCCCGATGGCGTGGCCGCAGCCTGGCTGGCTCGCTATTTCGATAAGCCCCTGACCATCACGGCGCGCGGCTCCGACCTCAACCTGTTCCCCACCTTCCGCTGGCCGCGCCGCCTCATCCAGGGCGCTGCCAGGCAGGCCGACGCGTCCATCGGCGTGTGTGCCGACCTGATGGAGCGCCTGCACGAGCTCGGTGAACCGCGCGAGAAGCTCCATGTCTTCCGAAACGGCGTGGACCTGCAGCGCTTCCAGCCCCTGGACCAGGCGCAGATGCGCAGCGAGCTGGGACTGGAGGGCGCACCGTTGATGGTGTCGGTGGGGCATCTGGTGCCGCTCAAGGGCCACGATCTGTGCGTCGAGGCCCTGGCGCTGCTGTTGCCACGTTTCCCGCAGGCACGGCTGGTGATCATCGGGGAGGGCGCGGACCGACCCCGCATCGAGGCCACCATCCAGCGCCTGGGACTGCAGGGCAAGGTTCGCATGACCGGCGCGCTGCCCAACACCGAGCTGCTGCGCTGGTACAGCGCTGCAGACATGCTGCTGCTGGCCTCCAGCCGCGAGGGCTGGGCCAATGTGCTGCTGGAGGCCATGGCCTGCGGCGCGCCCGTGGCCGCGACGCCAGTGGGTGGTTCGCCCGAGGTGGTGCGGAGCGACGTCGCCGGGCGGCTCATCCCCTCGCGCGACGGCGCCGGCATTGCCGAGGCGGTGGCATCCCTGTGGCAAGCCCATCCCGGCCGCGCGGCCGTACGCCGCTATGCTGAGGACTTTTCCTGGGACGCCACCAGCGAGCAGCAGTACCAGCTGTTCCGTCGCCTGGTGGAGGCTCACGCGGCCAGGTCCCCTGCACGGAGCAAGTCATGAAAGTCACGATGATTGGCACGGGCTATGTTGGCCTGGTGAGCGGCACCTGCCTGGCTGAAGTCGGCAACCACGTGCTGTGCCTCGACACCGATGCCGACAAAATCGCCCGGCTGCAGCGCGGCGAGGTGCCCATCTACGAGCCAGGGCTGGAGGCCATGGTCCGGCGCAATATGGCGGCCGGCCGCCTGAGCTTCACCACGGACGTTCAGGCAGCGGCCGAGTACGCGACCATGCAGTTCATCGCCGTCGGCACGCCGCCCGACGAAGACGGGTCCGCGGACCTGCAGTACGTGCTGGCCGCCGCCCGTGGCATTGCCCGCCACATGACGGGCTTCCGGGTGATCGTGGACAAGAGCACCGTGCCCGTGGGGACGGCCGACAAGGTCCAGGCCGAGATCGCCGCCACCTTGAAGGCTCAGGGCGCCACGCATCCCTTCGCGGTGGTGTCCAATCCCGAATTCCTGAAGGAAGGAGCTGCCGTCGAGGATTTCATGCGGCCTGACCGCATCATCGTCGGCGCCTCCAATGAACAGGCCATCGCACTGATGCGTGCCTTGTACGCTCCCTTCCAGCGCAACCACGAGCGCCTGGTGCTGACCGACGTGCGCAGCGCCGAGCTGATCAAGTACGCCGCCAATGCCATGCTGGCCACACGCATCAGCTTCATGAACGAGATGGCCAACCTTGCCGAGCGCCTGGGCGCCGACATCGAGATGGTGCGCCGGGGCATTGGCTCCGATCCGCGCATCGGCTACGACTTTCTCTATCCCGGCTGCGGCTACGGCGGCTCCTGCTTCCCCAAGGATGTCAAGGCCCTGATCCGCACCGCGGATGTCGAGGCAGGCTTGCAGATGCAGGTGCTCAAGGCCGTCGAGTCGGCCAACGAGGCGCAGAAGCATGTGCTGGCGGCCAAGGTTCGCCGCCGTTTCGGGGAGGACCTCCGTGGCCTGCGCTTTGCGCTGTGGGGCTTGGCCTTCAAACCCAATACCGATGACATGCGCGAGGCGCCCAGCCGTGTGCTCGTGGCTGACCTGCTGGCCGCCGGCGCCGAGATCGTGGCCTACGATCCCGTGGCCATGGACGAGGCCCGCCGGGTCTTCGGTCCCACGCCAGGCCTGCACTTCGCGGCCAGCGCCATGCAGGCGGTGGAGGGGGCCGATGCACTGCTGATCGCCACCGAATGGAAAGAGTTCCGCAGTCCGGATTTCGACACCCTGCGCACGGCGCTGCGCCACCCCGTCATCGTCGACGGTCGCAACCTCTACGACCCCCAGTTGGTGCGCCTGCTCGGGCTCGAGTACTTCCCCATCGGCCGCTGAGCGGTCCGGCTTTCTCACCGCCCCAGGCTTCCTCGCCCGTTCATGAAGACCGATTCCCGTCTGCACGTCATGCACCTGGTCTACCGCTTCTCCAGCGGTGGCCTGGAGAATGTCGTCACCCAGCTGATCAATGGCCTGCCGCGGGATCGTTTTCGCCACACCCTGGTCGCGCTCACCGAGGTCGACCCTGTCTACCGCAGCCGCATCGAGACGCCGGACGTGCAGTGCATCGCCCTGGACAAGCAGCCCGGCGGTCCCTTGCCTTACTGGCCGAGGGCCTGGCGCCTTTTCCGTGAGCAGGCGCCGGACGTGCTGCACAGCTGCAATCTGGCCGCGATGGATTTCCTGCCCATGGCGGCCCTGGCCGCTGTGCCGCGCCGCATCCATGCCGAGCACGGCTGGGACGTCAGCGATCCGGGTGGCAGCAATCTCAAGAACCGCCGCAACAGGCGCCTGATGGCGCCTTTCGTGCAGGACTTCGTGGCCGTTTCAGACCAGGTGCGGGACTACCTCCGCGACATCATCCAGGTGCCGCCTGCGCGCATACAGCTCATCACCAACGGCGTGGACACAGCGCGCTTCCGCCCGATGCAGACCAGCGACGCCTGGCCCGCCGGCCTGCCTTTCCAGCGTGGGGAGCATCTGCTTGTAGGCACTGTCGGGCGGCTGGACCCGGTCAAGGACCAGGCACGGCTGATCGACGCCTTCGCCCGGCTGCAGGCGCTGGGCGAGGAGGCCTGCCGTCGTGCCCGCCTTGTGCTGGTGGGCGAAGGTCCCTTGCGCCAGGCGTTGGGCGAGCAGGTGGCACAGCTGGGCCTGCAGGACCGCGTGTACTTCGCCGGTCAGCGGCAGGACGTGCCGGCCGTGCTGCGCGCGCTGGATGTCTTCGTGCTGAACTCGGTGACCGAGGGCACCTCCTGCGCGCTGCAGGAGGCCTTGGCAACGGGCATGGGCATTGTCGCGACGACCGTGGGCGGCAATGCCGCCGTGCTGGGCCAAGGCTCAGCCGGCCATCTGGTGCCTCCCTCGGACACAATGGCGCTGACCCAGGGGCTGCGGCAAGCCCTGGCACAGCGGCTGGATCCCGTTGCGCGTCAGGCCCAGCAGGAAGCCGCGCGTGAGAGGGCCATGAACGCCTACTCTCTGCAGGCCATGCTGGCCCGTTATGAGCGCCTGTTTGCCAGCCGGAAAGGGCAGGTCGTGCAATGAAGGAGTATCTGGTCATCTTTGCGCAGCTGCTTTGCGTGGGCTGGCTCTTGCGCACCATGTCCAAGGCACGCGGCAGACTGGATGATGAGGAACTGGGCTGGTTCGACATCCGCCTGGGAGGCAAGGCGCCCAAAGTGCCCAAGGCACCCAAACCCCCACAGGGGCCCCGGATGACTCCCCCCCCGCATCCCAAGCCTGCTGCCGGGGCGCGCTCCAGCGAGGGGAGGGGGCCGCATGCGTGACATCATCACCCTGCTCTTCATGATGGGGCTGGCGCCGCTGGTGGTCCGCAGCGCCTTCGCATCCTTGCTGATGTGGTCCTGGGCGAATCTTTCGGCCCTGGGCTTCTACATGTACGGTTTCATGGCAGGCGTGCCCTACGTGATGCTCTTCGCCATCTCGACGTTGGTGCTGATGATGACGCAGCGCAAGCAGATCGTCGGGCCCTGGGAGCTGGGCGGGCCGCAGATCCTGTTCCTGTTGTTCTCGCTGCATGCCCTGTTCGTGGCCAGTCTCGCCTACGGCGGCATTGAGCGGAACTGGGAGATCGCGACCAATCTGCTGAAGAACATCCTGCTGTGCCTGCTGATGCCTTTGCTGGTCGTCAACCGGACGCGCCTGGTGGCCATGGTGATCATCATGGCATTGGGCCTGGGCGGACACGGCGTGGTGGAGGGCCTGAAGTTCCTGGCCTCCGGCGGCGCCCACATCGTGCTGGGCAATGCCAAGCTGGGGGACAACAACCATTTCGCGCAGTCGGTCCTGTTGTCCGTGCCGCTGGCCTTCTACCTGTGGCAGTACAGCAAGTCCAGGGCCTGGCGATATGCCCTGCTGGGCTTCATGTTCCTTGTGGCCATGGCCGTGATTGCCACCAAGTCGCGCGGGGGGTTGATCGGCTTTGTCTGCTTCGGGGTCTGGATGGTCCTGATGGGGCGGCAGAAGTTCAAGGGCCTGATGATCTTCCTGGCCATCGGCCTGGCCATCTATGCGGCGGCCCCGGCAAGCTGGTTCGAGCGCATGGAGACGCTGCAATCGGCCAATGAGGATGCCTCCTTCATGGGGCGCGTGACCGCCTGGAAGCGTGCCAGTGCCATCGCCGTGGAGAACCCGGTCTTCGGCGGCGGCTTCCGTGCCGTGCAGGCGCCGGTGATCTTCGAGCAGTTCCGCTACAAGCAGGGCCTGCTTGGCTTTGTCGAGACGCCCAACGTGAACTACCCGGCGGCCGCCCACAGCATCTACTTCGAGGTGCTGGGTGACATGGGCTTCGTAGGCCTGCTCATCTTCGTGGCCCTGATGTGGACCACCTTCAGTGCGCGAGGCGAGGTGCAGAGCCTGGTGAAGAAGTCCGGGCGCGACGATCTGCTCTGGGCGGCCGACATGGTCAATGCGCTGGCCGGTGCCATGTTCATCTTCCTGATCACCGGTGCTGCCTTGAGCGCCGCCTTCTACGACTTCCACTACATGCTGGTGGCGCTGGCGGACTGTGTGCGCCGCCATGTGCGCCAGCAGGTCAATCCCCGGAAATCCACGGCGGCGCTGCGGCCCTGAGCCGAGCCCGCGCCATGCCCATGATGCTATCTCTCACACGCAGCTTTGGCCGCGGCAAGCTGACCATCCTTTCCTTCCATCGCCTGCCCTGCGAGGCTCAGCGGCTTGATCCGCACGAGTACTCCTTCGAGCGCTTCAAGGACCTGGTCGGCGAGCTGCGCGCTTCCTTCCGCATCCTCGCGCTGACCGAAGCCGTGGACTTGCTGCGCGCTGGCCTGCTGAAGGAACCGTCGGTCGTGCTGACCTTCGATGACGGCTACAAGAGCTGGATCGAGCATGTGGCGCCCTGGTTGCAGTCTCAAGGACTGCGCGGCACTTTCTTCATCACCACGGCGCAGTTGCGCGGCCAGCCCTTGTGGAACGAGCGCATCGAGCATGCGATCCACCATCTGCCTGCCGATCTGCAGATGCTGACCGGCGTCCCGGGCGCCACGCCGGGGCTGGATGTCAGCAGCCGTGAACGCCGCATTGATGCCGTGCGGCTCGTGACCGCCGCGCTGAAGTACCAGCCCCAGGACCAACGCCGCGGGGCCATGGCCGAGCTGGAGCGCCTGTGCGGGCCGGACTACGCCGGGCCGCCTTGCTTTGGCGCAGAGGACCTGAAGGCCTTGCAGGCCATGGGCATGGAGATCGGCGCCCATTCGGTCAACCATCCCATCCTGTCCTGCTGCAGCGAGGACGAGGCCGAGCGGGAGATCCGCGAAAGTCGTGCCGACATCGAGGCGGTGCTCGGTCCTCAGCGCATGCCCTTCGCGTATCCCAATGGCGAGCCGGGCAAGGACTACACCAGCCGCCATGTGGAGATGGTGCGCCGCGCCGGCTATGCCTGCGGGGTGAGCACGCAGAAGGGCTATGCCACGCTGGAGAACTGTTTCCTGCAATTGCGTCGTTTCACGCCTTGGGGGGCCACGGCCAGCTCACGCGCCTTTCAGCTCCTGGGCAATCTGCTGCGGCAGCCGGAGCCGGATCTGGCCCGCCCGGCACGGCCCCACGCCGCCTTGATGGTGGCCTTTCACTTCCCGCCACAGGCTGGCTCCAGTGGTGTGCTGCGCAGCCTCAATTTCGCCAAGGTCCTGCCGGAGGCGGGCTGGGACGTCAGCCTGCTGTCGGCCAGTGCCAGCGCCTACGAACGCACCAGCGTCGACCTCATGGCGCAGGTGCCGCCGGACATCCGCCTGGAGCGTGCGTTGGCGCTGGATGTGCGGCGTGACCTGTCCATCCGGGGCAAGTACCCTGAGCTGCTGGCGATGCCCGACCGCTGGTCCAGCTGGTTCTTTGGTGGCGTGCGACGCGGCATCCGCCTGGTGCGCAGCCGCAAGGCACAGCTGGTCTGGAGCACCTATCCCATCCTGTCTGCCCACCTGATCGGCGGCATGGTGGCCCGCTGGACGGGGCGCCCCTGGATCGCCGAGTTCCGCGATCCCGTCTACCACGAGGACTGGGACGCCAGCCGCCTCAAGCGCTGGCTGCTGCCGCGGCTGGAGGGATGGGTTGTGCGGCGCTCCACTTGCTGCGTCGTGACGACCGACGGGGCGCGCCAGCTCTTCGAGCGGCGCTACCCCGAGGCCCGCGGCCGGGTCCATGTGATCGAGAACGGCTACGACGAAGGGTCCTTCGTGGGCGCCGAGGCCCAGCGCATCGACATGCCGCCAGAGCGTCTGCTGATGCTGCACAGCGGCGCCATCTACCCCAAGGAGCGCGATCCCAGCAATCTGTTCCGGGTGATGGCCCGCCTGCGTGACAGCGGTCGCATCGAGGCCTCGCGGCTGTGCGTGCGCTTCCGTGCACCCGGCGCCGATCAGGCCATCCGCGAGCTGGCCCAGAAGTTCGGCGTGGAGGACATGGTCGACGTGGCCGGCCCCGTGCCATACCGCCAGGCCCTGCAGGAGATGATGGGCGCGGACCTGCTGCTGGTGTTCCAGGGCTCAGCCTTCAACAACCAGATTCCGGCCAAGATCTACGAGTACCTGCGTGCGCTGCGTCCCATCCTGGCCCTGGTGGACTGCGAGGGCATCACCGCGCAGCGCCTGTCGCAGTTCGAGGGCGTGCGCAATGCCGACGTGCTGGACGAACAGGCCATCGAGGCGGCCCTGCTGCAGTCCTACGATGCCTTCGTGGCAGATCCGGAGGCCTACCGCCAGCCGGTGCGCGCGCTGGAGACGGTGTCGCACACCTCCCGCCAGCATGGAGCCTGGCAGCTGGCGCAGCTGATGATCTCCATTGATGCCCGCAGCAATGATGCGCCCCTGCGGGGCTGAGCACCTGGGCAGCGCGCGGCCAGGACGCCGAGCTGATGGGGCGACGTCACAGCCCGGGGCTCGCGCCCCGGCGTGGCGGACTCAGGGCTTGATTCTCAGTTGGGAGTCCAGCGGCGCAGGGCCCAGGCCATCGCTGCTGACGTCCTTGTTGGCGAAGGTGCGCACAGAGCCGTCGCCCTGGTTGCTGATCAGCCGAGCCGCCGGGCTGACGCCGCGCACATTGATGCCGGCGGTGTTGACCAGCACATTGCCCTCCAGCGTGATGCTGGTGGAGTGATTGATGTCGAGGCCGGCGTCGTTGCAGTTGGCCACGATATTGGCACGTGCAAGACCGTTCTCATGCTCGGTGCGGCAGAGCTGGTCCCGGCAGTAGCTGGGGCCTGTCAGGCCACCGCCGAAGGAAATTCCCAGTCGCGTGCCGCGCGCGGAGACGCCCTGGGCAGCGCAGATGACCAGATTTCGTTCGATGCGCCCGCCGCTGCCGCCGCCCTTCATGAAAATGCCGTAGCTGCTGGTCTTGTCATCGGGGTGCACGAAGTGACGCACGATGTTTTCGTCGACCACCCAGTGGCTGGCCGCCACGATGTCGACCGGGTTGGCAGGTCTTGCGCTCACGCGGTCTCCTTGATTGCGCAGCGTGTTGTGCGTGAGGCGGCCGTGGTCGGGGAACAGCCCCTTGCTGCCGTTTACCTTGATGTGCGAATCGAAGTCACTGATGACATTGTTTTCGGCCCGGAAGTGGCTGGCCTTGCCCGTTACATGAAGGGCGTGCTCGCAGCCGGGCGGGCGGCAGTGACCTTCGATGTCCAGGTCCTCGAAATGCCAGTGGGGTTCCGTGACCTCGAACAGGATGGCGGTCTGCACGACCAGCACCGCGCCGCGCGGATGGGCTGCGCGCAGCGTGATGGGCTGCTCGGCCGTGCCCGAGGCACGTGTCCACAGTGATCGGGTGATGGGGTAGCGGCCGTCAGCCAGCTCGATGACATCGCCCGCGCGGGCCTCCTGCAGGCTGAGCTCCAGGGCGGCCGGGCTGTCCACGCTGCGGATGCGCCGGCCCAGGTTCTCGTCGATCTTGCCGCGCGCGGCCAGGGCCTGCTGTCTTACACTGCGGGCGCTTTCAGCGCGTGCGCCACGTCCGTGGTCCGGATGCTGGCTCAGGTCCACCTCCGGTTCCAGCCATGATTGCCAGCCCAGCAGCATGGGCTGGAAGACCGCCTCCAGCTTCGGGTGGCCTTCCAGGCGCTTGAGCAGGTAGCGTGCGTAGTCGTTGCCGCGCTTGGAGGTCCAGGGCGTGCCGCCCAGCCTATCCAGGTCCGCATAGACCAGCTTGAACGAGACAATGAGCACGAGCAGCAGCAGCGCCGCAGCAATGAGGGACAGTCGTCGGGCTTTCATGGACATGGACGGGGCGATGATGGCATTGCGATCTGGTGAAGGCGCCCGTGCCCCGACAACAAGCAGGCACAGCGATGCGGCTGATGGCAGCCGGCTACAACCTCTGATTCTCTGATGTCCTTGTTCCAAACCGAGCCCTGGTTTCGCCTCATGGCCTCCCGTGGTCTGGGGGGGGAGGGCGAGCCCGTCCTGTTCAGCGCCGAAGCCGGGCCGGGGAGGCAGCTGTCACTGTGGTTGTGCCGGCACGCCGGCCCCGTTGCGCCAGCGGGGGCACGGCTCACGGCGCTGGGCAACTACTACAGCCCCCGCTTCGGGCCGCTGGCGGATGCGCTGTCCCCCCCTTGGGACTCATCCGAGGCCGTGAGCGCTGCCGCGTCTCTGGGGCGGCAATTGCGGGCGGATCCTCAAGGCGCGGTGCTGAGCCTGCAGCCCCTGGAGGCCGGGAGCGCCGTCTTGCGCCTGCTGCAGAGCGGGCTGAAGTCAGCGGGCTATTGCACTGACCTCTACCACTGTTTCGAGAACTGGGTGCTGCCCTGCGAAGGCCTGGGCTTCGAGGCCTATTGGGCTGCGCGCCCCACGAAGCTGCGCAACACGGAGCGCCGGGCCCGCAAACGCCTGCTTGCCGAGCACGCGCTGAGCATAGAGATCGTGAGAATGCCCGGCCCGGCGCTGGAGCAGGCGCTGCAGGATTTCGAGTCGGTTTACCAGGACAGCTGGAAGCTGGGTGAGGCCCGGCCGGAATTCATCCGCGAGCTGATCCGTCTGTTGGCGGCCGACGGGCGCCTGCGCCTGGGCGTGCTCCGCCTGCAGGGCGTGGCGCAGGCGGCCCAGCTGTGGTGGGTGCACGAGGGTGTGGCCAGCATCTACAAGCTGGCCTACCGTGACAGCGCAGCAAAGCTGGGCGTGGGAACGGTGCTGTCGGCCGCCTTGTTCCAGGATGCCCTGGACAGCGGCGAGGTGCATCTCATCGATTACCTCAATGGCTCCGAACCCTACAAGCGCGACTGGGTCAGCGAACGGCGTGAGTTCGTGGGGCTGCTGGCCCTGGACCTGCGGTGTCCCGAGGCATGGATGCCCGCGCTGCGGCATTTCGGTGGCCGTGCGCTCAAGCGCTTGCCCAAGTTCCTGCTGAAACGCCTGCGCCCGCACAGGGCGGGCGCAGGCGCGGTCGACACGGCCCAGGACGCTGCCTGAGCCCGGCTTGACCAGGGCTTCAGACGGCCAGCAGCTCCACTTCGAACAGCAGCGTCGCATTGGGCGGAATCACGCCGCCTGCGCCGTAGGGGCCGTAGCCCAGGTCCGAGGGGATCACCAGCATGCGCTTGCCGCCGACCTTCATGCCCTGCACGCCTTCGTCCCAGCCCTTGATCACCTGACCGGCGTCCAGGTGGAACTTGAACGGGTCGTTGCGGTCCTTGCTGGAGTCGAACTTCTTGCCGCGCTGGCCGTTCTTGTAGAGCCAACCGGTGTAGTGCACGGTGACACGCTTGCCGGAGACGGCCTCGCTGCCGTCACCCACGATCACGTCTTCGAACTGCAGACCGCTGGCGGTGGTCTGCAGTGTCAAGTCCAGGGGCTCTGAGCCGCCGGACAGGCCCAAGAGCTCTACCTCGAACATCAGCGTGGCATTGGGCGGGATCACGCCGCCGGCGCCGCGGGCGCCATAACCCAGCTGCGGCGGAATCACCAGAACGCGGGTGCCGCCAATCTTCATGCCCTGCACGCCTTCATCCCAGCCCTTGATCACCATGCCGCCGTCGAGCTCGAACTCGAAGGGCTGGCCGCGGTCCTTGCTGGAATCGAACTTGGCGCCCTTCACGCCGTCCTGGTAGAGCCAGCCGGTGTAGTGCACGCGCACGTCATGGCCGGACTTGGCTTCGGCGCCGTCGCCGACCTGGGTGTCTTCGTACTGCAGGCCGGTGGAGGTGGTGATCATGGATATTGCCTCGTGGGAGAAATGCGAATCCCGGGATCATGCCATCAAAGAGGTGCGCCGCCGGGCCTGCGCAGCTGCAGTTCGGTCCAGGCAGTCACTGCGGCGGCGAGCCAGTCAGCCGTCGTGGTGCCCGGCAGTCGAGGCAGCCCCAGGAGCGCGCCTGCACGCTGCAGAGCCATCAGCGGATCCTCCAGCTCCAGCGCTCTTGCGCCGTTCTGCTTGGAGAGCTTTTCGCCGTTGGGGCCCATCACCAGCGGCGTGTGCAGGTAGCGCAAGCCGGGCAGGCCCAGGAGCTGCTGGAGACGGATCTGGCGCGGCGTGTTGTCCGCAAGGTCCTCGCCGCGGACAACGTCTGTGATGCCCTGCTCGGCATCGTCCACCACCACACAGAGCTGGTAGGCCCAGAGCCCATCGGCACGCCGCAGCACAAAGTCTCCCACGGCCTGGGTGACGTTCTGCTGCTGAGCGCCCAGACGGCGGTCCTGCCAACTGAGGGTCAGGTCTTGCGTCCCGCTGAGGTCAGCGCTACTGCGCAGGCGCCACGCCCGCGCCTGCGACGGGAGCAGATGGCGCTGCCGGCAGGTGCCGGGATAGACCAGCTCGCCATGCCTTGGCTTCTCCAGCGCCTGTGCGGCCAGGGCGTCTGCAATGGACTTGCGCGTGCAGTCGCAGCCATAGGCCCAGCCGCTTTCGACCAGCCGCTGCAGGGCGTCGGTGTACAGCGCCTGCCGTTGTGACTGCCAGCTCGGGGCTTCGTCAGCTTGCAGTCCCAGCGCCTGCAGCTGGCCCAGGATGGCCTGACCGGCGCCGCTGACGCAGCGCCCCTGGTCGTGGTCCTCGATGCGTACCAGCCATTGCCCGCCATGGGCGCGCGCGTCCAGCCAACTGGCCAGTGCAGCCACAAGGGAGCCCGCATGCAGCAGGCCGGTCGGCGACGGTGCGAAACGGCCGCGGTAGACACGGCAAGCTCCAGTGCGCAGGCTCACAGCAGCAAACCTTCATGCTGCTCGAGCAGGGCCAGCCGTGTGACCGGACTGCGTAGCTGCTGCAGCCACCAGGCCAGCGCTCGCGCTGGCTGCGGGCCAGCGCGCCAGGCGTAGTTCAAGGGCACAGGCGGACGCACCTGGGCATAGGCCTTGTGGACCAGCCGACCGGCCTCCACGTGGCGTCGAACCATGGAGCGGGGCAGGGAGCCGCAGCCCAGGCCGCGCAGCAGGGCCTCCAGCTTGGCGGCCATGGAGGGCATGGTCAGCACCTCCTGGCCTGGCATGACGCCCACGGTCATGGGCAGCAGTTGGCGGGCGGTATCGGCCACCGCGATGATGCGGTGCTGGGCGATGGTGCCTGGGTCCAGAGGACCGTCATGGTCGGCCAGCGGGTGATGCGGCGCCACGACGAAGATCATCTCCATCTCGCCCATGGGCTCGCAGTGGAAGCTGCTGCCTGGGGGTTGGGTGGTGGTCCCGATCGCGAGATCGGCCTGGCCCGAGCTCAGGGCCTCCCAGGTACCGGCCAGCACCTCGGTGCGAAGCTTCAACCGGGTGGGTGGGGGCTGGCCATTCTCGCGCAGCTGGAAGAAGGCTTCCATGAGGTCGTAGACCGCCCGGCGAGCAATGGCGTCGTCGATGGCCACCGTCAGCGTGCTTTCCCAGCCCGTGGCCACGCGGCGCACGCGGTTAGCCACGGCATCCATTTCCTGGAGCAGGCGTCGACCCTCGGCCAGCAACTCATGGCCCGCGGCCGTCAGCACAGCCTGGCGCGAGCTGCGGTCGAAGAGCAGTACATCCAGGGCCTCTTCCAGCTGGCGCACGCTGTAGGTCAGGGCGGAGGGCACCTTGCCCATTTCGCGCGCGGCGGCGGCGAAGCTGCCGGTGCGCGCGATGCAGTCCATCATGGACAGCGCCTCGGGTGTCAGCACCCGCCGGCTGGTCTGGTGGGCCTCCAAGGACAGCGTGCCAAGGGCATAGGGGCTGGCGGGTTCTTTCTGCGACATGGCTTCATCTTATTTGAATGATGGCTTCAAGCTTGCTCGCCCCAGGCAGGGGCAGGGATCCGTAAAGTGAGGCCAGGAGAAACCGCACCATGTCCCAGACCCAGCTGATCCGTTCCTGCGACCGAGGCTATGCCGACCACGGCTGGCTGAAGAGCTTCCACAGCTTTTCCTTTGCCGATTACTACGATCCGGCCCGCATGGGTTTCGGTGCGCTGCGGGTGATCAACGAGGACCGCATCGCCCCAGGCACCGGCTTCGGCACCCATGGCCATCGCGACATGGAGATCATCAGCTATGTCCTGGACGGCGAGCTGGCTCACCGCGACAGCATGGGCAACGGCGATGCCGGCGCCGCCAATGAGGGCGTGATCCGCCCCGGCGATGTGCAGCGCATGAGTGCCGGCACTGGCGTGCTGCACAGCGAGTTCAACCACGCCAAGGACCGGGCCACCCACTTCCTGCAGATCTGGATCCAGCCGAACCAGCGCGGCGTGGCGCCGGGCTACGAGCAGAAGCACATCGAAGCGCAGCGCAAGCGCGGTCGCCTGACCCTGATCGCAGCTCCGGCCGGCGAGGCCAGCGCGGCGGATGCCGTGATGATCCACGCCAACGCCCGGGTCTATGCCGGCCTGTTCGATGGTGCGGAAAGCGAGATCCTGCCCCTGCCCGCTGGCCGACTGACCTATGTGCACCTGATCCGCGGCAAGCTCAGCGCCAATGGCCAGCGTCTGGCCGCCGGCGATGCCCTGCAGCTGAAGGACGCTGCGCAGTTGCATCTGGCCGAGGGCGAGGACGCCGAGGTGCTGGTCTTCGACCTGGCGCCTTGAATGGCCGGCTGGGTGCCAGCCCAGCCTGTTGAGCCCTCGCTACACTGCCGCCATGCACAAGCTGTTCTCGCATCTGGGCCTGCTACCCCTGGCCGACTGGCTGGCACTCGTCGGCTTCTTCGTGGCCTGGGTGGGCTATGCCCAGTTCGCCAAGCGCAGGGCCCAGCAGAAGGGCTCGCTGCTGGCCATCACCAACCAGGTCAGGCGTCGTTGGATGATGCAGGTCACCTACCGTGAGGTGCGGGTGATCGACGGTGTGGTGGTGCAGAGCCTGGCCTCCAGCCCCTCCTTCTTCGCCTCGACCACCATCCTGATCCTGGGCGGCCTGCTGGCGGCCCTGGGGGCCAGCGACAAGGCCAGCGAGCTGGTCAAGGAGCTGCCCTTTGCCGCTACCACCAGCAATCTGGTCTTCGACCTGAAGCTGGTGCTGCTGACGGCCATCTTCATCTACGCCTTTTTCCGCTTCACGTGGAGCATGCGCCAGTACACCTTCGGCGCGCTGCTCGTGGCTTCGGCGCCGGAGTCCGAGCAGTACCTCAGCGAGGGGCTGGACCGCGATGCCTTCGCGGACCGGGCGGGCCGCGTGGTCGGCATGGCTGCCGAGACCTTCAACGATGGCCTGCGGGCCTACTACCTGGCCTTTGCCGCCATTGCCTGGTTCTTCTCGCCCTGGGCCATGTTGGCCGCGACGGTGGGCGTGATCTACATCCTCTACCAGCGGGAGTTCCACTCCGAGGTGCTGGGCGTGCTGCGTGAGGCGGTACGGCACTGAGCCTGTCGCGAGCTGGGGAGTGAACGCCCGGTAGTGATTGCCCGGCCGTGAATGCCGGCGGCCTGTTGCAGGGGGCGCTGCCGCCGGGGTGTACCACGAGGGGCGCCTCAATGCAGGGGCTCAGCGCCGCGCAGCAGACGGGCCAGAGAGCCGGAAATGTCCTGCCCGGTGGCGTCCTCGAAGAAGCTGTATCCGGGGCTGGGGTTGGCTTCGAAGCAGTAAGTCTGCCCATCATCCGCCAGCATCAGGTCCAGGCCCACGAAGGGCAGGCCCAGTACCTGGGAAGCCCGCAGGCAGCGCTCGTGCGTGCGGGGCTCCAGCGTGGTAGGCCTCAGGTGGGCGTCCCCGCCCTGGCGCGACGCGTAGCGATAGTCGACCACGTCCGCGTCGATCTCGGTGGCATGGACCTCCTGGCCCACCACATGCACCCGTACATTGCTGCCGCGTAGCCGCTTCTGGAAGAGCGTGGGGCAGTGCCTCAGACGGTCCAGCCGGGACCTGGCCTGCGCATCCAGCTCTCGAACGATGGAGCGCACCCCGCTGGCGGACTTGTAGATCAGCGGCCCCTGCGCTGCCTCGAAGGCCAGTACCTCTGCCGGGTCGTTGCTGACCAGGCTGGGCGGTACCGCGAAGCCCAGCTCCGCGAGCAGGCGCAGCTGGAAGGGCTTGGAGGCATTGGAGCCCATTGCTGAGACGCGGTTGACCACCATGCCCTGGAACAGCTCACCCAGCTCGGTCCAGGCCTGGCACCACTGAAGGTACTGCCGGCATGCGGCCTCGCTGTCGTTGGCCGGACGGCCAAAGGGGCGCAGGTACAGGCCCTGGACGGTGTCAAGCGCATGGGCTTGACCCTCATGGACGAAGTGCCCCCTCAACCGTCCGGCGACGAGGGCGTGAGCGGGCAGCTGTTGCGCCTCGGCGGCTGGTCGCAGCCACAGAGGCTGGACGCCCTGGTGCCGCAGCGAGCGTGCCAGCAGTTCGCAAGGACTGTCGGAACCGATGATCAGCACGTGGTCGTGGCTCATGGGTGCAACTCCTGGGCAGGCAGGGTGGGTGGCGGGTGCAGCCAGGCGCCGGCCTCGGCACCTGACGAGGCTGGCAAGGACTGACCCCTGTAGTCGGGGGCCAGTCCCATGCAGGCCAGCAGAGCGGATTGCATGGGGGCGTCCAACTGGCGCAGGTCTGGCCGGGGATCGGCATGGTCCAGCACCCAGCCGCTGCCGTTGTCCCGGCACAGTCGTACTTCCAGCATGGCCAGGCCCAGCCTTGCTGCAAAGGCTGGCAGAGCCTCCATCCACAGGCGCAGGTCGGGGTCGGCGCCTGCGCGGTCCTGAGCATCAGGCAGGCAGCGCCGGCCCATCACCAGAAGGCGCCGCTGCTCCTGTCGTGCCGGCATGCGCCCATCCTCGGGCCGGGCGGGCAAGCCGGCGCGACTGGCTTGCAGACGCCACCAGCTCGGCGAGGCCTGCGGTCCGCTGAGCCCGGTGGGATGCGCGGCGTTGAGGACCGGGCAGGGCAGACTGGCCAACCAGAAGGACAGGATGGCCTGCCATTCCTGCTGCTGGTAGTCCGCATCCGCATGGCGTCCCGCCAACTGCGGTGAGGCCAGGCGATTCAGCACTGCGCGCACGCGAGGGCCCTCGATGCAGTGCGGACCCAGCTGCAGCGAGGTCTGGGTCCGGCCCGCGCTGTCCATGCGCAGCGACCATCGCCTCGCCTGCAGCAGTGCGGGGGCAGGTACGCACAGCAGCTGGCCGCCCAGCGCGAGGGCGGCCGGTGCCAGGCAGCGCCGCAGGGGCTCGGCGCTGGCATCGTCCAGCTCGTGCAGCAGCAGCCACAGTGGCGCATCGCTCGGCATGTCTGCGGCGGCAGGGGCGTCCTCACTGGTCCTGGCTGCCATCGTCCGTTCCACCGCCCACCAGGGGCCGCAGGGATTCAGGAATGAAGTGCTCCTGGCTGCCCAGGCCTTGCAGCTGAAGCATCTGGGCCAGGCTCTGCACCGTGGCTTCCAGGGCTGCCAGGCGTGCCTCGCTGCCGCTGGCTTCCGCAGGCGTGCGGATCACACCGCCGTCAAAGCCGCCTTCGAAGACATCCTTGTCCTTGTCCTTCTCCTTGATGGGCTTCTCGATCTCCTTGACGTCCTTGAGATCCTTCTCCTTGATTTCCTTGATGTCCTTGTCCTTGAGGTCCTTGTCCTTGATTTCCTTGATGTCCTTGTCCTTCTCCTTGTGGTCCTTGAGGTGGTCCTTGAGGTCCTTTTCCTTCAGGTCCTTGTCCTTGATCTCCTTGAGCGTCTCCTTGAGGATGGGCTTGGGGAAAAGCTTGCCGTGGATCTCACGCAGATTGGGTCGTTTGCCGATGCGCTGGCTGACCGGGCGGCCGGGTTCGTCCTGCTGGGGGGATCCGGTGTTGCGCAGCATCTGGCGTGCGCTGGCGGGCGTCATCAGGGGCTTGCCGGCGGCGCGCAGCCAACCCTGGGCGCAGCCCAGGGCGCCCACGACGATGGGCGAGGCACTGGAGGTTCCTGAGAAGGTATCGGTGTACTGGGTATTGCTGCTGTTGTTCTGCAGGTCGCCATAGCCGGTCGTGGTCACCTCGCGGCCCCAGCCCTGGCAGTCGACGGCCGAACCGTAGTTGGAGAAGCCCAGGCGTGAGCGGTCGGCGCCATGGTTGCGGCCATGGGTCCCCGGGGGCGGAGCACCGGCCCCGACCAGGATGGCGCCACACTGCGGGTTGTTGCGGTTGAAGGGATTGCGCCAGCTCTGCGGGAAGCCATTGGGACGCACGCTGTAGAGCGCGTCATCCAGGTTCTCCGCGCCGTTGCCGGCCGCCTCTACCACCAGGATGCCCTTGGAGGTGGCATAGAGGATAGCGGCGAAGTCATCGGGCCACCATTCGATGCCGATGTAGCCGAGTTGGTCGTCGCGGGCCTGGAAGTTGTGGCGCGGCCCCGCCCGGTGGATCTCCAGCAGGATGATGTCACCCGGCCCCAGGCGGTCGGCTGCCTTGCGGATGGCGGCGGCGGAGGGGTTGGTCACGAAAGAAATGGTGGAGAGCTTGGCATTGGGGGCAATGCCCATGACGCCCAGGCTGTTGTGGTCCCCGCCGATCTCCCCAAGCACGGCGGTGCCATGGTGGTTGTTGCTTGAGTTGGTGCCGTCCAGCAGGCCGCCGGAATTGGCCAGCAGGTCCTCGTGGCTGAAGTTCCAACCCCATTCGAGGTCAATGACGCGGCCGCCGTCGCCGCGACCGCCGGGCTTGGTCCAGGCGAAGCGGGCGTCGATGCCGGCTGGCGCGGCGCCAAGGTAGATCTGCCGTGCATTGAAGTCGGGCGTGGGCGCAGGGGCACCGTCCGTGGGCGCGGGCATGCCGTCTGCCTCGCCTTCCTCGCGATAGACCGGCGGCTCGCCGCCTGGCTTGAGGTAGGCGCCTTCGATGGTTTCTTCGTTCAGCAGGTCGGCGATGAGCTTCTTCGGGTTCTTCACCTCGCCGCTGACCACGTAGTAGCTGCCTGGGTCGGGCGTCTCGCCGCCAGCGTGCTTCATCATGGGCTCGCTCATGACCGCGCGGACGGCGGCCTCGTTGTCGCCGAACAGAGGCTCCAGGCTGAGCTTGCTGCTCTTGAGCAGGCTGTTGAGCCCGCTGACCTTGGCGCCCGGCCCGGCACTGACTGCGGGCATGCCCTTGGGGGATCGCAGCGCGGCGGATGTCTTGGCCACCACGATGATCTCGGGGGCGGAGTAGGTGTCTTTCATTGAGCCTCCTTGTAGACCGGCAGGCGCCGGCATAGGCTCAGTGTCAAAAGCAGTGAGGCTGCTCTCAAGTCCCTTCAGTCCTTAAGCTTGAGGACGCCCAGGACCCAAACCCCTAAGGCATAGGCCCGGCATTCGCGGGGAGGGGCCCCAAGGCTAGGGGGCTCTTTCGGGGGATGCGGCACCGATGCTGTGCCATTGACGATTCAGGAGACTTGTATGGACACACCGGCACAAGCCGTCCTTCTGCTGCAGCCGGGCGCTGCCTTGGCCCCGCTGCATTCCTTGCTGAAGCAACTGGGCCTGGACGCGAGTCCCATGCATCCGGGCAGTACCGACCCCACGCTGGAAGGCTGGTACACCCTCAGTCATTCAGGCTCCGGCGACCTTGATGCTGCCCTGGCTCGCCTGCAGCAGGCCCCTGGGGTTGACGGTGCCTACCGCAAGCCTGAAGGTGAGCCTCCCGGCTGAGCGCGCGACAAGCCTTGAAGGCAAAACGGGAACCATCCAAGGACCCCTTTTGCCCAGCGCGGAGCCCGAGGATCCGCCTCCGTGGTCCTGACGGCGCAAAGCCCGCGGGCGATCCGTCCGCCGAACACACGCCACTCCCGGAAAGCAAAACGGCACCCGTCCAAGGTCCCGTTTTGCCCTACACGGGGCCCGATGATCCGCCTCCGTGGTTCCGACGGCGCAAGCCCGCGGGCGATCTGTCCGCCGAACACACGCCACTCCCGGAAAGCAAAACGGCACCCGTCCAAGGTCCCGTTTTGCCCTGCACGGGGCCCGATGATCCGCCCCCGTGGTTCCGACGGCGCAAGCCCGCGGGCGATCCGTCCGCCGAAAGCACGCCACTCTCAGAAAGCAAAACGGGACCCGTCCAAGGTTCCGTTTTGCCCCGCACGGGGCCCGATGATCTGCCCCCGTGGTTCCGACGGCGCAAGCCCGCGGGCGATCTGTCCGTCGAACACACGCCACTCCCAGAAGGCAAAACGGGACCCGTCCAAGGTCCCGTTTTGCCCTGCACGGAGCCCGAGGATCCGGCTCCGCCGGTCCTACGGGCTCGCCCCCCTGGGGGGGCCGGCGCAGCCGGTAGGGGGGGGCTACTTCAATCCACCACTGAGGAAGGCCTTGAGCCGCTCGCATTGCGGATTGACGAGGATCTCCTTGGGGTGCCCCTGTTCCTCCACACGGCCCTGGTGCAGGAACAGGGTGTGATTGGACACCTCGCGGGCAAAGCCCATCTCGTGGGTCACGACGATCATGGTGCGGCCTTCGGCGGCCAAGTCCCGCATCACCTTCAGGACTTCGCCCACCAGCTCGGGGTCGAGGGCCGAGGTGGGTTCGTCGAAGAGCATCACCTCTGGCTCGACCGCCAGGGCGCGTGCAATGGCCACCCGCTGCTGCTCGCCGCCCGACAGCTGGGCCGGATAGACGTCCTTGCGATGCGCCACCCCTACACGGGCCAGCAGGGCCTCGGCCTTCTCCAGGGCCTGGGCCTTGGGCACGCCCAGCACATGCACCGGCGCCTCGATGACGTTCTCGATCACGGTGCGGTGAGCCCATAGATTGAAGTTCTGGAACACCATGGCCAGGCGCGAGCGCCAGTGCTGAAGCTGCTTCGCGTCGGCCGCCTTGAGGCTGCCGTCACGGTCACGCACCAGCTTCAGTTCCTCGTCATGCAGCCACAGCTGGCCCTCGAAGGGTTGCTCCAGCAGGTTCAGGCAACGCAGGAAGGTGCTCTTGCCGGAGCCGCTGGAGCCGATCAGCGTGATGACGTCGCCCTTGTTGGCCGTCAGCGAAACGCCCTTGAGCACCTCGCGATCGCCGTAGCGCTTGTGCAGGTTCTCGACTTTCAGGCTGGCACTCATCTCGTCAGGCTCCCAGCAGCTTGCCGCTGCGCAATGCATTCAATCCGGCCACCTTGGCGATGCGTGCACCAGCGGTGACGAAGCGCAGGTTGTCCCGCGCAAAGAGAAGACCGTCCACCGGGCTCTTGAGCTCGGTCAGCTCGGCGGTCACGGGGTCGATCACGTGAGCCAGCACATCGCCCTCGCGGACCTCCTCGCCGGGCTGCCTCAGGAAGGTCAGTACACCGCCCACGGGCGTCTTGATGGGCATGGAGCCTGCCAGCGGGCGGGCATCGCCCTGGGCAGGCGGCACGGGCTTGGCCTCGCCGGCCAGGACACCCCGCCAGCGCAGGTAGTCGATGATGTTGGCGGCGTCCTGTCCGGCCAGCGCATGCTCCACGTCCTGCTGGCCGCGCAGCTCCACGGTGACCGACAGGCAGGCCTGAGGCAGGGGGAAGCGATCGCCGAAATGCCGCTGCCACTTCCACCACACCTGCGAGCAGGCTTCATCGAAGGGGTTGTCGCCCGAGTCCGTGGCCAGCAGGGTGACGCGCGAGCCCAGGAAGCGGGCGAGGGGGTCGCACAGCTCGGCCGCAGGCGTCTCGCAGTAGAGGTGCAGCACGGCCTGGGCGTCGCAGTGCAGGTCTAGCACCACATCGGCATCGCAGGACAGGCCCATCAGGGTGCGGCGCAGGCTTTGCAGCTCGGTGTCCACGGGCTGGGCCAGCACTGCCTTCTTCAGCTCGCGGCGCAGCACTGCCACGTTGCGGGCAGGATCCGGGCCCAGCTCGGGTTCGGCGGCGCGCGCCGCGGCCTCGATCTGGTCAGGGTAGTGGCGGTTGAAGTTCTCGCCCGAGAGCAGCTCAAAACGCCCCAGATGGCCCTGAAGAAGCCATTGCGAGAGGCCGACGGGGTTGGCCATGGGCACGAGCACGATTTCGCCCTTGACCTGGCCGGCGGCGTCCAGCGCATCGAGGTGGCGGCGCAGGTGCCAGGCGGTCAGCATGCCGGGCAGTTCGTCGGCGTGCAGCGAGGCCTGGATGTAGACCTTGGGCCCGGCGCCGGGCTGGCCATAGTGCAGGGAGACCAGCTCGCGCTGAGTGCCCGGGGCGGGAGAGAGAAGGGAATGGGTCTGGATCTGCATGGTGAGGGCTCCAGCGGAGCGCGCCACGGGCGCGCCCGGCGTTCAGCGCAGGGTCAGCGCGGCATCAGGGGCTTGAGCCAGCGGGCCTCGGCCTTGTGGAAGAGGCCGACCAGGGTGAGCGTCATCAGGAAGTAGAAGACTGCGGCGGTGATGAAGGCCTCGAAGGGGATGTAGTAGGTCGAGTTCACTTCCCGGGCCACGCCGGTAAGGTCCATCAGGGTCACGATGCTGGCCAGCGAGGTGCCATGCAGCATGAAGATGGCTTCGTTGCTGTAGGCCGGCAGAGCACGGCGCAGGGCCGAGGGCAGCACGATGCGGCGGAACATCACCCAGGGGCTCATGCCCAGGGCACGCGCGGCCTCGACTTCGCCGGCCGGGAGGGCGCGGATGGAACCCGCGATGATCTCCACCGTGTAGGCACAGGTGTTGAGCACGAAGCTCAGGCAGGCGCAGAACCAGGCGGAACTGAAGTACGTCCAGGCCCAGCTCTGCTGCATCCACTCGAACTGGCCCAGGCCGTAGTAGATGAGGAAGAGCTGCACCAGCATGGGCGTGCCGCGGAAGACGTAGGTGTAGAACCAGACCGGGCCCGAGATCCACTTCCTGCGGCTCACCCGCAGCACGGCCAGGGGGATGGCGGCGCTCAGGCCCAGGACCAGGGAGATGGCCAGCAACTGCAGCGTGACCCAGGCGCCTTCGAGGTAGTGGGGCCAGTTCTCGAGGATGGCTTCGAAGTTCATGAGGCGCTCCGCTCAGAAATGGCTCTGACGCACGCCGATCGACAGGCGCTTCTGCAGCCAGTTGAACAGCAGCTCGGAGAGCGTAGTGAAGCCCAGGTAGATCACCGCCACCGCGGCGTAGAACACGAAGGGTTCGCGCGTGGTGCCGGCGGCCTGCGAGCCGCGGGTCATCAGGTCATGCAGGCCGATCACGGAGACAATGGCCGTGCTCTTGATCAGCACCAGCCAATTGTTGGAGAGCCCGGGGAGCACGTGGCGGAACATCTGCGGGAAGGTGATGCGCCAGGCGATCTGCGCCGACGACATGCCATAGGCCAGGCCCGCCTCGCGCTGCCCGGGCGGCACGGCCAGGAAGGCGCCGCGGAAGGCCTCGGTGAGGTAGGCGCCAAAGATGAAGCCGATGGTCAGCACGCCGGCCACATAGGGGTCGATGTCGATGTAGTCCTCGTGGCCCAAGGACTGGGCAATCGAGTTCACCGCCACCTGCCCGCCGAAGAAGATCAGCAGCATCAGCACCAGGTCCGGCACGCCGCGAATCAGGGTGGTGTAGATGTAGGCCAGGGTCTTGGCCCAGCGCCAGCGGGACAGCTTGGCCATGGCACCGAGCAGGCCCAGCACCATGGCCAGGGCCATGGAGGCGAGGGCCACGCTGAGCGTGATCACCGAGCCTTGGAGCAGGCTGGGCAGGAAACCGTGCAAGAACATCGCTGGAACTGCTGCAGATAGAAAAACCGAGGCGCCCCCGGGGATCACGGCGGGCGCCTCCTGGAAATCGAGGTCCGGGCGCATTATCTGCGCATCCGGACCCTGGGGCCCCAGGCCCCGTTCCGGCCTTACTTGGCCGAGATGTCGTACTCGAAGTACTTGTCGTTCAGCTTCTTGAAGGTGCCATTGGCCTTGACGGCGGCGATGGCGTCGTTGAACTTCTTGGCCAGGGACTTCTCGTCTGCCTTGCGCATGCCTACGCCGGAGCCGATGCCGAAGTACTTCACGTCGTCATAGCTGGGGCCCTGGAAGGCGAAGCCCTTGCCGGCCGGGGTCTTCAGGAAGCCCTGGTCCACGGCCACCAGGTCGGCGATGGTCAGATCGATGCGGCCGGACTTCAGGTCCAGGAAGGCCTGGTCCTGGGTGGCGTAGCGCACGATGTTGCTCTGCTTGAAGGTCTCGGCCACGAACTTCTCGTGGATGGTGGCGCGCTGCACGCCGATCTTCTTGCCCTTCAGTCCGGCGGGGCTGAAGTCGAACTTGGCGTCGGCCTTGGCGGCGAAGCGGGCCGGGGTGTTGTAGTAGGGGTTGGAAAAGGCGATGGCCTTCTTGCGCTCGTCCGTGATGGACATGGAGGCGATGATGGCGTCGATCTTCTTGGCCTGCAGGGCGGGGATGAGGCCGTCGAAGTCCTGCTGCACCAAGGTGCACTCGGCCTTCATCTCGGCGCACAGGGCCATGGCCAGGTCGATCTCGAAGCCCTTGAGCTTGCCGTCAGCACCGACTTCCGAGAACGGAGGGTAGGCGCCCTCGACGCCGATGCGGATCTTCTTCCAATCGGGGGCCTGGGCCGAGGCGCTGATGGCGCTGAAGCCCAGGGTGGCCATGGCGGCCAGTGCGATCAGATGGCGTTTCTTCATGGGGTCTCCTGCTCGTCTTGCGAGGCTGGGTTAGAAAAACTCGATCTTGCATGGCCGCAGACAGCACTGGCATCAGGGTTTGAGCGAGTGCAGGAAGTCCTGCACCGGCACAAGCGTCTGCTGCGGGTCTTCCTCCTGCGGCACATGCCCCAGGGTATCAAAGACCACCAGCCTGCTATTTGCAATGCTTTGTTTCAGCTGCCTGCCATAGGTCAGCGGGATCAGGCGGTCGCGCCCGCCCCAGAGGATGAGCGTCGGCTGTCGGATCTGGGACAGCATGTTCGCATAACGCCCGGGCTCCAGTTGCTCAAATCGTTGCACCAGGGCCGCACGGTTGCCTTCGCGCAGGGTCAGCTCGAAGTAGCGGTCCACCAGGGCTTCGCTGACGCGGGCGGGATCGCCGAAGACATTGCGCACACTGCGCTCCACCATCTGGCGGGGCAGCAGCTGCGAGGCCATCTTGCGCAGGCCGGGCAGGCGTGCCACGCGGAAGGCCAGGGGCACGGATTCGGACTCGAACGCCAGGCCGCCGGCATCCACCAGCACCAGGGCCTGGACGCGCTCGCCATGCTGGGCGGCGTACTCCCAGGCGATCTGCCCGCCCAGGGAATTGCCCCCCAGGACCACGCGCTCCAGCTTCAGGTGGGTCAGCAGGGCGTGCAGGAAGTCGACATAGCTGGCGTCGCGGTAGTCGCCCAGTACGCTGGGCCCTGTGAGGCCGAAGCCGGGAAGGTCCAGGGTGATGACGCGACGCTGCTGGCTCAGCGCCCGCACCCAGGGCTCCCAGGTGTGCAGGCTGGCCGAGGTGCCGTGCAGCAGCACCAGGGGCGCCTCCGGGCCGCGCGGGCCCTGGTCTCGCAGATGCACGAGCTGGCGCCGGCCCTGCCAGGGCAGCTCGATGAAATCGGAGGGGGGCGGCGCCCAGCGTGCGACCAGAGACTCCAGCGAGCGTTCGGGCGCCTTGAAGGCCGCGGCGGACACGGCCAGCAGCAGGATCAGCAGCCCCAGTCCACGCAGCAGCCAGGCGCCCAGGGTCTTCATGGGGTCAGGCCTTGCCTGCCGGCTTGATTTCGGAGGAGGGCGCCAGCCCGGCGTCCAGGGCCTCGCGCTGGTCGAAGACGAAGCAGCTGCCGTGATAGTGCGCGCCGTCGGTCTCCTCGAAGTACTTCAGGATGCCGCCTTCGAGCTGGTAGACGGGCCCGTCCAGCCCTTGCTGCTGCAGCACGATGGCCGCCTTCTCACAGCGGATGCCGCCGGTGCAGAAGCTCACCACGGTCTTGCCCTTCAGCTCGTCCTTGCGGGCAGCCAGCGCGGCGGGAAACTCGGTGAACTTGCTGATGCGCCAGTCGATGGCGCCGTCAAAGCTGCCGTAGTCCACCTCGAAGGCGTTGCGGGTGTCCAGGGTCACGACAGGGCGGCCTTCATCGTCATGGCCCTGATCCAGCCAGCGGCGCAAGGTGACGGCTGGCAGGGCGGGCGCCCGCGGTAGCTGATCGGGCCGGATCGCGGGCATGTTCATGCGGATGATCTCGGGCTTGACCTTCACCAGCAGCTTGCGGAAGGGGATGGACTGGCTCCAGCTTTCCTTGGGCGCCAGGGCCGCAAAGCGTGCATCGGCCTTGAGCAGGTCCACCCAGCCTCGCACGCCTTCGGGGGAGCCGGCCAGGAAGAGGTTGATGCCTTCCTCGGCCAGCAGCACCGTGCCCTTGAGCCCGCGGGCCAGGGCCTCGGCGTGCAGGCGTTCGCGCAGCGCGGCCGCATCGGGCAGGCCGACGAAGAGGTAGCAGGAGATATTGAGAATGGGCGCGGCGGACGACATGGCGCCGGATTCTAGGCCGTGGCCTCGCAGGGGCCGGCCTGGCGGGTCCTCATGCGGGATAGCTGGCCTCGACCAGCGCTGCAAGGGCCTCATCCCGGGAATTCCGGCCTTCGAGATAAGGCAGCCAGTGCGCCTCCAGCGGGGCGATGGCGAAGGGCCAGGCGCGTTGCAGCACGCGCCAGCGCTGGCCGTAGGGCACGTAGGCTCGGCCGGCCTCGGCCAGCACGCGCTGGGCGAGGTGACCGACGGTGAAGAACTGCGTGGCGTGCCAGAGACCTCGCTGGTCCCTCAGTCCGCGTGGGGCAAGCAGGGCATTGATGTCGCTGATCAGCCGGCTGTCCATGCCTGTGTGGCAGGCCTCGTGGAACAGCATCTCCAGGCTGGCGGCCCCTTGGTAGCTCTTGCGGGTGCTGGGCATGATGGTGTGGGCTGGGCCTGGATGGGTGTAGGCGCCGGAAAAGTTGGCTGCGTAGGCCACCACGTCCACGGGGATGTACTCAGGCAGGGCAGGCTGGAGCACGGCCTCCAGGCGCTCGCGCAGCAACAGGCCATGCCTGTTGAGCAAGGGCTGCGCTTGCTGGATCCAGGCCTCGTTGAGCACTGCATGGCCGCTCCACAGATGGCGGCGATAGGGCCCTGCCGCCTCCTCCAGCGCCTGGCCGAAGGGATGCAGCGCTGGCGCCAGTGTCGGCAGGGGCTGAGCATCGGCGATCCCCAGCAAAGCCAGGCGCAGGGCCTGGAAGCGCTCGTCGAAAGGAATGTCGGCCTCGGCAAAGGCCTCGCGGTAGCGGTGCTGCGCGGCCTGCCAGGCCCGGCCTTCGGCGTCGGACCACCCCTGCGGCTGGCGCCATGCGGCCAGCTCGCTGTCCGCCTGCACGAGCTCGGCCAGCACATGGTGCAGGTTCATCCAGAAGCGGCTGCGCAGCCGCCAGGGCAGGGGGCGTGCCGGGGTCAGGTCTTGCGCAAGGGCTGACAGCGGGTCGAGCGCAACCAACAGGCCCAGGGCCGTTCTACGGTCCATGTGAAGGCTCAGGGCGCGCTGCGCACCGGGGGCAGCGCGCCGCACAGTTCCACCTTGGACGGCTCATGCACGAACCAGCCGCCGCCTCGGAAGCGCCGGCTGTTGAGCCAGGCTTGCCAGGTGGCGGTGTCGGTGCGCAGCACCTGCAGGCGCGGGCGCTCGGCCTCGGGAATGTCGGCCAGCACGCGGACACGGGTGATGGGCGTGCGCTCCTCGGCCTTCTCGTAGAAGCCCAGGGCGCCGGTGCCCCGGGGCAGGCTGCTGAGCTTGTCCATGCCTTGCAGCACGCGGCCCACGGTGGTGATGTTGAGGTCCAGGGCGCGTGGGGCGTGGCCGATGATGGCGTAGAGGCCGCTGCCGTCGCTGGAGTCAGGTTCGTTGCCGCGGGCGGCGCCCACGATGCTGTTGCAGTGGGTGAGCCAGGCGCGGCCTTTCTTTGGGTCCACCGCCACCGGCCAGCCGTCCACGAAGCCGACCTTGGCGGCCCAGGTATCGCGCTCGGGCAGGGCGCTGAGCTTCAGGCCCTTGAGCGGGCGGGAGAACTCGACCGGCGCCTTGGCCAGGGTGTCCGGCTTCCTGCGGGCCTTGGCGTCGTCCTCTTCGGCGTCGCCCCACTGCGTGACGTAGTTTTCCTGGGATCGGATGACGGCAAGGCCGTCGAAGTAGCCGGCACGGGTCAGCTTGACGATGTTGGCCGCATGGACCGGCGCGAAGGCACTGGCCAGCTCGATGATGACCTTGCCGGCGGGCAGCTCCATCTGGAGGGCCAGCTCAGGGTCCACGGTGCGCCAGTCTGTGGGTTTGGAGGCAGCCAGGATGTCGGCGCTGGAGGGCTTCTTGCCGGGGGCTGGACCGGCCGGCTTGGCGGACGCTGGCTGGGAGGCCGCTGGGGCCGGGGCTGCGGCCTGCGCAAGGGCCAGGGTGGGCGTCAGCAGGCCGGCACAGGCGCAGAGCGCCAGGGCCAGGGTGCGGTGAGAGGGGCGGCGTTCTTGCATGGGGAGTCTCGGCGTCAGCAGGGGTGGCGGCGCAGCATACGGCAGGCCGCCGGTTGTGGCGTCCCCGCATGATCCCTGAGTTCCTCCTGGCAGGGCGCTGAGCGCCCACCAGCCGCCCCGCGCGCCCTGCCATTCAGGGCTCAGTTGCCTTCGGGGTGAAAGACGCGCAGACGATGGCCGTCAGGGTCTGTCGCGACGAAGGTGTAGCCGAAGTCCATGGCCACTGGCGCCTGGGCCATGGGGATGCCGGCGGCGGTCCAGGCGGCGTGCAGGCTGTCCACGGCACCGCGGTCGGGCTGGGCGAAAGCCAGCTCGGTGCCACCGCCAGCCGCCGTCGGGCCGGGCTCGGCCGTATGGCGGGACCACAGGCCCAGGCGGGCGCTGTCGCCCAGGGCCAGCATCGCGAAGGTGGGGGACGACTCCAGCACGCGGGCGCCGAAATGCTCGCTGTAGAAGGCTGCGCTGCGCTCGGGCTGATCCACGAAAAGGATCTGGAGGCTGGGGCTGAGGTTCATGCAATTTTCCTGGGTGTGTGGCGTTGCTCAATGACGGCGTCGCCGGGTGGTTGGGGCTCCCTCGTTGGAGCTGCCGCCATGCTAGGTGGCGCTGGTGACAGCATTTGTCAGCAGTCTTGCGGGCGGGTCGTATGCGCCCGGGCGGCTCGCGCGGCTCTCTACAATCCGGCATGGCTTTTGTTCACCTGCGCACCCACACCGAGTTCTCCGTCGTCGATGGCACCCTGCTGATCGACGATGCCGCCGCCGCCGCTGCCAAGGATGGCCAGGTGGCCCTGGCCGTCACCGACCTCGCCAATATGTTCGGTGCGGTCAAGCACTACAACGCCTGCCGCAAGAAGGGTGTCAAGCCCATCCTGGGCGCGGACTGCTGGGTCGAGGCCGAAGTGGCTGACAAGCCGCCGCACCGCCTGCTGCTGCTGGTGCAGAACAAGAAGGGCTACCTGAACCTGTCCGAGTTGCTGTCGCGGGCCTGGATCCAGGGCGTGCAGCGCACCCAGGCCTGCCTGAAGCCGGAGTGGATGCAGGAGCTCAATGAGGGCCTGATCTGTCTCTCCGGCGCACAGATGGGTGCCATTGGGCAGGCGCTTTTGGTCGGTGACCAGGCCCGGGCGCGAGACTGGGCCGGCAAGCTCTCCGCCATCTACCCGAACCGCTTCTACCTGGAGTTGCAGCGCGCCGGCCTGCCGGGCCAGGAAGCCGTGGTGGCGGCCTCCGTGCCCTTGGCCGCCGAGCTGGGCCTGCCCGTGGTGGCCACTCACCCGGTGCAGTTCCTGACCGAGGAGGACTACGACGCCCACGAGGCCCGCGTCTGCATCGCCGACGGTGAGACCCTGGCCAACCCCAAGCGCGTCAAGCGCTTCCTGCCGGGCCAGTACTTCCGTCCGCAGGCCGACATGGAGGCGCTCTTCGCCGACATCCCCACGGCCCTGGCCAATACCGTGGAGATCGCCCGCCGCTGCAGCCTGTCCCTGGTGCTGGGCAAGCCGCAGCTGCCCAACTTCCCCACGCCCATCCTGGACGATGGCCAGCCCATGCCCATGGACCGCTACTTCCGGGAACTCAGCTACGAAGGCCTGGATGCGCGCCTGAAGCAGCTCTTTCCGGACGAGGCCAAGCGCGAGGCCCAGCGCCCGCGCTATGTCGAGCGCCTGGAGTTCGAGCTGGAGACCATCATCAAGATGGGCTTCCCGGGCTACTTCCTCATCGTGGGTGACTTCATCCGCTGGGCCAAGCAGAACGGCTGCCCCGTGGGCCCAGGCCGGGGCTCGGGTGCCGGCTCGCTCGTCGCCTACGTGCTGCTGATCACCGACCTCGACCCGCTGCAGTACAACCTGCTGTTCGAGCGCTTCCTGAACCCCGAGCGGGTCTCGATGCCTGACTTTGACATCGACTTCTGCCAGGGCAACCGCGACCGCGTCATCGAGTACGTCAAGGACAAGTACGGCCGTCCCGCGGTGAGCCAAATTGCTACCTTCGGCACCATGGCCGCCAAGGCCGCGCTGCGCGACATCGGCCGGGTGCTGGGCATGGGCTTCGGCCACGTGGACTCCATCGCCAAGCTGATCCCCGCTCCGCCGGGCAAGACGGTGACGCTGGCCAAGATTCCGCCGGACTTCGACCCCGAGAAGTCCAAGGTCATCTACGCCCGCCACGAGGCGCCGGAGATCGAGGAGCGCGAGCAGCAGGAAGAGGAAGTGGCCGAGCTGCTGAAGCTCGCAGCGCGCGTCGAGGGCATGGTGCGCAACATCGGCATGCATGCCGGGGGCGTGCTGATCGCCCCGGGCAAGATCACCGACTTCTGCCCCATGTACCAGCAGCCGGGCTCCACGAGCGCGGTGAGCATGTACGACAAGGACGACGTCGAGGCCATTGGCCTGGTGAAGTTCGACTTTTTGGGCCTGGCCACGCTGACCATCCTGGAGCTGGCCAAGGAGTTCATCGTGGCCCGGCACCCGGACCAGAAGGACTTCGCCTTCGAGACCATCCCGCTGGACGACAAGAAGGTCTACAAGCTGTTCTCCGATGGCCTCACGGAATCGGTGTTCCAGTTTGAATCCCGCGGCATGCAGGGCATGCTGCGAGACGCCAAGCCCTCCCGCCTGGAAGACCTCATTGCCCTGAACGCGCTGTATCGCCCGGGCCCCATGGACCTGATCCCCACCTTCGTCGCGCGCAAGCACGGCAAGGAAACGGTGGAGTACCCGCACCCGCTGACCGAGCCCGTGCTGGCCGAGACCTACGGCATCATGGTCTACCAGGAACAGGTGATGCAGACGGCCCAGGTGCTGGGCGGTTACAGCCTCGGCGGCGCCGACATGCTGCGCCGGGCCATGGGCAAGAAGAAGGCCGAGGAAATGGCCATGCACCGCGACCTGTTCCGAAAGGGCGCGGCGGAGAAGGGCATCGACCAGGTCAAGGCCGACGAAGTCTTCGACCTGATGGAGAAGTTCGCAGGCTACGGCTTCAACAAGTCGCACGCGGCCGCCTACTCCCTGCTGGCCTATCACACGGGCTGGCTCAAGGTGCATTTCACGGCGGAGTTCTTCGCCGCGAACATGACCATTGAAATGGACGACACCGACAAGCTCAAGGTCCTGCTGGAGGACGCCAAGCTGTTCGGCATCGAGTTCCAGCCGCCCTGTGTCAACCGCGGCGTCTACCGCTTCGAGCCCATCCACGACAAGCTCGTCAACTACGGCCTCGGCGCCGTCAAGGGCACGGGTCAGGGCGCCATCGAGGCCATCCTGCGTGCGCGCAAGGAAGGCGGTCCCTTCAAGAGCTTCTTCGACTTCTGCGCCCGCGTGGACCGCAAGGCCGTCAACAAGCGCGTGGTGGAGGCCCTGATCAAGGCCGGTGCCTTCGACACCCTGGAGGCCGACCGCGCCCGCCTGCTGGCCAGCGTGGCCCTGGGCTACACCTATGGCGAGAACCTGGCAGCCAATGCCGACCAGGGCGGGCTCTTCGACTTCGACGACACCCACGGCTCTTCCACCGCCGAGCCGGACCTGGTCAACGTGCCCCCCTGGAGCATCAAGGAGAAGCTGAGCCTGGAGAAGACGGCCATCGGCTACTACCTCTCCGGCCATCTCTTCGACCAGTCCGGCGAGGAAGTGCGCCGCATGGTGCGCCGGCGCATCGCCGACCTGCAGGACAGCCGCGAGCCGGTGCTGGTGGCGGGCATCGTGTCCGACATGCGCATCATCAACGGCAACCGTGGCAAGGTCGCCATCTTCAAGCTGGACGACAAGACCGATGTGATCGAGTCCGTGGCCAACGAGGAGCTGATCAACAGTGCCAAGGGCATCCTGGCCGATGACGAGCTCATCATCGTTTCCGGCAAGGTCCAGAACGACCGTTTCTCCGGCGGCCTGCGCATGAACATCCAGGCCGTCTGGGACCTGGCCGGCGCCCGCGCCCGCTTCGGCAAGTTCCTTCGCCTGGCGGTGAACGGTGCGGTGCCGCCGGTGCAGGAGGTGGTCAAGACCTGGCCCCCCAAGGTGGTCGAGACGGAGCAGGGCAGGCTCACGCACGGGCTGAGCCTGCGCCTGAGTCTGCAGCGCGAAGGCGCGGTGGCGGAGCTGGAACTGGGCGATGCCGGCAAGTTCTGGCCTTGCGACGAGGCCCTTGCGAAGTTTGCCGGGCCCAAGGGGGAACCCGCGCAGATCAGCTACGAGTGAGGCCTTCAGCGCGCAGCGGGGGCTGCCGCTGAACTGATACGCAGGTCTGGAGGCCCGCAGGCCACTGTCCCCGGGACTGGGGGTATTCCGCGGTATTCTTTTTCGCCGAGCCGGGCAGGCTTGCTGCGATGATCGGCTTAGCAGGGGCGCCGGGCGTATTCCCGGCGTGTCTTTTGCGGACCCGCCTCGCGGAGGTGCTTTCTTGAGCGCGACTGCCCACATGCCCTGCACCGGGCTCATCCTCACCGGGGGCGGTGCGCGTGCGGCCTATCAGGTCGGAGTGCTGGCCGCGATCGCGCAGCTGCGGCGCGACGCGGGCGTGCAGGGCCCCAACCCTTTTCCGGTCATCGCTGGCACCTCGGCCGGTGCCATCAATGCGGCCACGCTGGCCTGCCAGGCCGATGAGTTCGATGCGGCCGTCGATGGCCTCGTCCACATCTGGCGCAACATCCATGTGGAGCAGGTCTACGCGGCCGACTCGCTGGGCGTGATCCGCACCGGCGCACGCTGGATGACCATGATGAGCCTGGGCTGGGCCCTGGCCCGCTGGCGCCGCAGCAAGCCGCGCAGCCTGCTGGACAACGACCCGCTGTCCCACCTGCTGCAGCGCTGGATCCGCTTCGACCGGCTGGATGCCATGCTGGACAGCGAGCACCTCGAAGCCCTGGCCATCAGCGGCTCCAGCTACACATCGGGCCAGCACGTCACCTTCTACCAGACCCACAAGCCCTACCAACCCTGGCTGCGCTCGCAGCGCATCGCCGTGCGCGCCAAGCTGGGCATCGAGCACCTGCTGGCCTCCTCGGCCATTCCCTTCATCTTCCCGGCTCAGCAGTTGGAACTCGACGGCCAGTTGGAATGGTTCGGCGACGGCTCCATGCGCCAGAGCGCGCCGGTCTCGCCAGCGGTGCATCTGGGCGCCGAGCGCGTGCTGGTCATCGGTGCGGGCCGCATGCACGAGCCGCCGGGCCGTCGGGTGACGTTGGTGGAAGGTCACCCGTCCATGGCACAGATTGCGGGGCATGCGCTGTCCAACATCTTTCTGGACGCCCTGGCGGTGGATGTGGAGCGGCTGCAGCGCATCAACAAGACCCTGTCCCTGCTGCCGCCCGCCGCGCGCGAGGGTACGCCGCTTCGCCCCATCGACGTGCTGGTGATCGCGCCCAGCCGTCGTCTTGACGACCTCGCGGCCGAGCACCAGGGCAGCCTGCCGCCGCCCATCCGCGCCATGCTGCGCAGCGTGGGCGTGTCCGGCGAGGGCAAGGGCGCGACCGGCTCGGCACTGACCAGCTACCTGCTCTTCGAGCCGTCCTTCACCATGGACCTGATCAACCTGGGCATGGCAGACACGCTGGCGAGGCGTGGCGATGTGCTGCGTTTCTTCGGCTGGCCGGCGCACGGTAGTCGGCCCGATCCGGCGAGAATGCGCCGCGGCGAGCGCGAGCCGCCCGTCAAGGCCGGGGCGACGACGCTGGCCTGAGTCGGTCCTGCGCGGCGAGCCCCAACGCCTGCCCCTGGATACGCAGACCTGCCGCCGACAGGCGGTCCATCATCCTGGGCCCCATGCCCTTCACGCGCCGTGCCAGGTCTTGCCAGTCCTGGAAGGGGGCCTGCTCACGGGCGGCCAGCATCCGCCCTACCAGGGAAGGGCCCAGGCCGGGCAGGGACTCCAGCTCGGCACGGCTGGCCCGGTTCAGATCGAGCGGTGTTGGGGTCAGGTCTTGCCCGCCCGCTGCAGTCCAGGCCACGCACAGAGCCAGTCCAGCTCCGGCGCCCAGGAGCCGACGCCGGACTCTGCCCGGTCGCTCAGTGCTGGGCGCGCACCATGCCGGCATAAACGCCTTCCCGGGCCAGCAAGGCCTCGTGCGTGCCGCTCTCGATCACGCGGCCCTGGCTCATCACATGGATGCAGTCGGCATGGCGGATGGTGGAGAGGCGGTGGGCGATCACGATGAGCGTCTTCTTGCCCTGCCACTGCTCCAGGGCCTGCTGCACGGCACGTTCGCTCTCGGTGTCCAGGGCCGAGGTGGCTTCGTCGAAGACCCAGATCGGCGCTTCCTTGTACAGGGCCCGGGCGATGGCCAGGCGCTGTCGCTGGCCGCCGGAGAGCAGGCTGCCGTTGGCCCCCACCGGGCTGTCCAGGCCTTGCGGCTGCTGGCTGACGAAGTCCCACAGGTGCGCTGCGCGCAGCACCTGCTCCAGGCGGGCGTCGTCGCGGGACTGGGCATAGGCGATGTTGTCGGCGATGCTGCCGTCGAAGAGCACGATGTCCTGCGATACCACCGCAAACTGCCGTCGCAGGCTGGCGCGGGTGTGCACGGCGATGTCCCCGCCATCCAGCAGGATGCGACCGCCCTGCGGCCGGGCAAAGCCCAGCAGCAGCTGAATCACCGAACTCTTGCCCGCACCGGAGGATCCCACCAGGGCCGTGGTCCGGCCGCTGGGGATGTGGAGCTCCAGTGCATCCAGGGCCGGCTTGTCGGCATTGGGGTAGCGCAGGGTGACGGCTTCCAGGCGAAGCTCGCCCTGGCAATGCTCGAAGGTCGCGCTGCCGCTGTCCAGCTCGCGAGGCGTGTCCAACAGCTGCAGGCAGCCCTGAGCCACCACCAGGCCGTTGATGATGGGCTGGCTGACTTCCGTGAGATGGCGCAGCCGCGAGGTCAGCAGCAACAGGGCGGTGATGAAGGCGCTGAACTCGCCCACGCCCGTGTGCGCGCCGCGGGCCTGCAGCAAGGCCAGGCTGACGATGACCGAGAGCCCGATGCTGGCCACGAATTGCGACAGCGGCTGGGCCGAGGCATTGGCTGCCGCCGTCTTGAGTGCCGCGCGCTGGGCCTCGCGGGCCAACTGCTCGAAGCGCTGGCGCTCGTGCTCGGCGGCATCGAAGCTGCGCACCACGCGCCAGGCGCGGCTGATGTCCTCGACCTTGCCGACCAGGCTCAGCTGTGCGTCGTAGGCCGCGCTGCCCATGGCGCGCACCCGCTTGTTGACCTTGCTCACCACCAAACCCATCACCGGCGTGGTCACCATGGAGAGAAGGGTCAGCTGCCAGTTCAGGTAGAAGAGGTAGCCCAGCATGGCCAGGGCCGGCAGGCCATCACGCAGCAGGGTGATCACGCTGGTGGAGAGCCGCTCCATGATCTGCTGCGGATCATTGACGGCCTTGGACACGGCCACACCCGGCTGCAAGCTGGTGTAGACGGCTGCATCGGCCTGCAGCAGGGCATCCACCAGGGCCAGGCGCAGGCGCATCACGGTGCGCGAGCTGGTCCAGTTGAGCAGGTATTGGCCCAGGAAGCTGAAGACCCCGCGCAGCACGAACAGGCCGATCAGCACCACGGGCACCCACCAAACGGCAAAGGCATCGGCGCGGAATCCTTCCCCGAAGACCTTCTGGATCAAGGCCGGGATCATCGGTTCGGTGGCGGCGGCCCCGAGATACGCCACCATGGTGAAGACCAGGCCCCAGCGCTGGGGCCAGAAGAAGGGCAGCAGCCGGCGTGCGGTCTGGCGCAGGCCCGGCGTTGACGTGACCGCCGGCAGGGGCGGGGACGCCAGGGGCTGCGCGTCCAAGGCTTGGGGGTCTGAGGCTTGGGGGTCTGAGGGCGGGCTTGCTTGCATGTGCTTGCATTGTCGCTGCGAATACCGATCGATTCCGCTTGACGCCCCTGCCTATACTGTTCGCATGTCGGATGCTTCCATCTCCCCATCCAAGCCCTTCACCCGGTCCCTGCCCATCCAGGGGCAGGTGGTGATGCACTTCGTCACTGGCGGCTTCTCGGGGGCGACGCAGGTTGCCGTCGATCTTTGCAATGCCGCCAAGTCACCTGGCAGTGGCATGCGAGCCGTGCTGGTGCTGCGCCGCAAACGCAACACCGATGCCCACCGCCTGCAGGATCTGCAGGACCGGGGGCTGGATGTCCATGTGGTGCCAGGCTGGTCTCATTTGCTGACGGTCTGGTCACTTTATCGGCTTTGCAAGCAGTTGAAACCGGACGTGCTGGTGGCCCATGGCTTCAGCGACCACATCTGGGGCCGGCTGGCTGGCTGGCTGGCCGGCGTGCCTACGCTGGTGCATGTGGAGCACAACACCCGTGAGCGCTACAGCCGCTGGCGCCTGATGCAATCCCGCTGGTTGGCCAAGCACACGGCGCGCTTCATTGGCGTGTCGGAAGGCGTGCGGCGGCGCCTGGTGGAGCTGGGCTTCCCGGAGGATCGCAGCTATGCCATTCCCAACGGCATTGATCTCTCCAAATTCCCCGAGGCGAAGATCCGCGGCTTCGCGGAGCGGCAGGCCTGCATCGTCATGTCGGCCCGCTTCGCCCGCCAGAAGGACCAGAAGACCCTGATCCGCGCGCTGGCCATCCTCAACCAGCGCGGGCTCAAGCTGCCCCTGCTGCTGGCTGGTGCGGGCAAGGACAGCTACCGCAAGGATTGCGAGGCTGAGGTGCATCGCATGGGCCTGCAGAAGCAGGTGCAGTTCCTGGGCCACCATGCCGAGATGCCCAAGCTGCTGATGAATTCCGCAGTCTTCGTGCTGTCCACGCACTGGGAGGGCATGCCACTGGCCTTGGTAGAGGCCATGGCGGCGGGCTGTGCCTGCATTGCGTCGGACGTGCCCGGCGTGGAGGGCGTGATCGAGCACGGGCGCACGGGCCTGCTGGTGCCGGAGTCCGACCCGGCTTCGCTGGCCATGGCGCTGGAACGCGTGTTCAGCGAGCCCGGTCTCGGCCAGCAGCTCTCCGAGGCGGCCCGCAAGCAGGCCTTGCAGGCTCATGGCCTGGACCTGATGCGCCTGCGCTACCAGGCGCTGCTGGCCTCGATCTGAAGGCTCAGCGGGCCGCGGCTGCGGGCCGTTTACAGGGGGCCTCCTGGCCCATCAAGGGCTCCGGGGCTCGTCAGCCGGGCATTGGCGTCGCTGCGCTGCGCCCCAGCCAGTGACGTAGACGCAGCGCCCGCCACCACCATCCACGCCACAGGTACTGGGCCATCAGTTCATCCAGGGGCATGCACAGCGCGGCGAGGAAGGCCTGGCGGTAGTGCCCCATCCGCACGGCATCGCTCTGGCGGTTCGCAAAACGGACGGCGCCGATGAAACTGCGTGCCGCGAAATGGGAGGCGGCGAAGCGCACGCCGGCCTCCAACTCGCTGTAAGGGTGCAGCCGCTGCGGCAGGTCATGCAGCGCCCGCATCATGTCATCGGTCTTGTTCAGCGAGGCGCCTGCCAGGATGCTGCCGGCGCGCTGCCGATAGCCGATCCAGACTTCCGGCACATGGATATAGCTGAGGGCGCGCATCGCGAGGTCCGGCGTGGTTGCCATGTCCTCGAAGGTATGGCCGACGGGGAAGCGCAGGTCGTCGCTCCAAAGTGAGCGGCGGGCGACCTTGCTCCAGCTGTGCAGATAGCCCAGCTCAAGCAGGCCGGTCAGCAGGCCAGGGGTGTCAGTGAGAGGTGAGTTCGAGGGCCCGGCGAAGGTGCGGACGTGCTGCTCGCCGCGCAGGCGGTGCTTCAGCTTGGGCCGCGCGCGCAAATAGGCGAAGTCGCACAGCACCAGATCCACCAGCTGGCGGTCGAGCGTTCGCCGGAGCGAGGCGATGGCGCCGGGGGTGAGCACGTCGTCGGAGTCCAGGAACCAGACGTAGTCGCCCCGCGCGGCCTCCAGGAGATGGTTGCGTGCAGCGCTGAGGCCCTGGTTGTGTTCATGGCGCAGCAGACGGGCGTCCAGCTCGGGATGGCGCTGCAGCCAGTCCTGCGCCAGGGCCGGCGAGGCGTCGGTGGCGCTGTCGTCCATCAGCAGCAGCTGGACGCCGCTCAGGTCCTGGCTGCCAATGGAGTCCAGGCAGGCAGGGAGCCATTCGGCGACGTTGTAGACCGGCACCAGAAGGCTCAGCCAGGGGGCGGGGGCAGCGCTCATGTCGGGGTCAGTTCAGCTGTCGGGGCAGGGTGGGGAGGTAGCGGGCCAGAAGGCTGCCCGGGCGCAGCGGGCGCTTGCGCAGTTGGGACTCCAGCGTGCGGCGATCATTGCCGCGCAGCTTCACGAGTGCCGGCACGCGCCGGGGCTCCCCCATCAGCGCCAGCCGGACGTACAGATGCCGCTTCTTCCAGGCCAGGGCCTGCTGCAGGGCGAAGGCGCTGTCCTCGGCGCGCTGCAGGGCCAGGCGGTAGTGGCTGGCGTCGGCATCCAGCAGCGAGGAGGCGGCCGCGTGCATGACCAGGTACTCGTGCAGGCTGGGGTCTATGGCCTGGATCACCCGCTCAAAACGTCCGGCGTCGCGCAGGGTCTGCAGATAGGCCGCCTCGCCCATGGCCAGGGCGCGGACGAACTCGGCATTGAGCTCGGCCACGAAGCGGCTGCCCGGAACGGCCGCCATGAACCAGTTCTCGACCAGGGGCAGCTCGGGGCGATTGCTGAGGCGGTCGATGTAGAAGCCGACGAACTCGGCTCCGGTGCCGGCCTGCTGTTGATGCACCCAATCCAGGTTGCGTGTTAGCAGGGTGGACGCATCGATCCACAGCCCGCCATGGGTCTGCAGCAGTTGCAGGCGCAGCCAGTCCGCCTGCCGGAAAGGCGGCAGCCTGTCGAGCAGACTCAGGTCCGTGCCGGCGGGCAGCCATTGCCGCACGGTGCCTGGCGTCAGGAAGCGCAGCTCGTGGTCGGGCGCCTGGGCCCGCCAGTTGTCAGCGCAAGCTTGGATCAGCGGAGGCAGGGATTCGCTGTTCCAGTAGCTCCAGATCAGGCGGGGAATTCGGGCCCCGCCCGACAAGGGCGCGGCCGTTCCCAGCTGCCTGCTGCGGATCTGGGCCGGAGCCTGCGCTCGCAGCAGCCGCAGCAACTCCCAGCCCAGCAGCGCCAGCAGGAGCAGCGGCAGTAGGGCCAGCCAGGCTAGGAGGCTCATTCGCGCCAGTGCTCGGCGATCCAGGGGGCGGGTCTGGCCTTGCGCCAATTGCCGTTGCTGCGGCCGGCCAGGGCGTCGGGCGGGTTCATCACGCCATGGAAGATAAGAATGCGCGCACCCTGGGGAATGTGGGGAGGCTTCCAGTAGTTGCTGGGCCAGGTCGGGATGCAGTGGTACTTGTAGCTGGCGCACCAGGCGGCATCCCAGTACTGCAGCTTGCCCTGCTGGTGGATCTCGTCGGAGAGGTAGGCCTGCTCGTTGCGGAATTTGGCGCGGATGGCCTCGTGCTCGCGCCGGAATTTGGCCAGCACATCGGCATGGGCGCCCAGCTTGAAGCGGTAGACCGAGGAGTTGCCGGTGATGCGCCAGGGGCGCTTCCAGTCGTGGATGATCAGGAACTCGCCCGGCACCTCGAAGAAGGGCGTGATGTCATCGACGATCACTACGTCCAGGTCCAGGAACAGGGCGGTGCCCTGCAGGCCGTGCAGGTCGGCCTCGAAGGTGGTGAGCTTGGTCCAGCCTCGCTCAGGGATGCCCACCGGCAGTTTCAGCTCGGGGATGGGCAGGCACTGCACTTTCGGGCGGATACCCTCGCTGCGGTCGGTGAGGCAGACGAACTTGAACGGGCCGCGCAGATGCCGCGCCACCATGCCATAGAGGCGGTTCACGTACTCGGGGCCGTACTTCGTGCCCCACTTCATGCACAGGATGATGCGATCGCTCGCGGCTTGGGATGGGCTCATCAGAGTTCCTCGACGTGGCGAGGTGGGTAGGTGTCCCAGTTGAGGCAACCGGGACACTGCCAGAAATAGTGCTGGGCTTCGAAGCCGCAGGCGGCGCAGCGGTATCGCTGCAGGGGGCGCACGGCCTTGTCCAGGGCGGCTGCAACCAGCGGGGCTTCCTCTTCGCTGAGGCGCGACTGCGATTGCACGAGCAAGGCGCGCGCGGCCGACAGGGCCGGCTCCGCCTGCAGGTGCTGGCGCAGGCGATGGCGCTGGGCTTCGCCCTCGGGCTCCAGCAGGGCCAGGGCCAGCAGCAGGTGCATGCTGGGATGGCGCTGGTACTGCGCCTGCAGGGCGCCCAGGGCCTCGGCCTGCTTGCCGGTCTGGAGGGCGGCCTGGGCGTAGTCGCGCGCCACGAGGTTGAAGGCTTCCGGATTGGCCGCCAGCAGCTCGGCATAGGCGGCCATGGCCTGCTCGGGCTGCTCGCGGCGGCTCAGCAGCTGGCCGGCCAATACATGGGCTCGGGCCGACTGAGGCGAGGCCTTGCGGGCCTCGGCCAGGAGGGCGTGGGCCTCGGTGTCCTGATTGCGGGCCTGGGCTTCCAGCGCCTGCTCGCAGAGGTAGTGCGCAATGCGGGAAGCAAAGGACCCGGTGCCGCCTTGCTCCAGATGGCGCGCCACCTCGGCGGCCTTGCGCCATTCGCGCGAGCGTTCATAGAGCGAAAGCAGGGCCAGCTCGGCCTCGCTCTCGAAGCGCGTGCCGCGCAGGGCGGCAAATGCTTCCTCGGCACGGTCGAAGAGGCCGGCCTTGAAGAAGTCCTGGGCCAGTGCATGCTGGGCGCGGTCGCGCTCGGACTTGGGGAGATCTCCGCGCTGCAGCAGGTGCTGGTGCACGCGCACGGCGCGCTCATACTCGCCGCGGCGGCGGAAGAGATTGCCCAGGGCGAAATGCAGCTCGGAGGTGTCGGGGTCCGCCTGCACTGCCTCGATGAAGGCGTCGATGGCCTTGTCCTGCTGTTCGTTGAGCAGCAGGTTCAGTCCCTTGAAGTAGGCCTTGGGCGCGTCGCGCTGCTCGCGCTTCCACTGGCGCGAGTCCAGCTTGGAGGCCAGCCAGCCTACGGCAAAGACCAGGGGCAGGGCGATGAGCAGGGCACTGAGTTCAAAGCCCATCGTGTACGCCCGGATTGGCCAGGGGGTCAGGTGTTGCCTGCGTGCTCTGCTGCGCTTCGATCTGGCGCGTGGCGGCGCGACGGTGACGCCACCAGGCGGGCACCATGGCCAGCACGCCGAAGGCACAGCCCAGGCCAAAGCTCAGCAGTACCACGATGACCAAAGGCGAGTGCCAGGCGTGGCCGAAGAACCAATGCACGGCCACCTCCTGGCTGTTGTTCAGCGCGAAGGAAAACAGGGCGAAGAAGATGAAGGCCCAGAAGAGCCGGACGATGAATTGCATCGTGGCGGATTCTAAGGGGCCGTGGCGAGGGCGTCAGCCTTGGCCGCAGCGGGTGCTCACAAAGTGTGGGGACGCCAGGGCGAGGAGGCCTGGGGATGTGGGGATTTGGGGTACGGGCGCTCGAGGCGCAGCCGGCCCTCAGGCCATGGGCTCTTCGACGGGCAACTGGGCATCGACGGCTTCACGCAGGGCCTTGCCCGGCTTGAAGTGCGGAACCAGCTTTTCCGGAATCAGGACCTGCTCGCCGCTGCGGGGATTGCGGCCCATGCGGGGCGGGCGACGGTTGATGGAGAAGCTGCCGAAACCACGGATCTCGATGCGATGGCCGCGAGCCAGGGCGTCGGACATGGCGTCCAGGATCGTCTTGACGGCGAATTCGGTGTCGCGCTGCGTGAGCTGGCCAAAGCGGTCTGCCAGGTGCGCGACGAGATCGGAACGAGTCATGACGATGGAATTCCAGGCTGGGGAGAAAAACAGGCTCGCCCCCGTTGAGAGAAGCGAGCCTGCGTCTTGGCGGCTGGGGCCCAGGCTAGCAGAGCCCGGGCCTTTGCGGAACAGGGATTAGCTGTTCTGGTTGTCCAGCTTGGCACGCAGCAGGGCGCCCAGGCTGGTCGTGCCGGCGTTCTCACGCTCGGACGTTGCCGACAGACGCTGCATGGCTTCTTGCTGGTCAGCGCTGTCCTTGGCCTTGATGGACAGCTGGATGTTGCGGGTCTTGCGGTCGATGTTGACGATCAGGGTCGTCACTTCGTCGCCTTCCTTCAGCACGTTGCGGGCGTCTTCCACGCGGTCGCGGGAGATTTCCGAAGCGCGCAGGTAGCCCAGCACGTCCTCAGCCAGCTCGATCTCGGCGCCACGGGCGTCGACGGTCTTCACCTTGCCGGTCACGGTCATGCCGCGATCGTTGATCGAGGTGTAGCTGGTGAACGGGTCAGCGTCCAGTTGCTTGATGCCCAGGGAGATGCGCTCGCGCTCGACGTCCACGGCCAGGACCACGGCTTCGACTTCCTGGCCCTTCTTGTAGTTGCGAACGGCGGTTTCGCCCGGCTCGTTCCACGACAGGTCGGACAGGTGCACCAGGCCATCGATGCCTTGTGCCAGGCCCACGAACACGCCGAAGTCGGTGATGCTCTTGACGGGGCCCTTGACCTTGTCGCCGCGCTTGACGTTCTCGGCGAACTCTTCCCAGGGATTGGCCTTGCACTGCTTCATGCCCAGGGAGATGCGACGCTTGTCTTCGTCGATTTCCAGGACCATGACTTCCACTTCGTCGCCCAGGGAGACGATCTTGGAAGGTGCCACGTTCTTGTTGGTCCAGTCCATTTCGGAGACGTGCACCAGGCCTTCGATGCCCGGCTCGATCTCGACGAAAGCGCCGTAGTCAGCGATGTTGGTGACCTTGCCGAACAGGCGGGTGTTGGCCGGGTAGCGGCGCGACACACCGAACCAGGGGTCGTCGCCCAGCTGCTTCAGGCCCAGCGAGACGCGGTTCTTCTCGGCGTCGAACTTCAGGACCTTGGCGGTCAGTTCCTGGCCGACCTGAACGACTTCGCTCGGGTGACGGACACGGCGCCATGCCATGTCGGTGATGTGCAGCAGGCCGTCGATGCCGCCCAGGTCCACGAAGGCACCGTACTCGGTGATGTTCTTGACCACGCCCTGGACGATCGCGCCTTCCGACAGCGTTTCCAGCAGCTTGGCGCGTTCTTCGCCCATGGAGGCTTCCACCACAGCGCGACGCGACAGCACAACGTTGTTGCGCTTGCGGTCCAGCTTGATGACCTTGAATTCCATGGTCTTGCCCTCGAACGGGCTCATGTCCTTCACCGGGCGGGTGTCCAGCAGCGAACCGGGCAGGAAGGCGCGGATGCCGTTGACCAGGACGGTCAGGCCGCCCTTGACCTTGCCGGAGACGGTGCCGGTCACGAAGTCGCCGGACTCCAGAGCGGTTTCCAGGCTCAGCCAGGAAGCCAGACGCTTGGCCTTGTCGCGCGACAGGATGGTGTCGCCGTAGCCGTTTTCGATGGCGTCGATGGCCACCGAGACGAAGTCACCGACGTTGACTTCGAGTTCGCCCTGATCGTTCTTGAACTCTTCGATGGGCACGTAGGCTTCGGACTTGAGGCCGGCGTTCACCACCACGAAGTTGTAGTCAACACGGACGACTTCGGCCGAGATGACCTCGCCGGAGCGCATGTCAGCGCGTTGCAGCGATTCTTCGAAGAGAGCGGCGAAGGATTCGCCGCCGGTGGCGGTTTGGGTTTGGGACATGTTGATTCCTGAATCGGCGCGCACAGCGTAGGAAGAAACTCTGGAAAGCGCCGACGGTGAGTGCAAGTTGCCTTGCGGGTTAGGTTGCAGACAAAGCGCACCCGGTGGACTGTCGTCCGAAGGGCAGGTGCGCCCGCTTTGGGGAATGACGGCCTTGCGAGCCTCATCCCGGGGATCCTTTTGCGAACTGTCATCGCCGGGGGATCCGTCCCGGCCCTGCTGGAGTGGGTCCGGGTTCGTCCCCCGGTCCTGCCTCAGAAGGGCTGGCGCTCCTGCCACCATCCCAGCACCAGATCCTTCGATTCCTCGATGGTCTGGCCGGAGTTGTCCAGCAGCTGCGCATCCTGCGCGGGCTTCAGTGGCGAGGCGGCGCGACCCTTGTCGCGCGCATCGCGCGCTTCCAAATCCGCACGCAAGCTCTCCATATTAGCGGAAATTCCCTTGCCAATCAATTGCTTATAGCGGCGTTCGGCGCGTGTCTGGGCGCTGGCCGTGAGGAAGACCTTGAGGCCGGCATCGGGAAATACGGCGGTGCCCATGTCGCGCCCGTCGGCCACCAGACCGGGCAGGCGGCGGAAATCCAGCTGGAGCTGGTGCAATGCCTGACGGACTTCGGGGTGTGCGGCTACCTGGGAGGCCATCAGGCCGGTGGCTTCCTCGCGCAGCAGATCGCTGATGTCCTCGCCCTGAAGGATGGCCCGGCCCTTGCGGAAATGGAGGTCCAGGCCGGCGGCGATGCGAGCCACGGCAGGACCGTCATCCAGGGTGATGCCGGCGCGGAAGGCTGCCAGCCCTGCCGTGCGGTACAGGGCGCCGGAGTCCAGCACGATGTAGCCCAGTTGGTGCGCCACCTCGTCGGCCAGCGTGCCCTTGCCCGAGGCCGTGGGGCCATCGATGGTGATCACGGGGATGTCGGCGCGGCGGGCCTGCACCACCTCGAAGAGGGTCTCGAAGTAGTCCGGGAAGGTCTTGGCAACGCAGGCGGGATCCTGGATGCGCACGGGCACCGGCCGTCCGGTGATGAGTGGGTTCAGCGCGGCCAGCGAGAAGCACATGGCCACGCGGTGGTCGTCATAGGTGTGGATGCTGGCGGCGCGCCAGTCGCGCAGCGGGTGGATGCGCAGCCAGTCCGGGCCTTCGTCGACCTGAGCGCCCAGCTTCTTCAGCTCGGTGGCCATGGCGGCGATGCGGTCGGTCTCCTTGACCCGCCAACTGGCGATGTTGCGCAGGGTGCTCGGGCCGTCGGCGTAGAGCGCCATCACGGCCAGGGTCATGGCGGCGTCCGGGATGTGGTTGCAATCCAGATCCAGGGCTTTGAGCGGCCATGCGCCGCGGCGGACCTCAACCCAGTTCGCTCCCTGCTCGATGCGGGCGCCCATCAGCGCGGCGGCCTCGACAAAGCGCACGTCGCCCTGCAGGGAAGCCGATCCCACGCCCTCGATGCGCACTGGGGCCTCGATGCCGGCCAGCGCGCCTAGTGCGACGAAATAGGAGGCGGACGAGGCGTCGCCCTCCACATGCACTTCGCCCGGCGAGCGGTAGCGGCTGCCCGCAGGAATGGTGAAGCGCTCCCAGCCCTCGCGGCGCACCTCGATGCCGAAACGCTGTAGCAGCGCCAGCGTGATGTGGATGTAGGGCTTGGAGATGAGCTCGCCCACCACTTCGATGACCACGTCCTGCCTGGCTACCAACGGCAGCGCCAGGAGCAGGGCGGTGAGAAACTGACTGGAGACGTCGCCGCGCACACGAACCGGCTCAGCGAGGCGCAAGGGTGTCGGGCCGCTCAGGCGCAGCGGGGGGTATCCCTCATGGCCCAGGCAGGCGATGTCGCAGCCCAGATCGCGCAGGGCGTCCACCAGATCGCCGATGGGACGCTCGTGCATGCGCGGCACGCCGCTGAGCTCGAACTGCCCGCCCTGTGTGGACGCCAGCAGGGCCAGGGCCGCGGCCAAGGGGCGCATGGCCGTGCCGGCGTTGCCCAGGAAGAGCTTGAGTCCGGCTTCGCGCACCGGTGCCGACAGCTGGCCGCCAATGCCGCGCACGCGCAGCAGCGGGCCGTCCTGGGTGATGGTGCAACCGAGCTGGCGCAGTGCCTCCAGCATCACGGCGGTGTCGTCGGAGGCCAGCAGGTCGTGGATCAGTGTCTCGCCCTCGGCCAGGCCGGCCAGCAGCAGGACGCGATTGGAGATGCTTTTGGAGCCTGGCAGACGCACGCTGCCGGCTGCGGCCTGCAGCGGAGGCAGGTCGAGGAAGGGGATCTTGTACATGGGAGGACCGGAAAGACGGAGGTCGGACTCAGCGCATGCGGCGCGACATCTCAGCGGGGACGGCTGCCGGGCATCTGGCCCATCTGCCATTGCGAGCGTCCGTCCGAGGCTTGCTGAAGAAGCGCCTCGAGGGCCTGGGCGTTGTCCTGCTGGAGGAGCAGCTCGAAGCGCGCGAGCATGTCGCGGAAGCGCTGGGACTGGGCAAGCACCTCCTGCTTGTTGGCGAGGAGAATGTCGCGCCAGATGGCCGGGTCGCTGGCCGCGATGCGGGTGAAATCGCGGAACCCCGGTCCCGCCAGGCTGAGGTAGTCACGCCCGGCGGCCTGATTGGCAATGGTGCTGAAGTAGGCATAGGCCAGCAGATGCGGCAGGTGGCTGACGGCGGCAAAGGCCGCGTCATGATTCTGAGGCGTCATCTTCAGGACCTGGCAGCCCAGGGCGGACCAGACATCGGTCGCCTTCTGGATCAGCGTGGCGTCGGTCTGGGGCAGGGGCGTGAGGATGACCTGGCGGCCCTGGTAGAGCGCGGCATCGGCGGCCTGCACGCCCGACTGCTCCTTGCCCGCAATGGGATGACAGGGCACGAAGGAGCCGATCTGCTTGCCCAGCACACGCTGCGCGGCATCCACCACATCGCACTTGGTCGAGCCGACGTCCATCATCAAGACCTTGGGGTCGACCAGGTGCTTGACGGCACGGAAGGTGGCTTCGGTGGCGGCTACGGGCACGGCCAGCAGCACGATGTCTGAACTGGCCACTGCCAGCAAGGCGGACTCGGCCGCGATGTCGATCACCCCCAGGCGCTTGGCGGTCTCGGTGGTGGATGGGGACTTGCTGTAGCCGACGACCCGCTTGACCAGGCCAGCCTTCTTCAGGGCCAGCGCGAAGGAGCCGCCCATCAATCCACAGCCGATCACACCCAGTTGATTGAACATTGTGTCCTTTGCTTGACTCAGCCCTTGCGGGGATAGGCGCCGATGACCTTGTAGAACGCGCACAGGGCGCGCAACTCGTCCAGGGCGGCGGCGACGTTCGGTTCGCTGGGGTGGCCGTCGAGGTCGATGTAGAAGTAGTACTCCCACTGACCGGTGCGAGCCGGGCGGGACTCCAGACGGGTCATGGACACGCCATGCTTCTTCAGCGGCACCAGCATGTCGTGCATGGCGCCGGGCTTGTTGGGCACGGAGACCACGAGACTCGTGCAGTCGCGGCCGGTGGCCGGCGGCGTTGCCATGGTCTGCGGCAGCGTGATCACGGCGAAGCGCGTGCGGTTGTAGGCCTCGTCCTGGATGGCGTGGGCCACGATGTGCAGGCCGAAGAGGGTGGCCGCGCGCTCGCTGGCAATGGCGCAGAAATCGGGGTTCTCGGCAGCCAGGCGGGCGCCCTCGGCATTGCTGGACACGGCGCGGCGCTCGGCGTCCGGCAGGTGCTTGCTGAGCCAGTTCTGGCACTGGGCCAGGGCCTGCGGGTGGGCAAGAACGGCCTTGACACCGTTGAGGCTGTTGTCCTTGCGCAGCAGGTTGTGGCGGATCAGCAGGCTGACCTCGCCCACCACATGCGTGGGGGTGTGCAGGAAGAGGTCCAGAGAGCGGGTGACCACCCCCTCGGTCATGTTCTCCACGCCCACCACGCCATACTGGGCGCTGCCGCTGGCGGTGGCGTGGAAGACCTCGTCGAAGCTGCTGCAGTAGATCAGGTCCGCAGCACCGCCGAAGTACTCGATGGCAGCCTGCTCGCAAAAGGTGCCCATGGGGCCCAGCACCGCCACTCGCTGCGGGGATTCCAGTGCCAGGCAGGCCGACATGATCTCGCGCCAGATGGCCGCCACGTGCTCGTTCTTCAGCGGACCGGCATTGGCCGCCTGGATCTTGTGGATGACCTGGGCGACGCGGTCGGGGCGGAAGAAGGGCGTGCCGTCTCGCCGCTTGAGTTCACCCACCTGCTCGGCCACATGGGCGCGTTCGTTGAGCAGGCGCAGCAGTTGTCCATCCAGGGCGTCGATCTGGTCGCGCAGGGCCAGCAGGGCGGGGTTCGCAATGGGGGCGGGGGGCTTGTCCTCAGCCATGACGGGTCTCAAAGTCCTTCAGGAAGTCCACGAGGGCATGCACGCCTTCGAGGCTCATCGCGTTGTAGATGGAAGCACGCATGCCGCCCACCGACTTGTGGCCTTTGAGTTGCAGCAGTTGCCTTTCCCGGGCTTCGTCCAGGAAGGCTTGGTTGAGTTCGGGGGTGTCGTGGGCCCCGCGCAGATAGAAGGGCACGTTCATGCGGGAACGGCATTGGGGTGCAATGCGGTTCTCGAACAGGACGCTGTGGTCCAGGGCCTGGTAGAGCAGTGCAGCCTTGTCGATATTGCGCTGCTCGATGGCGGCCAGCCCGGTCTTGCCGCCGTACTCGAAGCGCTTGAGCCACTGGAACACCAGGCTGGCCACGTAGATGGAGAACGTGGGCGGCGTGTTGTACATGGACTGCGCTTCGGCCACGGTCTTGTAGTCAAAGGCCGAGGGGCAAATGGGCAGGGCATGGCCTAGCAGGTCTTCCCGGATGACGACCAGGGTCAGGCCAGCAGGGCCGATGTTCTTCTGCGCGCCACCAAAGGCAAGGCCCACGCGGGACCAGTCCACCGGGCGCGACAGCACATGGGAGGAAAAGTCGATGACCAGGGGGGCGTCGCAGCCCAGGGACTTCAGGTCCGGCAGGTCGTGGAACTCAAGGCCGTCGATGGTCTCGTTGCTGCACAGGTGCACATAGGCGGTGTCACGTCGCAGCTGCCACTCGCCCGGCGCCGGGATGGCGCGCTGGCCATGGGCCTTGGCATCTGCGGCAATGTGGACGTCTGCATAACGGCGTGCCTCCTGGGCGCTCTTGCGGGACCAGGATCCGCTCACCACCACATCCACATTGCCGCCTCTCGACAGGTTCAGCGGCACGATGGCGTTCTCGGCCAAGCCGCCGCCCTGCATGAAGAGGATGCGGAACTGGCTGGGCACAGCCAGCAGCTCGCGCAGGTCGGCCTCGGCTCGTTCACAGATGGAGACGAACTCCTTGCCGCGGTGGCTCATCTCCATCACGCTCATGCCCGAACCGTGCCAGTCCAGCATCTCCTGGGCGACTTGCTGCAGCACCTCTTCAGGCAGGGCGGCGGGTCCGGCGGAGAAATTGAACGGGCGTCGGTTCATGGCGTGATGGGCTGGGCGAATGGTGATGGGGCCGGCTTACTTCTTGGGTGAGTTCTTGTTGGCGGCAGGACTGCTCGCTGCGCCGGGCATGGGCACGCCCAGGTGCTTGGCCACGTTCTGCTGCAGCGTCTTGAAGCGCGCATCCAGGACGGCGCCGTTCTCAGCCAGCAGTTTGTCGCCCAGGGCCTTTTGCATCTCGCCGCCCAGCTGGCCGAATTTCTTGCTCACTGGCGAATCCAGCCAGGCCAGGATCTGCTTCAGCTCGTCCTCGGTGAACTTCTCTTCCAGGATGGCGCCTACGGTGCTGGGTGCCAGCTTCTGCGCCTTGTCGCGCAGGAAGGGACTGTTCTCCTCGACGAACTTCTTCACGTCCGCCTCGATGGCCTTGGCTGCGGCCTCGCGCTTGTCGGCGGGCATCTGCTGCAGCATGCCGCCGGCGCCCTGCATCAGCTGGGCCACGGGGGCCTGCAGCATGTTGCGGGCCATGATTTCCACGCCCTGCTGCTGATGCTGCAGGACCTTGGCGACCAGTTCCTTCTTGGCTGCCGAGCTGGCGGGGGCGGCGGGGCCCTGTGCCATCGCAACGCTGGCGCAGGCCAGGGTGCTTGCGGCCACGAGCAGCTTCAATGCATTCATGCGAGGTGCCTTCACGTTCATTCCTTGTTGGAGTCTTGGTCGTCGGCCGGGTTGGCGCTGACGTCATTGCCGGCCTCATCGCCCATATCGATGCTGGCTTCGTTGGCATCGTTCTCGACGATGCGTTGCAGGCCCGACAGCTTGGCGCCATCGTCCAGAGCGATGAGGGTGACGCCCTGCGTGGCGCGGCCCAGCTCGCGGATCTCGGCGACGCGGGTGCGTACCAGCACGCCCTTGTCGGTGATCAGCATGATCTCGTCCTCCGGGCGCACCAGCGTGGCAGCCACCACTCGGCCATTGCGCTCGCTCTGCTGGATGGCGATCATGCCCTTGGTGCCGCGGCCATGGCGGGTGTACTCAATGATGGAAGTGCGCTTGCCGTAGCCGTTCTCGGTGGCGGTCAGCACGCTCTGGCTTTCGTCCTCAGCCACCAGCATTGCGATCAGGCGCTGTTCGGGCTCCAGCATCATCCCGCGCACGCCACGCGCTTGCCGGCCCATGGGGCGGACGTCGTCTTCGTCGAAACGCACCGCCTTGCCGCCATCGCTGAACAGCATGACGTCGTGCTTGCCGTCGGTGAGGGCTGCGCCGATGAGGAAGTCCCCTTCGTCCAGGTCCACAGCGATGATGCCGGCCTTGCGCGGGTTGCTGAAATCCTTCAGCGAGGTCTTCTTGACGGTGCCCAGGGCGGTAGCCATGAAGATGAAGTGATCTTCAGGGAAGCTGCGGAACTCGCCGGTCAGCGGCAGCACCACGGTGATCTTTTCGTCCTGCTGCAGCGGGAACATGTTCACGATGGGCTTGCCGCGCGAGTTGCGCGAGCCCTGCGGCACTTCCCAGACCTTGAGCCAGTAGACGCGGCCGCGGTTGGAGAAGCACAGGATCCAGTCGTGGGTGTTGGCGATGAAGAGCTGATCGATCCAGTCGTCGTCCTTGGTCGCTGCAGCCTGCTTGCCGCGGCCTCCCCGGCGCTGGGCGCGGTACTCGCTGAGGGCCTGGCTCTTGATGTAGCCGGTGTGCGAGAGCGTCACGACCATGTCGGTCGGGGTGATCAGGTCTTCAGTCCCCAGCTCCTGGGCATTGCGCTCGATCACGCTGCGGCGAGCGCCCAGCTTGGTCTGGCCGAACTCCTGGCGCAGTTGCACCAGTTCTTCGCTGATGATGGTGGTCACGCGCGAGGGCGTGGCCAGGATGTGCAGCAGATCGGCGATCTGGGCCATCACGTCCTTGTACTCGCCGACGATCTTGTCCTGCTCCAGTCCGGTCAGGCGCTGCAGGCGCATCTGCAGGATTTCACTGGCCTGGTCGTCAGAGAGGCGGTAGAGACCATCCTGCTGCATGCCGTACTGGGCGGGCAGCCCTTCCGGGCGGTAGGCATTGCGGCCGCCGGTGGTCTCGTTTTCAGCGCGGGCCAGCATCTCGCGTACCAGCGAGGAGTCCCAGCTCTTGGCCATCAGCGCGGCCTTGGCGACAGGCGGGGTTGGCGAGGTCTTGATGGTCTCGATGAACTCGTCGATGTTGGCCAGCGCGACGGCCAGGCCTTCCAGCACGTGGCCGCGCTCGCGGGCCTTGCGCAGCTCGAACACGGTGCGGCGAGTCACCACCTCGCGGCGGTGCTCCAAGAACACTGTCACCAGGTCCTTCAGGTTGCACAGCTTCGGCTGGCCGTCGATCAGGGCCACCATGTTGATGCCGAAGGTGTCCTGCAGTTGCGTCTGCTTGTACAGGTTGTTCAGCACGACCTCGGGCACTTCACCGCGCTTGAGCTCGATCACCACGCGCATGCCGGACTTGTCCGACTCGTCCTGGATGTGGCTGATGCCCTCGATCTTCTTTTCGTGGACCAGTTCAGCAATGCGCTCCAGCAGCGTCTTCTTGTTGACCTGGTAGGGGATCTCGTCAACGATGATCGCCTGGCGATTGCCCTTGTCGATGTCCTCGAAATGCACCTTGGCCCGCATCACCACGCGACCGCGGCCGGTGCGGTATCCATCGCGAACGCCCGCCAGGCCGTAGATGATGCCGGCAGTCGGGAAATCGGGTGCCGGGATGATCTCCATCAGCTCGTCGATTGAGCAGTCTGGATTCTTCAGTGCATGCAGGCAGGCGTCGACGACTTCGTTCAGGTTGTGCGGCGGGATATTCGTCGCCATGCCCACGGCAATACCTGCGGATCCATTCACCAGGAGATTGGGCAAACGGGTGGGCAGGACCAGGGGCTCTTTATGGCTGCCGTCGTAGTTGGGGCCGAAATCGACGGTTTCCTTGTCGATATCCGCCAACATTTCGTGGGCGATTTTGTCCAGGCGGATTTCGGTGTACCGCATGGCCGCGGCGTTGTCGCCGTCGATGGAGCCGAAATTGCCCTGGCCATCAATCAGCATGTGCCGCAGGCTGAAGGGCTGGGCCATGCGCACGATGGTGTCGTAAATCGCGGAGTCGCCGTGCGGGTGGTATTTACCCATGGTCTCACCCACCGCCTGAGCACTCTTGCGGTACTTGGCGTTGTAGGTGTTGCCCATCTCGTTCATGGCATACAGCACCCGGCGATGCACGGGCTTCAAGCCGTCCCGGGCATCGGGGAGGGCTCGACCTACGATCACGCTCATCGCGTAGTCGAGGTAGGAGCGCCGCATTTCCTCTTCGAGGCTGATGGGCAGGGTTTCCTTGGCGAACTGAGTCATGCGCGTTGCGGCGCCTAGTGTGAACCGGCGCCGAATCTGGTACGGACGGGAAGGGTTGATTCTATGCTGGCCGGCATGTCGCTCTCGCACAACATGGATCCATGGCTTTCGGCAGGTAGGCAGCAGAATGCTGAACGCCCTGGGCGCTATGGCACAATTGCTGAGTCCCTAGTGGAAACCCTTGGGCTTTGCCATGGGGAATCTGCTTGGCATTTCAAAGATCCGGACATTTCGCAGGGCAACTGCGTCTTTCCTTGAGAGGATAAACATGAAGAAATTGAACCGTGTGGCGTCGCTCTTCGCAGTGGCTGCTGTCCTGTCGTCTGGCGCTTTCGCCCAGAACGTTGACAACTGGCGCTCGACCGACGGCACCGTGTGGAAGAACGGCAGCAACGAATACTGCTGGCGCAACAACTTCTGGACGCCTGCGACCGCCGCCAAGGATTGCGACGGCGCCCTGAAGCCGGAAGTCAAGAAGGTTGAGCCGCCGAAGGTTGCTGATACGCCCAAGGTGGAGCCCAAGGCTGAGGTCAAGCCGCCGGTGACGCCGCCTGTGGTGCAGAGCGAGAAGGTCACCTTCGCCGCCGATGCCTTCTTCGATTTTGACAAGGCTGTGCTGAAGCCCGAAGGCAAGGCCAAGCTGGATGACCTGGTCTCCAAGACCTCCGGCATCAACCTGGAAGTGATCGTTGCCGTCGGTCATACCGACAGTGTTGGCTCTGACGAATACAACCAGAAGCTGTCGGTGCGTCGCGCTGAAGCTGTGAAGGCTTATCTGGTGTCCAAGGGCATCGAGAAGAACCGCGTCTACACCGAAGGCAAGGGCGAGAAGCAGCCTGTGGCTGACAACAAGACCACCGAGGGTCGCGCCAAGAATCGTCGCGTGGAAATCGAAGTGGTCGGTACCCGCGCCAAGAAGTAATCAGTTCGCTGATGCTTGAAGAAATCCCCGCTGAGGCGGGGATTTTTTTCGCCTGTGCGTCGCGCAGCGCCTGCGGGTTTGCTTGCTCGTGGTCTTGTGGCTGTCGATGGCCGCCGCAAGGGGCGTCGAGAATGGCTGGGGCTGGGGGCTCCTGCGTCAAGCAGGCGGCGCGCAAAACAAAAGGCGCCCGGAGGCGCCCTTGTGGTTGGCATTGAGCGAGGCTCAAACGCGCTTGCGGTATTCGTTGGTGCGCGTATCGATTTCGATCTTGTCGCCGTTTTCCACGAACAGGGGCACGGGGATCTCGAAGCCGGTACCCTTCACGCGGGCGGGCTTCATGACCTTGCCGGAGGTGTCGCCCTTGACGGCAGGCTCAGTCTCGATCTCGCGAACCACGGTGGTGGGCAGTTCGACGGAGATGGCCTTGCCGTCGTAGAACACCACTTCGACGGCCATGTTGTCGTCGAGGTAGTTCAGGGTGTCGCCCATGTTCTCGGCTTCCACCTCGAACTGGTTGTATTCGGTGTCCATGAACACGTACATCGGGTCAGCGAAGTAGGTGTAGGTGCACTCCTTCTTGTCCAGGATGATCTGGTCCATCTTGTCGTCGGCCTTGAAGACGACTTCAGCACCTGCGCCATTCAGCAGGTTCTTCATCTTCATGCGCACGGTGGCGGCGCCGCGGCCGCCACGGCTGTATTCGGTCTTCAGAACGACCATCGGGTCCTTGCCCTGCATGATCACGTTGCCGGCGCGGATTTCCTGAGCGAGTTTCATGGTGTTGTCTTGCTGATGTCTTGAATGGGAGCGGTGTATTGAGTGCTACCTCTGGGCGATGCTGGTGCCGTGCCGCCTGGGCCTCAGCTTTGCATCGCAGCTCGCGCACCCGGGACTCCAGACAAGAAGCTAAAGGCAGGGGTCGACGCGGCAAAGCTGCCTATTCTAGCCCGAAGTGATTGGGCGGCGCGGCATGCAGCCGACTCATCGCTCCAGGAAACCCAGCAATTGCGTGACAAGGTCGACCTGCGTCAACAGTCCTGACCGCCAGTCCCGGAAGGCGGCTTCGGCTGCTGGCAAGGGGGGCAGGAGCAGCGGGGTGCTTGCGTCTGCCCCTGGGCCCAGGCCGTTCCAGCCGCGCCACAAGGCCTGCCAGCCGGCGCTTTGGCGGGTCTCCATGCCCGCGAAGGCCTTGTCCATGAAGGCTTGCAGCTTGGCGTCGTGGGCGCCATCCTCCTGCGGGTAGATGTGCCAGACGAAGGGTCGAGCAGCCCACTGGGCACGCACGAAAGAGTCTTCGCCACGAACCAGATTGAGGTCGCAGGCGCGCAGCAACTGGTCAAAGTTGTCTTGTGTCAGGAAGGGTAGGTGCTGGACCCGCAGCCCTGGTGGCATTGCAGTTGCCGTCTGCAAGGCGCTGAGCATGCGGCTGGCTGGCCCGGGGCAGGCAAGAATCAGGGTCGGCGTTCCGGCCAGGCACTGCAGCAGGCGCGGCAGGGCAGGGTTGTCGTAGCAGAAAAGGCTGACCAGGCGTTCATCCGCTTGCCGCGTGATGCCCTGTTGCCCCAGCCAATGGTCGCGGTCGCTGGCCTCCAGGGTTTCGATCAGTCCGCGCTCGCGCAGCAGTCCGCCGGTACGACGCGTGAAGCCCGGGTAGAAGAAGAACTTCTCCAGCCCGGCGGCGGGGCCTTGCCATTGAGGCGAGCGCAGTCCATGGCTGCGCTCTACATAGCTCTCGGCGCTGAGATACTCCAGGTTGATCCACAGGGGGGCGGGGGACGCAGCCGCCATGCGCGCCTTCACGGCGTCCGGAAGCTCGCAGCCGAAAGCCTCGATCACGATGCCTGAGGGATGGGCCTCAAAACGAGGGGGAGCATCGCTCCAGGCCATGACCCGTACGATGTCGAGGTCGTCGGGCTCGGCCATCCAGTGCAGGGGCCGCGCATCGTCTATCCATAGCCGGACTCGATGGCCGCGCCGGGCTAGATCCCTGCACAGGCGCCAGCAGACGCCGGCATCGCCGTAGTTGTCGATGACGCGGCAGAACACGTCCCAGTCTCGCAAATCCATTGGGTCATTATCTGTGGCGGCACAATCGCGCCCATGAGCAAGAAGAAGCCGGGGCCAGTGTCGAGCGATGAAACGCCTGAAGGGGCGGAACGCGCCACCGGAGGGCAACTCGACGGGCAGGTTGCGATGCCGGCTGCGGGCGTCGCGACCCTGGGTGAAGCGCAGATCTCGACCTGGGCCGAGGAGCGCGAGGCAGTGGAGCGCGCCGAGGCGAAAAGGGTTGCCGAAGTGGAGGCTGCTGCGCTGGCGGTGCGCGAGCGGGTGTTGGCCGAGGTTGCCTCCCTGCCGGGACTGCCGGGGGTCTATCGCTACTTCGACGCCCAGGACCAGGTGTTGTATGTCGGCAAGGCTAAGAACCTGAGGAAGCGGGTGTCCAGCTACTTCCAGAAGAACCATGGGGGGACTCGCATCGGTCTCATGGTGGCGCGCATCGCCAGGCTAGAGACCACGGTGGTGCGCACCGAGGCGGAAGCCCTGCTGCTGGAAAACAACCTGATCAAGGCGCTGAACCCTCGCTTCAACATCCTGTTCCGCGATGACAAGAGCTACCCCTACCTGCGCCTCAGCGCGCATGCCTATCCGCGGGTGAGCTACTACAGAGGCAGCGTGGATCGGCGCCATCGCTACTTCGGGCCGTATCCGAGTGCATGGGCGGTCAAGGAATCGATACAGCTGATTCAAAAAGTGTTTCGCCTGCGGACCTGTGAGGACACCGTCTTCAATAACCGGAGTCGCCCCTGCCTGCTGTTCCAGATCCGCCGCTGTTCGGGGCCCTGCGTACCTGAGAACCAGGGCGAGGTCTATGCACGCGACGTGCGCAATGCTGAACGCTTCCTGCTGGGTGAGACCGATGAGGTCATGCAGGGCCTGCAGGCACAGATGATGGCGCATGCTGAAGCACTTCAGTACGAGCAGGCGGCCGAGGTACGCAACCAGATTAGCGCCCTGTCCAGGGTGCTCCAGCAGCAGGCTGTGGACGAGAGCAGTGCCACCGGCAGGGACCGCGATGTTGACGTGCTGGCCGTCAAGGTCCAGGGCGGGCGGGCCTGCGTCAACATGGCCATGGTGCGCGGCGGGCGCCATCTGGGTGACCGCGCTTTCTTCCCCAAGCATGTGGAGGAGGGCACCCAACTGTTCATGGAGGATGATGATGTTGCCGGTGAGGGCGCGGCAGACAACCGACCCAGTCCCGAGCGGCAGGTGCTGGAGGCATTCATGGCTCAGCACTACCTGGAGGCTGCAGTGCCGTCGCTGATCGTGGTCAGCGAGGCGGTGGACGAGGGCCTGTCTGCAGCCCTGAGTGCGCAGCAAGGTGCCAAGGTTACGGTGCAGGCCCAACCTCGGGGCCAGCGACGGATTTGGCAGGATATGTGCATAAAGGGCGCAGAGTTGGCACTGGCGCGCCTGTTGTCCGAGGAGGGGTCGCAACAGGCGCGGACCCGCGCCCTGGTAGAGGCGCTGGATCTCAATGTGGCCGATCTGGATGCCTTCCGGGTCGAGTGCTTCGACATCAGCCACACTGCCGGAGAGGCCACGCAGGCTTCCTGCGTCGTCTTCCAGGGGCATCAGATGGTCAGCAGCGAATACCGCCGCTACAACATCGAGGGCATCACGGGAGGCGATGACTATGCCGCCATGCGTCAGGTGCTTACGCGCCGTTACGCCAAACTTGCCGAGGCTGTTCAACTGGGCACAGGGCGCATGCCAGACCTGGTGCTGGTTGACGGTGGCAAGGGGCAGATTTCCATGGCGCGCGAAGTGTTCGAGGAGCTTGGCTTGGACCTCGGCCTGTTGGTCGGTGTAGAGAAAGGCGAGGGTCGCAAGGTCGGCCTGGAAGAGCTGGTATTCGCCGACGGCCGGGAGAAGGTCTACCTGGGGCGAGATTCGGCGGCCCTCATGCTCGTGGCCCAGATCCGCGATGAGGCCCACCGCTTCGCCATCACCGGCATGCGGGCCAAACGGGCGGCGGTGCGCACCGGCGGCTCGCGCCTGGAGGACGTGCCAGGCGTGGGGCCCAAGAAGCGCGCACAGCTGCTGCAGCGCTTCGGCGGTGTGCGCGGTGTGGCAGCGGCCAGCATTGAGGACATCGCCAGCGTCAAGGGCATCTCGCGTGAATTGGCAGAGGAGATTTATCGTGTCCTGCATTGACAAGCCGCCAGGCCTTCCTGCGCGGGCATCCCCATCGCAGCCGCCGCGCTACCGCTGCGTGGCGGGTTCCGGGCTGGCACTGCTGCTGGTGCTGGCCGGGTGCAGCAACTCGCCACCCTCTACGCCGGCCGGAAGCAGGGCGCCCGCCGCGTCGCCGGCACCCCTGCCAGGTCAGGGTGCGGCGGCTTCACCATCGTCCGCCTCGGGCAAGGGGGCCGGCGGCGCACCCGCGACGCTGGGCCCGCCCAGGACGCCCCGCTCCCATGCCGAGTTGAGGCGCCAGGCGGCGCAGCGCCTGGTCGCGGCCAACCCCGAGCGCAGCTACATGGGCACGGTGCCGGAAGTGCTGCTAGCCATTCCCGTGCTTGAAGTGGAGTTGGCGGTCGACGGTCATGTCCGCCACATCAAGGTATTGCGCAAGCCCGGCCAGGCCTTGGACACGGTGCAGTTGGCGATGGATGCCGTGCATCGTGCGGCGCCCTTCGGCAACGTCTCGGGCCTGCCCAAGCCCTGGGTGTTCAGCGAGACCTTTCTCTTCAACGACCAGCGCAGATTCAAGCCGCGTACGCTGGATGACTGAGCGCAGCATCGTTGCAACAACGTACAGGCCTGAAGGCCGTTCCGCCTCGGGCACAATGCGCCCATGTTTCTGACCCTGCCAACCTTGCTGACCTGGGCGCGCATCGTCGCGATTCCGCTGATCGTCGGCGTGTTCTACCTGGACATCGCGCCGGGGCACCAGAACCTGTTTGCCACCTCGCTCTTTGTGCTGGTTGCTCTGACCGACTGGCTCGACGGCTATCTGGCTCGCAAGCTGAACCAGACCTCGTCCTTCGGTGCCTTCCTGGATCCCGTGGCCGACAAGTTCCTGGTCTGCGCTGCCCTGCTCATCCTGCTGGAGCTTGGGCGGGTCAATGCGCTGGTTGCGCTGGTCATCATCGGCAGGGAGATCGCCATTTCGGCCCTGCGTGAATGGATGGCGCAGATTGGCGCTTCGCGCAGCGTCGCGGTGCACATGGTGGGCAAGCTCAAGACGACGGTGCAGATGGTCGCCATCCCCTTCCTTCTGTACGACGGCCGGCTCTTCGGCCTCATCCCCACGCGGGTGTGGGGCACCTGGTTGATTCTTGCGGCCGTGGTGCTCACGATCTGGTCCATGGTCTATTACCTGCAAAAGGCCGTGCCTGAGATCCGTGCCAAGGCGCGCTGAGCGCCCTTGTCGGCCTGCTGCCGGCGCCCCCGCCGGCCCCCCCCCTGCCGGGAGGGTGCCATGCCCGTCAAATGAGGGCCGCCCAGCGCGGCCCGGCATGACATTCGGGCTTGTACCCGTCCGGGCCGCTGGCTGATTCGGTCTAGAATCCGCTTCCCCGACGGGCGCTTGCTGCCATGCGGCGCCGGCTCGTCGTGGTCGAGGCATCCATTGCGAGCGCCTGCGCGTCCAGGCATGTTGTTGAGGGGTAGGTTTGTGAACAAGTCTGAATTGATCGAACACATCGCCAAGCAGGCCGACATTTCCAAGGCCGCCGCAGCCCGAGCGCTGGAAGCCCTGATCGGCGGTGTGAAGACCACGCTCAAGAAAAACGGCACGGTTTCTCTGGTAGGCTTCGGCACCTTCAGCGTGACCAAGCGCGCTGCCCGTAGCGGACGCAACCCTCGCACTGGCGATACGATCAAGATCAAGTCGGCCAAAGTGCCCAAGTTCCGTCCCGGCAAGGCGCTCAAGGACGCGGTGAACTGAATACCTGATTTCAGGGTGCTTAGCTCAGTTGGTAGAGCGCTTCCCTTACACGGAAGATGTCAGCGGTTCGAGCCCGTTAGCACCCACCACTCTTTGCACCCACGGTTTGCGCTTTGCGGCGCGTGCGGCAGGTGCGGGATAAAATCCCACGCAGCAAAGGCGAACTCCGGTTCGCCTTTGTCGCAATTGATGCGGCCTCTTTCCAGGCCCTGTGATCCGCCAGTACGGGGTGTCCGTCTTCGGCCCTTCCGAGGTTTTGAATGTTTGATTTCGTTCGCAAGCACAACCGCCTGTTCCAGCTGATTCTGCTGGTCCTGATCCTGCCGTCATTCGTGGCCCTGGGGGTCAATGGCTACAGCAACTTCATGGACGGCAGCAATGCCGCGGTGGCTCAGGTCGATGGTCAGAAGATCACGCGTGCCGAATGGGATGCTGCACATCGTCAGCAGTCCGAGCGCTTGCGCCAGCAGATGCCCAACCTGGATCCCAAGCTGCTGGACTCGCCCGAGGCGCGCCAGCAGTCGCTGGACAACCTCGTTCGCGAGCGCGTGATGCAGGCTGCCGTACGTCAGCAGCACTGGCAGGTGTCGGATGAGCAGCTCAAGCATGTCTTCCTGAGCGATCCGCAGTTCGCAGCTGTTCGTCAGCCGGATGGCACTCTGAACACGGCCCTCCTGACGGCGCAGGGCATGAACGGCAAGATGTTCGAGCGCCGCTTGCGCGACAGCATGGCCCAGGAGCAGGTGCTGCGTGGCGTGACCAACTCCGCCATTGGCGGCAGTACCTTGTCGGCGCAGGCCTTTGATGCCTTCTTCCAGCGTCGCGAAGTGCGCCTGCTGACCGTCAACCCTGCTGAGTTCGCTGCACAGGTCAAGCCAGCTGACGCCGAGGTGGAGGCCTACTTCAAGGATCCCGCCAATGCCAGCAAGTTCCAGCTGCCGGAAGTGGCCCAGATCGAGTACGTGGTGCTGGACGTCGAAGCCCTGAAGGCTGGCGTCACTGTCGCTGACAAGGACCTCAAGGACTACTACGAGCAGAACCGCAGCCGCTACACGGTGGCAGAGGAGCGCCGTGCCAGTCACATCCTGATCAAGGCCGACAAGGCTGCTCCTGAAGCCGAGAAGGCCAAGGCACGCGCCCGCGCCGAGGAACTGCTGGGCCAAGTGCAGAAGGCGCCTGCCAGCTTCGCTGACCTGGCCCGCCAGAACTCTCAGGATGAAGGTTCTGCCAGCCGAGGCGGGGATCTGGACTTCTTCCCTCGCGGCGCCATGGTCAAACCTTTCGAGGAGGCGGCCTATGCACTCAAGCCGGGCGAGATCAGCAAGGTGGTGGAGAGTGACTTCGGCTTCCACATCATCCAGCTGACTGCCGTGCGTGGTGGAGATACCAAGTCCTTCGAGAGTGTGCGCGCAGAAATCGAGGACGACGTTCGCAGGCAACTGGCCCAAAAGCGCTATTCAGAGCTTGCCGAGACCTTCAGCAATACGGTCTACGAGCAGTCTGACAGCCTGAAGCCCATCGCCGAGAAGCTCAAGCTCGGCATCCGCACGGCCACCGTCCAGCGCAAGCCTTCGGCGGACGCGCAAGGCCCGCTGGCCTCGGCCAAGCTGCTGGAAGCTGTCTTCAGCAACGACTCGCTGCAGAACAAGCGCAATACAGAAGCCGTGGAATTCGGCCCCAGTCAGCTTGTGGCAGCTCATGTGGTCGAGTACAAGCCGGTGCGCATGCCTGCCTTTGACGACGTCAAGGCGCAGGTCACGCAGTTGCTGGTTGCCAAGCAAGCGGCTGCCCTGGCCGTGAAGGCAGGGGCCGATAAGCTGGCTGCCCTGAAGGCTTCGGGTGACCTGGCGTCGTTGCAGGCGGCTCAGACGGTGTCTCGCATCCAGGCTGGCAAGCTGTCGCCCAAGGTGCTGAATGCCATTCTGCAGGCCGATGCCGGCAAGCTGCCCAGCGTCGTGGGTGTTGAGGCTGGCGACGGGAGCTATGTCATTGCCGCGGTGACACAGATCCTGCCGCGCGACGCGCAGGTGGCTGATCCACTGCGCACAGCGCAGCAATACGCCCAGGCCTGGAGTGCGGCCGAGGCCGACGCCTATTTCAAGGCCCTGAAGGCTCAGCTCAAGACCTCGGTCAAGGCTTCGGCGACGGCCGCATCGGCTCCGGCATCGAATTGATCAGGGCGTCTGGAAAAGTTTTTAAGAAAACTCTTCCCAAGCAAATGAAATACTGCTTATAATCTAAGGCTTCACCGGTGGCTGTAGCTCAGTTGGTAGAGTCCCAGATTGTGATTCTGGTTGTCGTGGGTTCGAGTCCCATCAGCCACCCCACCGGATAAGTGAACGGCGACAAGAATTCAGGTTCTTGTCGCCGTTTTGCTTTGTGGCACCTGTTGCTTGGTTCGACCGGGTGCACGTTTGGGCGTGACATGTCTGTGACCATGTCCATCCCATGCATGTACGTCCGTGTGTACCGCCATGGGCATCCGTGTATGAGTGTCTGTGTATGCGTGCTCCGTGTGTGCCCATGCGCGGGTGCAGCGCTCTCCTTTTGCCCTGTGCAGAGCTGCGCTCACAGATCATTCAGTGCCAGATCGGTCGCATGCTTTGATGAATGAGGGGCTCAGTGCCCTGGATCAAGGGGCAGGCAGCCCGTGGCTGCGTCGCAGGCTAGCGTCGCATGACGGTAAATGAAAAAGGCGCCTATGGCGCCTTTTGCTTTGCGTGTGGGCTGCTTGTCGTTCTGCTGCCCATGCGTCCATTGCCGTGCCAACTGGCAGCCCGCAGCGGCCCTCAGTTCGAGGCTCAGACCAACCCTTGCTTGCTGGCCAGCACGGCCGCTTCGGCGCGGCTGGAGACATTCAGCTTCTTGTAGATGGACTTGATGTGGTCATTGACGGTGAACCACTTGATGCCCATGAGATTGGCGATTTCCTTGATGGTGAAGCCCTTGCTGAGATAGGTGAGTACCTCGTTCTCTCGAGGCGTCAGGCGTTCCCACTCTGGGGCCGGGTCCAGGGCAACGCTGCGGCTGTTGGAGAAGCCACCCGGACTGGTCAGGGCACCGAAGCCGGAATTCAGTCCCATGGGCCCGCTGTCCCCGCTAGCGCCAGGCCGAAAATGCGACAGCAGGCGCCGCGCGATGGCAGGCGACAGTGGCGGCTGTCCGCGCACGATGCGTTGCAGCTCCTCCACCAGGACTTCGAAGCGGTCTTCCTTCAGCAGATAGCCATCAGCGCCGCACTGCAGTGCAGGGAAGAGGTGGTCATCATCTGAATACAGGGTGGTGACGATCTTGATGGCGGGGCTGCTGGCGATCTCGGCCAGCAATTCCATGCCGTTGCCATCAGGCAATTCCAGATCGACCAAGACTAGGCGGAAGCCTTGTTCCGGTGGCAGCGAGGCCACACGAGCCAATTGCTTGCGAGCGCCCTCCAGGTCCCCCGCTTCGACGAGCTCCATGGTGTCGCTGAAGCTCTCCCTCACCACGCGGCAAAGAAAGCTGCGGGCAACGGGGTTGTCTTCGAGGATGAGTACTTTGACGGCCATGGTCCGATGGGCTCAGAAGAACTGCATCCTAGCGCACTGGCCCCTCTAGCAAAGCCCCTGAAAGCGGGGAGTCGACAAGCACCTGTTTCCCTTTCGCGAAAGACGTGCTGTGAGATCGCGGCCGCGCCTATTCCGCTCCCGTCCTTCAGGCGTCGCGCGCGCCCTAAGCGTGCTTCAGTGCTCGTTGAGCAGCAGGATCTTGCCCGTTACCTGACGTGACCGCATGCGCTCGAAGGCGGCGGGAAGATCGCGCATGAGAAAGCGTTGGTCTATCACCGGGACGATGCGTCCGGCCAGATGCAGGCGCACGAGTTCACCCATCATGGCGGCGTTGCGCTGTGGTTCGCGCTTGGCGAACTCGCCCCAGAAGACGCCGACCAGAGCCGCGCCCTTGAGCAGGCAGAGATTGAGGGGGAGGGTCGGGATCTGGCCTTGCGCAAAGCCCACCACCAGATGTCGGCCGCGCCAGGCAATGGAGCGAAACGCGGCCTCGCTGAGCTCCCCGCCCACGGGGTCGTAGATGACGTCCGGGCCGCGGCCATTCGTCAGTTCTTTCAGTGAGGTTCGCAGCTCCTGCCTGGAGAGATCAATGACGTGATCGGCGCCAAGGGACAGGCAGCGCTCGCACTTCGCGGCGCTGGACGCGGCGGCGATCACCTGCGCGCCTGCCGCCTTGGCCAGTTGGATGGCTGCCGTGCCGACGCCCCCTGCGGCCCCGAGAACCAGCACCGTCTCGCCAGCCTGCAGCTGGGCGCGATCCATCAATGCGTGCTGACTGGTCGCATAGGTGCAGATGAATGCGGCTGCGCTGTCGAGCTCGAAGGCATCGGGCAAGGGTGCCAGCAGCCCGGCGTTGACGTAGGCATGCGTGGCGAAGGCGCCGGTGCCGCTGAAGCCGGCCACACGCTCGCCGGGCTTCAGGTGCCCCACGCCTTCGCCCACGGCGTCCACGATGCCGGAGAACTCGGCACCCGGGACGAAAGGCAGGGGCGGGCGCATCTGGTACTTGCCCTGCACGATCAGCAAGTCTGGGAAGTTCAGGCTGGCTGCGTGAATCCTGACCCGGACCTCGCCGGGACCTGGTTCGGGCGTGGGCTGCGTCTCCCAGCGAAGGGTCTGGACGCCGGCGGCGTCGGGGCTGATCCAGGCTTGCATGGGGTCTCCTTGGTGCGGGTTCGGGGCGTCGAAAGCGGCAGGGGGGGCAAAGCCTCGTCGGCCCTGGGGATGCGGCGGATGCTAGAGCCAAGTCGCACGTTGCGACGTCACCCGCGTGACGCAAGTCAAGTCCGTGCCAGCCCCGACCCTAAGCTGGCCGCTGCTCAATAGAATCGGCGCCATGCGGATTCTCATTTCCAACGATGACGGCTACCTGGCTCCTGGCCTGGCGGCCCTGGTGAAGGCCTGTGAGGGCTTGGGGCAGATCGACGTCATCGCGCCGGAGCAGAATGCTTCCGGCACTTCCAATGCCTTGACCCTTTCCCGTCCGCTGTCGGTCTACGCCGCAGCCAATGGGTTTCGCTACGTCAACGGCACGCCTTCTGACTGCGTCCACCTGGCCTTGACCGGCGTGCTGGGCTATAGGCCTGATCTGGTGCTCGCCGGCATCAACAATGGCGCCAATATGGGTGATGACACCTTGTATTCAGGCACCGTGGCTGCGGCGACGGAGGGCTATCTCTTCGGCATTCCCTCCGTGGCCTTTTCCCAGGCCGAGTCGGGATGGGCTCACCTGCCGGCCGCCGCCGCCGTGGCGCGCTCGCTGGTGGAGGAGCTGATCGCTGGCGGTCTGGGCGAGCCCTTTCTTTTGAACGTCAACATTCCTAATCGTCCCGACGCCGCGGCCCTGCCGCGCAGCCTCACCCGGCTGGGGCGCCGGCATGCCAGCGAGCCGCTGATTCATCAGCTGAATCCGCGCGGTGAATCCATGTACTGGATAGGCCCGGCCGGGGATGCGCGGGAAGCGGGCGAGGGCACTGATTTCCACGCCTGCGCCAGCGGCCGGGTGTCCATCACGCCGCTGCAAATCGACCTCACCGATCATGCGCGGCTGCCTTACTGGCGCCAGCGGCTGGCTGGAGTCCAGCCGTGAGCGCAGGTACGCCCAAGCCCAGGCGCTTTCCCCTGGGGCTTGATCAGGTCCAGGCCCGCCCATCTACGCCAGCTCGCGAGGTGCTGCGCCCCCAGGCGCACCTGCACATGGCCGCCGCAGATGCGGCGCGCCTGCAGGCGCCCCAAGGCCTGGGTTTGGACTCCGCAGGCGTGCGTCAACGCATGGTGCAGCGGCTGCAGCGCGAAGGACTGACGGACGATCGGGTGCTGCAGGCCCTCGCCGATGTGCCGCGGCACGAGTTCGTCGACAGTGCGCTTGCGATCCAGGCCTATGAGGACACCAGTCTGCCCATCGGACATGGGCAGACCATCTCCAAGCCCTCGGTCGTAGGGCGCATGCTGGCCCTGCTGCTGGCTGGTGAGGGAGCCCGACAACAGGGGCGCTTGGGTCGAGTGCTGGAGATTGGCACTGGTTGTGGCTACCAGGCTGCCGTGCTCGCCCGCCTCGCGCATGAGGTGGTGAGCATCGAGCGACTGAAGTCCCTTCATGACAAGGCCGTGGAGACGCTCATGCGCCTGCAGGTGCCAGGTTTGAAGCTCATCCATGGGGATGGCCGCCTGGGTGATCCGGCAGCGGCACCCTACGACGCCATCATTGCGGCGGCCGGCGGTGAGGACCTGCCCCCAGCCTGGCTGGCACAGCTCGCGCCGGGCGGTCGTCTGGTGGCGCCGATGCAGGCGGCGGGTGGCAAGGGGCAGGTGCTGGTGGTGGTCGATCACGTGCGGGATGCGAGCGGTCAACGATTTGTTCGCACCCAACATGAGGCAGTGCTTTTCGTGCCCCTAAAATCCGGCGTCATGTAAGGGCGAAGGCCTCGCCCTGTGATGTCGTCCCGCCTTGGCGGGCTTTCAGGGTGATTGCAAGAACATGCCTTTCCAACTCCGCCCGCTGCCTTTGGCGCAGACACTGTTGATGTCGATCGATGGCCGCCTGCGCGGCGTCGCAGCCCTGGGCTTGCTGGGCCTGCTGGCAGCTTGTGCCGTACCGCCCCACCGTGCGCCGGTGGAGGAGCGCAGCGTCGGCTCGGCCAACAAGGCCTCCACCTCGGCGCCCGCGCCTTCAAATGCGGGAGCGGCGCCTGCCGTGGATACCAAGCTTCTGCCTGGCGCAGAGAACGCCGGTAAGCCTGGCTTCTACACGGTCAAGCAGGGCGACACGCTGATCCGCATCGCGCTGGACAATGGGCAAAACTGGCGGGACCTTGTCAAGTGGAACAATCTACCCAATGCCAACCTGATCGAAGTGGGTCAGGTCTTGCGGGTGGTGGCTCCTGGCGCCAATCCGGTGGTGAGCACCAAGCCCGTGAACACGGCCAAGGTCGAGACCCGGCCCCTTGACAGCAAACCGCTCCTTGCGGCGTCGGCCGCTTCGTCCGGGAGCGGCACTGCCTCGCCCGCTCCCGCCTCGTCGGCACCTGCGAGTGCTGCGTCCGCTGCTGCGTCCTCCGCGACGGCTGCAGCCAGCGTGCCGGCTGCCAAGAATGCTGATGACGACCTCGCCTGGGCCTGGCCCGTGCCGGGTCCGGTGATCCAATCCTTTGACGACAGCCGCAACAAGGGGGTGGACCTCAGTGGCAAGGCCGGTGATGCCGTGCTGGCTGCGGCTAGCGGTCGCGTGATGTATGTGGGATCCTCGCTGCGCGGCTATGGCAATGCCATCATCGTCAAGCATGCGAATGACTACCTCAGCGTCTATGCGCATAATCAGACCATGCTCGTGAAGGAGGACCAACTGGTCCACCGCGGTCAGAAAATTGCCGAGATGGGGTCAAGCGATGCCGATCAGGTCAAGCTTCATTTCGAAGTCCGCAAGAGTGGCAAGCCCCTGGATCCCGCCAAGGTGCTGCCACCGCGCTGAACGCGCCTAGCACAAGGGGCTGATCATGGAGAACTCTCTGGAATCTGCCCCTGAACTGCCGCGCCTTCCCCTGGGCGGTGTCTCTGGGCTGGCCGACGACGCGCCTGCCCCCGAGGACCTCGAAGGGGGACGGCCGCCCGAACTCCTGGCTCAGGGCGAAGTAGAGCTGGGCAATGCCCTGCAGGCCTATCTGCGGGACATCCGGCGCACACCGCTGCTCACCCCCCAGCAGGAATTCGACACCGCCATGCAGGCGCGTGCAGGCAGCTTCGAGGCCCGCCAGGCCATGATTGAGCACAACCTGCGCCTGGTCGTGAGCATCGCCAAGAACTACCTGGGCCGCGGTCTGCCGATGAGTGACCTCATTGAGGAAGGCAATCTGGGCTTGATGCACGCCATCGGCAAGTTCGAGCCGGAGCGCGGCTTTCGTTTCTCAACTTATGCCAGTTGGTGGATCCGCCAGGGCATCGAACGCGCCTTGATGCACCAGGCGCGCTTGGTGCGACTGCCCGTCCACATCGTGCGCGAGCTCAATCAGGTACTCAAGGCGAGGCGCGCGCTCGAGGCCCTGGCCAGCCAGAAGGGGGCCGAGGCGCAGGTCCGGGCCGATGAAATCGCCCACCTGCTCAATCGCCCCGTTGGTGAGATCAACGAGCTGCTTGCCTACGCCGAGTTGCCCAGTTCCCTGGATCTGCCTGTGGACCGTGGAAACGAGGGGGGCGAGGCCATGGTCGACCTGGTGGCCGACGAGCAGTCGCCTGATCCCATGGGGTCGCGGCTCAACCATGAGATCGAGGACTTGCTGGCTCACGGCCTGGCTTCGCTCAGCGAGCGCGAGCGTGAGGTGCTGTCCGGTCGTTACGGTCTCGCTGACCGGGAGCCCGAAACGCTGGACGTGCTGGCGCAACGCCTCGGTCTGACGCGTGAGCGCATCAGGCAGATCCAGATCGAGGCCCTCACCAAGCTCAAGCGCAACATGATGCGCCACGGCATCAACCGCGATGCCATCTTCTGAGGTCCTTCGGGACGGCTGCGCCCGGCAGCTTCCTCAGCCCTGGGATAATCGCGGGCATGACGCAACAATCGGAATGGCTCAAGGTCGAGTCGCTGGACATCGAGGCGCAGGGCATCGCCCACAACAGCGAAGGCAAGGTGGTCTTCATCGAGGGCGCTCTGCCCGGTGAAGAGGTCCAGGTCCATGTCGGCCGCAAGAAGAACAATTGGGAGCAGGGCAGCCTCGTTGCCCTGCGGCGCGAAAGCTCGCAGCGCGTGTCGCCGGGCTGCCCGCATTTCGGGCTGCATGCCGGGGCCTGTGGTGGATGCAAGATGCAGCACCTGCATGTGTCCGCTCAGGTGGCGGTGAAGCAGCGGGTGGTCGAGGACAATCTCTGGCACCTGGGCAAGGTCAAGGCCGAGCGCTTGCTGCGCCCCATCGAGGGGCCGGCCTGGGGCTACCGCTACCGCGCACGACTGTCGGTACGCTATGTCGCGAAGAAGGGCGAGGTGCTGGTGGGCTTCCACGAGCGCAAGAGCCGCTACATCGCTGACATGCAGCAGTGCCGCATCCTGCCGAAGAAGATCAGTGACCTGCTGATGCCCCTGCGCGCCCTGATTGCCAGCATGGACGAGCGCGACAGGCTGCCCCAGATCGAGCTGGCCATGGGGGATGTGGACGGGATGCAGATCACCGCGCTGGTACTGCGACACCTCGAGCCGCTGGGCGAGGCCGACAGGCAGCGCCTGCGTGACTTCGCTGCCCTGCATGATGTGCAGTGGTGGCTGCAACCCAAGGGGCCGGACACCGTCCACCTCCTGGACGAAGGCGGGATTGAACTGGCCTACACGCTGCCCGAGTTCGGCATCGTGATGCCCTTCAAGCCCACGGACTTCACCCAGGTCAATCATCACATCAACACCGTCCTGGTAGGGCGCGCCCTGCGCCTACTGGAGGTGCAGCCGCAGGAGCGTGTGATCGACTGGTTCTGCGGGCTGGGCAACTTCACGCTGCCGCTGGCCACCCAGGCACGCGAGGTCCTGGGCATTGAAGGCAGCGAGGCGCTGGTGCAGCGCTCCCGCGAGAACGCCCGTCGCAACAAGCTGGAACACAAGACGAGCTTCGTAGTACGCAATCTGTTCGAGATGACGCCCGCCATGCTGGTGGCCGACGGGCATGCTGACCGCTGGCTGGTGGATCCGCCTCGTGAAGGTGCGTTTGCCCTGGCCAAGGCGCTGGCGGATCTGTGTGCGGACCCGTCGCTGGCGCCGGGCTGGCAGCCGCCGCAACGCATTGTCTATGTGTCCTGCAACCCTGCCACGCTGGCTCGCGATGCAGGGCTGTTGGTCAATGTCGGCGGCTACCGCTGCACGGCGGCGAGTGCGGTGAACATGTTCCCGCATACGGCCCACGTGGAGAGCATCGCGATGTTCGAACGCTGAGCTTCGGTGTCTGCGCCATGAGAAAGGGCTCCGATGTCGGAGCCCTTTGCTTTGGTGCGACCCTGGGCTTTTCAGTGCCAGCGGGTCAACGGTCAGTCGCGTTCGCCGCCGAAGATGCCCAGCATCGCCAGCAGGTTCTGGAACACGTTGTAGATGTCCAGATAGATGGCGAGGGTGGCGCTGATGTAGTTGGTCTCTCCGCCGTCGATGATGCGCTTGACGTCATACACCATGAAGGCAGAGAACACGGCCATGGACAGCACCATCAGCGTCAGCATCAGGGCCGAGGACTGCAGGAACACATTCACGAGGCCTGCCACAAGCATGATGATGGCGCCGATGAAGAGGAACTTCCCCATGCCGGACAGGTCACGCTTGATCACGCTGGCGAGGCTGGCCATGGCCAGGAAGATGATGCCGGTGCCCGCGAAGGCCGTCATAATCAGCGAGGGACCGTTCTTGAAGCCCAGCACGAAGCTCAGCAGGCGCGAAAGCATCAGGCCCATGAAGAAGGTGAAGGCCAGGAGCGAGGCTACCCCGGCCGCGCTGTTTTTGGTCTTTTCGACCAGGAACATGAGGCCGAAGGCTCCCACCATGAACAGGATAAAGCTGGCCCCGGTGCCAAGCGTCGACAGGATGCCGGTGCTCACGCCGATCCAGGCACCGAGCACGGTAGGCACCATGGACAGTGCCAGCAGCCAGTAGGTATTGCGCAGCACGCGCTGCCGGTCGGCGGCCAGGCCGTTGGCAAAGCTGCCGAGTTGACCTTGAACGTCGTACATGAGTTTCTCCGGTTTCATTGACAAGCTGCCCTGGATGGGCAGGCCAGCTGATTCTAGGGCGCGGCGCGCGACTGTTTTACGATCCGCACGCCGAATCCCGCAGTGGCCTAGGGCTAAAGTGAGGCCTTGTCTGCAATTCTCAAGATCACGGGACCTCCTCATGAAGCAAAAGCCTTATCTCACCCTGGACGACGTCAAGCGCATCGCCGCCGCTGCGGAAGCCGAAGCGGTGAAGAACAGCTGGGCCGTCAGCATCGCCATCGTGGACGATGGCGGTCATCTGTTGTGGCTGCAACGCCTGGACGGCGCGGCGGCCATCTCGGCCCAGATTGCACCGGCCAAGGCTCACACGGCCGCGCTGGGGCGCCGCGAGTCCAAGGTCTACGAAGACATGATCAACCAGGGGCGCGTGTCCTTCCTCAGTGCTCCTGGCCTGTCCGGATTGCTTGAAGGCGGGGTGCCGGTGATGGTGGACGGTTTCTGCTTGGGTGCCGTGGGCGTCAGTGGTGTCAAGTCCAGCGAGGATGCGCAGATCGCCCGCGCGGGCGTTGCGGCCCTGGGCTGAACTGGTCCTTCTGTGCCGGCATGAGGGTTCGTTTCATGCGAATGCCCCTTGCGCTGATAACGGGACTTTTTGTGCCGCGCCTTGCTTGGTAATTACCCTGCTCGGTTATACTTAGCAGGTTTACCCGCAACCATCCCGCACCCAGCGAAACTCGAACTGTTTCCCCATCGGATTCAGGCCTTTTCTGATGTTGCTTCAGCAGCATCCGTGGGCCGCACAAGCCGCCTCAGACCTTTGGTGTGTGGCGGCTTTTTCAGAGCAGAGCTGGGCGTGCACAATAACGGAGAACCCCGTGCTGCCCGATCTGCTTTCCTCCCCCTCAGCGATTCTCGCCCTGGCAGACGGCACGGTCTTCAAGGGCTCCTCGATCGGCGCAGCCGGTCAGGCCGTTGGCGAAGTGGTGTTCAATACCTCGCTCACCGGTTACCAGGAAATCCTCACCGACCCCAGCTATTGCCGCCAGATCGTCACCCTGACGTATCCGCACATCGGCAACTACGGCGTCAACGATGAGGACGTCGAGGCCCAGAAGATCTTTGCCGCAGGCCTGATCATCAAGGAAGTTCCCGTCCTTGATTCCAACTTCCGCAAGACGCGCAGTCTGCAGCAGTACCTGAAGGACGAGGGCACGGTGGCGATCGCCGGCCTTGATACCCGTCGTCTCACCCGCGTGCTTCGTACCCATGGCGCCCAGAACGGTTGCATCCTGGCGCTCCAGCCTGGCGAAGCCCTCACTGACGCCCACATCGCCGACGCCATCGCCCGCGCCAAGGCTGCGCCCAGCATGGCTGGCCAGGACCTGGCCAAGGTGGTGTCCCGCACCGAGCGAGAGGCCTGGACGCAGACTGAATGGACGCTCGGCAAGGGCTACGGTGAGCAGGCCGCGCCCAAGTTCCATGTGGTGGCCTATGACTTCGGCGTGAAGCGCAACATCCTGCGCATGCTGGCCTCGCGCGGCTGCAAGATTACCGTCGTGCCGGCCCAGACGCCTGCCAGCGCGGTCTTTGACCTCGAACCGGACGGCGTTTTCCTGTCCAACGGCCCCGGGGATCCTGAACCCTGCGACTACGCCATCGAGGCGGCTCGCCAACTGATCGAGGCGGGCATCCCGACCTTCGGCATCTGTCTGGGACACCAGATCATGGCCCTGGCCAGCGGCGCCAAGACGTTCAAGATGAAGTTCGGCCACCACGGCGGCAACCATCCCGTGAAGGACCTGGACAACCAGCGCGTCTCCATCACCAGCCAGAACCACGGCTTCGCGGTGGACGCCGCCACGCTACCGGCCAATCTGCGCCCGACGCACATCAGCCTGTTCGACGGCACGCTGCAAGGCCTGGCCCGCACCGACAAGCCGGCCTTCTGCTTCCAGGGGCACCCGGAGGCCAGCCCGGGCCCGCATGACATCGCATACCTGTTCGACCGGTTCATCGGTCTGATGGCCAAGGCCTGATGCCCTAGATACGCCCGAGAGACGGAGAACAAACAATGGCAAAACGCAGCGACATCAAGAGCATCCTCATCATCGGCGCCGGCCCCATCATCATCGGCCAGGCCTGTGAGTTCGACTATTCAGGCGCCCAGGCCTGCAAGGCCCTGCGCGAAGAGGGCTACAAGGTCATTCTGGTCAACAGCAATCCTGCGACCATCATGACCGACCCGGACACGGCCGACGTGACCTACATCGAGCCCATCACCTGGCAGGTGGTCGAGAAGATCATCGCCAAGGAACGTCCGGATGCCGTCCTGCCCACCATGGGCGGCCAGACCGCGCTGAACTGCGCCCTGGACCTGCACAAGCACGGCGTGCTGGCCAAGTACAACGTCGAGATGATCGGCGCCAATGAGAAGGCCATCGAGAAGGCTGAGGACCGCCTGAAGTTCAAGGACGCGATGACCAAGATCGGACTGGACTCGGCAAAGTCTGGCATCGCTCACTCCATGGAAGAAGCCTGGGCGGTGCAGAAGCGCATCCACGCCGAGATCGGCGGCAGCGGCTTCCCCATGGTGATCCGCCCCAGCTTCACCCTGGGTGGCACCGGTGGAGGCATCGCCTACAACCCCGAGGAGTTCGAGGAGATCTGCAAGCGCGGCCTGGACCTCTCACCAACCAACGAGCTGCTGATCGAGGAATCGCTGATCGGCTGGAAGGAATACGAGATGGAAGTGGTCCGCGACAAGGCGGACAACTGCATCATCGTGTGCTCCATCGAGAACCTGGACCCCATGGGCATCCACACCGGTGACTCCATCACCGTGGCTCCGGCCCAGACGCTGACCGACAAGGAATTCCAGCTGCTGCGCAACGCCTCCATCGCCATCCTGCGCGAGATCGGCGTGGATACCGGCGGGTCCAACGTGCAGTTCTCGATCAACCCGAAGAACGGTCGCATGATCGTGATCGAGATGAACCCCCGCGTGTCGCGCTCCTCGGCGTTGGCCTCCAAGGCCACGGGCTTCCCCATCGCCAAGGTCGCTGCCAAGCTGGCCGTGGGCTACACACTGGATGAGCTGAAGAACGACATCACCGGTGGCGCCACGCCGGCCTCGTTCGAGCCCTCCATCGACTACGTGGTCACCAAGATCCCGCGCTTCGCCTTCGAGAAGTTCCCGATGGCCGATTCGCACCTGACCACCCAGATGAAGTCGGTGGGCGAGGTGATGGCCATGGGGCGCAGCTTCCAGGAGTCCTTCCAGAAGGCCCTGCGCGGCCTGGAGACTGGCATCGATGGTCTGACTGAACGCTCGACCGACCGTGAAGAAATCGTTCAGGAAATCGGTGAGCCCGGTCCCGAGCGCATCCTCTTCCTGGCTGACGCCTTCCGCCTCGGCATGAGCCTGCAGGAAGTCTTTGACGAAACGGCCGTGGACCCCTGGTTCCTGGCTCAGATCGAGCAGCTGATCCAGATCGAACAGAGCATCAAGGGCCGGGCCCTGGCCTCGCTGAGCAAGGATGAACTGCGCTTCCTGAAGCAAAAGGGTTTCTCGGACAAGCGCATCGCCAGGCTGCTGGGCACCAACCAGCATGAGGTGCGCCGCGCTCGTCATGCGCAGGGCATCCGCCCGGTCTACAAGCGTGTGGACACCTGCGCGGCCGAGTTCGAGACGCAGACCGCCTACATGTACTCCACGTACGACGAGGAGTGCGAGGCCGCGCCGACGGACAAGAAGAAGATCATGGTGCTGGGCGGTGGTCCGAACCGCATCGGGCAGGGCATCGAGTTCGACTACTGCTGCGTCCACGCCGCCCTTGCCATGCGCGAGGACGGCTACGAGACCATCATGGTCAACTGCAATCCCGAGACGGTCTCCACTGACTACGACACCTCGGACCGCCTTTACTTCGAGCCGGTGACCCTGGAAGACGTGCTGGAGATCGTCGACAAGGAAAAGCCCGTCGGTGTGATCGTGCAGTACGGCGGCCAGACGCCGCTGAAGCTGGCCCTGGACCTGGAAGCCAACGGCGTGCCCATCATCGGCACGACGCCCGACTCCATCGACATCGCCGAGGACCGCGAGCGCTTCCAGAAGTTGCTGCACACGCTGGGCCTGAAGCAGCCGCCCAACCGCACCGCGCGCAGCGAGGATGAAGCCGTTGCGCTGGCCCAGGAGATCGGCTACCCGCTGGTGGTGCGCCCGAGCTATGTGCTGGGTGGCCGCGCGATGGAAATCGTGCACGGTGACAAGGACCTCGAGCGCTACATGCGCGAAGCGGTGCGTGTCTCCGACAAGTCCCCCGTGCTGCTGGACCATTTCCTGCAAGATGCCGTCGAGGTTGATGTGGACTGCATCTCCGACGGCGAGGGCGTGATGATCGGCGGCATCATGGAGCACGTGGAGGCCGCCGGCATCCACTCGGGCGACTCCGCCTGCTCGCTGCCGCCCTACACGCTGTCCGCTGAGCTGCAAGACGAGCTGCGCCGCCAGACGGCGGCCATGGCTCGCGCGCTGAAGGTCATCGGCCTGATGAATGTGCAGTTCGCCATCCAGGGCGACGTCACCAAGGGCCTGTCCGAGAACCAGGTCTATGTGCTGGAAGTGAACCCACGTGCTTCGCGCACCGTGCCTTTCGTCTCGAAGGCCACGGGCCAGCAACTGGCCAAGGTCGCTGCTCGCTGCATGGCCGGTCAGAAGCTGTCCCAGCAGAAGGACCGCAAGGGCGAAGTGCCGCACGAAGTGGTGCCGCCTTACTTCAGCGTCAAGGAAGCCGTCTTCCCCTTCAACAAGTTCCCTGGCGTGGATCCCATCCTCAGTCCGGAAATGCGTTCGACGGGGGAAGTCATGGGTGCCGGCCGTACCTTTGGCGAGGCCATGCTCAAGAGCCAGCTAGGCGCTGGCAGCCGCCTGCCGCGCCAGGGCAATGTGCTGATCACGGTGAAAAACAACGACAAGGCCCGTGCGGTCGTGGTTGCACGTGATCTGCATGCTCTGGGCTTTGGTGTGGTCGCCACCAAGGGGACGGCCGCAGCCATCGCCGAAGCCGGCGTGCCGGTGCAGGTGGTCAACAAGGTCAAGGATGGCCGTCCGCACATCGTGGACATGATCAAGGGCGGCGACATCCAGCTCGTCTTCACCACTGTGGACGAGACCCGTACCGCCATTGCCGACAGCCGCCATATCCGCCAGGCCGCGCTGGCCAACCGCGTGACCTACTACACCACCATGGCCGGCTGCGAGGCGGCAGTGGAGGGCATGAAGCACAAGGATGGCCTGCTCGTGCAATCCCTGCAGGAACTCCACACCGAACTGCACTAAACTGCAGCCATGCCGGACTGCTCCCCGAGGTGGGGAGCCCGGTCCGGCCCCAAAAACCGCCGCTGCGGCTCCTTGCGAGTCCCTGCGGCGGTCTTGTTTTGTCTATCAAGGTTCTATGTATGGCCACGATCCCTCTGACCAAGCGCGGCGCTGAAAAGCTGAAGGAAGAACTGCATCGACTCAAGACAGTCGAGCGTCATGCCGTGATCAATGCCATCGCTGAGGCCCGTGCCCAGGGTGATCTGTCCGAGAACGCCGAGTACGAGGCGGCCAAGGACAAGCAGGGCTTCATCGAGGGCCGCATCCTTGAGATCGAGGGCAAGCTGGCGGCAGCCCAGGTCATCGATCCGGCCGACGTCGACGCCGGCGGCAAGGTGGTGTTCGGCACGACCGTGGACCTGGAAGAGGAAGCCTCGGGTAACGAGGTGACCTACCAGATCGTGGGTGATGACGAGGCCGACCTGAAGCTGGGTCTGATCTCGATCTCCTCGCCGATCGCCCGTGCGCTGATCGGCAAGGAGGCCGGTGATGTGGCCGAAGTGCATGCGCCGGGTGGCGTCAAGCGCTACGAGATCGTTGACGTCCGGTATGTTTGAGGACCTCCCCCTGCCGGCAGAGCCGGATCCCCAGGCTTCGATCGGTGGAGCAGAGGTGGGGCTGGGGTGAAAGGCTGAAACGATGCTGATGCGTGTTCGTGCCTTGCTGGCCGCCCTGTGGGGCGGCTTTCTTCTGTGCGTGGCCGGTGTGGCGGCGCCGACGGCGTTCGGTGTGCTGGCACGGCCAGACGCGGGGCGTTATGTGGGCCGGCTGTTCGAGCAGGATGCACAGCTGGGGCTGGTAATGGGCCTGCTGCTAGTGATGATGGAGCGACGTGCGCAGCGCGATGCCGAATCCTCCCGCATCACCACGCCGGAGCTGCTGCTGCCCCTGGGGGCGCTGTTCTGCGTGGTGCTGGGCTATTACGGGCTGCAGCCCCTGATGGCTGAAGCGCGGGCAGGGCAGGGGCGCCTCAGTTTTGGTGCGCTGCACGGCGTCTCGTCCGGCATCTTTGCGCTCAAGGCGCTGATGGTGCTCGCACTCGCCTGGCGGACGAGCCGGCGCGGCGCCTGAATAGGGCATGAAAAAAGGACCGGCGCCCGAAGGTGGCGGTCCTGATGCTCGGCCGGGAGCGTGTTCAGTCGGTGACGCGCTTCTTCACGCTGCGCTGCTTGGGCTTGGCACGCTTGATCTCGCCACCCTGGGCCACACGTTGGTTGCCCAGCAGCTGGACCTTCTTGATGGTGGGGCGACTGTTGCCGTTCTTGGAGAACTTCACGATCTTCACCACCTTGGGCGCGGGCATGGCGCCCTCGCGCTCGTTGCGCTCCTTCTCGGGGATTGGGCGCCACAGGATCAGCAGCTTGCCGATGTGCTGGATGGGGGCAGCGTCGAGTTCGTCAGCAAGCTGCTCGAGAATGGCGCCACGCATCTCGCGGTCATCCGACATCACGCGCACCTTGATCAGGCCATGGGCCTTCAAGGCGTTGTCAGTTTCCTTCACGACGGCGGGCGTGAGTCCATCGGCGCCAATCATCACGACGGGGTCGAGGTGGTGGGCGTCGGCACGTTTTTCCTTGCGCTGGGCAGGGGTCAGTTGAATCGCAGGCATGGCCGTATTATCGGGCCAGACGCTCCAAATCATGAAAATCGACAGCAAAAGCAAGAAGATCAACAAGGCGTGGCTCAACGACCACGTCAACGACCCCTATGTGCGCCAGGCCCAGAAGGAGGGCTACCGCTCCAGGGCGGCCTACAAACTCAAGGAAATCGACGAGGAGTTGCGGCTGATCAGGCCGGGGCAGGTCGTCGTGGATCTGGGCGCCTCGCCGGGTGCCTGGAGCCAGTACCTGCGCCGCAAGTTCGCGCCCAAGCAGGCTGGGGCAGGGGGCGCGGCAGTCGGGGAACTCAACGGCACCATCATTGCGCTGGACCTGCTGGAGTTCGAGCCGGTCGAAGGTGTGCACTTCATTCAGGGTGACTTCCGCGAGGAGGCCGTTCTGCATGAGCTGGAGGCCGCACTGGACGGCAAGGCTGTGGACGTGGTCGTCTCGGACATGGCGCCCAACCTTTCGGGCATCGAGATTACCGATGCTGCACGTATCGAACACCTCATCGAGCTGGCCATCGAGTTCTCACAGCAGCATCTCAAGCCCGAGGGGGCGCTGGTGGCCAAGGTCTTCCATGGCAGCGGCTACAACCAGCTGGTGGAGCTGTTCAAGAGGGCCTTCAAGAAGGTCAAGGCCGTCAAGCCCAAGGCCTCGCGGTTCCGCTCCGCCGAGACCTTTTTGGTGGGCATGGGATTGAAGTAGATCAAGCCCAATCGTCGCAGAGGGCGGCAGCGCGACTTTTGGCTATCGCGCGGCAAGGATTTGACAATCAGAGCCCAGCCCTTGACTGCAATAGAATCAACCCCATATGCCGTGCATCAGCCGCTCCCTGCGGCATGTGGAATGGAATAAGGAGTCGCGGTGAACAATCAGTGGTTCTCAAAGGTAGCTGTTTGGCTGGTGATCGCCTTGGTGCTGTTCACCGTGTTCAAGCAGTTCGACAAGCAGCGCCCTGTCGATGCCGTGACCTATACCCAGTTCATGGATGACGCCAAGGCCGGCAAGATCAAGCGGGTCGAGACGCAAGGACGTGTGGTCAAGGTCACCCCCAACGACGGTGTGCCCTACAGCATCGTGCAGCCAGGTCACATCTGGATGGTCGACGACCTGATGAAGTACGGCGTGCAAGTCGTCGGCAAGGCTGATGACGAGCCCTCGGTGCTGCAGACCCTGCTGATCAGCTGGGGTCCCATGATCCTGCTCATCGGTGTGTGGATCTACTTCATGCGCCAGATGCAGGGCGGTGGCAAGGGCGGTGCTTTCAGCTTCGGCAAGTCCAAGGCCCGCATGCTGGATGAGGCCAACAACAACATCACCTTCGCCGATGTCGCCGGTTGCGACGAGGCCAAGGAAGAGGTCAAGGAGCTGGTGGACTTCCTCAAGGATCCGCAGAAGTTCCAGAAGCTGGGTGGCCGCATTCCTCGTGGCGTCCTGATGGTCGGCCCTCCGGGCACCGGCAAGACCCTGTTGGCCAAGTCCATTGCCGGCGAGGCCAAGGTGCCGTTCTTCACGATCTCGGGCTCCGACTTCGTCGAGATGTTCGTGGGCGTGGGTGCAGCCCGTGTCCGCGACATGTTCGAGCAGGCCAAGAAGAGCGCACCCTGCATCATCTTCATCGACGAAATCGACGCCGTGGGCCGCCACCGTGGCGCCGGCCTTGGCGGTGGCAATGACGAGCGCGAGCAGACCCTCAACCAGATGCTGGTCGAGATGGACGGCTTCGACACCAATCTGGGTGTCATCGTGATTGCCGCTACCAACCGCCCGGACATCCTGGACCCAGCCCTGCTGCGCCCGGGGCGTTTTGACCGCCAGGTCTATGTGACCCTGCCGGACATCCGTGGCCGCGAGCAGATCCTGAATGTGCACATGCGCAAGGTGCCTATCGGTCAGGACGTCAATGCCTCCATCCTGGCCCGGGGAACGCCCGGCATGAGCGGTGCGGACCTGGCCAATCTGGTCAACGAGGCAGCCTTGTTCGCTGCCCGCCGTAACGCCCGCACGGTCGAAATGATCGACTTCGAGCGCGCCAAGGACAAGCTCTACATGGGCCCCGAGCGCAAGAGCATGGTCATGACGGACGAAGAAAAGCGGGCCACCGCCTATCACGAGTCCGGCCATGCCATCGTGGCCGAGTGCCTGCCCGGTACGGACCCGGTGCACAAGGTCACCATCATGCCGCGCGGGCGCGCCCTGGGCGTGACCTGGCAACTGCCCGAGCGTGACCAGTACAGCCGCTACTACAAGCAGATGCTCAACGAGATCAGCATCCTCTTCGGCGGCCGCATCGCCGAGGACTTGTTCGTCAAGGACATCTCCACGGGCGCTTCCAACGACTACGAGCGAGCCACCCGCATCGCCCGTGACATGGTCACCCGCTACGGCATGAGCGAGCTCCTGGGGCCGATGGTCTATGCCGAGAACGAGGGCGAAGTCTTCCTCGGCCGCAGCATGACCAAGACCGCCAACATCAGCGAGAACACGCAGCAGAAGGTCGATGCCGAGATGCGCCGCATCCTGGACGAGCAGTACGCCGTGGCGCAGAAGATCCTCGAGGACAACCGGGACAAGGTCGAGACCATGACCGAGGCTCTGATGAAGTGGGAGACCATCGAGCGCGACCAGGTGCTGGACATCATGGCCGGCAAGCCGCCTCGCGGCCCAGGCGAGTCGCCCAGCGCCAGCAGCGGCCCCAGCAATGGGGGCACGCCGCCGGTCAGCACGGATGGCGCTCCTGCCGCTGCCTGACCTGTCGCTTTGACGTACGAGGCCTGTCTCCCGGAGACGGGCCTTTTTCATTTCAATGCACCTGAGGGGCCGGCCTGGGCCTCGCTACCAATGTTCTGGCAGACCACTCGCTTTCGCATCGACCTCCGGACTCCACAGGTCATGGGCATCGTCAACGCGACGCCTGATTCCTTCTCCGACGGCGGCCAGCACACCAGCACCGCCGCAGCGCTGGCCCATTGCGAGCAACTGCTGAAGGAGGGTGCGCACATCCTCGACATCGGTGGCGAGTCCAGCCGCCCCGGCGCGCCGCGGCTCAGCGTGGACGAGGAATGGCGGCGCATCGAAGGCGTGCTGCGCGGTGCCCTGAGCCTGGGGGTGCCCGTCTCCATCGACACCTGCAAAGCCGAGGTGATGCGCCGGGCAGCCGATCTTGGGGCGGACATCCTCAATGACATCCTGGCCTTGCGCGACCCTGGCGCCGAGGCGGTGATGCTGTCCCATCCGCAGCTCGGCGTCTGCCTCATGCATATGCGCGGCGATCCTGGCAGCATGCAATCGTTGACGGACTATGCCGACGTGGTGCTGGAGGTGGCTCAATTCCTGAGCGAGCGTGCCCAGAGTCTTTGCCGCCAAGGTGTGTCGGCTGAGCGTATCGTGCTGGACCCTGGCTATGGTTTTGCCAAAACGGTCGAACAGAACTTCGAGTTGCTGCGTCGCCAGGCCGAGCTTGAAGTGCTGGGTTTCCCCTTGCTCGCCGGTCTTTCGCGCAAGTCTGCCATCGGGGTCGTTACGGGCCGTGCCGTCGACCAGCGTCTGCCCGGCAGCCTGGCGGCAGCCTTGCTGGCCCTGAGCCATGGTGCCCGCATCCTGCGGGTGCACGACGTGGCGGCCACCATGGACGCCCTGCAGGTGTGGGGGGCTGGCGGCGGCGCCGGCAGCTCGGTCAGCTTCATCGGCGAGAATGCCAGCCATTCAAAATTCGGAGGAAGCTCGCAATGAGCCGTAGCTATTTCGGGACTGACGGTATCCGTGGGACCGTCGGCCAATCGCCGATCACACCGGACTTCATGCTGCGCCTGGGCCATGCCGTGGGCAAGGTGCTGCGCCGCAACGGCGCTGCGCGCCCCAGCGTGCTGATCGGCAAGGACACCCGCATCTCCGGCTACATGCTGGAGTCCTCGCTAGAAGCTGGTTTTGCCTCTGCCGGTGTGGACGTGTGGCTCACTGGCCCCTTGCCCACGCCCGGTGTCGCCTACCTGACCCGCGCTCTGCGCCAGGACCTGGGGGTGGTGATCTCGGCCTCGCACAACCCCTTTGCGGACAATGGCATCAAGTTCTTCTCTGCCAAGGGCGAGAAGCTGCCCGACGCCTGGGAGATCGCCGTGGAGCAGGCCCTGGAAGAGCCTGCCGCGTGGGTGGATTCCGCCAACCTCGGCCGCGCCCGTCGGCTCCAGGATGCGCGTGGCCGCTACATCGAGTTCTGCAAGGCGTCCTTCAGCCAGGAGCTGAGCCTGCGTGGCCTCAAGCTGGTGGTCGATGCCGCCCATGGCGCTGCCTACCACGTGGCGCCCGATGTGCTGCACGAACTGGGTGCCGAAGTCATCTCCATCGGCTGCAGTCCGGACGGCCTCAACATCAATGATGGCGTCGGCGCCACCTCGCCCGCGGCGCTGGTCAAGGCTGTCAAGGAACATGGTGCGCACTATGGCATTGCGCTGGACGGTGACGCCGACCGCCTGCAGTTCGTGGACGCCGCCGGCCGCCTCTACAACGGCGACGAGCTGCTCTATGTGATGGTGGCGGATCGGCTGGCGCAAGGCCAGCGCGTGCCGGGCGCCGTGGGCACGCTGATGACCAATATGGCCGTTGAGCTGGCCCTGAAGAAGCGTGATGTCGACTTCGTTCGCGCCAAGGTGGGCGACCGCTATGTGCTTGAAGAACTGGTGTCCCGCGGCTGGCAACTGGGCGGCGAGGGCTCGGGCCATCTGCTGGCCCTGGACAAGCACACCACGGGTGACGGCATGGTCAGCGCGCTGCTGGTGCTGTCCGCCATCTGCCGCACAGGCAAGAGCCTGGTCGAGCAGTTGGAGGGCGTGACCCTGTTCCCGCAGACACTGATCAACGTTCGCATGCAGCCTGGCCAGGACTGGAAGGGCAATGCCGAGCTGGCCCGTGTGCAGGCCGAGGTGACGGCCGAGTTGGGCGACCGCGGCCGGGTGCTGATCAGGGCCTCGGGGACTGAGCCGCTGCTGCGCGTGATGGTCGAGGCCAGCGATGCTGCCCTGGCCCAGTCCTGTGCCGAACGCATGGCGGCCACCGTGCGCGCCTGACTCGCCAAACCTTTCCCTCAAAGGCAAAGGGCGCCCCGCTGGGGGCGCCCTTTGCATTGGGTGCATGGTCTTTGTGAGGTGCCGGCCGAGGAGCCGGTATTGGGCTTACTTCTTGGCCGGCAGCAGCACGCGGTCGATCACATGGGCCACGCCATTGGTAGCGCCGATGTCGGCACGCTGCACCACGGCATCTTCCACCGTCACGAATTCGCCGGCGCGCGCCAGGGCCAGGGCGCTGCCTTGCAGGCTCTTGGGGCTGCTGTTCTTGACCTCGGCAGCCGGCAGCTTGCTGGCCAGCATGTGCAGGTGAAGGACTGCCTTGAGCTGCTCCTTGTCCTGGCTGAGTTTGTCCAGTGTGGCCGCCGGCAGGGCCTTGAAGGCTTCGTTGGATGGGGCGAACACGGTCAGCGGTCCTGCGGCACGCAGCTCTTCCTTCAGGCCAGCCTGCTCGACCAGACGGTTGAAAGTGCTCAGCTGGGGGTCGCGATCCAGGGTGTCGGCCAGCGGGGCAGGGGCGGGGGCCGTGGCACAGGCCACCAAGCCGAACAGGGTGGCGCTGAGCGCCAGGAAGCGGGTCAGATGTGTCATGTCGGGGTCTCCACCTTGGCTGTGAGAAAAGGCAATGTCCGGCAGCGTAGGCAGGTGACATGACAAGGCGGTGAAGCTGGTATGACAATTCAGCTGCCCCGGTCGGCAGGGGGAATGTGACTGTCATCTGTGTCATGCACTCGTCACAGAGTGGTCATAGCATCCTGTTCATCGCTCAACAACCCAAACGCGATAGGACTGAAATGACAAACAAGCTGATCCGCACCGGCCTCCTGATGACTGCATTCGCCGCCGCCTGCGGCCTGGCTCAGGCGCAGGATGTCACGGGCGCTGGCGCCTCCTTCCCGGCGCCTGTCTATGCCAAGTGGGCTGACGCTTATCACAAAGCCAATGGCGCTCGCATCAACTACCAGTCGGTTGGCTCCGGTGCCGGTATCCGTCAGATCAAGGCCAAGACGGTGGACTTTGGTGCCTCCGATGCGCCGCTGAAGGACGATGAGCTGGCCAAGGATGGGCTGCTGCAGTTCCCCACCGTCATCGGCGGCGTGGTCCCCGTGGTGAACATCAAGGGCGTGAACCCTGGCCAACTGAAGCTCACCGGCGCCGTGCTGGGTGACATCTACCTGGGCAAGATCAGCAAGTGGAACGACGCTGCCATCACCGCGCTGAACCCCGGCGTGGCCCTGCCTGACGCCGCCATCGCTCCGGTGCGCCGCGCCGATGGCTCCGGTACCAGCTTCCTCTTCACCAACTACCTCTCCAAGGTCAATGCCGAGTGGAAGAGCAAGGTGGGCGAGGGCACGGCCGTGAACTGGCCGACGGGCACGGGTGGCAAGGGCAACGAGGGCGTGTCCGCTTTCGTGATGCGCTTGCCCAACTCCATCGGTTATGTGGAGTACGCCTACGCCAAGCAGAACAAGATGGCCTTCGTGCAGCTGAAGAATGCCGCCGGCAACTACGTCTCGCCCAGCGATGACGCCTTCAAGGCCGCTGCCGCCGGTGCCGAGTGGAACAAGAGCTTCTACCAGGTGCTGACCGAGCAGGCCGGCAAGGACAGCTGGCCCATCACCGGCGCCACCTTCATCCTGATGCACAAGGTGCAGGACAAGCCCGCCGCTGCAGCCGCCAGCCTGAAGTTCTTCGAATGGGCCTACAGCCAGGGCGACAAGATGGCCGATGACCTCGACTACGTGCCGCTGCCCGCCTCCGTCAAGGACCTGATCCGCAAGCAATGGGCGGACCAGATCAAGGACGCTGCCGGCAAGGCCATCAGCTACAAGTAAGCACAGAAGCAGCTGCCATGCGATGCAAGCCCCGACGCTGCAGCCCGGCGCCGGGGCTTGTGCGTATCGCCTGAACTGCTCAAGCACCGTATCGTGGAGGTTTCCATGGCCGCCGTACTGACTCCCCCTATGACCGACACCTCTGATCGGGATCGCGCCCAGAAGCGGTCGCTCCCCCAGGGCCAGCCGCCCGAGCGACGCCGCACCCTGCCTTGGGCCGATGCGCTCTTCGCCGGCCTGGCGCAGGGCGCCGCCTGGCTGACGCTGGCGCTGCTGGCAGGCATCCTGCTGTCTCTTCTGCTGGGCGCCATGCCCGCCATCCGCGAGTTCGGACTTGGTTTTCTGGTCAGCAAGGACTGGGACCCCGTGCAGGAGAAGTTCGGCGGCCTGGTGATGATCTACGGCACGCTGATGACCTCCTTCATCGCGCTGCTGATCGCCGTGCCGGTGAGCTTTGGCATCGCGATTTTCCTGACCGAGCTGTCGCCCAACTGGCTGCGTGGCCCGCTAGGCATCGCGGTGGAGCTGCTGGCCGCCGTGCCCTCCATCGTCTACGGCATGTGGGGCCTGCTGGTCTTCGGCCCGATTCTCTCGACCTTCGTGCAGCAGCCGCTGCAGAAGCTCTTCGATGGTGTTCCCTATCTCGGCGCACTGTTCACCGGCCCGCCCGTGGGCATAGGCATCCTGTCGGCCGGCATCATCCTGGCCATCATGATCATTCCCTTCATCGCCTCGGTGATGCGCGACGTCTTCGAGGTGACGCCGCCCATGCTGAAGGAGTCGGCCTATGGCCTGGGCGCGACGACCTGGGAAGTGGTGTGGAAGGTCGTGCTGCCCTTCACCAAGACTGGCGTGGTTGGCGGCGTGATGCTGGGCCTGGGCCGCGCCCTGGGCGAGACCATGGCCGTCACCTTTGTGATCGGCAACATGAACCAGCTGAACTCACCCTCCATCTTCGAGGCGGCCAACAGCATCACCTCGGCCCTGGCCAATGAATTCGCCGAAGCCGGCGAGGGCCTGCACCAGGCTTCCCTGATCTACCTGGGCCTGGTGCTGTTCTTCATCACTTTCGTGGTGCTGAGCTTCTCCAAGATCCTGCTGAGCCGCCTGAAGAAGAGCGAAGGAGCCCGCGCATGAACACCTCCGTCGCCCAATCGATGGACGCCAAGCGTCTGAGCCACCACGCTCGCCGCAAGCGCACCAATGCCATCGCCCTGGCCCTGTCCCTGGCGGCCATGGCCTTCGGCGTGTTCTGGCTGATCTGGATCCTTTTCGAAACCGTTCGCCTGGGCATTGGCGGGCTCAACTGGGCTACCTTCACCGAGATGACGCCGCCTCCGCAGGCGGAGGTCGGCGGCTTGGCCAATGCCATCTTCGGCTCCATCACCATGGTGGGCCTGGCCACGCTGCTGGGGACGCCCATCGGCATCATGGCTGGCGTCTACCTGGCGGAGTACGGCCAGAAGACGCGGCTGGGTGCGGCGGTGCGCTTCATCAACGACATCCTGCTGTCGGCACCGTCCATCGTGATCGGGCTCTTCGTCTATGCCGTGGTGGTCTCGCGCATGAAGACCTTCTCCGGCCTGGCCGGCGTGCTGGCCCTGGCCCTGATCGTGATCCCGGTGGTGATCCGCACCACCGAGAACATGCTGAGTCTCGTGCCCAATGCCCTGCGCGAGGCGGCCTATGCCCTGGGCACGCCCAAGTGGAAGGTCATCCTCTCGGTGACGCTGAAGTCGGCCCGTGCCGGCGTGATCACCGGCGTGCTGCTGGCCCTGGCGCGCATCTCCGGCGAGACCGCACCGCTGCTGTTCACGGCCCTGTCCAACCAGTTCTGGACCTCGTCCCTGGGCGAGCCCATGGCCAGCCTGCCGGTGACCATCTTCAAGTTCGCGATGAGCCCCTACGAAAACTGGCAGAAACTGGCCTGGGCGGGTGTCTTCCTCATCACCATGGGCGTTCTGGCGCTGAACATCCTGGCGCGCGTCCTGTTCAAGAAAAAGCACTGAAGCGAGAGACTCATGGATACCAAGGTCGAAATGCCCGTTACGGAGCGTGCCAAGCTGTCGGTGCGCAACCTGAATTTCTATTACGGCAACTTCCACGCCCTCAAGAACATCAACCTGGACATCCCGGAGAAGAAGGTCACCGCCTTCATCGGGCCGTCCGGCTGCGGCAAGTCCACGCTGCTGCGCACCCTGAACCGCATGTTCGAGCTCTATCCTGAGCAGCGGGCCGAAGGCCAGATCCTGCTGGATGGCAGTGACATTCTTTCCAGCGGCGATGACGTCTCCCTGATCCGCGCCAAGGTGGGCATGGTCTTCCAGAAGCCCACACCGTTCCCCATGTCCATCTACGACAACATCGCCTTCGGCGTTCGTCTCTTCGAGACACTGCCGCGCGTGGAGATGGACGAGCGTGTGGAGTGGGCGCTGAAGAAAGCTGCGCTCTGGAACGAGGTCAAGGACAAGCTCAATCAGAGCGGTTCCGGCCTCTCGGGCGGCCAGCAACAGCGCCTTTGCATCGCCCGCGGCATCGCCATCAAGCCTGAGGTGCTGCTGCTGGATGAACCCTGCTCAGCCCTGGACCCCATTTCCACGGGCAAGATCGAGGAGCTGATCCACGAACTGAAGGCTGACTACACCGTGGCCATCGTCACCCACAACATGCAGCAGGCGGCCCGCTGCTCGGACTACACGGCCTATATGTATCTGGGCGACCTGATCGAGTTCGGGCCCACGGCCGAGCTCTTCATGAAGCCCAAGCGCAAAGACACGGAGGACTACATCACCGGGCGCTTCGGCTGAGGCCGCGGCCCTGTGGATGTCGGGGCGCAGGCCATGTTTGCGCCGAGGAATGAAAGGATGGCAGGCCCTGCGAGCCGGCCATCACAAGGAGCAAGAGAATGAGTGACAAGCATCTGTCCACGCAGTTCGATGCCGAGCTGAGTGGTATCTCCACCCGTGTGCTGGAGATGGGGGGGCTGGTCGAGGCCCAGGTGGCGCAGTCGGTCGAGGCCCTGATCAACTTCAGCGCCGACCTCGCCGCTGCCGTGCTCAAGACGGAGGAGCGCGTGAATGCCATGGAAGTCGAGATCGATCGTGATCTCTCCAGCATCATCGCCCGCCGCCAGCCCACGGCCCGTGACCTGCGCTTGCTGATCGCGGTCTCCAAGACCATTGCCAATCTGGAGCGCGTGGGTGACGAGGCGGCCCGGGTGGCCCGCACTGTTCAACGCCTGATGAACGAGGGTGTGTCCGGCCGCCTGCGCCTGCCCATGTCCGACCTGAGCTTCGAGGCCGAGCTTGCCACCGCCCAACTGCGCAAGGCGCTGGATGCCTTTGCTCGCCTGGACGTGGATCGTGCCTTGGAAGTGTTGAAGCAAGATGACGCCATCGACAAGGAGTTCGACGGTCTGATGCGCAAGCTGATCACCTACATGATGGAAGACCCGCGCACCATCTCCGCTTGCATCGACCTGATCTTCGTGGCCAAGGCCATTGAGCGCGTCGGTGACCACGCAAAGAATCTTGCTGAAGTGATCATCTATGTGGTGAAGGGCACGGACGTGCGCCACAACACGCCGGATGCCGTGGCCACCATGGTCAAGCCCTGAGCCTCACCGACAAGGAGTACGAACCATGAGCCGCATTCTCGTCGTCGAGGACGAATCCGCGATCGCCGAACTGATCTCCATCAACCTGCGCCACGCGGGCTTCGAGGTGACCCTGGCTGGCAGCGCCGACCAGGCCCAGCTGGAAGTGGACCGTGTCCTGCCCGATCTGGTGGTGCTGGACTGGATGCTGCCGGGCCAGTCCGGCATCGGCCTGGCGCGCCAGTGGCGATCGGCCGCACGGACCAAGGAGCTGCCCATCATCATGCTCACGGCACGTGCCGAAGAGAGCGACAAGGTGTCCGGGCTGGATGCTGGCGCTGACGACTACCTCACCAAACCCTTCTCTACCAATGAGCTGCTGGCCCGCATCCGCGCGGTGCTGCGCCGCAAGGCGCCCGAAGCCCTGGATTCGGTGGTGGAGGTCGGCCAACTGAGCCTGGACCCCGGCACCCGCCGCGTGAGCCGCGAAGGGGTGGAGGTGAAGTTGGGTCCGACCGAGTTCCGCCTGCTGCATTTCTTCATGACCCATCCGGAGCGCGTGCACAGCCGTTCGCAGCTGCTGGATCGTGTCTGGGGCGACCATGTCTTCATCGAGGAACGCACGGTGGACGTGCATGTCAAGCGCCTGCGCGAGGCCCTGGAGAAGGTGCAGTGCCAGCGCATGATCGAGACAGTGCGGGGCGCGGGCTACCGGTTGACGCAGCAGGTGGCGGCCATTTCGGCATAGGGAGGGTGCGCTTTGTCAGGTCGTGTTGCCGGACGAGTGAGCCTGCGCAGTCCACCGATGGGACGGCACTGCCTATGGCATCAAGCCACAGCCGGTGTCCGGTGGGGCGAGCCGGCGCTGCGCTCGGACAGCCCGGGCGCGGCGCTTGGCGGATGTAGCGAATGCGGAATGGATATCTGAAATGACTTGGATGTTGCCTCGCGTGGTGCTGGCGGCGCTGGCTGTGCTGCTGGGGGCAGGTCTTGCCTGGCTGCTGGGCCGCTGGTGGCCGGAGTTGCCCTGGCTGCCACCGCTGACGGGTGCGCTGATCGGTGTCGCGGCGCTGTTCACGGTGGACTCGCTGCGCGCGCACCGGCTGATGCAATGGTTGCGCGGCGCTCAGGCTGGCGCGGCGCCACGGGACCGTGGCCTGTGGGGTGAGCTGGCCTACCGCATGGAGCGTGCCGTGCGGGACCGCGACCGCGCCATCGAGCGCGAGCGCCAGGAGCTGCTGCAGTTCCTCTCTGCCATCGAGGCTTCGCCCAATGGCGTGTTGATGCTGGATGCCGAGGATCACATCCGTTGGTGCAACCGCGTGGCTGCGGACCATTTCTCGCTGGATCCTCAACGGGACCGTGATCAGCGTGTGACCAACCTCGTGCGCTTTCCGGCCTTTGTGGCCCTGCTGCAGTCTGGCGACTACAGCCAGCCCCTGGTGTTGTCCCATGTGCGCGGCCGTCTCACGCTGGCCGTGGTCGTGCGTGCCTATGGCGATGGCATGCGTCTCGTGCTGACCCAGGACATCACCGAGCGCGAACGCGCCGAGGCCATGCGGCGGGACTTCGTGGCCAATGTTTCGCATGAGATCCGTACTCCCCTGACGGTGCTGGCCGGCTTCATCGAGACCATGGCCTCCCTGCCTTTGACCGAGCCGGAGCGCAGACGCGTGCTGAGCCTCATGAATCAGCAGACCCAGCGCATGCAGTCCCTGGTGAGTGATTTGCTGACGCTGGCGCAGCTGGAAGGCAGCCCGCGGCCGGATGCCGACCGCTGGGTCGGCGCCCAGGCCCTGCTGCAGCGTGTGCTCAGCGACGCGTCTGCGCTGTCCCACGGCCGGCACGAGCTGGTGCTGGACAGTGGGCCGTCAGCCGAGCTCGCAGGGGTGGAGGCGGAGCTGCTCAGCGCCGTTGCCAACCTCGCCAACAATGCCGTGCGCTACACGCCGGACGGCGGGCGTATCGAGTTGAGTTTCGGTCTGCTGGCAGATGGCTCGTGCGAGATCAGTGTCAGCGATAGTGGCCCGGGCATTGCCCGCGAGCACGTGCCGCGGCTGACTGAACGGTTCTACCGTGTCGATGGCAGCCGGAGCCGCGATACCGGCGGCACGGGGCTGGGGCTCTCCATCGTCAAGCATGTGGCCCAGCGTCACGGCGGTGAGCTCAAGATCGACAGCGAGCTGGGCAAGGGGTCGCGCTTCCGCGTGGCCTTGCCTGCAGCTCGTGTGCGCTCGGTGGAGGCCCTGGGCGTCGAGGCGGCACGCGTGCCCGAGGGCAGCCTCTGATCGGACTCAGGATTGGCTCTCTACCGCCTAGCGGCTGCAGGGAAGTTGCTTGAACGGGCAGCAAGACTCAGGCAGGGCCTCAAGCCATGGCAAGCCGAGGGGTGCGGTGGCGGAGGGTGCGCGCGGCGTCGGCGCCGCGGCATCAGTGCGAGGCGCGCTGGTAGAGCCGATAGGAAAGGTTGCGGTCCGTCGGCCTCTTGACGGTCGCGAGCAGTTGCCAGCCTGCTGCCGGCGCTGTCGTGACGGCGTCGTCCGACTGGACCAGTAGCAGGGGGCATTGCGTGTCTGTAGCGGCATGCAGCGCATCCACCCGCCAATGCCCCTGCACCTCCAGTGCTGCAACCAGGGACAGCGCCTGGCCAGGGGTTGCCAGGCAAGCTACCTCGGCGGGCATGACACGCGCCAGCCGTTCGATCAAGGGCCGGTGGCTGCGTGCATAGTCAAGCACAGGCAGCCACAGGGTCATGGCCAGTAGCCAAGCCAGGGCCACACCGCCTGAAGGCAGGACCATGCTTTTCCACAGCGCGTGCCGATGGCGCGCGGTACGCCAACGCAGCAGGCATACCCAGGCGGCCGTCCCCAGCAGCGCGAACAGAAGTGCCAGCGGCTGGAAGCTGGGCTCGAAGCCCTTGGCCAGATTGCGCACATTGGCCAGAGGTTGGGCTGGCCAGCCCGTCTGCATGGAGAGGTAGTAGAGCCAGATGAACAGCGCGATGGCGCTGAAGAAGAACATGGAGAACCAATCCAGCATTGCGCTCATGCTGCGGCTGAACGTGGGCAGGGCAAAGCTCGCCAGCACGGCCAGCGCCGGCAGCCCCAGCATCAGTGCACGGTCGGAGCCTCCCATGCTCAGGCAACTGAGCAGGGAGACCAGCACAGCCAGCAGCGGTACGCTGACGTGGCGACGCTGCAGATAGGCGCGCCAGCGCCAGAGGGTCCACAGCGCCAGCGGCCAGACCGGCCAAGCAAACCACAGTAGCAGGGTGCTGATGCGCAGGGGTAGATCGGCACTGGCGACGGCTTGTAGGCGCCAGGCCCAACTGCCCAGGGCCCAGGCCAGCAGTGCGGACAAGGCCGTGGCCGCCAGCACCCACAGCATGCTGGCACGTACCGGCTCATAGGCTGAGCGCCAGCAGATCAGTGCACCGCCTGCCCCTAGCATCAGGGCCACGGCCGGCGCAGCCGATGCCGCCAGGATGGGCAAGGACAGGAGCAGGGCCAGGCGTGCCTTCATTGCACGAAAGGGGGCCGCCGCCATGCCATAGACGAACAAGGCCATGCCCAGCAACTGCAGCAGCTCGGGCGTGGTCTCATGGCCCAGCAGCAGCAATCCCAGCGAAGCCACCAGCGCCAGCAGGGCACCGTCGGCCAGGGCGCGTGCATAGTCCACCGCCTGCGCCTCGCCGCCAAAGGCAAAGGCCACGGGCTGTGCAGCCTCGGTGCGAGCGAAATGGAAGCTGCTGTACCAGACCAGGGCAATCACGGCGACCAAGATCAGCGCAAAGGGAATGCGCGCCGCAAGGGCTGGATCCAGCAAGGGCAGCAGCTTGATGAAGAGGGCGCCCACCCAGTAAGGCAGCAGGCCGCCGTCCGTCGTGATGCCGCCCAGCTCCGGATGATGCCAGGGGCTCAGGCCGGCGGCGATCTTGGCCATGAAGCCATAGGCCGCGAGGTCGGCATTGCGCCAGGGGTCGCGTCCAAAGACGCCCGGGATCACATAGGCAGCACAGAAGAGCAGCAGGGCCAGTCGGGGAAGACGCTGGGCACCGCGTTCGGCAACGATGGCAGGGGTGGCTTGGTTCACGCAGGCAGCAGGGGCTGTGTTGGCCGCATCATGCCCCAATTACGGGCAGACGCTGAGCCGGCGGCATGCGGCGCGCGGCGCAGGCCGTATGCAGAGACCGGACATGGACATGAAAAAAGGCAGCCAGGGCTGCCTTTCTTGTGGGGCTCGACGCTCGAAGCGCGACCGCGGGCTTACTTCTTGATGCCGACGCGAGCGAACTTGTTGCGGAACTTCTCGACGCGGCCACCCAGGTTGTCGACGCTCTTTTGAGTGCCGGTGTAGAAGGGGTGCGACTCGCTGGTGGTTTCCAGCTTGACCAGCGGGAATTCCTTGCCGTCAACGGTGATGGTTTCCTTGGTCTGGACGGTCGAACGCGTCACGAACTGGAAGCCGTTGGACTGGTCCACGAACACCACGTCGCGGTAGTTGGGGTGAATGCCTTCTTTCATGGGAAACCTCTCGCCGTAGCTGTTTCAGTGCCGGGAGCCACGTCACACCATGTGACGCACTTTCTGGCGGCGGAAAAACTGGGATTATAGCCACAAATGAAAACGCCGCCTACCCGGGCGGGCGGCGGCGTTGGAAGGCCTGAGTTACCCGCCTCTTCGCATCATGTCGAAGAAGTCGTGGTTGTTCTTGCTGGCCTTCATCTTGTCGAGGATGAACTCCATCGCCTCGATCTCGTCCATGTTGTAGAGCAGCTTGCGCAAGATCCAGCTCTTCTGGAGGATTTCAGGCTTGAGCAGCAGCTCCTCTCGGCGGGTGCCGGACTTGTTGATCAGGATCGAGGGGTACACGCGCTTCTCGGCCATACGGCGATCCAGGTGGATTTCGCAGTTGCCGGTGCCCTTGAACTCTTCGTAGATCACTTCGTCCATGCGCGAGCCAGTGTCGATCAGCGCGGTGCCGATGATGGTCAGCGAGCCGCCTTCTTCGACATTGCGGGCCGCGCCAAAGAAACGCTTGGGGCGCTGCAGGGCATTGGCGTCCACGCCGCCGGTCAGCACTTTGCCGGAGGAGGGTAGGACGTTGTTGTAGGCGCGGGCCAGGCGGGTGATGGAGTCCAGCAGGATCACCACGTCCTTCTTGAGCTCGACCAGGCGCTTGGCGCGCTCGATCACCATCTCGGCCACCTGCACGTGGCGGGCGGCGGGCTCGTCGAAGGTGGAGGAGATCACCTCGCCGCGCACGGTGCGCAGCATCTCGGTCACTTCCTCTGGGCGCTCATCCACCAGCAGCACGATCAGGTGTGCTTCCGGGTGGTTGGCCGTGATGGCGTGCGCCAGCTGCTGCATCATCATCGTCTTGCCGGTCTTGGGCTGGGCCACCAGCAGAGCGCGCTGGCCTTTGCCTATGGGCGCGATGAGGTCGATGATGCGGCCGGTGATGTTTTCGTCGCTCTTGATGTCGCGCTCGAGCTTGAACTGCTCCTTGGGGAACAAGGGCGTCAGGTTCTCGAACATGATCTTGTGCTTGCTCTCCTCGGGCGTGAGCTCGTTCACCCGGTCGACCTTGACCAGGGCAAAGTAACGTTCACCGTCCTTGGGCACGCGCACTTCACCTTCGATCATGTCGCCGGTGTGGAGATTGAAGCGGCGGATCTGGCTCGGGGAGAGGTAGATGTCGTCGGTGGACGCCATGTAGCTGGTGTCCGGCGAACGCAGGAAGCCGAAGCCGTCAGGCAGGACTTCGAGGACGCCGTCGCCGAAGACTTGCTCACCGGCTTTGGCGCGCTTCTTCATGATCGCGAACATCAGCTCCTGCTTGCGCATGCGGGCGACGTTGTCGATCTCCAGCTCCTCGCCCATCTTGATGAGGGCAGAAACGTGAAGCGCTTTCAGTTCAGAAAGATGCATGGGGAAACCCGGTTGGGTCATCCAGGGTCTGCCAGGAACCCGGGACAGGATCTTCGGTCGCCATCGCCACCGCCATGGCCGCCCACGCGCAGCGCAGGAGGGCAGACAATACAAACAAGGAAGGGGCGGGAGCTTGGGCGCCGAGTCCATGCCCCGAAGCCGGTCTGGCTGGGGCATGTTGGCCATTCAAGCCCGGCCGAGTGGGGCCGGGCATGTGGGGGGATTATAGGTTGGCGTCGAGGAAGGACGTCAACTGGGCCTTGGAGAGGGCGCCAACCTTGGTGGCGGCCAACTGGCCGTCCTTGAAGAGCATGAGGGTCGGGATGCCGCGGATGCCGAACTTGGCGGGCACTTCGCGGTTCTCGTCGACGTTCATCTTGGTGACCTGCAGGCGGCTGCCGTAATCCCTGGCCACTTCGTCCAGGATGGGGGCAATCATCTTGCAGGGGCCGCACCATTCGGCCCAGTAGTCCACCAGCACGGGCGTGGCGGATTGGAGGACATCGGCGTCAAAGGACGCGTCGGAGATGTGTTTGATCAGTTCGCTGCTCATGGATGAGTCCTTGGACAGGCTGCACGCAGCCGGGGCCCGAGTCGCTTTCTTGTCAGCCCGCCAGGGGGCAGCACTCAGGGCACAATGATTCTGACACAAGAGCCAAGAGCCCGAAGCGATTGGGGTTCATGGCTGGCGAACCGGCCCTTGCCGGGGGCTGAGGACCACGGATGGAGCCTTGCACGGCGTGACTGCAGAACAACAGATCGAGACGCAATACCTGGCCTTAGGCCTTGGCGACGGGGCTAGACCCTTCTGGGACGCCGCCGTCCAGCGCATGGCGGCCTGGATGCAGGCGCGTGGTGTGCAGAGCCGGGATGCTGTCGTGCTGTTGCCTTTCGCGCAGCACCTCGCCTCGGCGCGCCGGGCCTGGCGCAGCACCGGGCTCTGGCAGCCCCGGATGGAGACCACTCACAGCCTGGCTTCCGCCCTGGGCCCCAGCCCGCTGTCCCAGGGGCTTCAGATCAGCTTCGACGCGGCCATCGACGTGCTCAATGCCCGGCAGCTGCTGGCCGGTCAGAGCTGGGCCGAGGCGCTGCGCCAGCAGGATCCGCGCGCCTGGCAACTGGCTTTGCAACAACTGGTGGAGGCGGCTCAGGCCCTGGCTCGGCACGCGCACGCCCTCGGGCCGCAGGGCCGCCAGGCCTTCTGGCCCCGCGCCCGACTCGCGCTGCAGCAGGGGGGGCCGGCGGACCTTGAGCAGGCCTTGTCCCTCGTGGCGCTTGAATGGGCCGCCAGTGACACCCGGGTGCCTGCGACCGATGCCCTTTTCAGCCTGAGCCCCAGCGCCTGGGTGCTGATGCGTGCTGGCGGTGTCGACCCCCTGTGCGATGCCTTGCTGGAGCAGGCCGCTGCCCAGGGCATCCCCTGTCTGCTGCTGGACGCCGACAGCACGCTGGAGCAACTGGCCACGGACCTGCCTCCGGCGCGTCTGCGGGAGGCCAGTTGCGAGGACAGCGAGTCGCTTGCCCAATGCACGGCGGCGACAGTGCTGGAGCACATCCGCCGGCAGGAGGTGCCCGTGGCCCTGATCGCGCAGGACCGTGTGCTGGTGCGGCGAGTCCGGGCCCTGCTGGAGCGCCAGTGCGTGCGCCTTGGCGACGAGACCGGTTGGACCCTGGCCACAACGCCGGAGGCTGCCCAGCTGATGGCATTGCTGCGCGCCGCCCAGCCCAGGGCGAGTGTCGACGAAGTCTTGCAATGGCTCAAAAGCGAGCTGGCACGCGGCCTGCGCGAACGAGGTGCTGCCGACGCGTTGGACCAGTTGGAGGCGCAATGCCGCCGACTGGGCTGGGTACAGGCCGGCGCGGTTCAGCTTGTGCATCTGAAGGGGCCGGCAATAGGCCTGTGGCAGGATGCCCAGGAACTGATCGCCATCCTGCGCGCAGGGCAGGCCCAGCGAAGCCTGGAGCAGTGGCTGGGCCAATTGCGCCGCCTTCTTGAGCGCCTGGGCGCCTTGAGCTGGTTGGGTGAGCAGGCGGCGGGACGTCAGCTCCTGCTGGCCCTGTGGCTGCAGCGGGAGCCCTGGCCTGATTCGGCCCATCAGCTTGCCTTGCAGAGTACGCAGCTGGGCAGTGCGGACTTTGTCCAGTGGGTCAACGAGACCCTGGAAGCCCAGCAGTTCGTGCCGGAGTTGCCAGTGGATCTGCAGGTGCTGGTCACGCCCATGGCGCGAGCCATGCTGCGCCCCTTTGCCGCTGTCGTGCTGCCTGGAGCTGACGCGCAGACGCTGGGCCAAGTTGCTTCAGGCCCGGTGCTGCTGCCCGAGGCTCTGCTGCGGCAGTTGGGCATGCCCGATCAGGCCAGCCGCAGAGCCCAGCTCGCGGCGAGCTTCGTGCAGCTTCTGCGGGCACCGCACCTGACTCTGTTGCGCTGTGACCGGGCAGGCAGCGAGCCGCTGGCCCGCAGTCCCCTGCTGGAACGTCTGGAAGCCGCCCGGGAGCAGGCAGGCGCCGGGCCTATCCCGCCTTGGCAGGACCCTCGGCCGCGCCGGACCTTGGGCGCCCTGCCCACACACATGGCGCAGGCCAGCGCGGCAGGCCAGCTGCCCCGGGCGCTCAGTGCCAGCGCGCTGGAAGCCCTGCGCAACTGCCCCTACCAGTTCTTCGGTCTGCAGTTGCTGGGCTTGCGTGAGGACGAGGAGCTCAGCGAAGAGCTGGACAAGCGCGACTACGGCAACTGGTTGCATGCCGTGCTGCACCGTTTCCATGAACAGCGCAAGGCGCAGCCGGCCGCTGACGATGTGCAGGCCCTGTCCGAGGTGGCGGAGCGGGAACGGCAGCGCATGGGCTTGTCCGAGGCCGAGTTCCTGCCCTACCTCGCCAGCTTTCGCCGCCTGCTGCCTCGTTACCTGGCCTGGCTGGCCCAGCACGAGGCAGCAGGCTGGCAGTACGAAGGCGGCGAGGTGCCACGGCATTGCCAGCCCTGGACGCATCCAGCCTTGCGCGAGCTTCGTCTGCAGGGGCGCCTGGACCGCTTCGATGGATCAACCGGGCCAGACCCGCGCCGCCTGCTGCTGGACTACAAGACAGGTTCCACGGACGCACTCAAGGACAAGCTCAAGCGTCCGCTCGAGGACACCCAACTGGCCGTTTACGCTCTCCTGTGCGGCGAGGAGCCAGCGCAGACGGGCATCGCACTGGAAGCCGCCTACCTGACGCTGGACGACAGCAAGGGCCTGCAACTGCTCTTGCACCCGGACGTGCAGCGCAGCGCAGAGCAACTGCGCCAGGGCATGGAGCAGGACCTGGCCGCTGTCCAGGCCGGCGCCGCCTTGCCTGCGCTGGGCGAGGGGCGCGCCTGCGCGCTGTGCCCGGTGCGTGGTCTGTGTCGCAAGGATGATTGGTGGGAGGGGAGTCTCTGATGGCGTCGCCCCAGGCGAGTGCGGCCTACACGGTCGATGCGCGGGTCGTTCCGCGAGAGCTGTTCTACCAGGTCGCCTGCGATCCGCGCCGCAGCGTGGTGGTGGAGGCCTGCGCCGGAGCAGGCAAGACCTGGATGCTGGTGTCGCGCATTCTGAGGGCCTTGCTTGACGGTGCCGAGCCACAGCAGATCGTGGCCATTACCTTCACCCGCAAGGCTGCCGGCGAAATGCGCCAGCGTCTGGCGCAGTGGCTGGCCGAATTCGCCCGAACTGACCATGCCGGCCGCTGCCAGGCCCTGGTCCAGCGTGGCATGAGCGAGGAGGTGGCTCAGCGCGCGGCGCCGCTGCTCGGCGGGCTGCAGCAGCGGCTGCTGGAAGGCGGACGTCCTGTGGAGATCCGCACCTTCCATGCCTGGTTCTCGCAACTGCTGCGTGCAGCGCCCATGACCCTGCTGCAGACGCTGGGCATCGCGCCGGAACTGCAGCTGCTGGAAGACGAAAGCGAGCTGATGCCGGAGGTCTGGCGCGGCTTCCACGCTCGTCTGCTGGCCGCTCCTGAACTCTTGTCTGACTACCAGGCCCTGATCGACGAATGCGGCCGCAGCAAGGTGCTGCGCTGGCTGGAGGCGGGATTCGGCAAACGGGTGGAGCTTCGCCTGGCCCAGGCGCAGGGCGTCTTGATGGCCAGCGTGGAGGGGGCTGAATCGGTGTCGCCGCGCTTTGCCTGCACAAGCCCACTGGGGCTGGTGCAGGCCATGCGTTCGCAGTGGCAAGACCTGGCCCTTGAACTGGGCCAGGGGCGCAACGAGACCATGCGAAAGGCTGCGACGGCCATCGAACAGGCCCTCAGCGAGCAGGTTCCCGCGGCGGTGCTGTTTGAGGTGCTTCGAGGCAGGCTGCTGACCAAGGCCGGCACCCCGGTGAAGGCCCTGTCTACCAGTGCGCTGGCTGTGGCGCTGGCCGACGAGATCATCCTCATCCAGCGGGGTTTGGACCAGGCGCTTGCGCAGCAACTGCATCAGCGGCTGGCGCGGCTGAGCCTGGAGTTGATCGACAGCTTCGATCAGCTCAAGAAGCGCCGCGGCTTGGTCGACATGAACGACCTCGAGCGTGGCGCGCTGGCCGTTCTGGGGGATGCCGCCCTGGCTGGCTGGGTGCAGGAACGCCTGGACACGCAGCTGCGGCATCTGCTCATCGATGAATTTCAGGACACCAGTCCGCTGCAGTGGCAGGCGCTCTATGCCTGGCTTTCATCCTACGGCGGTGCCGGGGGGGGAGGCAGCGGGCAGCGCCCGCTGTCCGTCTTCATCGTGGGGGATCCCAAGCAGAGCATCTACCGCTTCCGGCGGGCCGAGCCGCGAGTATTCGCTGCTGCGCGAGATTTTCTCCAGCGTGGCCTCGGCGCCGCCGTGCTGGCTTGTGACCACACTCGGCGCAATGCGCCGCAGGTCCTGGCGGCCGTCAACGCGGCCCTGTTGCAGGCTCAGGAGCAGGGCGAGTATCAGGGCTTCCGTGCGCATACCACCGAATCGGCTGCTGACGACGAGCTGGCCGGCGTGTGGCGTCTTGATGCCGAACCTGATGCAGATGCCCAGGCGCAAGCTGCTGATGAAAGTGGAGGCTCTGCGGCTGCAGGCGCGGATCTCGCTTGGCGCCCTAGTCTCAGCGAGGCCCGCCATGAGCCGGAACTGCAGCGACGTGGCGCAGAGGCGCAGCGCATTGCCCGAGCCCTGGCTGACTTGCTGAACCAAGGCCGGCTGCAGCCCGGCGACGTCTTCGTGCTCGCCCGCAGGCGCGAGGCGTTGCGTGTGCTGGCCGAGGCCCTGAAGGCGCAGGGCATTCCCCATGTGGCGCCCGAAGAGCTTGCCCTGCTGGATTCGCCCGATGTCCGAGACGTGCTGGCCTTGCTGGACGCGCTGGCCTCGCCTGCGCATGACCTCTCCCTGGCCCATGCGCTGCGCAGTCCCTTGTTTGGCGTCAGCGACTCGGCCTTGCTTCAGCTCGCCCTGGCTGCCGGCACGGTGAGGCGGCTCGTCACTGCGGAGGCGGCAGGCGAGGCGGCCGAGGAGGCCGGCAAGGTTCGCCTCAGCTTCTGGCAGGCACTGATGCAGTCGGAGCCTTCAGGGCTGGAGCCGGCGCTGCTGCGCGCCCGCAGCCTGCTGGCGGGCTGGGCCAAGCGCCTGCAGCAAAGCACGCCACAGGAGTTGCTGGACCGCATCTTCGCGGAGGGAGACCTGCTTGCGCGCGTGGCCACCTGCGTGCCGCCCAGCGAGCGCCGCAGCCGCTTGCATGCGCTGCAGTCCCTGCTGAAGCTGGCCCTGGATCTGGACGGCGGACGCTATGCCACCGTCTATGGCTTTGTGCGTGCGCTGCGGCAGCGGGCGCTGAGCCTGCCTGCGCATGGTGAGTCTGACGCGGTGCAACTGCTCACCGTGCATGGCGCCAAGGGACTGGAGGCGCGGGTCGTGGTCCTCATGGACTGTGATGCGGCGCCCGCTCGTGCCGACCACGCCACCCTGCTGGTCGACTGGCCGGTGGACCAGCCAGGGCCTCGCCGCGTCGCCTTCATTGCCTCGGAGGGGAGTCCGCCGCCCGCGCTTGAGTCGCTCATGCGCTTCGAGCAGGGGGAACGCCAGCGCGAGGAGCTCAATGCGCTCTACGTGGCCATGACGCGTGCCAAGTCACGGCTCGTCATCAGCCGAAGTCTCTCTGCCCGAGGGGGGGGAGCCGGCAGTTGGTGGCAGCGTCTGCAGGAGCTGGCCGAGCCCTGGTGGCCCGCTGCCGGGGCTGCAGTCGCAGGTGTTAGTCATGAGTTCAGCCTGCTGGAGCTGCCGGTCTTGCCGTCCACATTGACGCTGTCGACGGAGCCGGCGCGCGTGGAGCCTTCGGAGTTGGTGGTGAGAACGGCTGAGCTGGACGAGATGGCTGCCTTGGGTGAAGCCATGCACCGCGTGCTGGAGTGGGCCAGCGGCCCGCAAGGGCAGGGCGGGGTGCTGGAGCCCCTGCTGGGCGCCGCGGCCCAGATGTACGGCCTGGATGCCAGGCGCAGTGAGCGTCTGGCGCGCTGTGTGCGCGCCATACTGGGCAGCCCTGAATGCGCGCCCTTCTTTGACGCAGCCCAGCTCCAATGGGCGGGCAACGAGGTTCCGGTGAGCCATGAGGGTCAGGACTTGCGTCTGGACCGCCTGGTGCTTCGTTGCCCGCAGCCGGGCGTCGAAGCCCAGTGGTGGGTACTGGATTACAAGCTGCACGAGGCGCCGCAGCGCCAGCCCGAGTATGTGCAGCAGCTGCAGCAGTACCGCGCAGCCGTGCAGGCCCTGCAGCCCGGCGAACCTGTGCGCACGGCCTTCATCACGGGGCAGGGGCGCTTGGTGGAAGTGCAGTGAAGGGGGCTCGTGAAGGATGATTGCTCGGGTTTGTCCGCAAAGGCAGAAATCCCGGGTTAGAATGCAAAGCTTCGTCGGGGCGTAGCGCAGCCTGGTAGCGCATCTGCTTTGGGAGCAGAGGGTCGCGAGTTCGAATCCCGCCGCCCCGACCATCCAATGTGATTGATTCTGTTGAAGAATCCTGAACAGCCCGCCTGGCAACTCGCGGGCTGTTTTTCTAACGGATTTACCTTCTTCTAACGGGTGGGCATTGAGGCTTTGGCTTTGGCTTTGGCCAAGGATCCTGCGTTCCTCGAGCCTGCCTGCCGTCTCCAGGGCCGTCCCCTACAGGACAACCCCCTGACAGCGGCCTGAAGGTGGCTGACACAATCCGCGCACCTTTGCGGCAGGGTTCCACGAGCGCCCGCAGCCGCTCTGTCGGCTTGCCGACGTCCATCATCAAGAACAGCATGGCCATTCAACATCTCAGCGACGAGCAGATTCGCAGCTGGAGCCGGGCAGAGAAAGACGCCTGGTGGTTCAACAACGTCTACCAGAAGGACATGCCGCAGCTGACGGCGCGCTCCGCGCTGACGGGCTTTCTTCTGGGCCTGGTGCTAACGGCCACGGCGCTGTACATCGGCGCCAAGACTGGCGTGGGCATAGGCGTGGGCCTGACCTCTGTGATTCTGGCCTTCGCCCTGTTCAAGTCCCTGTCCAATGCAGGCCTGGCCCGCGATTTCAGCGTGCTGGAGAACAACTGCACGCAGTCCATCGCCACGGCGGCTGGCTACACGGTGATGCCGCTGATCGCAGGCCTGCCGGCCTACATGATGATGACGGGCCACATCATTCCTTGGTGGCAGCTGATGGTCTGGCTGATCGTCGTTTCAGTACTGGGCGTGCTGGTGGCCTTCCCGATGAAGCGCCGCTTCATCAACGAAGACCAACTGCCTTTCCCCGAAGGCCGCGCCTGCGGCGTGGTGCTGGATTCGCTGTACACAGGCAATGGCGACGAAGGCCTGTACAAGGCCCGCCTGCTGGGCAAGGTGGCCGGGCTTGCGGCCGTCTACCAGGCGCTGGTCAGCGATGGCTGGATGAAGTTGATCCAGTTCAAGATCCTGCGTATGGACCAGTGGGCTGGCATGAAGGAGCCCTGGTATCTGCATGAGAAGCTGGACCACTACTACTACGTCTGGGCCACCAAGGCCGAGGCCTACATCCCCAAGATCCTGGGCACGGACCTTCGCGTGCTGGGTCTGCGCCTGACGGTGGACATGGCCATGCTGGGCGTTGGGGGGCTCATGGGCATGGCGGTGGCGAGCAGTTGCCTGATCGGTGCGCTGCTGAACTTTGGCGTGTTGGCGCCGCTGATGATCCAGATGGGCGACATCGCCCCACGCGTGAGGCTGGATGGTAGCGTCGTGCCGCTGGGGCGGACGGAGATCGTCAATCAGTGGTCGCTGTGGTGGGCCGTGACCATGATGGTGGTGGGCGCCCTGGTGGGGCTGCTGGCCAAGCCTGAGCTCATCACCAGCCTCTTCAAGCGCAAGTCAAAGGTCGATGCGGCCGAACAGGGGCCCGACCTGCTGCGTGACATCGAGATGCCGCTGTGGCTTTCCTACGTGGGTGTGCCCGTGCTGGGCGCTCTCAGTGTGTGGCTGACGCACAGCTTCTTTGGCGTGCCGTGGCTTCTGGGCCTGATCTCGCTGCCCTTGATCCTGGTGCTGACTGTCATCTGCGCCAATGCCATGGCACTGACCTCATGGACGCCGACCGGAGCGCTGTCCAAGATCACGCAGTTCACCGTGGGGGCCTTGGATCGCAGCAATCCGGCCTCCAACCTGCTGCCTGCCACCATGACCTCGGACATCGCGTCCAATGCCTCCAACCTGCTGTCGGACATCAAGCCCGGCTACATGCTGGGCGGCAAGCCGCGGCACCAGGCCGTGGGCCACATCATCGGCATCCTGGCGGGCACCTTGTCTGCCGTGCCGCTGTTCTTCCTGCTCTTCCTGCCGCCTGATGCCAATGGCGTGCGCAGCACGGCCACTATCGTCAGTGACCAGTTCGCCTTCCCCGCGGCCCTGCAGTGGAAGGGCGTGGCCGAGCTGATCGCCAAGGGCATCAGCCAGTTGCCGGTGTCGGCGCTGATCTCGATGGCCGTGGCGGCGGTGATGGCTGTGGTCATCGAGGTGCTGCGCATCCGCACGCGGGGTCGCTTCCCGCTGTCCTCGGTCTCCATCGGTCTGGGCGTGGTGCTGCCGCCGGATGCCGTGATCTGCATGTTCATGGGCGCGCTGCTGTTCTGGATCATGCACAAGCGCAACGAAGCCGATCCCAAGAGCGCAGGTTATCGCCGCTGGATCGAGGGCGCCGAGCCCATCTGTGCCGGTCTCATTTCCGGCGCCGCGTTGATGGGCATCGGCAATGCCCTGCTCAATGTGCTGATCTGAGCACGCGTGGTCGGCGCACAGGCCGGCCACGCATGGCACAATTCCAGCTTGCTGATGCACGCCGAGTCGGGAGACTCGGCGTTCACGCTTCTGCCCGTAGCTCAACTGGATAGAGCAGCTGCCTTCTAAGCAGCAGGTCGGGGGTTCGAGTCCCTCCGGGCAGGCCAAAATCAGCAACTTAGCGATGCCTCGCGACAGGCTCCGTCTAAGTATGAGCGTTTTGTCTAAGTCTTGGCGCGCCAGCTTGACACGCTGATGGTCCTTTCCCTGGGTGTGGCGCGGGACCTTGCTCTTGTGGTCTGACCGCTTTTGGGCTTGGCGAATGCTGTTGTCGGCTCTTCGCAGGGGTTCAACGTTGACGCGGCCCCGCTTGCCGTGGATGTGCAGGTCTTCAATGCCAGTGACTTCGCACGCCGCATCCTTGCGTTGCGGATTGCCAAAGCGCACGGAGCGCCTCTGCCGGCGTGGTGCGCCAGGTCATCATCGTCTTCGGGCGCTCTGCGCTCATCCGGCGCATGCTCTGGTGCGTCGAGCGCGAGCTCGGTGTGCATTGGATCGCTCTGGCGCCTGCCTGCGATGCATATGGCCGAGGACGTCGATGATGAAGGCGACGTTGGCTCCGTCCTGCCAGGTCGAGATTGAGGTGCAGTCCGTGGTCCGCCATGAGGGCGGTCGCTCCGCGCAGAGCGGTCGATTGACTCGGTCAAGCGGATCGGGTGCCTTGGGGTGGGCCACGATGATGTGCGGCGTCTTGAAACGGGGCACTTGCTGCATCCCTGGTGGGCACATGGGTCGCTCGACGGTGCGGCGCACTACTGCAAAGCCTTCTCGGGGGGATTGATGTCAGACCTTTCCGGCTTGGCAGGTCTGCGCATTGGCCTGCCAGGCGCGTGCTGGCTGCGACAGCAGGCCTAGCCGCGCGGGGCTGGCAGCGAGCACAGGGTGGGGCTGAGTTGGCGTACGGCATGCCTCCTTGTTCCAGCCTCGCTGGCGATGGCGTCGATGGCCGCCCGCTGCGAGAGAGGCGCGCCATGGAGCTTCAGCACCAGGCCCGCCACACGCTCTTGGACTTCTGGGGAGACTGCGGCGGCTTTTACATGACTCCAGTCGTCTGGGCTGGAGTCTTCTCGAAGGCCGGGGTGTCTCATCCTGACTCGGCGTTGGCGTGCTGCACACCAATGTGCGTGCCTACCTTATTAAATCCATTCGCAAGTGCAGCAATAGGCTTGAGTCAGCTGCTGGGCAAACTTTCATGTGCAAGACGTCTGGGTGGGCGAGGCGCTTCCAGGTCTATGTCTCGAGGGGGATCCTCAGGCAGTGGCATTGAAGGACGGGAGGGGTGTGGATGAATTTCTGCCCATGGCTATGAGTGCTGAAGGCAAGGTTTTACGAGGCATATGTGAAGCGAAACAGTCATATTGGCGAATGCACGAAAGGGTTAGCACCGATGTCAGAAGTGAGGGGGTGGCCAACAATAATCTTCGGCACTCGAACTCAGGCCTGTCTGAGCTGATGACGATCGCGCGCACAAGTGAAGCGGAACTTCACGACAAGTAAAAAGGCGCTGAACTGATTGACATAAAAGCATTAGTCAATCAGTTAACGGGTTAGATTGGTAGTCAAGCTATTTCTTGGAGGGGATGCTTGCTTCAAAAATCAATAAGGTCGACCTTGTGCCAGTCCTTTCGTGGGGCTGGATTGTCATGGTTCTTGACTGATCGACATCGGCGTACTTCGGCGTGTTCTGCTCTCGGAACTTTCCGCCGATTACGCCCTGTGCTGCCACTCATCGAAGCTGCTGTGGCTTGATCGTCCACTTCGCGTGGATGTTATTTACCTGTGCCGATACCTCTGGGCCCCTTGGGCCTTGTGATCGCGCACGTCTCCCTGTCTGGTTAAAGAAACTCCGCCGACATGCTAGGCCTGGAGCTGCATCATTATTTTGTGAATATGAATTCTCCATCCGTAGCAGTTCAGAAGTCCACATGGGTGCAATTGGGTCAAGAGCGCGAGCTGCTGCAAGGGTGGCATCGGATGCTTCAGGGGGGGAGCGCTCAGACGCAGGCGAGCGCGCAGGGTGTGCTGTATCAGCTCATTCGCCTCGATCGGCGCATGGAGCTCAATGAAATCCGGCACGTGCTTGACGGGGTGAGGGATTGTGCGATTCCTCGACGCGAGGACGTGGGGGGCTCCGAAGTTACCGCGTGGGAGTTGATTGAGGTCAATGGCTGTGGAGATGAAGCCCAGGCACTTGAGCAGGCGCGGCAGCGATGCAGGGCCTCTGCAGAAGGTGAAGGTGGTGATCGTGTGGCAGCTGTCTACGCCTGCGCGTCATCCAATCGAAAATGGCTTCTGCTGATCCAGCGAAGCAGTTCAGCTGACTTTCAAGAGCTGCGCTCGCTTGTTGGTCGACTGAACGGCCTTTTCCTCGGCGACGCAGCTCCTGCTCAAAAGTCAGGGGTGGACTTGGATGGAAAGTTTGCGCTCGTTGAAGAAGGACTTTTTCTTCCTGGCCTCCATCCTCAGGGCTCGATTCGAGTCCGGCGTGCCGCGGTGCATATCAGTCGCTTGCCTGCGTCGATTTGCACCCGGATGCAGGCCTTTGAGCAGGAGCATGGCTGCTCTCGTGCGGTGTTGCTTCGAGGCGCGTTGGGCCTGTTGTTGTCTGCACAGTGGCAGCGCAGTGGGGCCATGCTGGGGGCTCTGGAGCTTGATGGCGAAGGGCAGGGGAGGCGTGTGTGTTCCAGCGTGATCCGCTTGCCGGAGCTTGTGAATCTGCCCTTCCTTGACTGGCTGCGTGAGCCGTCTTCCGTGCTTGAAGGGGAGACTCCTCACGGCGCCGCTGCCGGCACCGCCGTTGCAGCGGCGCTGCCGTTCATGTTTGGCTTCATGTCGATTGAAGAGAGCGTCGATGAGCCCCTTCATTGGATGCCTCTCGAGTGCATGCAAGAACTCGGACTCGCGGCACTTGAGACGGGCTCCGGCATGGACCTCCGGTGGGAGTTCGCTTCTGACCTCTGGGATCACCGGGTCATCGTCGCGTTGTCTGGCAAGCTTGAAGCGCTACTGGGCGAGCTACTGAGCCGCCCGAGGGAGTCCTTGAAGTGCCTGGCGCTGATTGCTGGGGTCTCTGACTGTGCGCATGCGGGCGCTGGGCTCGCTGCTCCAGAAGAGGCCCAGGCGTTTGCCTCTGAGCTGGCGTTGAGCCGTGAGGAAGCATACTGGCGCGCGCAACTGGCGGACGCGCCGCCGCGCCTGAATCTGCCGACGGATCAGGGGCGCCCAGTAGGTCATGTCTGTACGCGTGAACTGGTTCCGGTGCGGATTGATGCTGCACTGGCGGATGAGGTCCGGACACTAAGCCAGCGGCATGACGCGACGCCCTTCATGACAGTGCTGGCGGCTTGGGCGCTGGTGCTGTGGCGTTTGAGTGGCCAGGATGATCTGCTCGTCGGTGTGCCTAGCCGGAGCATGGGGGCTCAAGACGGGGCGCCGTTGGATGATGGTGCCCCCAACACACTGGCGCTGCGCGTTCGACTGGCAGGTGAACTTAGCGTGGCACAGCTGCTGCGCCAGGTGCGTGAGACGGTTCTTGCAGCGCGGGCACACCGGCAATTGCCCTTCGGTCGGGTTCTGGAGATCATCAAGCCGCCGCTCCGGCTGGACCATGCGCCCCTGTGTCAGGTGATGCTGGCGTGGCATGGCGAAGGCACAGAGTTGCCGCTTTTGCGGGAGGACCATGGCGACGGCATGCCGGGTGTCCCGGCCAGCCCCGTGCTTGGGCTGAACCTGTTTGATACGGGCGACGGGTCTATGGCAGGCGCATTGACCTTCGCTTCCACGCTGTTCGATGCAGAGACGGCAGAGCGCTATCGGGAGTACCTGGTGGCGGCGCTGCGCGGCCTGGTGGCCGATGAGGGACAGGCTGTTGCGCAGGTCGCGCTGCTGGGCGAGGCCGAGCGTCGATGCCAGCTCATCGACTGGAACAGGACCGACATGCCGTATCCTGCCGATCAGGTCCTGCCAGCCCTGTTCGAGGAACAGGTGGCGCGCTCGCCAGACAGCGTGGCGCTCGTCTTTGGCTCGCAGCAGCTTAGCTACGCGCAGCTGAATGCGCGGGCCAACCAAATCGCGCATTTCCTGCACGAAACCGGCGTACGCCCAGACGCCGTGGTGGGCCTGTTCATGGAGCGCTCGGTAGAGATGGTGGCCGGCTTGCTCGGCATCCTGAAAGCTGGCGGCGCCTACCTGCCAATCGACCCGGCCTACCCGCGGGAACGCATTTCCCAGATGCTGCAGGACTCCGGCATTTCGCTGCTGCTGAGCCAGTCGCGCGTGGCGCTGAACCTGCCGGACTTCGAGGGCGAGGTGATCCTCCTTGACGCTGGCGTGCGCGCCAGCGACGGCGCCAAGGTGCTGGCGAACCAGCCCGGATACGAGCTACCACGGGATCGTGTGGGGCTGCAGCCGCACCACTTGGCCTACGTGATCTACACCTCCGGCTCTACCGGGCGCCCCAAGGGCGTGATGGTGGAGCAGCGCGGCGTGGTGAGGCTGGTGCGCAACCCCGACTACTGCCCCTCTGGCCCACACACTGTCATGTTGCAGCATTCGTCGATCTCCTTCGACGTGGGCTCCCAGGAGGTGCTTGGACCACTGCTCAACGGCGGGCGGTTGGTACTGCACGAGGGCGAGAGCCGGGATGTTGCGCAACTGCTCGATCACGTCGAGCGCCATCAGGTGAACATGATGTGCCTGTCGGCAGGCTTTCTGCCGGCTTTCGTGCAGGAAGCGGCGCACAGGGATCTGCCGCTGGAGTGCCTGTGTGTGGGGGGCGAGGCCTTCTCAGCGCGCGATGTGCTGGCGCTGTACGAGCGTCATCCCGGCCTGACCGTGGTCAACGGCTACGGTCCGACCGAGAACAGCATCGCCTCCACCTGCTATGTGATCCCGCGCGACATCGCTCCGGATGCGCCGATTCCGATCGGCCAGCCGATCGCGAACTCGACGGCCTATGTGGTGGACGGCCGCATGTGCTTGCTGCCTCGCGGCGCGGTGGGCGAGTTGTGCGTGGGGGGGCCCGGCGTGGCGCGTGGCTACCTGAACCGACCCGAGCTGACGGCAGAGCGCTTCCTGGCCGACCCGTTCAGCCCGGCGGCCGGAGGCCGGATGTACCGCACCGGGGATCTGGTGCGCTACCTGCCCGACGGGAACCTGGAGTTCCTGGGGCGCAATGACCATCAGGTCAAGATCCGAGGCTTCCGCATCGAGCCCGGAGAGATCCAGAGCCGCCTGGCCGAGCACCCCGAGGTGCGCGAGGCGGCGGTGATCGTTCGCGAGGACAAGCCCGGGGACAAGCGCCTGGTGGCCTATGTGGTGATGCAGCCGGGGCAGGGGGCAGCCCAGGAGCCCGGGGAGCTGGCGGCGCAGCTGCGCACGTACCTGGCGCGCCAGCTGCCGGAGTACATGGTGCCGGCGGCGTATGTGAGCCTGGAGGCGATGCCGCTGAACGCCAACGGCAAGCTGGACCGCAAGGCACTGCCCGTGCCGCAAGGGGAGGCGTACAAGCGCCAGCGCTACGAGGCGCCCCAGGGGGAGCTGGAGGAGATCCTGGCGCAGCACTGGGGCGAGCTGCTGGGGCTGGAGCAGGTGGGTCGGCACGACAGCTTCTTCGAGCTGGGCGGGCACTCGCTGCTGGCGGTGCGGCTGATCAGCCGGCTGAGAGCGGCGCTGGGGATAGAGCTGACGCTGGCCAGTGTGTTCAATCACCCGACGCTGGCGGGGTGCGCGGCGGCGCTGGGAGAGCTGGGCGAGCTGGGGCAGCAGCCGCAGCAGGCCCAGGGGCCGGCG